>CALKXY010000011.1 GCA_938003545.1 uncultured Caulobacterales bacterium
CGCAATTTGTCAGAAAGCCCCACGCGACGACGCCTTTCTCCACTATCGGCCGAACAGAACAGTCTAGGCTCAATCAGCTCGCGATAGGCCACCCAACTCTGCTGACGTTACCCAGCATCATCCAATGACAAGCGCCGCTCCCCACCGAACAAGCCAACGTACGCTTGGTCGCCCGTTGTGAGAAGACAAGTTTATAAATGACACAGAAATCAGCACCCAAGGATGCATCTCTATAAATTTCTCTAAGGCGCTGAAATGATTTGAGTTTATTTCGATCTATATGCGGATGTAATTTCAAAACTCTGTAAAAATGGGTTCAAAAAGTAAAATTGAGCCAGCAGAACATGGGTGTCGTCGTTTCGCATCCATACATATTCCACCTCAAGCGTCATCTTCGGGCAAGCCTGAGGGCCGATCTTACGGCTCAAATATTGACCCTTGGGTGGGTTCATTATCCCCACAATTAACCGCGCGCCAACATAACCCATCATCCTCTCTTGAAAGCATGGGCAGACGAGGCAATATGTTACTGACTGATTTGCCTGTGGCGTACTGCTGACTGGAGCTTAAGGAACATGAATATGATGCACGATCCCCAAGATACATTGATGAACCTCGTCCCGATGGTTGTTGAACAAACATCACGCGGGGAACGCGCGTTTGATATTTTCTCGCGCCTTTTAAAAGATCGTATCATCTTCCTAACGGGTGTTGTCGAAGACGGCATGGCGTCGTTGATCACCTCACAGCTTTTGTTCCTCGAGTCAGAGAACCCGAAGAAAGAAATCAGCATGTATATTAACTCGCCTGGCGGCGTGGTGACGGCTGGCATGGCGATCTATGACACGATGCAATATATCAAATGCCCCGTGTCGACCGTCTGTATCGGTCAGGCCTGTTCTATGGGGTCGCTGCTCCTCGCGGCTGGCGAAGCTGATATGCGCGTTGCGTTGCCAAATGCGCGCGTCATGGTGCATCAACCGTCTGGTGGTTTCCGCGGTCAGGCGTCTGACATTCAGCGCCATGCTGACGATATTCAAGCGATGAAGAAGCGTTTGAACGAAATCTATGTGACTCACACGGGTAATAAATATGCGGTTATTGAGAAAACACTCGATCGTGATCACTTCATGAGCGCGCAAGAAGCTAAAGATTTCGGTATCGTAGACCATGTTTATTCCAAACGTGGTGAAAGCTAAGCCAATTTGGCTGTAACTCGGGCTTTCATGCAGGTCTTTTTCCTGTGTAAGCCTGAATTTAAGATTTATCTGCGAGGTTGATTCAAACCTCGCAGAATCACTTTGCACTTTGCACGGTGGAATGGGACGCATTCGGCATCGGACTTGCAAGTCACTGCAAACTGAAACGGATGGAATGAAAGTTAGACGATGAGCAAGAATACCACTGACAGCAAGAATACGCTCTACTGCTCATTTTGCGGTAAGTCTCAGCACGAAGTTCGCAAGCTGATTGCGGGACCAACAGTTTTCATCTGTGACGAATGTGTCGAACTTTGCATGGATATCATCAAGGAGGAGGGCAAAGGCTCTCTCGCCAAAACTCAAGAAGGTGTGCCAACACCACAAGAGATCACGCAAATCCTCGACGATTATGTCATTGGTCAAGCCTACGCCAAGCGCGTTCTGTCCGTTGCTGTCCATAACCATTACAAACGCTTGAACCATGCGGCGTCTAATCCCGATGTTGAATTGGCAAAATCCAACATCTTGCTCGTCGGTCCAACAGGCTGTGGTAAGACATTGCTCGCGCAGACCCTCGCGCGGATTTTGGACGTGCCGTTCACAATGGCCGATGCGACGACGCTAACCGAAGCTGGTTATGTTGGCGAAGATGTTGAAAACATTATTCTGAAATTACTACAATCTGCGGATTATAATGTTGAGCGCGCGCAACGCGGCATCGTCTATATTGATGAGGTCGATAAGATTTCACGCAAGTCCGACAATCCATCCATCACACGTGATGTGTCGGGTGAGGGCGTACAGCAAGCTCTGCTCAAGATTATGGAAGGCACAGTCGCCTCCGTGCCGCCGCAAGGTGGGCGTAAACATCCGCAGCAAGAATTCTTGCAGGTTGATACAACGAATATCCTCTTTGTCGTGGGCGGCGCATTTGCGGGCCTTGATAAAGTGATTGCTGGTCGCGGCGACGATAGCTCCATTGGTTTCGGTGGTTCGGTTAAAGAAATCGATCAGCGCGGCGTGGGGGATATCTTGCAAGGTGTAGAGCCGGAAGATTTGACGAAATTTGGCCTCATCCCAGAATTCGTGGGCCGCTTGCCTGTTATCGCGACATTGACTGATTTGGACGAAGATGCCCTCATCATCATTCTAACACAGCCGCGAAATGCGCTTGTGAAGCAATATCAGACACTCTTCGAAATGGAGAATGTCAAACTGACCTTCACTGAGGATGCGTTGAAAGCCATCGCCAAGCGGGCCTTGGCGCGTAAAACTGGCGCGCGTGGTTTGCGCTCTATTATGGAAGCGATCTTGCTCGATTCGATGTTCGATCTCCCAACCTATGAAGGCGTCGAAGAAGTCGTCATCAATGCAGAAGTCGTCGAAGGCAACGCAGAGCCACTCTTGGTGCATGCGAAAGCGGCTAAAACGGCTGATAAGTCTGCATAAACCCGCATGGTAGGTAAAAGATTTCAAGCGGGGGCCTCACGGGCCCCCGTTTTCGTTCGTATATAAGATATTGCTGCGCAAGGGCGTCGAACTTGGGGTGAAACCTGAGCGTACACCTTGTCGGAACCGCCTATGTCTCCCACATAGGTCAGGACCCCTGATAAGACTTTGGGACACAGACTTCCGAATAGGACTTAAGATAATAAAATGAGCGACATTCAACGCCTTCCCGTTTTACCTTTGCGCGACATTGTCGTGTTTCCGCACATGGTTGTGCCGCTCTTTGTTGGGCGTGAGAAGTCTATTGCGGCCCTCGAAGATGTTATGACCGCGGAAAAGCGTGTTTTCCTGCTAACGCAAAAGGACCCAGAGACAGATGATCCGGCGGAGGGTGATCTTTTTGAGCGTGGGTGTATCGCGAAAATCCTTCAACTTTTGAAACTCCCTGACGGCACAGTGCGTGTCCTTGTCGAAGGCGAAGATCGTGCAGCTGTATCTGATTTGACTGTAGGCGATTTCCTCGAAGGCGCTATACGTATCACTGAGAGCGAAATGGCCGACAAAGACCACGTCGAAGCCATGGCGAAACAGGTCCGTGAAGGCTTTGAGTCTTATGGAAAACTAAACAAAAAAGTAGCAGATGAGGTCATCACATCGGTGACGGAAACAACGGATGCGTCAAAGCTCTCCGACATTGTCGCTGTGCATTTGGGCGCGGACATTGCGCGCAAGCAGGCTTTGCTCGAATCGACTGAAGTGGGGGACCGCCTCGCGCAAATCCTTGAACTGCTCGACGGCGAAGCCTCCGTCTTGAAGGTAGAGAAGAAAATCCGAGGGCGCGTGAAGCGCCAGATGGAAAAGACCCAGCGCGAATATTATCTGAATGAACAGATGAAGGCGATCCAAACAGAGCTTGGCGGGGACGAACCCGACGAGATGGAAGAACTGCGCCAGAAAGTCGAAGAGACCAAACTCACGACCGAAGCCAAAGAAAAGGTCGATAAAGAACTCTCGCGCCTCAAGAAAATGTCGCCAATGAGCGCCGAGGCCAATGTCTCTCGCAATTACATCGACTGGATGCTCTCTGTGCCATGGGGCAAGAAGAAACGCGTTCAACGCGATTTGGCCAAAGCGCAGGCGATCCTAGATAAAGATCACTATGGCCTTGATAAAGTCAAAGAACGGATCATCGAGCATCTCGCGGTGCAAACCCGCACGAAAAAAGTCAAAGGTCCAATCCTTTGCCTCGTCGGGCCTCCCGGCGTGGGTAAAACCTCCTTGGGTAAATCTGTTGCGCGGGCAACGGGTCGTGAATTTGTACGTGTGTCGTTGGGCGGCGTGCGCGATGAGTCTGAAATTCGCGGACATCGCCGGACCTATATCGGCTCTATGCCAGGACGCGTTATCCAATCGATGAAAAAAGCGAAATATAACAATCCGTTGTTCCTCTTTGATGAAATCGATAAAATGGGTCAAGATCATCGCGGCGATCCATCAGCGGCCTTGCTCGAAGTGCTCGATCCAGAACAAAATGACACATTTAACGACCATTATCTGGACGTGGATTACGATCTGTCGGACGTGATGTTTATCACGACGGCCAACAGCCTCGACATGGCGCAACCGCTCTTGGACCGTATGGAGATCATTCGTATTCCTGGGTACACAGAGGACGAAAAGGTTGAGATCGCCAAACGTCATTTGATCCCCGAGCAGACCAAAGAGCATGGCCTTAAACCGTCAGAGTTTTCAGTGTCTGAAGATGCCGTTCGCGACATCATCCGTTATTACACGCGCGAAGCGGGTGTCCGTGGCTTGAAACGCGAAATCGCATCACTCGCGCGTAAAGTGCTAACGAAAATTGTGTCCAAAGAAACGACGAAAATCGACGTGACAGCGGATATGATGGACGACCTGCTGGGTGTAAAAAAATTCCGCTATGGCAAGACCGATGCAGAGGACCAAATTGGCATTGTAACTGGCTTGGCCTGGACGTCTGTCGGCGGCGATATTTTGACAATCGAAGCGTTGGCGATGCCGGGCAAAGGCAAAATGACGATCACAGGTAACCTCAAAGATGTCATGAAGGAGTCGATTTCAGCGGCTAATTCTTATGTTCAGGCGAAAGCGCCCGAATTGGGCATCTCGCCTCGGAAATTCCGATCAAATGATATTCATGTCCATGTTCCTGATGGGGCCACGCCGAAAGACGGGCCAAGTGCAGGTATCGGCATGGTGACAGCCATTGTGTCGGTATTGACGCAAATTCCGGTTCGTAACGATATCGCCATGACAGGCGAGGTGACTTTACGTGGCCGTGTGATGCCAATTGGTGGGTTGAAAGAGAAGCTACTCGCGGCGCTACGCGGCGGTGTGAAAACTGTGCTTATCCCAATTGATAATGAAAAAGACCTCGCGGATATTCCTGATAATGTGAAAGGTGCGCTGGAGATCATTCCCGTGACCCATGTCAGCGAAGTCCTCAAACACGCCCTGACCCAAAAGATCAAACCTGTGAAATGGACCTCCAGTGACGAAGCCCAACTTGCGGGCCTCATGATGGGAACGCCGCCTACGCAGATGCCAGAAGGCGGAACCGCCGCGCATTAAAACTGCGATGTCAAATAGGAATAACAAAGCCCCGGCCAATGTGTCGGGGCTTTGCGTTTGTGCCTGCAATGCAATTTCTGTTACCGTTTGAGGCACTGAATATACAAATTGCGCTGATGTTGAGGCATTTTTGTCGCGTGAGGGTTAATGTTGCCTGAGACTACTCATTCAAATTAAAGACTGCGAATGTCCTAACGTGGACATGTGCTCAAGTGCTCAAGGTTAATGAGTTTGCGGAAACATATTTTAATTTTAAAGTATAGATTTACTTGTTATAAAGGAGAGTATCTATAGTTGTGAAATGTCATCTGAGATATAGTCTTAGTAACTGTCAGAAGTCTTTAGCAGGCTTTTTCCAGCGTCGAGGGTGAACCGTTAGGTCAGGAATAAATATTATGAAATCCACATCTACTTTACGTCGTTATTTGTTATCAGCGACAACTTTAGCCTTGGCAGTCACTTTTAGCGGGCAAGCCAGCGCAGATATTTGGGAAGACTTTTCATCCAAGTCGCATGCACGTCAGGCGAAAAGCACGTCTTTAGCGACTCAACCTAAAGTTATGCGCGCAGCACGCCATCTGCGCCTAAATGTGGAGGAGTTAAAATATACGCTGAACCAAGCTCCTGGAGAACATTTCGGTGCTTCGAACACGGAAATTGAATTGCCATTGCCTTCTGGCGAAATGCGCCTGTTTACACTTTACCACTCTCCGATCATGGAAAAATCACTTTCTGACCAAAACCCTGACATCCAAACTTATAGAATTGTTGATGTTCTTGACCCTCTAAATTCGGGTCGTCTGGATCTCACTTCAGAAGGGTTTCACGGTATTTTCTCTTATGCAGGCGACACTGTTTACATCGATCCGATTGGGAAAGCAGGGCAATATCAAAGTTATTTTCGTTCCGATTATATGTCAGAAATGGGGGCGGAAAACAGCACGTCCTTGAGCTGTGGGTTTAAAGGTGAAGCATCATCTCAAACAAAAAACCGGACGTCTCTTTCTGGCGCCCAAAGTAAATTTTCATTTGGTACAAACCTTAGAACTTACCGCATCGCTGTGGCCACGACAGGTGAGTATTCAGAATTTCATGGTGGCACGAAAGCAAGCACGCTGGCTTCTATTGTGACGGGGTTAAACCGCGTCAATCAAGTCTATGAGCGCGATTTATCGATCAAATTAGAATTAGTAGCGAATACATCTGACATCATTTTCCTAGACGCTGCCACGGACCCTTTCACCGATGATGACTCAGATGCACTCATTGATGAGGTCGTGCAAGAGATTGACGCCACAATTGGTATTGCTAATTATGACATAGGCCATGTTTTCAGCACAGGCGGCGGCGGATTGGCTGGCTTCGGTGTCGTGTGTGGCGTAGATAAAGCTGAGGGCGTAACAGGGTCAGATCAGCCAGTTAATGACCCATTTTTTATCGACTTTGTTGCGCATGAAATTGGGCATCAGTTTTCTGCCAACCATACATTCAATGGCAACGTCAATTCATGTGAGGATAATAGAGAGCCGACAGCCGCCTATGAGCCCGGCAGTGGTTCAACGATTATGGGGTATGCAAGTCTATGCGATGAGGAAGATATTCAGGCGCAATCAGATGACTATTTTCATACGCATTCTCTCACGGAGATCAGCGAATTTATTGCTGACACTAGCACGGGGGGGAGTTGTGGCATATCAACGAGTCTGAGCAATGCAGCACCCGTGTCTATTCCGGGCGCAGATGGCCATATCCCTCAATCCACCCCCTTTATTCTGACAGGTGATGGAACGGACGCCGACGCGGGAGATACTCTTACATACGCGTGGGAACAATATGACCTTGGCACAATGACGAATAGTCGGGCGGAACTCGTTGATGATGGCTCACGTCCAATATTTAGATCGTTTTCGCCTACGACCTCCAAGAGCCGAACGTTTCCGCAAATCAGTGATGTCCTCACGGGCACGACAACTTACGGCGAAGTTCTGCCAACAACGAACCGTGATTTGAATTTTCGCTTAACTGTGCGCGACGGTAAAGGTGGGGCTTCGACTGAAACCAGGAAACTCACAGTAAGTAGTGCGGCTGGCCCTTTTGTGGTCACGGCTCCTGCTGCAGCTACATGGGCGAGCAATAGCACCGAAACTGTAACATGGGATGTCGCCAATACAACGGCAGCGCCAATCAACTGTGATAATGTAGAAATCGCTTTATCTGAAGATGGAGGGCAAACATTTGGAACAATGATCCTTGCATCAACACCTAATGACGGCAGCCAAGCGATTACTGTGCCTGATATTGATACGACGACAGGACGGCTAAGAGTTATGTGTGCAACGCAGCCGTTCTTTGCTGTAAACAGCGCAGCCTTAACAATTAATAATAGTGGGACGGGAGGCGGCTCAAATACGCCGCCTGTAGCGAACGCTGATGCATTTACGGTAGATGCTGATAGTGCCTCGACCAACTTCGCTGTACTTGGGAACGATATGGATGCAGATGGTGATACGCTCACCATCATAAGTGTAAGTGCCATTAGCGCAGGGGGGATTGTTACCGTAAATGGGACGCAAATCGCTTATGAACCTGCGGCTGACTTTAGCGGTACGGAGACCTTCAGCTATATTATTAGTGATGGAACTGACAGTTCAGCTCCGGCTATCGTTACTGTTGATGTTATAGAAACATCTGTACCAACGCCGACGCCGACGCCAACGCCAACGCCGACGCCCCCTGCGCCGACGCCATCTAGTTCTAGTGGCGGCGGCGGCGGTAGCTTTGGCATTTTCATGCTGCTTATTCTCGGTGCGGCTGGTAAGCTAAAAGCGTTCAGAAGAAGACGGTTTTCAGCGCGTGTGGAAGGGTAGTTAGATGTTGAAAAATAAGCCAAACTTCGCAAACTATAAAAGCTACCTTCTTGCATTCGTCACCTTTAGTCTTGCAGCCTGCCAACAGGTGTCTAGCACTGTAGCCGCGCAGCCTGGCGAGCCCACGAAAGTCGTTACTGAAATGAATGATAAAGAAGCCGAGATTGTAGCGAAGTTACGGTGGGTTGAAACCGCAAATGCGGAAACAGACGCCCGTGATGCGCTAACTTCTGCGGGTTCAGGAAAAGTCGAAATCATAGGGTTTTCAGGGCGTGGTAAGAGTTTTCCTGGTCTGTCGAAAGATGAATATGCCGAGATTGAAGGTCTTGTTTCATATAGCCTTGCAAAAGGAACGGGCGACACAATTTACGGCCCAACACAGAAGGCTCTTCGTATGGAGCTTAGGGAATACGTCAGCTCATATAATAAGATCATCTATAAGGCTTTGACTGAAGCGAAATAGGCTTCGGTAACACGAGCAGAGATGTGGTTAGATCATACGTAAATGCTCAACGTCATTGGGCGTTTGTTTGTTTGGTTTTAGTCATGAGCTGTGTCGTTGCTTTGTTGGGCGATGTAGGGCGTGATTTCCTCTCGTATAAACAAGGTCTGTTTAGCCGGGGAGAGATTTGGCGGGCTATCTCTGGGCATTTAACCCACTTGGGATGGCCTCATTTTCTGTTGAACGCGTTGGGGTTGATCGGGGTCTGGAGCCTCTACGGTAAGACCTTCAATACACTCTTTTGGGGGTTTATTTTTCTCATATGCGCCATTGGCATAAGTGCCGGCTTCGCGTTCTTTGATAGAAACTTGCAAAATTATGTCGGCTTATCAGGCGTTTTACATGGTCTCCTAGCGGCGGGGGCCACTCATTCTCTCGCCTCAACAAAGCGTGGTGACAATGATTTTCCTTTTGAGAGCATTTTTGTCCTATCGGCGCTGTGCTTAAAAATTATCTATGAAAAATTTATTGGTTCTGTCCCTTTGACGGCAGCTGTGTCAGGCGGCTCAGTTGTCGTGAATGCCCATTTTTATGGAGCGGTGCTGGGAGTGGCAACGGGTGGCGTTATTGGTGCGTTCACTCGAAGAAATGTAAACTAAGATCGAGTGGAACTCTCTGGTTAAACGATTTCAACGGAGCAAAACATTTCCGCCCCAATTTAACCGTAGTTTTTAACCAGGTTTTTAAACGCGTATCTTAGATTTATCGCTCTGTTGGGAGGTTTTATGTTTCGGTTTGTGCTTGGATTAGCTTTTAGTTTCACCTTTGTTGGTCCTGCCTTTGCGAAACCTTCCGCGGAGACATCTCTTCTGACGCTATGTGATTCTTTCGGCGAAACGCGCAAGGAATGCCGGTGTTATTTTGACGAGGTGAGGGACATATATACGCCTGCGGACATAGAGCTTGCGGGCGGCGTTGCACGGGCGTTCATGAATGGCGAAGAGCCAGAGGCCATCGCGGCCTATGTCCTCCTGACGCGGAAAATTACGATTTCGCGGGCGAATGAACTTTATACGTTGGGAGATAAACATGCGCGCCGTGTTGGCAAAATGTGCGAAGATCCGAGCCAGAAAGAGACGCCAGAGATTAAAGCCAAGCGAAAGGCTATGAGCCAGCGTTTAGAGGAAATAAGCGCACGTTATCGCATTGGATCATAAGCGAGTACAAAGTCGCCCCAAAACACGTCATAAAAAAGCCGTCCCTGCCAAATGGCGGGGACGGCTTTTCTGTCTAAGGAAGGGGATAGACCTTAGAACGCTTTACGAACAGAGAAGCGGGCGTTGAGCGGCGCACCTGTCGAAATATTGTCGTTTGAATGAGCATCTGGGAAATAATCGATATCAAATAAGTTTTCGATATTTACCTGAAGGCGTAAGTCGTCTGACACATCATAATGCGCCGATGCATCAAAACGAGTGAAAGCAGGGACACGCACGGAGTTGTCCTCACGTACAAAGAAACCGGCTTGATGCGTGACACCGCCGCCGACGCTGAAGCTCTCAGTGACTTCATATTGGCTCCAGAGTGAGAATGTGTGTTCTGGCGTTTGACGTGTGCGATTGCCGTCTAGGGGGCTACTTTCAAATCGAACTTCACCGTCCAAATAGGTGTAGCCCGTATTGATAGATAGTTTATCGATCAAATTGCCTTGAAGTTGAACTTCAAAGCCTTTTGTGTTGGAGCCTTCAACATTGACCTGATTGTCCTGATCGACAGCTGTATCTTGCGTGAGGAAGTCATCGCGGTCGAGTTCGAAAACAGCCGTTGTCAGGCTGAGGTCAGGGCGAATATCCCACTTTAATCCCAACTCACGGTTCTCAAAACCTTGTGGATTTGTTTGGCTGTTGGTGAGGTTTAACGTCAGGAACTGATCGCCGGAACGCGGCAAGAATGTTTCGCTGTAGCTGGCGTAGATTGAGACGTTCTCTGCAGGCTTATAAATCGCGCCAAGGCGAGGGGAGATTTCCTCATCTTTGCGGCTAAATGGTTCCCCGGCAATGATGTCATCAACGTCAATATCAAAACTGTCGTAACGTGCACCGAGGATGAGTTTGAATTGATCCGTTAGATCGAGTTGGTCCTGCGCATAGACGGAAAATGTCGTGACCTCAGAGGCGCGATCACGGACAAGATTGGTGAACCCAAACGCTGGAATGACGAGCGGGTCGCTGAAGGGAATGAAAAGCTGATCATCGTTATTAGCGGCAAAAACATTATCCAAACGCGCATTTTCAGTATCTTGGGTGCCATATTCGACGCCAACCAAAACGGTGTGGCCCAATGCGCCCGTTTCAAACTCACCGATAAGGTTGCCTTGTAGGAAGAGGTTTTGCCGATCCGTTGTGTCGCGGTAGCCGTCGAGTTCGACTTGATCAAATGTACCGTCTGCGCCGACTTGGACTTCCTCGCTGGCGAAGAGGTTTTGATAGGCTTTGTCGTAATCCGCATATTGTGCGGAGACATTACCGCGAATATTATCAGAAAACTCGTGATCGGCGCGCGCGCGCAGGATGTGTGCTTGCAATGTAGTGAAATTCTCATCGGGTGAACCAAAAAAGGTATTATCAAACCCTTTCAACGGAACATCTGCGCTACCTGTTAGGTTTTGTGATGGGACGCCGCGATCTACAACGCGATCATCATCCAAATACTCATATGAGAAATCGAGGACAGTCTGCGGAGAGACTTCGAAGCGCGCGGTTGGATTGAAGCCAAATCGTGTGCCGTCAAAGAAATCACGGTGATAGTTTAGCTCTTCATAGAAAGCATTAAACCGTACGCCAGCCGTGTCTGTAATATCGTGATTGGTATCAACCGCGCCAGAAAATGCACCAAATGTATCAACAGAGGCATTCAGCACTGTAAATTGCTCGCCTAACTTTGCTTTTTTCGTCACGCGGTTGACGATACCGCCTGTGCCGCCGCGTCCAAAGAGTAACGCATTAGAGCCGCGAAGGATTTCAACCTGTTCAACATTATAGAGCGGCCGGAAATATTGGACGTCATCGCGTACGCCGTCTTGAAAGAAGTCAGCCGTTGTTTGTTGGCCGCGTATAATGATTGCATCGCGGTGACCTTCGCCTTGGGAGTTCGTTAGCC
Source organism: uncultured Caulobacterales bacterium (assembly GCA_938003545.1). GTDB lineage: Bacteria > Pseudomonadota > Alphaproteobacteria > Caulobacterales > Maricaulaceae > Litorimonas. The sequence continues at coordinate 11,730 of CALKXY010000011.1, forward strand.
CAGGTGTGTATTGCGTGATGTCGCCGATATTTGTGAAGGCTTGATCCTCAATTTGAATGCGATCGACGATCGACAGGCTTTGCGGGACATTAATGATAGGCGTCGGTGTCTTCACGGCGTTCACTTTGTCGATCGACAGATATTGGCCTGTCACGATAATGACATCTTCATCAGCAGTGTCTTGCGCAAAGGCAGAGGGCGCAAGCGCAAGCAGGAGTGCAGCGGCGCTACAAAGGGTCTTGTGGGACATGAGGCTAATTATCTCTTTTGGTGAGGTAGGGTTGTGCGGTCATTACTGACTGCGTTTTGTACTGTGGGGATGAGGGCAGCTTCGCGGGCCATAATCAAAGCGTCTTGCACGGCATCGGAAAACGTATCGTTATCTTGACGGCAATCTGCCGTCATCAACTGCGTTAGAACCGAAGCGCGTGTTTGTATGATCATCTGAACCCTCTTGCGAATAATTCTTAATTACGAAATCTCACTAGAGAGACTAAGAATGAGTTGCAAGCCCTAAGTTGCGAATAATTCGCATAAAGGCAGATCGTTTCAAATCCGTGCGCAATTTTGCAAAAGTGAAAATGTAAGGGTGTTTGGAGGCTGCAAATTGAATGGTGGGCGGTAACGGGTTCGAACCGCTGACCCTCTCGGTGTAAACGAGATGCTCTACCAGCTGAGCTAACCGCCCGACGCATTCAATTGCGAAACAGGCTTATACGTATTTTGCGAACACATGCAATTACTCTATGACGTTTTAACGCATCAAAATTTGAGCTGTTTACATGGACATACATATTACGACTGAGGCCTTAGCCCTTCCAGGTGCTTATATGACGGAACAATGGGGCGGGGCGCATGTGTTCAAAGTCGGCACGCAGACTAAATTTAAGATGTTTGCGATTCTTCGGCCCGGTGCAAATCGCCTGACGGTGAAGGCGCCGGACGCAGAGATTCGCGCAATGTTGTTCGAAGTTGGCGTCGCAGAGGCTCATTCTCATCTTAAACGCGGGAATTGGATGGTCTTATTACTGGATAGGCTCGATCAAGATGACGTTATTGAGCGGATGGAAGCCTCATATAACACGGTTTTTACGGCCTTACCTAAGTCTGTGAGGGAGGGTTTAGCGTCAGGGTGAATAAAACTGAGAAAACGCGCATTTCCGCGTTGACCAAAGCGAACCTCATAGCTAATAGCCCCTCACATCTTAGCGGGTGTAGCTCAGTTGGTTAGAGCGCTGGCCTGTCACGCCAGAGGCCGCGGGTTCGAGTCCCGTCACTCGCGCCATTTTCTTTTGAGAAAATGGTATTAAGATTAAAACGCCTCGATCTTCGGATCGGGGCTTTTTTTTGGTTAATTTAAAATCGCTGGCCTTGAGTTTTATACGGATCGTCATATCAAAGCGCATGACGTTAACCCCTAACATCTCTGTTGCCCCCATGATGGACTGGACGGATCGGCATTGCCGTTGGTTTCATCGACAGCTTTCCGCACATACGCGCCTTTATACCGAAATGGTCGTGGCCGATGCGGTGATTCATGGCCCGCGCGATCATTTGCTAGGCTTTCATGATGTTGAGCACCCCGTTGCCCTGCAAATTGGCGGTAGTGATCCTGCGAAGCTGGCGCAGGCGACAGAGATTGGCGCAGAGTATGGCTATGACGAGATCAATTTGAACATTGGGTGTCCGTCAGACCGTGTCCAAGCGGGACGGTTCGGCGCGTGCCTGATGGCAGAACGCGATCTGGTGGCCGAGTGTTTTACAGCGATGAGCCGCGCCACAGACGCAGAGGTCACCGTGAAATGTCGTCTTGGGATTGATGATCAAGATGTCCATGCGGAGCTCCCGCGTTTCATCGAGACGGTTGCGAGTGCAGGCTGTAAAACCTTCATCATCCATGCGCGCAAAGCGTGGTTGAAAGGCTTGTCGCCTAAAGACAACCGTACAATTCCGCCCATTGATTACGAACTTGTCCACGCGATGAAAGTTCGGTTTCCCGAATTGGACATTATCGTGAATGGCCAACTCAGCGATATTCCGCATGCGGATGAGGTTATGAATGGGCGTCTGGACGGTGCGATGTTTGGTCGTTCGGCCTATAATACGCCTTGGATATTGACTGATGTTGATGCGCGCTGGTTTGGTTCGGACACATATCAGCCGTCGCGCCTTGAAATCGCAGAGCGATTGATCGGCTATGCTGAGGCACAAGAAAAAATAGATCCGTCGACTAAGGCGCTCATCCGTCACATCATGGGACTTTTCTCAGGAGAGGTTGGTGCGCGGATTTGGCGTCGGACCTTGTCCGAGACGATGGCAACAAAAGTTCCGCCGTCGCACGTCTTGCGAGCAGGTGTAGCCGTGATGCAGGACGTTGCGCGCGCGGCATAATGGAGCAAATTTTCACGCATTGGCCTTTGATCTTAGCCCTCCTAGCCGTGGGCGGCGTTGCGGGGCTAACGTCTGGCCTGTTCGGAATTGGCGGCGGTGCCGTAATGGTTCCGGCTTTATTCTATGCATTTACTGAGCTTGGCGTGCCGGAGCATTTGGTTATGCATTGTGCCATTGCGACGAGCGCGGCCGTTATTATTCTAAATGCTAGTCGGTCGACAAAAGCGCATCATGATCGCGATGCCGTGGATGTGTCATTGGTCTGGCCGCGCAGAAAATGGTGGCAGAGCTACGGCCTTTGGATCGGGGTCGGCTCTTTCATTGCGGCCATATGGATTGCCCCTCAGTTGTCTAATGTCGTTTTGACTCGGATTTTCGCGGGGGTTGCCGTTCTCGTTGCGCTGCAGTTTATTTTTGGACGTCCCAATTTTGTTCTACGCGATACTGTTCCGCGCGGACCTGCGCCAATGATTGCGGGTGGCTCTGTTGGCGTTTTGTCTTCCCTCATGGGGATTGGTGGCGGCTCGTTATCTGTGCCGTTACTTTCGCTCTGCGGCGTGCCTATTCACCGCGCGATTGGAACCGCTGCAGCCTTTGGGCTTTTTATCGCAGTGCCCGCGACCATTGGTTTCATCTTGAGCGGATGGAGTGTTTCGGGACGGCCATTTGGATCACTGGGTTATGTGAACGGGTTGGGCTTTGCGTTGATCACACTGGCAGCGTGGCCAATGGTGCCATTGGGCGCAAAACTCGCGCATAAAATGGATGCAACATTATTGCGCCGTGTGTTTGGAATATGTTTGGCTTTGGTCGCGGTAAATATGGCCCGCAAGACAGGGGTGTTCTAAAGCCGCAATAGCAATGCATTTGGTGTGGCTTTAACTTCTTGCAATTGTCCCAACCATGTCATGCCAAGTAAGGAGGTTTCTAGGCCTTTAGGTATGACAAAGGCTTCGACATCGCGCAGCATAATGCCGCCCAAGGCGACTTGATCTAATGTCACACGCGCGGCAAGGATTCGCCCGCCTGCCGTACTGATTGGGACATTATAAACAAGGTTGCGGTCTTTAATCCCAGCTTTGCGGGCATCTGTCAGAGTGAGAGCAATGGCCGATGCGCCAGTATCGACAAGGAAGTCGACATAGCCTGAATTTACGCGGCCTTTGTAATGATACTGTCCAGAGCGAGGGTCTTTTGGTATCGACAAGGCTGAGGCTGATTTACGGACGGTCGGGCGCGGGGTGGCGACCGGACGCGTTTTCTGTGCTGATGCCTCTTCTTCGGCCATGATTTTCACGAGCTTATCCGCATACATCTGACGTCTGTCTTCTCTGAAATCGATGTAGAATACGATGGCTAAAGCCATCGCTGCGACAGAGATAATGTTTGTAATGAGTTTTGCGGACATAAAATGCTCTTATCAGGCAGAATTTGAAAAGAATTTAAGGCGGCAGGGTTCTATGTCACGTATTGCAAATAGGGTTAAAAATTTGATTCTTTTGAAGAATGCTCCGGGTGCTTACCTGGGTTGGAGAGCCGAGACATGACAGAGATAGAACAAACGGGCGCAAAACCCGCTGATCGTCCTTTTGATGATATCCGGGCTTTGGTCACAACGATGCCGTCTTTGTCAGAAGGTTTCACATCCGATGTATCAACATATGCGGGTAAGCTCGGACGAGGCTTGCATCCACTCGGACGGTTAGAAGGACCTTTGAACGCAATTGCGCATTGGCAGGACAGTCCTGCGCCGCGCTTGGCACGCCCATTGATCGCTGTATTTGCGGGGACACATGGGGTCGCTAAAAATCTTTCCGACAAGGATATTATCGCGCAATCAAAAGCGCGCGTCGCCAGCTTGACCGAAGGCACCGCTGCTGTACGGGGGATCGCAGGCGAATTAGGCGCCGCTTTCAAGGTTTACGAATTTGGGTTGGACTACCCGAGCGAAGATTTCACGAAAGGCGCGAGCCTGTCGGAGCGGGACTGCGCCGCTGCAATTGCATTCGGCATGGAAGTCGTTGCCGAGGGGGCAGATGTGATTGTCCTTGGCGCGGCAGGGTTAGGCGCGGCCACGGCGGCTGCGACAATGAATATTGCGCTATTTGGCGGGGCTGCAAATTATTGGGCTGGCGGTGAGGGGGCTGAGGCACGTATTAAAGCCGTTGAAGCAGGTATAAATACCCATCGCGGCGAGACAGCTGATCCTCTGGAAGCTCTGCGTTTATTTGGTGGGCGTGACATCGCGGGCTTGGTCGGCGCAATCATCGCGGCACGTCATCAACGTATTCCAGTCCTGTTGGATGGATATGTTAGCTGCGCGGCGGCTGCGATTCTGCATGCTATTGATCCTGGCGCGACAGATCATTGCCAAGCCTCACATCTATCAGCTGAACCTGCGCATGATGCATTGCTGTCTCATCTTGATCTCACGCCGATCCTCGACCTTGGCGTAAATATTGGCGATGGGACGGGCGGGGCACTGGCCTTGTCTGTCCTTAAAGCGGCTGCGGCCGGATTGACGAGTTTGAAAGACTAAATATGTTTGATCACCCCGATTTTGACGATCACGAAGGCGTACATGTCTTCCGTGATGCTAAGACAGGCTTGCGGGCCATTATTGCCGTTCACAATACGAATCGTGGACCCGGCGCGGGCGGTACGCGGTTCTGGTCATATGCTGATCCGAAGGATGCGATGACAGACGCGCTGCGCCTCTCAAAAGCGATGAGCTTTAAGAACGCTATGGCGGGTCTTGAACTTGGTGGCGGGAAGGCTGTGATTCTGCGACCTGAGGGCGATTTCGACCGTGATGCCTTGTTTGCGGCCTATGGCCGAGCCGTAGAAGCGGTTGGTGGTCGATATATTACGGCAGAAGATGTCGGCGTTTCGCCGTCGGATATGCGTGTGATTAAAACGCAAACAGATCATGTTGCAGGCCTTGATGAAGGGCCAGCTGCGTCGGGTGATCCATCCCCTGTAACTGCTGATGGCGTTTTTCGCGGTATAAAGGTCGCGGTTCGTCATGCGATGGGGCTTGAATCGCTAAAAGGCTTGCGTGTGGCGGTTCAAGGGCTTGGACATGTGGGATATGGCCTCTGTGGACATCTCCACGAAGCGGGGGCTCACTTAATTGTGACAGATATTAACGAGACCGTCCTAGCGCAGGCCAAACAAGAATTTGGGGCTGTTGTTGTTGAGCCTGATGAAATTTATTCTGTTGCGGCAGATGTTTTCGCGCCTTGTGCGCTGGGCGGTGCTGTTTCTGAGGTCACTTTACCGACGATACGTGCGTCCATCATTGCTGGAGCCGCGAATAACCAACTTGCGACGCCTGAGATGGCGGAAGCCTGCCGTCAGCGCGGTATCCTATATGCACCAGACTATGTGATTAATGCGGGTGGGATCATTAATGTGGCTGCAGAAGTCAGTGGGGCTTACGATTTAAATTGGGTTAGTAAAAAGCTAGAAGGCCTTGAAAATACTTTAAAATTAGTCTTCGAACGTGCGGATGAACAAGGTGTCGCCACAACAGTTATTGCAGATGCGATGGCTCGCGAACGTATGGCTGAAAAACGCCCGTCTGAGGGTCTCGGTTGACAGTCACGGGCGACGTCCTAATAGGCGCGCACGTCAAAACTTGACGGTCGATTAGCTCAGTGGGAGAGCACTGCCTTCACACGGCAGGGGTCACTGGTTTAATCCCAGTATCGCCCACCAGATAATTGACCCCGAAACTGGATATTATACAGCGCGACCATAATCCTAACCCAGACATTTCTACGCTCGACTTCACTGTCATAAACTGCAACATTTTTGTTACATTTGGTAACACTGCGTGAAACGTCCAAGGCCTTCAATATGTTACGGGGTTTGGAATGTGCGAGGTGATGTATTGGGCATCTCGCATTGTAGATATGTCCGGTGGGCGCTAAGTATTAAAAGGCCGTTTGTGCGGCGATGAAAATGAGTGATTTGATGAGTCAAGCGGACGTACAGACCCAGATGCCTTTACCTACATTGCGCGGGATTACTCTGCGTCACGGTGATTTTGATACATTATGCGAGGCGCTTGATTATGCGGCGGACGGTGAAACTGGATTCAACTATTTTGATGGCAAAGCGCAGCTGAAATCGACGCTGTCTTACGCAGAGCTTCGGGCTCAAGCTATGGATATGGCTAAACGTTTGGTGCCATTTGCTGAAAAGAACGCGCGGATTGGTATTGCAGCTGTTTCTACGCCTGACTTCGCAGTTATGTTCTTCGCTTGCCAGTATGCGGGCCTGGTCGCGGCTCCTGTGCCGCTGCCTGTTACGTTGGGCGGCAGGTCTTCATATGAGCGCCAATTACAGCGTATGGCCGATACAGGCGATTTCCATGCCTTGCTAACACCTGAATCGATGGAACCAATTATGCGGTCCGCGCTGAATGATCAGGCCATCCCCGTAATGAGTTTCCAAGCGGTCAAAGATCTTCCAAAAGGCGAAGAATTGCGGCCATTCGGGAAAGATGACCTGTGTTATATTCAGTATTCTTCGGGCTCATCATCTTCGCCAAAAGGGATTATCGGTACGCAATCTTCTGTTTGTGCGAATTGTCATGGTATCACTAAACACGGAATGAAAATCCAAGAGATGGATCGTGCGACAAGTTGGTTGCCGCTTTATCACGATATGGGGTTGATCGGATTTATGATTGCGCCGCTCGTGAGCCAGATGACGGTTGATTTTATCGACCCACAAGATTTTACGCGCCGCCCGATCACATGGCTGCAGTTGATTTCGGATAATAAAGGCACGTTGTCATATTCTCCGACCTTCGGATATGAGCTTTGTGTACGTCGCTGGCGGGATGATCGTGAATTGGACCTCTCCAGCTGGCGTGTGGCCGGCATTGGCGGTGACATGGTGCGTCCTGAACCGCTTACGGCATTCCAAGACCTCTTTGGCGGAATGGGATTTGGGGAAGGGTCATTTACACCTTCATATGGCCTTGCTGAAACCACGCTGGCCGCAACATTTGCGCCCCATGGCCAAGGGTTGCTGAAACATACAATTGATATGGCGCGCTACACGCGCACATCCGAAGCTGTTGAAGCGTCTGATGTGACTCGCGAAGAAGATCGCCGCACATTTGTCGCGTGCGGTAAGGTTCTACCTGATCATGAAATTGAAATTCGTGACTTTGATGACAATGTTTTGGAACAAAAAATGGTTGGTCGCGTGTGTTTACGCGGACCGTCAGTTTCCCCTGGTTATTTTCGCAATACACAAGCGACAGAGGCGGCATTTTCCAAGGATGGCTGGCTTGATACAGGCGATGCGGGGTATTGGTTAGAGGATCAGTTGGTCGTTACAGGACGGTTTAAGGACCTTATCCTTTGGCATGGACGCAACATTTGGCCACAAGATATTGAATGGGCCGCCCAAGCTGCCGCACCACACCGCGGTGGCCGCGCCTGTGCCTTCGCCATTGGCGGAGTCGGTGATGAAAAAGATATTATGTTGCTGCTTGAATGTCGGACGCGGGACCAAAAAGTCCTCGATGAGATTTACACGGCTGTAACGGCTGCGATCCGATTAGAGGTCGGTGTGCCCGTACGTTTGATGTTGGTTCCAAAATCAACGATGATTATCACGAGTTCTGGTAAATTGTCCCGCGCTCGGGTGAAGGCAAAGTTCCTAGACGGCGGGATTATTGACTTGCAGGCAAAAGAAAACTTACGTGTTGTAACAGAATCTAGCGAACTAGGCTGATTGCACCGCTGGACCTGCGCCCGCGCGTTTGGTATCGCGCGGCAAGTTTGAGAGAGACATAAGCATGAGCGCGCCAACGGATTCTGACATTTATCAAAAAATCTGTGACCTTCTAAAGCCTTATAATCCCAAAAATCATCCGATTGAGCGATCTTCTGGCATTATGTCGGACCTTGAGGTCGATTCTGTCGCGGTTTTTGATCTGATTATGGAGCTAGAAGACCACTATGATATTTCCATTCCGATGGAGATGGTGTCTGATATCAAAACCGTTGGTGAACTGGTGAACGCCGTTAAAAGTTTAACGGCGAAATAACCGCGCCGCGCGAGGGGAATTCCAATGACGACCTTGTTTGATAAATACGCGCCGTTGCAAGCGCGTGTCGACATGATGATGAAGATGGGTTCTGATGCTTTAGGTGTCGAATTTGATGACATCCTTTCCGCAACGCGCGGGCGCATAGGCAATCGCGAAATACTCTTGGCGGGGACGAATAATTACCTTGGCCTCACCTTTGATGAAGACTGCCGCGCCGCGGCTAAAAAAGCCATTGATGACCACGGGACGGGCACCACAGGCTCTCGCATCGCGAATGGGACCTACACCGAGCATATCGATCTTGAAAACGCCCTAGCAGAGCATTTCGGAATGCCATCATGTGTTGTGTTTACAACGGGATACCAAACAAACCTCGCTGCGATTTCTGGCCTGGCGGGCGATAAAGACGTCATTTTCATGGATGCGGATGCGCATGCCTGCATCATTGATGGATCACGTCTGACCAATGCGTCGACGATCCGTTTCCGTCACAATAATCCCGAGGATCTCGATAAGCGTTTGCGTCGTCAGGGTGAAATTGAGGGTGGTAACGCCTTGGTCGTCATTGAAGGCATGTATTCCATGTTTGGCGACATTGCTCCCGTAGATGAATTTATTGACGTCACGCATCGTCACGGCGGCTACCTATTTATCGACGAAGCGCATAGCTACGGTATTTTTGGTCCAACAGGTTGCGGTATCGCGGAAGAACAGGGCGTCTTGGATCAAGTCGATTTTATCTCAGGAACATTCTCGAAATCCCTAGCCTCTGTGGGCGGGTTTTGTGCGTCAAAGCATCCTGAATTTGAAATTACGCGAAAAGTTATGCGGCCCTATATGTTTACGGCCTCTGCAACGCCGGCGAATATTTGCGCGGCCCGTGTTGCGGTAGATAAAATCAAGTCTGGCGGACATTTACGCGATAACCTTAAAGCCCGTGCACAACAGCTTCATGCTGGCCTATCTGCACTTGGTTATGATCTTTGCGCTGACCCAAGTCCTGTGATTGCAGCCCGTCGTCCAAATGAGGGTGTAGCGGCGATGGAATGGAATTGGTTGATGGAAAATGGGGTCTATGTGAACCTTGCGGTTCCGCCAGGCACGCCGCAAAGCTCCAGCCTGCTACGGATCAGTCTATCAGCTGCACACACTGAGGAAGATGTGAAAACGATTGTCGACACATTTACCAGGATGAAAGCCAGTGAAGCCGAAATCATGGCGACAATGATGGGTAAGCTGCAAGCCGCAGAATGATCATTCTATTGGTTAATTAGGCTATTGGCTAATTAGGCCTAACGGAAGGCGCCTTTGCGCCAAAGTTTCCAGAACAAAAATGGTGAATGTAGAACAGGATGACGGCGTTGTGCTGGGGTTGGGTCGAGCTTTACGCCTGAATGATTCTCAACTTTTCGCGCAATATAATCAATGCCGCCATCAAATGTCGCGGCGCTATTTAAAACACGAATCGCTGCAGCGGGTTTTCCGAACATACGGCGGAAAAACCAACGTCGACGCGCCCATGATTTATCGTTTGATCGAAGGACATATCGACCTTCTTCGTCAGGGGGGCCAAAGATGGCGGTCGTTATTGCAGCATACCGATCCGCGAATCGCGCAACAATTTCCTCGCTCCGTCCCGTTGAGCTTTCAGGGCGTAGTTCCGTACGATAACTCTCGTAAAAACCTCGGCCCCAAAGTTCAGGCGCCGTAATCGTCCCATCCAAGAGAGGTGCGGTTTCGCTGATCATTGTTTCGACGGCTGTGACGCGGCCTGCCCAGACGCGCTCTAAAACGGCTTGATCTTTTGACCATAAAACCGCGCAGGGTTGAGAGAAACGTCCCCAGACTTGACTAAGGAAAGCGCGCGCGCTGCAGCGTTTCTCAAACTCTTTCAGCGACAGGATAGAGTATTTACACGTCGAAACCGTACCGTCTGGTGAGCTATGCTCAACGTAATAAACTGCGGGCGGAATGAGGCGATTGAGAAGGGCGCGCAGCCCTGTACCATGTGTTTTGCGGTAACTGTCCACAAGCACATAAAAATCTAGCATCTTTTCAGGATTATCTAACTCGCGAAGAGAGCTTCCATAATAAACCATCGCTTGAACACGGCCTGCGTGGCGAGCCTGGATTATGTTCATGACCTCGGTGACGCGCGCAGGCGGGTCGAGGGTTTCAGTTTTGATGATGTCTAAAACTGTCTGCATATCAGCGCAGGAATGTCACAGGACGTGTTGGACGAACAGTAAACTTACCTGACGGAATTGAAAGAAACTCGCCATCCAAAACTATATCGCCTTTATAGTCGAATGAGAGCGAATCATATCGCCCCGAATGAAATCCATTTGCGCTGCGGTCTATGTGCTTTCGGCCCATCCAAATGCTGAGAATATTGCGGGCGAGGTGGCGGTATTTTCCGTCCACTAATGTCGTTCGAAGCGGACCGTTACCTTCACCCCAAAACGGATCAAGTTTTAAAATAAGGCTTGGGAGCGTCGTAATAACTGTTCCTAAATGATCTCCTTTATGAACGCCGTCTATGGCGATATGTGTGGAGTTCATCAGTGTTTCGTCATTGCCGCGCATGCCTTTCAGGATACCGCCCAATACGGCCAGAGAGCCGCCAATGCCTTTGCGGTGTAGCTGGCTCGTCGTATATCTTGTGATTTGTGGCATCGCGCCCGTTGAGAAGAGAAACCCTGCATGGTTTCGTCCGTCACGATCCACAATATTCAACAAAGGTATGTCATAAGGCGTGAGATCGTTTTTTAAGGCTGCTCTAACCGCATTCAATTTCGAGGACTTCAAGCCAATATTCTTGGCAACCTGATTCGTCATGCCGCCCGGAACAATCGTGAACTTAGGAAAGTCGGCGAAGCGGTCCGACTGCATTAAAAATGCGGAAATGACGCCTTGAACCGTGCCGTCTCCGCCTTCTATGACGACATGATTTACGCCGTCCAGCGCAGCTTGCTTTACGGCGCTTGGGAGGTCATCAAAAGGGTCAAGATAGAAAAGTCTTGTGCCTGTCTCTTCGGCCAATGGGGCGAGGGTGGAGCCTTTCGTGGCAACCCGTTCGGATAAGGAATTGACGATGAACAGGCGAGACACGGGGGACTACAGCGTTTCCGTGCGGAGCAGCATGAATGCACCCGTTATGCCAAAGATTAACAAAGGCAAAGCGATGGCTGGCCAGACGGCCAGTCCGCCTGACGCTGCGAATGTCGCCATTGCGCCATCGAATATCAGAAAGATAAAGGCCATTGTAATGCCGAGTATGAGCGTTTTACTTCCCGTATCTTCACGGCCTGTGCGTTGCATGAGGGCCGCGCAGGCAATGAGGAGAATGAACGCTGCGATGGGGCGCGTGATCCGATGTGCGTGCCAGAATTCATAGGCAAAACTAGGTTTAGAGCCACTATTCCCACGTTTTGAGAAGTTTCGCATTTCGGACAGGGACAGGTCACGAGGCTCTGCAGCTAGGCGCGCGATGGAGGTCGGGGTTTGGCGGGTTTCCCATGTTTGTTTGCCGCCAATCGGCGCGAGGGACCTATTTTCGCCATTCGCATCTTTGACGTCTAGTTGTTGAATGCCTTGTAGATCCCAATTTGGATTTGAATATGTCGCCGTTTCAACGTGCCAGATACGCTCGACTGACCCGACATCATCTCGGAAAAAGAACTTCAAATCCCCTAGTTTGTCATAAGCAATGCGCTCTGTTGCGCGTACGATTTGGCCGTTATCTTCGAGCCAAAGCGGATTGTCAGGCGTGATGTTTTTAACTTTATACTCGCCAATACCCCAGGCTTGAAGAGACCTAACTGCAGGCGCCATGGCAAAGTCGACGAAAAGAATGGAGACAATGGAGGCGCCAATAACGGCAGGCGTGAGCAATAAGACCTGTTTCGTCGCTGATATACCAAAGCCGAGCAGGGCGACGAGTTCATGCTGGCGGATGAGCTTCACAAAGGTCATGAGAGTCGCGACGACCAGTGTGAAGACAAAAATGCGATCGAAGATAACAGGCGCGCGCAAAAACATGTAGCGGAACGTATCTTTAAAACCGCCGCCATCTTTCAAAATATCTGCGCTATTCGCGAGGCTATCTAGCAGGCCAATGAGCGTTAAAAACCCAAAGATAAGTGTTATCCAAGTCAGGATGAACATTTTTGAAATATAGCTGGCAAACTTAAACATTACGCGAGGCTCGTTTGTCTCGGGATAGTTTGCGAATACTGCCGATTATCTCGCCTTTGATATGCCCAATCCATTGAGAAAAAGACGTCAAAGGCGGTTGTCCCATCTTGAATGCACTTTTTCGGAAAAGAAGGCCTGCGAAAATCGCAACAACAATGATAATTCCCCAAATTCCAAGCCATGGCGGAACTTTGCCGGCGGCCCCTAAAGATTGCCCGAATTCGAGGGCTTTCTGTAGTGAAACAAGAAAGACGACCCCGACGAATATACCAGCAGAAGAGGGGTTTCGTCCGTAGTTCAAGCCAAATGGAACCGCAATAAAGGGGAGAATTAGAAGAAGAACGGATTTCGAAATTCGTAAATGTAATGTTGCGTTATTTGTATTTTTATCAATGGTTTGCGTCACATTTCCGTTGCGGTTTGCAAAGAGTTCGAGCGAGGTCATTTCTCGTTCGTCATCTCCGCGAATGCGGTAGTCAGAGACGCTGGCAGCCCCCGCAATAGCGGCCCCGCCAAACCCATATTGTCCTGATAATATGCGGTCCATGACTTGAAAGCCGCGACCTTCTTTCAGGTTCAAGATTGGTGCGCTTGAGGACGTATTTTCGAGGACCTTAATCTCGCCAATACCTGCCGTAGTAATCCGGTAACCTTCCGTTCCGTCTGCCTCATCCACGGTTTCATAGATGAAAATTGGACCTATCGAGCCATCTTTGCCATCAGTGCCAGCAAAGAATGTTCGGGCTCCGACTTCTGTAAACGTGCCTTCGCGCAGGGCTGCTGTGAAACTTTGTTGTTTTACAACATCTAAGGTCTGGCGGTATTTATAACGTCCGACAGGTTGAAGGTTGCCTTCAACAAATAGAGTGATGCCTGCCAAAAAGACTGCGAGCCAGATGAATGGCTTGGTCATGTGAAACAAAGACACGCCCGCGCCCAAGGCTGCGGTGAGTTCCGATGACTTTGACAACTTATCAACAGTAATGATTGTACCCAGCAACAAAGCGATCGGAACTGCCATGCCAAGGTAATAAGGCAGGAGGTTCACAATCATATATGTCGCCGCACCGCCAGGGTTCGTCGTGTTAGAAACGATCTCAAATATGCGCAGCAAGCGTTCAAGCAGCAGAACGCAACAGGCGAATATAACGAGGCCCCCAATGCTGAGGGCGGCGTTTTTTAGGATATAGCGGTTAAGTCGTCCCATATAACAGGTTTGTGATTACGCCTTTACGCTTCGGGATCTAATCCCCATATGAGCTAAGAAGGCCTATAGGGTCAATTAAGAGGCTTAGGAAAACGCTGTCGTGAAATCAAACGTCTATATGACTAAATTCGCTAACGCTTTCGTCATGATAGCATTGATGATGGGGCCAACTTTTGCAATGGCTCAAGATTCAAGCTCTCGAGACGTTGATAATGATGAAGAGGTTCAGACAGAGCAACTGTCAGAGATTGGTGTTGCAACCGGGCTTGAGCTTTATGATCGCGATAAATCCGATACATGCGTACCAGGCGCTCTTCAAATCCGTGCAACGGTCCATAATGTCACAAAGACGGGTATTTTAAAATTAGAACTCTTTGGGGAACGTGATTTCCTTAAAAAGAAAGGGAAATTGCGCCGCATCCGTGTTCCCGCTGAAGAGGGATCTCAAATCGTCTGTGTTAACCTGCCATATCCTGGTGAATATGCTATGGTGGGATATCATGATCAAAATGGCGACCGTCGTTTGAAAAAAGCCTGGAATTTCAAGCCTAAAGAGCCATATGGCCTTTCAAATAATCCAGATATAAAGTCGCTTCGCTTACCTAAGTTTTCTGAAACATCTTTTCCCGTACCAATGGAAGGTGCGGATATAGACATCCATTTGGTTGACCTTTCCAAGTAGTCCCCTGATACCGCGACCAGATTAATTGCTTCGTGGTGAAGTTGGGGAGGTCAGATGTCTACGACTGCATCGGACATAGATATTGTGGCGGTGAATACACCTGTGCACATAAAACGTTTTCTGGATGTCCCGTATGATCTGTATCGTGGACAAGATGCTTGGGCACCGCCTTTGCGTCTTGAACGCAAAGAACAGTTGGATCCCAAGAAAAACCCAGCCGCGCGCGATTTAGATCGCCAGCTTTTCATTGCCGTGCGTGATGGTTTGGATGTTGGTCGCATTGCAGCCTTTACAAACCCAGCTCATGATTCGTTTCACGATGCTGAAACTGCCTTTTTCGGTTATTTTGATGGAATCGATTCCAATGATGTTCTGTCGCGTCTTTTGGCGGCGGCACAAGATTGGGCCCTAAGCAAAGGGCGCAGCCGTATGGTGGGGCCTGCGCAATGGGGCGTGAATGAGGAAATTGGCTTACTCGTAGAGGGCTTTGACGACTCAAACGTGGTATTGATGTCCTATGGGCGACCTTATTATGCGCCGGCGCTAGAAGCTGCAGGTTTTACAAAGGCTATCGATACATTGGCCTTCCAAGCCGATTTGAATGCAGGCTATCCACGTCCAAAAATGACGCAAATGATGGTTGATTATGCCAAGAAATCAGATGCGATCACGTGGCGAACACTCAACCCAAAAGACTTCAGCGGCGAGATGCATCGCGCCATGGAGGTATTTAACGATGCTTGGTCAGAGAATTGGGGGTTTTTGCCCTTTCCCGATGACGCGATCCAACATCTCGCAAAAGAGATGAAGCCGCTCATCGCCCCTGAGCGTTTCTTAATTGGCTCTATAGATGGTGAATTGGCTGCGTTTTTATGTCTGCTGCCAGATTTAAACGAGCTGGCGAGAGGGTTTGATGGTAAATTGTTGCCGTTCAATTGGGCGAAACTCGTCTATCGCCTGAAGACGCAAACCGCGAAGCAGGCGCGCATTCCTTTGATGGGTTTGAAAAAGAAATTCCATAACACGCGTAAGGGATTGGCGTTGATTGCGGCGTTGTGTGAGGAATCCTTCGAAGCGGCCCGTCAGGCGGGGTTCACCCATTGCGAGCTATCTTGGATTTTAGAGGACAATGAAGGCATGATCGCGATATGCGAACAAGCCAGTGCTGTGCCGTATAAAACCTATCGTATGTATGAAAAACGGATCGATTAAATGGTAGCGAGTGTTCTAATTCTCGCGGGACAGCGGGCAGGGGTCAAGGACCCCTTGTGTGAAGCGGCTGGCGTGTCTCATAAAGCAGACATTCCTGTGGCTGGCGTGCCTATGTTGGCGCGCGTTGTCTCGGCGCTGCGCGATGCCAAAATTGCAGAACCTTTTTTTGTGTCAGGTTATTCTGCTAGAGATTTGACCGAAGTTCCAAGCGGTGACGGTCCTGCCGATAGTGTCCAACTCGGGTTGGAGCATATCGATCAATACCCCTGTTTAATTACGACCTGTGATCACGCGTTACTTTCTGCTGAGATGATCAAGAGCTTCATCTCGGGGGCGAAATCTGCAGGAACGGATATTTGTGTCGGATTGGCGACGGAAGAAGTGATCAAGGCCGAATACCCCGTTACAAAGCGGACGTATCTCAGGTTCTCTGATCATGCTGTGTCAGGCTGTAATCTATTTTATATTGCGAATGAGAATGGCTTGAAAGCCATTGCGTTTTGGCAATCCGTTCAACATTTGCGGAAGAAACCGTTAAAACTTGCAAGGAAAGTCGGTGTAGGTATCGGCGTGAAATTTGCGGCAGGGCGATTGAGTTTAGACGGAGCCTTTGAATATGCCGCTGATCGCATTGGAATCACGGCTGCGCCCGTTTTACTACCATTTGCGGAAGCTGCAATTGATGTCGATAAGCCGTCTGACTTGGAGTTGGTGGAACAGATTTTAGAGACGCGCTCCGCATGAGCCTGCCTGACTTGACAATAGCGTCGAGCCAATCTGTTGGTAAGCGGATTGCAGCAAATACGGGCTTGATGGTCGGATCAAAGGCGTTGGCGGCTATTCTGGGGCTAGCCAGTCTTATCATCGCGGCCAATTCAATTAGTATCATGGCCTTGGGCGTGATCTTTTTCCTACATTCTTACCATCTCTTCTTTGCGCAACTTGCAACATTTCAAGCCTGGCAAACCATCATTCGGTTTGGAATGGATGACGTTAAGCATGATGATGTCAAAAGCCTCTCTCGTCTTATTCAATTTGGATATAAACTTGATGTTGTCTCGGCCATCATTGCCTTTCTTGGGGCATTGGCTTGTTACAAAATTGTTGTGATTTTCGGGGAAACTTTCCCGAATCTCTTTGGCCGCGAATCTGCGGATACGGACGTTAATGCGTCCTTTGCGATGGTGGCGCTTTATTGCTCGCTCTTATTAGTGCGTCATCGCGGGGCGTCGATTGGCGTATTTAGACTGTTTGACCGCTTTGATGTTTTGGCTTGGCACGGCGTTGTCATGACAGGCGTGCGCTTTATCGGCGTTGTGATCGCGGCCCTTCTTGGGGCGGGTATGGAAGGGTTTCTGTTAGCTTGGTTTATCGGCTCGCTCGTTGATTATCTGGCGCTTCCGCTATTGGCTGCGCGCGAGCTGTCCAAACGCAATTTGCTGAAACCTGTACTGCAAGCCAAAGCGAGTATTTTGAACCCCCGTAAGGGGGTCTGGCCTTTTGTCTGGAAGGCAAATGTGGATTCCACGCTTGCGGCGTCAAATGTTCACCTACCTGTTTTGCTGGTCATGTCGGTATTTGGTCCGATTTGGGTATCTGTTTATCGAACGGCAGAAGAAATCGCTAAGCTTCTATCCGAAGGGTTCAAACTTTTGGATCAAGTGATCTATCCAGAATTAGCCAAAATGGTCAGTGCGGGTGAGGTTGAACAGATTTGGCGTCTTGTTATGCGCGCGGCCGTTATTTTACTCGCCTTCGGTTTGGCCGCCTCTCTCTTCATATGGTTTTTCTTTGGGACCGCTTTGTCAGCGGTACTGTCGGCGGATTATATGGAAGCCGCGCCACTTGCGTCGCTTCTTGTGCCCGCAGCCGCTTTGCTGGGCATGGCAGCTCCGCTTTATCCGGTCCTTTACGCGACGGATCATCCTGAGCGCGCCATTTATGCGCGCGGTGCGGGTGTCGTGGTTTATATTATCGCCTTCTTCGGCCTCAGTTTCACCGTCGGGAATATGGCGCCTGGTTGGGCCGCCATCGCAGGGAATATCGTGGCTGTGGGGTTGGTCATGTGGCTCGCGAAGCAAGCCTTGGATAAGAAGGTCAAGCAGCAAGACGCTTTTGAAACAGGTGAGGTGAGAGCCGCGCCAACATTCGGTCTAATTGGTGAAAGTAAAGCCCGTATATGGGGCCTGCCTTTGCGTGAATGGCAAGGGCGCGCTTTTAAAAAAGCTGGCGCTGACGTCGATCAAGACATGAGTATTGGCGGGCGGGGCCTGTGGCATCACATTGATTGGATCATGAGCGCAGAGCTCTCCAAATCCTTTGCTGTCACTGATCGTCTAGCCTTGATCGAGGCGGGACAAATCGTCAGCTTGTCTGGCGCGACGCAAACTGAAGCTGAGGCTTTAATTGGGCAAAGCCAAGATGCGCTCATGCCCTATGACTTTAATGCTGTGACCCCGAATGACGTAAATGACGGTTATATTAAATCTCTGCGTAAGCACGAAGTGCCCTATGTGCTGGACACGAAAGCGACGCCTATTCTCGAAATTATGCGGCGGCAGTTCAAAAGTTCTTACAAAGGTATAACGGATTTTGTGACAAAATGGTTCTGGCCTGTGCCGGCCTTTTATGTGACGCGGCTATGCGCGCATCTACGCCTAACGCCTAATCAGGTGACGACGATTGGATTTTTCCTCATGCTCGCTGCGACATGGTTCTTCTGGCAGGGGCAATGGGCGTTGGGCTTTGCGTGTGGTTGGATCATGACGTTCTTGGATACGGTGGACGGAAAGCTGGCGCGGACCACGATGACCTATTCTTACTGGGGTAATATTTATGACCATGGTATCGATTTAATCCATCCGCCATTTTGGTATTGGGCTTGGTTTATAGGGTTGGGCGGGGCGTATTCATTGTCAGAGCCGCTTTGCATCGCGTTGATTGCGATTTTGATCGGCTATTGGGTTGACCGCATTGTCGAAGGTATATTCTTGGCGCAACATGGGTTTCATATACATGTTTGGACGCGGTTTAATTCAGGCCTTCGTTTCTTCATCGCGCGACGCAATCCAAACACATTTATCATGATGATCGGCATAATATTGACCTTAATTTGGGCAGGTGCTGGATATTGGGCGTTTCTTGTCATCGCGATTTGGACATGGGCCTGTATAGCGATTAATGTTTTAACGGTGATCGTCGCGCTCTTTATGCGGCGCCCGCTCGTAAGTTGGATGGACGCATAAATCATGCAGCATTATGCCGTTTTCGATTTGGACGAAACGATCACAAGTCAAGGGACTTGGGGACGTTTCGTGTCGCGCTCTATTCGTCATAGGCCATGGCAGCTCATCGGGCTTTGGGCGCGCGCAGGCGTGGGGCAAATGATTTATAAATTTGGATCGCAAGAACGAATTTCCGTCAAACGCGGTATGTTACGCTGGAGCTTATCTGGGCAGCTTCGCGTAAAGTTGGAGGCGCAAGCCGCTGAATTTGCAAATGAAGAAGTTAGGTCTGGCTTGCGTCCCGGCGCACTTCGTCAAATAGAAGCCCATCGCGCAGCAGGTGACCGTATTATCATCGCCTCTGCAGGGGCGGATTTGATCGTCGAGGCGATTGCGCAGCGCCTGAATATTGACACTGTAGTTTGCACCAAATTGGCGTGGAAGGGTGAAAAATGCGCCCGTTATTTTGGGTCTCAAAACTGTTACGGTCTGGGTAAACTCGATATGCTGCAGAAATGTTTGGAAACATTTGATGATTTCAAACGCGAGGCTGCACATATCACTGTGTACTCAGACAGTTACTCCGATTTACCTGTGCTGATGTTTGCGGACAAAGGGGTGGCAGTGAATTCAGACGCAAGGCTGTTAAAAGTGGCTGATGTTCATGGTTTCGAAACAGTAAACTGGTCCATTTGAGCCAAATATATACAAGGGCTGTTTTATGCACGCTATTATTCTTGCCGCAGGCCGAGGGTCACGACTTCTTCCTTTGACCACAGATCTACCAAAATGTTTGTTGCCAATTGGGAACACGACAGTTTTGGGCATGCAGCTTGATACGCTTTTTGCGAATGGTATCGAAACCGCAACTGTTGTTACGGGCTTTAACAGCCATATGGTGCATGCGGAAATAAAGGCCCGCAAATCCGGACCACGTGTCAAAACGCTTTATAATCCGTTTTTCCAAGTCGCCGATAATTTGGCATCTTGCTGGATGGCGCGTAAGTCCATGCACAGCGACTTTCTTCTTATTAATGGCGATACGTTATTTACGTCGGAACTTTTACAAACGATTTTAGCGGCACCCGCGAATGATATCACCGTAACCATCGACCAAAAAGGTCACTATGATGGTGACGATATGAAGGTGACGTTGGACCGCGAATTTTTGACGGCGATTGGTAAAACTTTACCGCTGACGGAAACTGATGGCGAATCAATTGGAATGTTAAGGTTCATGAAAGCAGGGCCTGAAATCTTTACAACTGAACTCAAGCGCCTGATGAAAACGCCTGATGGGACAAAGAGTTGGTTCTTATCTGCAATTCACGGCTTGGCGCAGGCTGGCGTTCAGATCGATACGACCAATATCAAAGGGGCCGATTGGTCAGAACTGGACACGCCGGAAGATTACGAAATTTGCCGTTCCTTATTCGGTGAAGCAGAGATGGCCAGAACAAGATTTGCCGTTATCTAAAACGTGATCAAATAGTTGTGGAACACGATTGTATGAATCACGGGCTATAGCTAAAGGCTAATTATGAGCATTGGCACCACACTCCTCGATAAAGTTATGCAGCGTTTCGTTTCCAACGGGGCGCTGACCGTCATTCTACATGACGGGACCTCAACGACCTATGGTCCAGGCGGAGATCCGTCCGCGACGATACGTTTGAATGATTCTGCGCTTCCGCTTCAGCTGGTTAAAAATCCTGAACTTATCGCCGGCGAAGCCTATATGGACGGCCGATTAGAGGTCGTCGATTGTACGATATATGATTTCCTAAATCTCTTTGCACAAAACCGCGATGGTCTCAGGAAAGGGCCACTGCGCTCGAAGGTTAAAGCGTGGCAAAAGAAAATTCGTCGCTGGCACCAACGTAACCCGAGGTCAGCAAGCTCCGCTAATGTCAAAGCGCATTACGATATTTCCAATGATCTCTATGGCATGTTCCTAGATGAGGACATGCAATATAGCTGTGCTTATTATTCTGATCCCGCGATTAGTCTGGAAGAGGCTCAACTTTCTAAAAAACGCCACATCGCGGCGAAACTAAAGCTCGAACCCGGACAACGGGTCTTGGATATCGGGTGTGGTTGGGGTGGCATGGCCATGTATCTGGCCAAGACGTATGATGTAAATGTTGTGGGTGTGACCCTCTCCACGCAGCAACATGCATTGGCTGTTGAACGTGTAAAAGCGGCAGGGTTGTCTGACAAAGTAGATATTCGGTTGCAAGATTACCGCGATGTCGACGGCCCCTTTGACCGTATCGTCTCTGTTGGGATGTTTGAACATGTCGGCATCAGTCACTTCGCAGAATATTTTAACGGCATCCGTGAGCTGTTAACGCAAGATGGCGTCGCGCTGGTGCATTCCATTGGACGTAAAGGCGGACCGAGCACAACCGGGGCTTGGATACGGAAATATATTTTCCCAGGCGGGTATTCTCCAGCATTATCAGAGACATTTGCAGAGATCGAAAAAGCGGGCCTTTGGGTCACGGATTGCGAAATTTTACGCCTTCATTACGGGCATACTTTGGCCGAATGGAACAAGAGATGTCAGGCGCAAAAGACTGAAATCATTGAGATGATGGGCGAGGAATTTTTCCGAATGTGGGAATTTTATCTTGCGATTTCTGAGCTGTCTTTCTCTGAAGGTAAACATATGAATTTCCAAATTCAGCTCACGAAAGACCTGAACGCTCTCCCAATCACACGGGATTACATGGTGGACGAGGAGCGTGCGCAGGCGTAAAGCGCGCGACGTTATGGCTACCTCTGTTGAAAAACCTAAGCACCTGAAAAACAAGCGCCGCGCGTTTGTGAAAACTACAGGTAAGAAACTTGTCCGTAAGATTGCAGCTTATCAGACGCGGCAATCAAAAGTTCCTGATACGCCTAAACTTTCGAATGAACATTTCCCGTTTTTGAGTGAGTTTACCGATAATTGGGAAACCATCCAAGCCGAGGCGCGCGAGGTCCTGAAATTTCGCGATGCCATTCCCGGATTTCACGAAATTTCACCTGATCAATACCGTCTGTCCACTGAAAATAACTGGAAGACCTTTGTCTTATTCGGATTCGGTCAACGGTTGGAGAAGAACGCGGCGCTAGCCCCGAAAACGTCAGATATTTTGCAAAAAGTGCCGAACCTTCAAACGGCCATGTTCTCTATTCTTGCGCCTGGGTATCATATTCCCGCGCACAAAGGTGTGACCAAGGGTATATTGCGATCCCATCTCGGTCTTATCATTCCAAAAGATCGAGAGCAGTGCCGCATTCGTGTCGACGACACGATTACGCCGTGGAAAGAGGGCGAAATATTCGTCTTTGATGATACGTATGAGCATGAGGTCTGGAACGACACAGACGAAGAGCGCGTGATTCTCTTGTTTGATTTTGATCGTCCAATGAAATGGGGTGGGCGGGCGCTCAACAAGACATTCTTGAATATTATGAAATTGACGGCTTTTTATCAGGACCCAAAAAAGAACCTGCAAACCGCCGAAGATCGCCTAGAAGCCGCGATTCGCAAAGCGGATGCGAATATGGAAGCGATGAGCGATCCCGCAGGATAGAGTGCGGCGATAGCTATCAGTGGGGCTGGATTGAAAAAATCAATCGCCCGACGGGACGTAATGTGTTCCATAAAATCGGGTCATCATTCGCGGCTAGAACAAGATCAATCAGGTCCGCGCGTTCTTCTGCCTCGACAAGATATGTCCCGCTGATCCGCTGTGTGGATCGATCAAATATCAGGATGGTTCCGACCGGATATTTCGATGGTGTTGGGGCAAAGACGGCTAACATGTTGCTGCCAAATAGGCTCATCGTCAGGTAATCGCTGGCCTGTGCTGTGCATAAATCGTCGATATGTGTAGGCCATGCATAGACGGGGATATTGTGAATTGGCTTTGATAAATGACGATGCGCTGGGTTTTTATCTGCAGGCATTTCCCCAGAAAGCAGCCATATAGCATCTACATCCAAGCCGAGAGCGATGGATGCGAGCGCATTTTGACGCGGAACATGGCCGCCGCGTTCCCAATTTGCTATGGTGGGTTGACTGACGCCGCAGGTCTTGGCGAGCGCATTTTGCGATAGCCCTAGCTCTTTGCGGCGAGATTTCAATCTGTCCGCTAATGTCGTACCTTGCGCTTTCAAAAGATATGCCCCCGTGTCTGAAATCCGATAAACTTAGTTAATAAACGAAACGTGATCACAAAATCGTCACATTTGCCATTTTGGGGGTGTTCACTGTGTATAACTTAGCTTAATGGCCCGTCGCAATTAGCCCCGTGTACGTCAATGCAAGTCTGCATATTAATAGCAGTCCCGCAAAGATTACGAAAATTTATAAGAAAAACCTATGGTTTTCGCTGGAAATCCACAAGGGCTTTCTTACTTCGAGTGCAGGGACTAGACACAATTCGTGGTGTTTCCAGAGATGGGCGCGCTGCACAGATATAAGAGGGCCTTATGAAAGGTGATTATTGTACGCGCGAAGGCGCTGAAAGACTGAAAGAGCAAATCGAAGCCTATTGGGCAGAACGTGGACATGATGTTCGCGTGAATCTCATCCAAGGCGGATTTTTGGCCTCCATGCGCTCCGCGCGTACGGATGTTCGGTCAACTTTGGTCAATGGCGTTCCTGCCAAATCGACTGAAAACTTCGGCTAAGCCGAAGACACTAACTTCAGCTCGCTAGCTATAGCGAGTTAAAAGGGTCGGCACGATGTCGCGGAAACGCGATAACCGTGTACCGGCCCTTAATCGTATTTGGGGCAAGGGCGTGTAGCCATATGTCATAAGGATTGCGTGAACTCGGGCATTTTGGGCCGCGCGCATATCTGGCCAACTATCTCCCACCATAATAATGCGCGAGGGATCACGGTGCCCAGCAGCGGCAAATATGTGTCCAGGGGCTGGCTTTTTTTGTGGTGGCTCGTCCCCGCCGATGGTTCGGACGAAATAGCGATCAAGTTGGAGCTTTTCCAATAAGGGGCGGGCCAGCCAACCTGGCTTATTTGTGCAGACGGATAGCTCTGCGCCTAGGGCGATGAGCTGTTTCAATGTCTCCTCGACGCCTAGGAAAGGCGTGGATAATGTGTCTAGGCTATCGGCGTAGCGTTTTAGGAAGTCCGCTTGCAGGGTATCAATCTCTGCATCCGAAGCCGCATCATCAACGGCGGTGAGGGCGTCTGTGATCATTCGACGAGAGCCATAACCCACAGCGGCGCGGGCCGATCGGTAATTCACGGGGTTATGCCCGCGAGTCGCAATAACTTCGCTGGTGACTCGTACTAAATCGGGCGCAGTATCGACCAATGTTCCGTCCAGATCGAAACAGACGCTTAGTCCCAATAGGGGCAGTCTTCGGCAGGGTTGGCTGATACAGGGCGCTCTATTCGTTTTTTTCATAAACTTATCGATTCTTCCGTGCGATGACGTGCGCGATGCGCTAGGTCGGGTTCAGAATTTCTATTCACCCTGAATTCCGCCTAAATGAGACATCGAGCCATGACAACACGACGCGCCGCCATCATTCTTGCTGCGGGCAAAAGCACGCGCATGAAATCTTCCCGTTCCAAGGTGCTTCACCCTGTCGGGGGACGTCCCATGATCGAATGGGTCACCAGCTTGGCCAAAGGCGCAGGTGTAGAGAAAATTGTCTGCGTTGTGGGCGAAGGCAATGCGGATGTACGCGCGGCAGCTGAGGCGTTAGGTCTCGACATCGCCATCCAAGAGCCGCAGCAGGGCACAGGTCATGCCGTACAATGCGCGAAATCCGCACTGGAGGGCTTTGAGGGGCAAGTTGTTGTGCTCTATGCGGATACGCCTTTAATAACAGGACCGACCCTGAGCCGCGTATTTGACGCCTTTGAGACGCATGCCATGTCAGTGCTGGGTTTTGAGCCAGATGATCCTGCCGCCTATGGTCGTTTGGTGACTCAAGGCAAAGACCTCTATGCGATTGTTGAAGCCAAAGAATGCACAGAAGAACAACTTTCTATCGGGCTTTGTAATTCTGGCGTTGTTGCGGCGAGCGCAGCGGACCTCTTCTCTGCTTGTGACCGCGTTACGAATGCAAATGCCAAGGGCGAGTATTACCTCACTGACATCGTGGAAATCCTGCGCAGTGACGGCAAAAGCGCAACGGTTGTAAATGCATCAGAGGCCGAGGTTCTCGGAGTGAATGACCGCCGTGATCTAGCCAAAGCCGAAGCCGCGTTCCAAAGCGTGATGCGCGAAAATGCGATGGTGTCTGGGGTAAGTCTCAAACATCCTGAAACGGTCTATTTCTCCTATGATACAGTGTTGGAACCTGATGTGACAGTCGAAGCGAATGTCGTGTTCGGTCCTGGCGTGACGGTCAAACGCGGCACAACCATCCACTCCTTTTCTCACCTCGAAGGCACAGTTGTTGGCGAAGGTGCAAATATTGGCCCCTTTGCGCGTCTGCGCCCGGGTACAGTCTTGGCTGAGAATACAAAGGTTGTAAACTTTGTTGAAACCAAAAAGGCGAAAGTAGGTAAAGGAAGTAAAATCAATCACCTATCCTATGTTGGTGATGCAGAATTAGGTGAAGGCGTGAATGTCGGCGCAGGCACAATTACCTGTAATTACGACGGATATAATAAACATAAAACGATCATTGGCGACGGCGCCTTTATCGGATCAAATAGCTCTCTTGTCGCACCCGTAAATATTGGTGCAGGCGCGTTCCTTGGATCTGGTGGTGTCGTCACAAATAATGTGCCCGATGACGCCTTGGCGCTGGCGCGAGCAAAGCAAGTCAACAAAAAAGACTGGGGCGCACGTTTCCGCGCCGTCCAAGAAAAATTGAAAGCCAAAAAATCATGAGTGTAGTCAAAGAAAATGCCGCAATGGCGGCCTTGGATTTTGTTGAAGACGGCATGGTCCTCGGCCTCGGCTCTGGTTCGACAGCCGAGATTTTTATCGATGGTTTGGGTGAGCGTATCGCGGGCGGTCTAAAGGTTTCGGGCGTTCCCACGTCCAAACGCACAGCGGAATGTGCGATAGAGGCAGGCGTGCCGCTGATTGAGCCTGACAAAGTGGATCGTATTAATCTGACGGTTGATGGCGCGGATGAAGTCGATCCGAGTTTTAATCTGATTAAAGGCGGCGGCGCATGTTTGTTGCGAGAGAAGATCATCGCCCAAGCCAGCGACCGTATGATCGTGATTGTCGACAGTACCAAGATGGTCGAAATGTTGGGGCGTTTCCCGCTCCCGATTGAAGTTGATCCTTTTGGCATGGCCCTGACGGCAGAGCAGGTTTTTGAGGCGTTGAAGGCAACGAAATGCGAAGATGCGCAGACTGTTCTACGTCAGATGAAAGATGGCTCTGGCCCGCTGATCACGGATGGCGGGAACTATATCCTCGACAGCCGCTGCCGCAAAATTCCAAACCCTGCTGATACGGCGCTCGCGCTCAGTCAGATCCCGGGCGTGATGGAACATGGCTTGTTCATCGATTTGGCTGATGTGATTGTCATTGGCGAAGCCGATCATGCTCGCGTTATCGAACTTTCTCGGGACTAATGTATGATTTTACTATTTGGCGGCCTTCTATTCGTAGGTTTCATCATTAGCAAAATTTTGAACAGCCAGAGAGAAAAGCAAGCGTTTTACGCCAAGCAGGTCTTTGATCAATTCGAACTGATGGATATTTATCGTAGCGTTTGTGGGGCCCGCGAAGAGTCTGATGTGCGCGTTTTCGATCAGGGACAGGAAAGTTATAGAGGGCAAGTAATCTTTGCTTTGACGAAAAAATTTAACGCCTCTAATTTAGAACGTCTGAGCAAAGCCCGCCGCAAAGATGCCTCTGTGACTGCTGAGAGTAGTTTGTTGGACATGAATTCTCGCGCGAAAGAGATCGCAAATACAGTTGTAGATTCCTTGAACCTTTCGAAAGCTCAAGGCCGTGAAGATGTTAGTTCTGGTAGGCGTAGGCGTCGCCGCTAAGCGTAATCCTTCAAAACACGCCATTGCAGTTTATCTACGAATCCGTCCAAGTCCTCTGAATTGAGTACTGAGGCGGGAGCAGGGCGGCGCATATGTTGGGTTTGAGTGAACCGATCCTTTTGGTTTTCGCAGGTGTTTTTGCTCTTGGCGTTTTGACCTTAGATTTTTCAATATTTGAAACAGTGAAGCGCAGATGTGCCGAGAAAATCGCGGCGCGCTTTGGTCTCTATGACATTTACTTTCAGATATGTTCGACACAAAGCCTCGAAATGATCCGCTCTCTCAGATATTACGAAGAGGCCTATTGCGAAAGTTTGGTCGATCTTGTCGCAGAAACGCTCTCTCTCCCTGAAATGTTACTGGTTTTAGGTGTATCGCACGTCAAACAACGCTTGAAACGGGGCTTTAGTTTTCCCAGTTTAACGGACCAAGCGCAAACGATAGCGCATTTTTATATCGACGTTGCCGCCCTTCGTTTATGGCATCCGTCACCTCCATCCGGTCCGCATGCCCAAAGACTCTGTAGTCGTTGGCGTCGCCGTTCGAACTAGGACTTCGCCATGTCAGATTATGATTTCGACTTATTTGTTATCGGCGCAGGCTCGGGCGGCGTACGCGCTGGACGTTTGGCGGCGCAATTAGGGAAACGCGTCGGCGTTGCGGAAGAAAGCCTGCCAGGCGGAACCTGCGTTGTACGCGGCTGTGTTCCCAAAAAATTCATGGTCTATGGCGCGGATTACGGCGCTTCGATTAAAGGCGCATCTGCTTATGGTTGGTCCGTTGGCGATGTCTCTTTTGATTGGCCTGTTTTACGTGACGCAATCCAAAAAGAGGTTTCGCGCCTATCCGGCATTTACTCAACGATTTTAGAGAAGAACGGCGCGACCTTATTCCGCGAACGCGCAGAATTTGTCGATGCCCATACGGTTCGGTTGAAGAAAAGCGGCAAAACCATCACTGCAGAGAAAATCCTGATTGCGGTTGGCGGAACGCCTTGGGCACCTGGCATTAAAGGCGCTGAACATGCGATTGTGTCTGATGATGCCTTCACTTTGGAAAAACTACCTGAACGCGTTCTCATCATCGGGGGCGGCTATATCGCCTGTGAATTCGCGGGGATTTATGCAGGTCTCGGTGTGAAAACGGTTCAAGCCTATCGCGGCGACCGTTTGCTGAATGGCTTTGACTCCGAAGTCCGTGATGAAGTTGGAAGTGTTCAAGCGAACAATGGTATTGATGTGAAATTCAACATCAGCCCGACAGAAATCAAAGAAACGACAGGTGGATATATCGTCTCCTTTGATGATGGATCTAAAGTCGGGACGGATGTCGTATTTATGGCCACGGGCCGCAAGCCAAACACGGCTGGCTTGGGTCTAGAGCATGCGGGCGTTGAAATGGATGAGGGTGGAGCCGTAAAAGTTGACGCGCAATCCAAGACGACAGCTAGTAATATTTATGCCGTTGGCGATGTAACCAACCGCGTGAACCTAACGCCTGTCGCCATTCGCGAAGCCGTTGCATTTATTGAAACCGCATTCAAAGACAACCCAACGGCCTATGATCATTCGGATATTGCCAGTGCGGTCTTCACCCGTCCGCCTGTTGGGACAGTCGGCCTTAGCGAAGACGA
Source organism: uncultured Caulobacterales bacterium (assembly GCA_938003545.1). GTDB lineage: Bacteria > Pseudomonadota > Alphaproteobacteria > Caulobacterales > Maricaulaceae > Litorimonas. The sequence goes on from CALKXY010000011.1 coordinate 40,346, forward strand.
GGCTCGCAGTAAATTTGGGGATGACATGACGGTTTACTCCACCAAATTCCGCCCGATGAAAAATACGCTCTCAGGCAGTCCTCAGAAATTCTTCATGAAGCTGATCACACAAGGTAAGTCTGAAAAAGTTATCGGTATTCACCTCGTTGGTGATGACAGCGGAGAGATGATCCAAGCCTTGGGTATTTGCGTGAAGGCAGGCCTAACAAAAGCCGACTTTGACGCAACCTGTGCTGTTCATCCCACAATTGCCGAAGAGATCGTGACGCTAAAAGCGCGCGACTAAAAACGGCTTTGATTTGAGAATGATCCTTGTTTTGTAAAAATAATAATCATTCCGCTTCAATGACTTAAAACAAAAACCAAGAGAATGATCCTTGGCCCCAAAACCTATGATACATTACAGAAGTTCTTTCGGACACGGGACAGGCGAGGCCTCGCTTGCTGGTACCGATAGACGGTGGGTCTGAGCGTTTTGGTGTGAGAGCCAAAGAGGTGCCGGGACTTTTGAAGTGAGAGCCGACCGCCTTGTCTAATGGCATGACTTGCGGGGACAAACAGGCCGCTGCATCAAAAACCGCTGCCGCGTGGCCGTGCATTTGATTTACAACCAAATGCCCTGTCTTTGCGTAAAACAACTTTTCTATTTTGGTCCTCCATCGCGAAGATCACCACGCGGACTGTCCCACCTTTCGGGCATCGCATTAATCGGCAGTCACCCATGTTGAAACCCTAGTTTCAACGGCGGCTGCGAGCGTTTCCGCGCGGCTCAAAACCCTCTAAAAAATCAGATATAAAATTTTTGCGATTGGTAGGCATCGAAGGCTGGGCAAATTTGTCTCAAAGGGTTATGGTCTAGGCTCACTGACGCAAATATCTTGCGCATAGGAAGACTATCATGACCAAATGGACGCCTTCGAGCTGGCGCAATAAACCCGCAAAACACATTCCGAATGATTATCCAGATGTGGCCGAACTCAATGATGTTGAGACAACGCTGAAGGGCTATCCACCGCTTGTATTTGCGGGCGAAGCGCGCCGTTTGAAAGAGCGTTTGGGCCAAGTTGCGATGGGCAAATCTTTCTTGCTGCAGGGCGGAGATTGCGCCGAGAGCTTTAAGGAATTTCATCCCGATAACCTCCGCGACATGTTCCGCGTGATGATGCAAATGGCTGTTGTTCTGACCTATGGCGCGGGCCAACCCGTTGTCAAAGTCGGCCGAATTGCAGGACAATTTGGTAAGCCGCGCAGCTCGCCAGTCGAACTTCGTGATGGTGTTGAATTACCGTCTTACCGCGGTGACAACATTAATGGCATGGATTTTAATCCAGCGTCACGCATTCCTGATCCGCAACGCTTGTTGAAAGCCTATGGTCAATCTGCGGCGACGATGAACTTGCTTCGGGCTTTTGCAACGGGTGGATATGCGAATTTACGTAATATCCATCAATGGACGCTCGGCTTTGTAGATGGCTCAGAGCAGACGAAAAAATATAAAGAGCTTTGCGTAAAGATTGAAGATGCGCTGAACTTTATGGAAGCCTGCGGTGTTACGCCTGAATCTACGCCCCAAATGGCAGCAACGGATTATTACACATCCCACGAAGGCCTGCTGCTTGGGTATGAAGAAGCCATGACCCGCATCGATAGTACAACGGGTCGTTGGTATGACACCTCGGCGCATATGCTCTGGATCGGGAACCGCACGCGCCAGTTGGATCATGCACATGTCGAATTTATGCGCGGAATTGAAAACCCGATTGCGATGAAAATTGGTGAAGGTCTGGAGCCAGATGAACTGCTGCGTTTGTTGGATGTTCTGAACCCTGAAAACGAAGCAGGGAAAATCACGCTCATCGCGCGCTATGGCCATGATAAAGTTGCGCAAGGTCTGCCAACCTTGGCGCGCGCGATCAAACGGGCAGGGCGTCACGTCGTCTGGTCTTGTGATCCTATGCACGGCAATACAATCAAAACAGATAGCGGTTATAAAACTCGCCCGTTTGATAATATCATGACTGAAGTCAGCCGCTTTATGCAGGTTCTTCATTCCGAAGGCTGCTGGCCGGGTGGCGTGCATTTTGAAATGACAGGGCAAAATGTGACTGAGTGTTTGGGCGGTTCTGCGCGGGCTGTGCGCGAGGAGGATTTGTCCTCTCGCTATCACACACATTGCGACCCACGTTTAAATGCGGATCAAGCCTTAGAGCTGGCATTCCTGATTTCGGAAGAACTGGGAAGTTATCGTAAAGAAGAGACTGTTCGCGTTGCCGTCTAATCTTCTGACCGGCTTTGCCATATAAAAAAGCCGCCCCTGCGAAGGGACGGCTAAAATCTTGATTAAGACCTAAGTCTTAGAGATCTTTAAGCACGGATGATGGCTTGAATGATGCGGATAGCTTTGGCTTTGACATCATCATTTTACCCGTGGCTGGGTTACGAATTTCGCGGGAATCGCGGAATTTCGAGACGAACTGACCAAAGCCAGGAATGACAACTTTGGAGCCGTCGCCTTGTCTTAATTCAGTCATTGTGACTTCGATGAATGCATTGAGCATATCACCAGCGTCGGATTGTGTTGCGCCTGTATGTTCAGCAAGTGCGCTAATGAGTTCTTTCTTGTTCATCTGGATACTCCCTCGTGATGAAGCGGGCCGACTGTGATGTCGGTGCTGCGTTAAATCCTAAGGATTGCGGTTAACGTGTCATTAAAAACCGCGTATTTACGGGATTTTATGACCATTTAAGTGCGGTTTTCTTAAAGGTTAGCGCGAAAATCGCCTCAACCGTGCCAAAACGTTCAATATATGCTCTCGATTAACCCAAAGTGATTCTCATGTTTTCCCTTGCAAATCCCCTCTCAGACAGCGTTAAGGCCCTATGTCTCAAGGATTGAAAATTGGCCTGATCGGCGCGGGCGTCTTTGCAGGTTATCATGCAAACAAGCTCTCTGCGCATCCGCGCGTGGATTTCGTTGGTATCTATGATGCGGATGAAGAGAAAGCTGCGGCTCTGTCCGAAACGCACAAAATAAGCGCCTATTCGCTTGTGGGACTTTTGGCCGAGAGCGACGCGGTTATCATCGCCGCATCGGCCACGTTTCATGGCGAGATTGGATTGCAAGCCTTGGATGCTGGATGCCACTGTTTGATTGAAAAACCATTGGCAACATCTGTTCAACAGGCCGAAGCCATAGTTATGCGTGCGTCCGAAAAAGGCCTACGGGTTCAAGTCGGACATCAGGAACGCATGGTGCTGCGGGCGATAGGGCTAGACCTGATTAATGAGCGACCTCTGGCCATCAAAGCGGTGCGATCCAACCCTTATTCTAAACGCGGGACTGATACATCGGTCACAATGGATTTGATGACCCATGATATTGATCTTTGCACGGCGTTGTTTGAGCAAGCGCCAGATCGAGTCGATGGACATTCTACGGCCATAAAGTCGAAAACAGCTGATGAGGCACAAGGGCGGTTACATTATGGCGATGCAGTCGCAGAATTGACGGCCAGCCGCATCGTTGAAACGGGCGAACGTTATATGATGATCTCTTATCCGTCGGGCGAGGTCCATATTGATTTCAATGCCAAAACGCTCACCCATTCAACGCCATTTGATTTAAACACGCATTTCGCAGAGGATAGCCGCGCTGCGGATAGCTTAGGCGCCGCCACGGATGTGTTCGTTCGTGCGGTCTTGGATGGCTCGCCCGTACTTGTCAGCGCCGAAGACGGGGCAGTGGCTGTTCAAGTGGCGGCTGAAATTGATGGCTGAAATTGATGGACGAAATTGATAGGGGTGAGTGATGCGAATTTTTAAATGGCTTGGAATTGGCATTGCGGCAGTGCTCGCGCTTGGGATTGTTCTGGTTGCGTTTAATTGGGCGACGATAAAACGTCTTGCTACAGTGAACACATTGTTCGACGCGGATAAGATAGTTACGAATTTCTCCAATATGGATGCCGCATTTTTGCATCACGATTTGACCCTTGGAGACCCCGATCCTTGGGAAGAGGATATTCAAGCTCTGCCTGAAATGGTTGTTGTTGCGGGTCAGGAAATGGCTCTGACTGATGTGTTGGACGAACTCGACACAACGGCGCTTGTCGTCATTCGCGACGGCAAACTCATCCATGAAAGTTATTACAAAGACACGCAACGCAATGACCTGCGGATTAGCTGGTCTGTGGCGAAATCCTTCATGTCAGGCCTATATGGTCAGGCGATTGAAGATGGGTTGATGGATATATCCAAGCCCATAGAAACCTACCTGCCGCAACTCAAAGACACAGCCTATGAAGGCGCGACAGTTGCCAATATTCTGAACATGGCCAGCGGCGTGAAGTTCGACGAGAACTACATGGACCCAAAGTCCGATATTAATGACATGGGCCGGGTCTTGGGCCTTGGTGGGTCGATGGATCAATATACGGAAACACTGACAGAACGACAGGCTGACCCTGGAACGGTCTGGCAATATGTCTCAATCGACACACATGTCGCAGCAATGGCTCTGCGTAAGGTCACAGGCAAAACCCTTCATCAAATGTGGGAAGAGACCTATGGGCAAACATTGGGTATGGGCAAAGCGCCCTATTATTTGACTGACGGCAAAGACGTTGCGTTTGCTTTGGGTGGATTGAACCTGCGCACGCGCGATTACGCCAAGTTCGGCCAGTTATTCCTGCAAGGCGGTGAGTGGAAGGGCGAGCAGATCGTTCCTGCTGATTGGGTGAAAGATTCGACGATCAACCACGCACCAAATATCCATCCTGTACGTGGATCAGGCTATGGCTATCAATGGTGGGTGCCGATGCCGCAAGAGGGGCCGAGCAAGGGCGATTTCTTCGCCGTCGGGATTTATGGCCAATATATATATGTAAACCCCGCCGCAGGTATTGTGATTGCAAAGAATGCGGCCGACCGTGAATTCACTCAGCCACAGAGCAACGGCCAGCACAGCATGAATATGAATATTGATATGTTTCGGAGCTTAGCGGAGCAGTTGAAAATAAAAGGAATGGCTCATGATGAGCTCAAGCCTTTGGTGATTGTCGATTGAGGGAAAGAATCCGAGCCGTAGAGGTCGACTACCTGTGCAGCGAAAGGCGGTCTGTAAGGGCGATAAAAACTTTGCGTGATTTCGCCTGACAATTTGCTTTGGGGCAGGCGGCAGAGTAGAGCGAAAGCCATATGACACACCGCCTCAAAATCGCATCCATCCAAGCCAATCCCGTCGTTGGAGATATCTCGGGAAACTTGGAAAAAGCGCAAACGCATTACGCGAAAGCCAAGGCTGACGGCGCAGATATTGTTGTCTTCTCGGAGCTGTTTATCATCGGCTATGCGCCTGAAGATTTAGTGTTGCGTCCGTCCGCAGTGACGGATTGCAGAACGGCCTGTGAACGGCTGGCAGCGGAGACAAAAGGCGGTCCTGCAATCGTATTTTCTGCGCCGTGGTTAGACAACAAAAAGCTGTATAATGCGGCGCTATTTATGCGCGACGGCGCGATTACAGATGTACGTTTCAAGCATCACTTGCCGAACTATGGCGTGTTTGATGAAGCGCGCGTTTTCACCAAAGGTCACTTGCCGCAGCCTATTGATTTTCAGGGCATTTCGATTGGACTCCCGATTTGCGAAGACCTCTGGCAGGATACGGTTGCGGACCATTTAAAAGACGCGGGCGCAGAGATTATGATTTCGCCGAATGGATCGCCTTGGCGGCGGACGGCGTTGACAGAACGTGTAGCTGCGCTTGGCGAGAAAGTTATCACTGAGGGTCTGCCGCTTGTCTATGTCAATCAGGTCGGCGGGCAGGATGAATTGGTCTTTGATGGCTCTTCATTTTCTATGGCGGCGGATGGATCAATTGTTCAATCGCTCAAGAGCTTTGTTGATGATTATGACCTCGCGACATGGGAAAAAATTGATGATGTCTGGACTTGTGTTCAAGCCAAGCAAGAAGTCCAGCTCTCGGGCCATGAAGCGGACTGGCGCGCCATGTGTTTGGGCCTTGGCGATTACGTCAATAAGAATGGATTTAAACAGATTATTTTAGGCATGAGCGGCGGTATTGATAGCGCCATGGCAGCGACAATTGCTGTCGATGCGCTCGGTCCTGACCGCGTTTGGGCTGTCATGATGCCGACAAAATACACCTCAGACGATTCATTGACGGATGCGGAGCAGTGCTGCGAGCGCCTTGGGTGCCGATATGATTCCATCGCGATCAAACCTGCGATTGACGCGTTTGATGAAATGCTCAGCCCGTTTTTTGCAGATCTTGCGCCGTCGACAGCCGAAGAAAATATACAATCGCGTAGCCGCGCACTGACGTTGATGGCGCTATCGAATAAGTTCGGGCCGATGTTGGTGACGACAGGGAACAAGTCGGAGATGGCCGTCGGTTATGCGACGCTTTATGGCGATATGTGCGGGGGGTATAATCCGCTGAAAGACGTTTATAAGACCGAAGTCTTCGCGCTCGCCAATTGGCGAAATGAAAATACGCCAGAGGATTTACTCGGCGCGGATGCACCGATTCCAATGCGTATCATCACAAAACCGCCGTCTGCGGAACTCCGTGATGACCAGAAAGATAGCGATAGCCTGCCAGAATACGACGTTCTGGATGATCTGTTGCTATGCTTGATTGAACTGGAATTGCCGATTGAAGAGATACTCACACGCGGCCATAGCGAGGCCGATGTGAAGCGTATTCAAAACTTGCTCTACATCGCTGAATATAAACGCCGTCAGGCCCCACCAGGTGTGAAAATCGGTACAAAGAATTTCGGACGTGACCGCCGCTATCCGATCACAAATCGCTATCGCGACAAGATTCCAAAAGGTGAAATCTGATGACCAAACCTATTGTTCGTTTTGCGCCGTCCCCGACGGGACGCTTGCATGTCGGTAACGTCCGTACCGCGCTCATGAACGTCCTGTTTGCACAGGCAGAAGAGGGCATGTTCATCCTGCGTATTGACGATACGGATGTAGAACGGTCGACCGCAGAATATGAACAAGGCATCAAGGATGACTTGTCATGGTTGGGCGTGACATGGGGGAAAACCTTCAAACAATCCGAACGTTTCGACATGTATGACGAAGTCGCAAACAAACTCCGCGCAGTAGGTTTGCTCTATCCCTGTTACGAGACGTCAGACGAGCTGGACCGCCAACGTAAACTCTTACGCGTTGCAGGTAAGCCACCTGTTTATAATCGCGCGGCGCTTGAGTTAAGTGATGACCAAAAAGCGGCTTATGAAGCCGAAGGCCGCTCGCCGCATTGGAGATTTAAACTTTCTGGCGGCTCCGTGACGTGGACCGACATGGTGCGCGGCGAACAGCGTATTGATGTGTCTTCCTTATCCGACCCTGTTCTTATTCGCGGTGATGGGTCTTATCTCTATACGCTGCCAAGTGTTGTTGATGATATTGAGGCCAAGATTACGCATGTCATCCGCGGCGAAGATCATGTGACGAACTCCGCGGCACAAATCGAAGTGTTCCGCGCTTTGTCCGATCACCTTCCTGAATTTGCGCATACGCCATTGCTTGTCGGAGCAGACGGGAAGTCGCTTTCGAAACGATTGGGCTCACTTTCCATGTTGGAACTACGGGACCAAGGGATCGAACCGATGTCGATTGCTTCATTACTCGCAAAGATCGGGACATCGGATGCGGTTGAAATTCGCCATAGCCTTGATGCGCTCGCCTCTGAATTTTCATTTTCTAAAATCGGACGCGCCCCTGCACGGTTTGACGAAAAAGATCTCACGGCGTTAAATGCAAAGCTCTTGCATGAAACGCCCTATGCGGATGTTATAGACCGCGTGCCTGGCGACGAAGCTTTTTGGAATATTGTTCGCGCCAATATTGCAAAAATCTCAGACATTGACGACTGGGCGGCTATCGTTTTGAAATCTATGGCAGGTGAAATCGCTGATGAAGATCGTGAATTTTGTAAAACGGCGGCGGATTCTCTGCCTGATACTGTTTTACCAGAAACATGGTCTGCCATGATTGGGCATTTGAAAGCCGAGACAGGACGCAAAGGGAAGGGCTTGTTCATGCCGCTTCGGTTGGCGTTGACAGGACAACAACATGGTCCATCGATGGATGATATGTTGGTTCTCTTAGGGGCCGAAAAAGCGAAAGCTCGTCTGCGTGGAGAGACGGCCTAAAGCTCTCGTTTTTGTGAATGCCACTCGCATGTGTCATCTGTTAACGAAGTGTAATCTATAAGAGAGGGTTACACTATGTCTGAAACAAAATTTTTAAAGCCTGCGTTATTACTTACACGGGTTTTCATTTTCCTATTCTTGCTGCCTTGGCAAATTCTTCGGTTTACAAGCCCTGATTCGGCAGCTGGTATCGCAAAAGGCTTTTATAAGTTCAGCCTGTCTCCAACAGTCGGGACGATTATTGGTGTTCTATGGATGCTGCTTTTGGTGGCTTTCGTCACAGGTTTCAAAAAAACGTGGAGCTATGGACTTGTTTTGGCTTTACATGCCGTCGGTACGCTCACGACGATTGCGAAGCTGTTGCCGCCTTATGAAGGGTATGATCGCTTATTCTTAGCCGCAATTCCAACAGTCGGCGCGATGTTGTTGCTTTGGGTTCTTCGCAAGGAAGATACACTCCTGAGCCTCAATGGTAAATTAGGATAAAATTTGGCGGCTGGTCGCTGACTTCACCGGGATGTGAAGAAGTCAATGACCAGCCCACCTGTTTTGGCCGCTAACGTGGGGTAATGCGACCATGCCGAGATGGTGAGTTGGGATGTGTTCATCATCGGCAAAACAATGATTATACCAAGGGTTGTATTTTGTCACGCATTACTTGCAACAACGCAACTTTATAGTGACTAAATTATTACGATATAAGTCGATTTTCGATGACTGTTGTTGGATTTATCGCGTCCTAGGCCCAAGGGGCTAGTGAAAATCACAATATATCATTTCTTAGCAGGTCGCCAATTTAATACAGATCTCAAGATGATTCGATAAATTGGATCAACGACCAAAACTGCTGTGATTACACATACGCCCCACATCCAATGTTGTTTGGTCACCGTTAGCCAGATCATGAGTGCGAAAACGGCAGGGTAAAATAAAAACGCATAGGCCAAACGCCAGACACCGCGCAGGAAACCGCGGGTCATGATTCCAAGTCGCGAGGCAGAATCAAATCCGTAAATGTCCACGCTGCCGGGTCCAACCAATCACTTTGACCGCCAGTTTTGCGGGTTAGAACCGTGCAAGCCCCTGTAGGGAAGTCATGATATTGCCCCGTGAAATAGGTGTGTAACTCTGCCCATCCTGGATTATGGCCTAATAACATCAACGCGCCGTCAGGCTCGACCGCTTTGCCGCAGAGGCGGAGTACTGTTTCAACACCTGCATGATAAAACTCAGATGTGTAATTGACGGTTTGTGCGCCAGGTATGGCGCGGATTAAACGCATTGCGGTTTCTCGCGTACGTTTAGAGTCGGAACTCCAAATGATGTCAGGTGCGAATTTGCGAGCCGTTAGGGTCGCGCCGATAGAGGTCGCCGCCATTTGCCCGCGTGCATTTAGCGGACGCTCATGATCGCTCAGGCTTCCATCGGACCAGGATGATTTTGCGTGGCGCATCAAAAGCAATCGAGATAGCATACTGCGATATGCCCTTAATTGAGTGTATAGACAATCCCGATCCGTTCCACGTCACAATACAAACCGAAAGTCCCATAGCAGGCATCACTTTACCCAAGCGGACGGCGTAGCTATAGCAACGCAAATCTTCACTCATTCTCCGGATTCCCGACATGTTCGATCTAAAAGCCATTCGCGAAAACCCAGAGGCATTTGACCGACTCTGGGCCAAACGTGGGTTAGAGCCACTCTCCAAGAAAATTCTCGATCAAGACAAGCTGATCCGTAAAGCGATGCAAGTCGTTCAAGAAGCTGAAGCTGCCCGTAACAAAGCGTCAAAACAAATCGGCGCAGCAATGGGCAAAGGCGACAAGGAAGAAGCTGAACGCTTGAAAACCGAAGTGGCAGGCGCGAAAAACGTGATCGCGGCTATGGGCGCACAAGTTGAAAGCGAGAAGGGGCAGTTAGATAACCTCCTCGCCGGACTGCCCAATGTACCGTTTGAAACTGTGCCCGATGGAGCGGGCGAAGAGGATAATGTCGAGCTGTCCAAATGGGGTACGCCGCGCGACTTTGATTTTGATGTCAAAGCGCATGATGACCTTGGCACGGACCTCGGCTTGATGGATTTTGAAACAGCCGCAAAAATGAGCGGTTCGCGCTTTGTCGTCTTGCGCGGTGCCCTCAGCCGCATGGACCGCGCACTGGCTGCGATGATGTTGGATATGCAAACAGCCGAAGGGTTCGAAGAAACCAGCCCTCCGTTTCTTGTTTGGCCAAAGGCCCTTTATGGCACGAGTCAGCTCCCGAAATTTGCGGAAGACCTCTATCCAGCTGGCGAGGACCATTTCCTTATTCCGACTGCCGAAGTTTCTCTCACCAATACGGTTCGCGAATCTATTCTGGAAGCCGAGACACTGCCGAAACGCATGACCGCGCACACGCCTTGCTTTCGTTCCGAAGCTGGCGCTGCGGGGCGTGATACCAAGGGCATGATCCGTCAGCACCAGTTTAACAAAGTTGAGCTGGTCACAATTTGTAAGCCAGAGGATAGCGAAGCCGAGCATTTGAACATGTTACGTTGTGCGGAACTCGTCCTGCAAAAACTTGAGCTGCCATACCGCGTGGTCGAGCTTTGCACGGGTGATCTAGGCTTTGGTGCGCGTAAGTCATTTGACATCGAAGTCTGGCTCCCGAGCCAAGATACATATCGCGAGATTAGTTCGATTTCGAATTGCGGAGATTTCCAAGCCCGCCGAATGAACGCGCGCTATAAACATGCCGCGAAAGATAATCGTTTTGTGCACACGCTAAATGGTTCTGGCCTTGCGGTTGGTCGTACATTGGTGGCTGTGCTCGAAAACTATCAGAATGCGGATGGAACCATCACAGTACCCAAAGCCCTCGTGTCCTATATGGGCGGCCTTGAGGTGATCGGGTGAAAATTCTTCTCACCAATGATGATGGTGTGAATGCACGTGGGATTTCCGTTCTGCGTGAAATTGCTTTGCAAATCTCTGATGATGTTTGGACCTGTGCGCCCGATACGGAACAATCCGCGGCATCGCGCGGGGTTTCGCTTCATAACCCTGTCCGATTGCGTAAGTTAGATGATCGTATTTATTCCGTGACAGGCACGCCGACGGATTCTGTCATCGTTGCACTGAAAGCCTTGATGCCAGACTCGTTGCCAGATTTGATTTTGTCGGGTGTAAATCGCGGTCAAAACCTAGCAGAGGATGTCACATTCTCTGGTACTGTTGCGGGCGCATTGCAGGGTATGCAAATGGGTGTGCCATCGATTGCACTGTCCCTTGCTCGCGGGTTTCAAGATGCGAAGAGCTTGCCATGGGAAACGGCCTTGGCCCATGGCGCGCCTGTTATTCGTGATTTGCTTGACCGAGGTTGGGCAAAAAATACGATTTTTAATGTCAATTTCCCCGATACGTCACCTGACGGCGTTAAAGGCGTTCAATTCACACGTCAGGGCCACCGTGATTTCCAAATGACGGGCGTGGATCGTCGTGACCATCCGCGTGGAGGCGATTATTTCTGGCTTACATATGGCGCAAAGAAGTCTGATCCCGCTCAAGGCACTGACCTACGCGCAATATATGACGGCTATATTAGTGTGACGCCACTCCATACAGACCTAACGCATGAGTCGAGTCTGGGGACCCTCGCGACATGAGTGTGATCCGGTGAGTATTGATCCCGGCCTCATCGATATGATTATGCGCCTGCGCGGCCGCGGCATATCTTCTAATGCTGTGCTTCGTGCGATTGAATTGGCCCCGCGACGTCATTTCGTTCCTGACGGAAAACGCGAGATTGCCTATGACGCGGTCAATATTCCCATTGGTTGTGGTCAAACTTTGCCGCCGCCTATGACGGCGGCTTTGCTCGCGCAATTATTAGATGTTGAGCAAGACCACAAAGTTCTAACGCCTGGGCTGGGCAGCGGATATCTAGCGGCCATCTTGTCCCGTGTGTCGACACGAATTTACACGGTAGAGCGATATAAGACGTTGATCCGCGAAGCAGATGAACGGTTTCGAGCCTTGGATATTTACAATGTAGTCACGCGCCATGGTGATGGTCGATATGGCTGGCCGGGGCAGGCTCCATTTGATCGTATTGTCATGGGCTATGCGCTGCGCGCTGAACCTGATGTGATATTAGAACAACTTGCCCCTGGCGGAAAAATGCTGGCGGTTATTGATGGGACATTGACGCTTTTCGAGAAGCCGCGCACAAAGGTGACAGCAACAGAGCTGATGCCACTCGACCTCGATATGGCCGAAGCAGGTAAGTCGCGCACGCTTTAACGAACTAAGGTCGCCATATGTCCGAACATCACCACACACTTCACTATATTGAAATGCCAGCTATATCCGTTGCCGATATGAAAACATTTTACGGAAATGTTTTTGGATGGAGCTTTACAGATTATGGTCCTGAATATGTCGCATTTCATGGGGCAGGTGTCGAAGGCGGGTTTGAGCAAAGCCGCGATTATATCGCGCCACAACCTGCTGGTATGTTCGTTATTTTATATTCTGATAATCTGGATGCCACCCAATCTGCGATTGTCAAAGCAGGCGGTAAAATTTTTCGAGCCGCCTATGATTTTCCAGGCGGACGGCGGTTCCACTTTCATGATCCTTCGGGGAATGAACTGGGGGTTTGGACAAGGGTTGGTAATGATTGAAAAGAGTGACTAAGTTTTGCGATCGTATTCTTTATCGCGAAGACATCACTTTATGATGATTTTCTGATGGCGCTTAGTCCTGATATGTCCACGTGGCGCATCATCCGAGCGTTATCATTCGGACGTGTTTACAATTTTAACAAACGTCGAAAAATTCTATCATGACCCATAATCGCCTTATATATGGTTTCGATCCTATTTGCGGGTGGTGCTATGGATTTATCCCGACACTGCGAAACTTTGCAAAAAATAATCCAAATGTAGAGATTGAAGTCGTTCTTGGAGGCTTGTTCACGGATCAACTTGATCGTCCTTACACAAGTCTGGTTGAGCATATCACAAAAAACTTCCCCATAGTAACAGCTGCAACGGGTCAAGCACCCAGTGATGCGTTTTGGGCGCATATCAAAGACACAACATCCATTGTGGCATCAGAACCGCCGACCCATGCGGTCCTTCAGGTTAAAGAGCTTGAGCCTCAACGTGCCGTTGACTTTGCACATCTATTACAAGAAGCGCATTTTCAGAAGGGGCAGTCATTCAATGATGCGAAAACCTATGATGAAATATCAAAGAACCATGGGTTTCCAAAACTTGATACTGACGCCATTTTAGGCGCATCTACGCGAGACCCTCTTGTTGCCCAAAGTATAATGCGGTTTAGAAGTTTTGGAATGCAATCATTCCCAACAACGCTCGTTGTTACAGAAGATGACGTTGTCCTTGGGCGTGTCCAAGGTGTTTACGATCCTCAAGCCTTCGAAACTAAAGTGAAACAGTTGTTTGCAGGGAATGCTGGCTGAGGCTTAAAAATTAAACCTTCGTGCGATACCCAATGTAGCGAAAATGCCAGAGGGTGATCCATCCTCTGCCTGATTCCCCAATATAGGCTGGGCGCACAATAACTGCGCCGCCAAGGTCGACTGTGGTGTCCTGCGCAAGCACAGGCGCGGAGAGACCAAGAGAGACGGCAAGAGTGGTCGCAAGGACGATGTAAAAACGTTTCATGCTGTGAATACGGATGAAGGCGGAAAAGAGGTGAAAGACCTACGCATAAAAAGACAGACAAAGCGCAAACTTCTGCCTTGTTATGGCCGTGAGGGACATGGAAGTTCCTATCATGGCTGATCCTCTCATCTGGTTACACACCCAAAAAACGGCGTTGCAGGCTCGCTTTGTGACGGGCCCTTTTAGCCTTGCGACTTTCGAGTTTTTGGCGTTTGGGATCAAACAGGCTTGGGCCTGTATCTTTGGCGGCTTGATGCTTTTGCTCTTACTCGGGACATATTTATTTTACCCCGATAGTGCCGCCTTAAACCGTTATGACGTCATCACACTTGGGGCCGTTTGCATTCAAATTATGCTCTTAGTGACACGGCTGGAAACTATAGAGGAAGCGAAGGTCATTCTTATTTTTCATCTTGTCGGGACATTGATGGAAATATTCAAAACACATGTTGGTAGTTGGGTTTATCCAGAGGCCAGTGCGTTGCAAATTGCGGGTGTACCTCTCTTTTCTGGATTTATGTATGCGTGTGTGGGGAGTTACATTGCGCGCGTCTGGCGATTGTTTGAGTTTCGATTTGATCGATTTCCGCCGCTTTGGGTGCAGAGCCTGTTGGCGATTGCGATCTACATCAATTTCTTCACACATCATTATGGCCCAGATATTCGCATCCTACTTTTTATCGCGACGGCCTTTATTTACGGTCCCTGTATGATTTGGTTCAAGCCGAATGAGGCACATCGTCCAATGCCGTTATTATTAGGACTAACCTTGGTCGCGCTCTTTATTTGGTTCGCGGAGAATATAGGCACTTTCGCTCGTGCGTGGTCTTATCCTGGGCAAGAGGCGGGTTGGCATATGGTGAGCTTAGCCAAGCTGGGAAGCTGGTTTCTGCTGATGATCATTAGCTTTGTTTTGGTGGCGTGGTTGAACCGAGCTGACGAGGCGCCAAAAGAAAAGCCCGCTACGACATAATCGTAACGGGCTTTTATGATTGTGATATCGGTCGGTCGTAACCGCCTAAGAAAAGACCTAAGTCATTTTCCGTTCGAAGTTCTCAGCGATGGCTTCGAGATAGCCTTCTGTTGTCAACCAGCCTTGCTGATCACCAACGAGGAGGGCGAGGTCTTTTGTCATTTGGCCGCCTTCGACGGTTTCAATAACAGTTTTCTCTAGGCCTGTTGCGAAGGCTGCGAGCTTTTCATTGTCGTCCAACTTGGCACGATGCGCGAGGCCACGTGTCCATGCAAAGATTGACGCTGTTGAGTTTGTCGATGTCGCTTCACCCTTTTGGTGATTGCGATAATGACGTGTGACCGTACCATGTGCCGCTTCGGCTTCCATTGTCTTTCCGTCTGGAGTCAGAAGGAAGGATGTCATCAGGCCAAGTGACCCAAAGCCCTGTGCAACTGTGTCGGACTGAACATCGCCGTCATAGTTTTTACACGCCCAAATATATCCGCCAGACCATTTCATAGCTGCTGCGACCATATCGTCGATCAAGCGATGCTGATACTCGCCGCCAAATTCAGCAAATTTCTCTGCAAATTCTGCGTCATAAACTTCTTGGAAGATGTCTTTGAAACGTCCGTCATATTTCTTGAGGATCGTGTTCTTTGTAGACAGGTAAACAGGCCATTTACGGGACACGCCATAGTTCATACAGGCGCGTGCAAAATCGCGGATGGATGCGTCGAGGTTATACATACCCATCGCAACGCCGGCTTCTGGGAAATCAAACACTTCGCGTTCGATTTTTTCGCCGTTTTCGCCTTCCCACGTCATTGTCAGCTTACCAGCGGACGGGACGAGGAAGTCTGTGGCTTTATACTGATCACCAAAGGCGTGACGGCCAATAACGATAGGCTGTGTCCAGCCTGGGACGAGGCGCGGAACGTTATTACAAATGATCGGTTCACGGAAGACAACGCCGCCAAGGATGTTTCTGATCGTACCGTTCGGGGAACGCCACATTTCCTTTAGGTCGAATTCTTCGACGCGTTGCTCATCTGGTGTGATGGTTGCACATTTGATACCGACGTTATGTTTCTTGATGGCATTCGCCGCATCAACAGTGATTTGATCATCTGTTGCATCGCGGGATTGAATGGACAGATCATAGTCGAGGAGATCAATGTCGAGATAGGGATGGATCAAGCGATCCTTAATCATGTCCCAAATGATGCGAGTCATCTCGTCACCATTCATATCGACGACGGGGTTTGCTACCTTGATTTTAGCCATGTTTTCCTCATTAAGCGGACAAGTAAGAAGTGTTGGACGCGCCTTAACACTGGGCATTGATAAACGAAAGCCGATATTCATGGGTAAAGCCATCAAGGATCAATTAGGGCGCGTGATAGAACGCGAGGACGCGCCGCAACCCGCCGTTATTCTTGTGCGGCCGCAATTGGGCGAGAATATTGGTGCCGCCTGCCGCGGTATGTTGAATTTTGGCCTGACAGAACTGCGCCTTGTGGCACCGCGCGACGGCTGGCCTAACCCTGCGGCGGACGCTATGGCGGCGGGCGCGGTAGAGTTAATCGAAAATGCGAAACTATTTGAGACGGTCGAAGAGGCTGTCGCAGACTTGTCTTATGTTCTGGCCGCAACGGCACGCCGACGTGAGCTGGAAATTCCTGTGGTCGGAACCACTGTTGTTGGCCGCGAAATGCGAGCGAAAGTAGAGCAGGGCGTCGGTATCTTATTCGGCCCAGAAAAAGCGGGACTAACGAATGCGGATGTTGTTATGGCAGATGCGATCCTGACCTATCCCGTGAACCCAGCGTTTCAATCGCTGAACCTTGCGCAAGCCGTGAACGTCTTCGCCTTTATTTGGGCGCAAAGTGAAGGTTCGGAAGTCCCTGACTATTTCGAAGGCGTGCGTAGCGATGTAGCCCCGCGCGAAGACCTCGCGCGTCTTTTTGATCATTTGGAAGATGAACTGGAGGACGCGGGATTCTTTTTTCCAGCGGCCAAAAAACATCTCATGCAGCAAAATATCCGAGCGCCCTTAACCCGCGCGCAGATGAGCGAGCAAGAAGTGCGAACCTTTCGCGGTATTGTCAAAGCTTTGGCAAAGGGACGTGGGAAAGCACGCGGTAAGTAAGCTAGATTATGCCAGCCGCGCTAAACCGTAATGATCTGCTCGATTTGGAGGATGAGGCACTCCTACGACAGTGCCGTCAGGAGACCTACCGGGCTTCTGGCCCAGGCGGGCAGCATCGTAATATGACGGATTCTGCGGTGAGGCTAACTGTGCTGGACGGGGCAGTTGTAGCGCAATGTGCGGACCATAGATCGCAACACCGCAACCGCAATGAAGCCCTCAAGCGGCTGAGATTTAACCTCGCACTAGAGCTTCGCATGCCCATTGCTCCGGGGCCAGCGTCTGAACGCTGGGACGGCTCATGGAAACTCGGCAAAAAAGACTATCGTTACGCAGGCTTCCTCGCGCATTTATTGGATGTCCTTGCGCATAATGATTGGGCGGTTGGCGAGGCCGCGAAAGCCCTCGGCATTTCAACGGGGAAACTAATCCGCACCCTCGCGCAAGACCCCCGCGCTTGGAACGCCGTTAATCAAGCGCGCGCAGGAATAGGCCTCGTGAATTTACGACGGCCTTAGTGTATAAAGTCAATCTTGTGAGGGTTAAAACAAAGGTCGAACACTCTGCAATATAGTTAGAACACTTCTTGGTGTTAAAAGCTTATTTTTGAATAATAGTCGTGTTAGTTACTTGCTTGATTTCATATTATGGAAATATCTGATGTTTAAAATGGAGAACATGAGGGATCTGCGGGGAAGAATTCCATACATGTTTCTTTATTCCCCGGATCAGTACCCTTACGAAGACTTCCTCTCTGATGAAAATCAGATGAATCTTGATTTGGGGTTTTCACAGCTTCATCAGGGTGTTGAAATTGCGCTTCCTCCGAAGAAATACCCTGAAGCCATTTGGGATAAAAAACGAAAACACCTACATGATTTACTAAATGAATCTTATAGGCTTTTTAAAACGGACGATCCTGCTCAACATGACAAAGCGCGCATGATGTTAGATGATTTTGATATGCTCATTTTTAAAGGGAAATAGCTTGTAAGGTTTCGAGGATGCAACTGTGTGAAGGCATTGCAAACCATTGCCCTTCGTGAGTTCTATTTCAAACTTAATCCTTGTTTTGACGAAGTAATAATTATTGAAATTCAATTGCTTGCAACAAAATTCAAGAGAATGATCCTTGGTCCCCAAAGCTGTGTCATACTACACAGGTTCTTTCGGACACGGGACAAGTGAGACGTCGCTTACTGGTATCGAAAGACGGTGGGGTTGAGCGTCTGACTGTGTATTTCGTTAATGCGAATTGCACGAGACAAGTTGGAGTGTGCCGGACCTTTTGCGGTGAGCGTTGACTGCCTGATCTTGAACCGGGTTCTCGAAAATCTTTGGATTTCCGAGTTACTGTCGGAAGGTTTGACTGTAGGACCCCCAACCGTCGCACCAAAAACCGCTGCCGCGTGGCTTATACCTGCGTAAAACACTTTTCTATTCTGGTATTCCATCGCGGATATCGGCCACGCGGACTGTCCCATTTATTGGACATCGCATATTTTGGCGGTCGCCCATGTTGAAACCCTAGTTTCAACGGAGGCTGTGAGCGATTTTGCGTGGCTATTCGTTATTTTCCCGTGTCAGCACTTTACTCTAAGAGGGAGTTCGGTCAGGAGGCTTTCATGAAATATATTGGATATGTCTTATTGGCTCTTGGTGCCGTAGCAGGTTTCATGGGTGTGCGCGTTTGGTTCGTATTTATCTTGGCCCTCCTATCGACATTTGTTTTTGCCTCTGCACGTCGTAAAAACCTCAAAGAAACACCGCAAGCACCTGATCAAAACATGCTGATCGATGGCGTTTATCTATTTTTAGGGCAGCTGTTGATCCTCTTCGCAATTTATTTGCTCGGTGTTTTTATCGCGAGTCCTGGCGGTGCGTTGTTTGGTGATTTCCTAAGCGGGAAACAGAACTAATTTGGCTCTACAACTGGACGTTTTCTGGATTTCCGTAAAGCGTCATAGGCAAAGATGGCAACGCCGAGCCAAATAAACCCAAAACACCATGCATGGGCCGCCGTGAAGGCTTCGCCGAAATATAACGCGCATCCGAACTGCATTGTTGGGCCAATATACTGCAAAATGCCAAGCGTTGAGAGCTGTATGCGCCGCGCCGCAAAGGCAAAGGCCAAGAGCGGAAGCACAGTCAACGGCCCTGAGAAAATTATGAGGATGTCTGACTTTGTACCGAAACTCCCCCAGGCCAAACCGCCTTGTGTCGAGAGATACCAGAGCAACCCCATAGCCGGTAGGAAGAGGGCAAGGACTTCAATAAATAACCCTGGCATTGCGCCGACATCGATGGATTTTCGTAGGACGCCGTAGATTGTAAAACTCGTGGCGAGGAAAAGCGAAATGCCTGGAAAGACTCCCCCTTTTATCGTGAGGATGGCGACGCCAATGAAGGCAAACAAAATTGCAACGCCTTGCAGGGCGCTCAGTTTCTCTTTGAAAAAGACAACTGCGACGAGGACGTAGAGTAGGGGGTTAATGTAGTATCCTAAGCTGCCTTGAAATATTTGCCCTTGTTGAATTGCCCAAATATAGACGCCCCAATTCGCAGCAAGGGCAAGCGCAGCGATTGTTAGCAATGCAACAGTTTTGGGCTTTGCCAAGGTGCGAAGTGTGTCTCTGATTTGCCTGCGGAACAGCAATATAAGTAAGCCGAACGGCACAGACCAAACGATGCGGTGAGAGAGGAGCTCTAAGGCGGGTACGTGCTTCATGGCGACGAAATAGATGGGAAACAGGCCCCAAATCAGATATGCGCAGAGGCCAGACAAAAGACCAGCTTGGCTGTCGCTCATATCGGTGTGTTGTGGAACCTTCGTCATAAGCCGCAATGTCACCAAACGCATCATCTGCCAACTGTGTAATGTGGCTGAGATCAAAGTTTCTCCAGATGCAGGGGAACGCTTGACTTGAATGTGTAATCCTCTAAATGCTGCGCACTTACGGGAAGGTGTGGTGCCGCCGTTGTAATCGCTGCCTCAAAGGTGAGGTGAGCCGGGCCACGTCAAACAAGAAAGGACGCACATGTCTAAGCGTCATTCAGCTAAGTACAAGATTGATCGCCGTATGGGCGAAAACATCTGGGGCCGTCCAAAATCCCCAGTAAACAAGCGTGCATATCCTCCAGGACAGCATGGCCAAAACCGTCGCGGTAAACTCAGCGATTTCGGTACACAGTTGCGCGCTAAGCAAAAGCTTAAAGGCTATTACGGCAACATCACGGAAAAACAGTTCCGCAAAACATACGATCAAGCGACGCGTATGAAAGGCGATGCATCTGAAAACCTAATCGGTTTGCTAGAGCGCCGTTTGGATGCTGTTGTTTATCGTTCTAAATTCGTTCCAACCGTCTTTGCCGCACGTCAGTTCGTCAATCACGGCCATGTTCTCGTTAATGGTAAGAAGGTCAACATCCCGTCCTACCGTTGTAAAGAGGGCGACGTTATTGAAGTGCGCGAAAAGTCCCGCACAATGGCATTAGTTTTGGAAGCTCTCGAGTCTTCAGAGCGTGAAATTCCAGATTATATTTCCCTTGATCCAAAGGCGATGCAGGCGACATTCGCACGTACACCTTCGTTCGACGAAGTGCCTTATCCGGTTCAAATGGAACCAAATCTAACAGTGGAATTCTATTCTCGTTAGAGAACATTCCACAGAGAGTTTTGAAAGACCCGCTCGGCTTGGCCGCAGCGGGTTTTTTATTGCGGTCTAACCGCGTTCCCAGACAATACGAAAGGCTTCCCCATCAGGCACATTCGAAACAGTCTGACGGAAGTGGTAAAATCCACCTTGTTTTAAAGCGAAGGATTCAACGCCGCTACGCAGTTTTGTCTCTGTGCTAAATTTACTCACAACGTGGCAGTCGAAAATTTCAATAACCCATGCGCGGCGACATTGATAAATGTCGAGCTTTGCTGACGCGCCTACTGGAAGGTCATATTTGATATTGAGGCTTTGACCTGACGTTAAATATGCTCGCTCCAACGCAAACATTTTAAGGTAGGGCCCGAAGATACCGTGAAATTTTGAATCACGATCAAATTCATATGTGTTGATTGAGGCAGAATCTCCGGTCGCGAACTTCAACACTTTCTTAGGTTGAATCAACGCGGGCATATAGTGCATCGCGACATAGATCATGAACGCACCAAAGAGGAGAGAGAGCGCGGAGAAAATTGTCCGCAAAATACCCATTTGTTTACGCTGCCGGATGCCCGTGCGATCATTTAGATAATCAGCGTGAAAACCGCCAATGCCTGCCTTACGGCGGGACTTAATTCTCATACCGAATAAGGCCATGTTACGCTCCATTTTGCATCGCCCCACAGCTCTGCGAAAAAGAACATAACATAATCTGGTTAGCGTCGGTTTAAGTCTATATTAGTATAGAGGTAACCAACTAAGCTGCTGTTTTGATGCCTTTTTCTTTCAGCAGAGCTTTCAATTCACCATTTTCAAACATTTCACGGACGATATCGCAACCGCCAATAAACTCGCCTTTGACAAAAACTTGCGGAATTGTAGGCCAGTTATTGACATCTTTGATGCCTTGACGGATTTCCATGTCTTCCAAAACATTCACGCTGGCGTAATCAACCTCTAGGTAATCGAATACTTGGACGACTGTTGAAGAAAATCCGCACTGCGGAAAGACGGGGGTCCCCTTCATGTATAGGACGACGTCATTTTCACTAACGGTCTTCTGGATTTTTTCTTTTGCAGACATATCGGTCTCCGTAATCATCTGTAGCTTAACGCACAGATGGGGCTTTTTATATCATTATCAAGGAACGCAGTCGCGAGGTTGAACGATAGGCGTCTGATCGAGTTAAGGCGTGCGCGTTTCTAGGGCGAGGGCATGCAAAACGCCGCCCATGTTCCCCTGAAGAGCTGCATAGACCATTTGGTGCTGTGCAACGCGTGACTTACCTGTGAAAGCGGCACTTGTGACGACAGCTTTCCAGTGGTCATTGTCTCCAGCTAAGTCTGTCATCTCAATTATGGCGTCGGGAAGAGCCGATTTGATCATTGCAACAATATCGTCTTCTTGCATCGCCATATTATGTGTCGCCCGACATTAAGGTCGGAAGCCAGTCTTCATTTGCCTTGCGTAGCTCAGCAATTGATAGATCAAATGCGCCGTCTGCCGCGATGCGGTCTCCGCCTACTGTTCCTACAATCTGTGCAGCGATGCCTTTGGCTTTAGCTGTAGAGAGCACAGGATTCACGGAGTTCGCCTCAACAGCGACGAGGTAACGTGCTTGATCCTCGCCAAATAACCATCCGTGGCGTCGGCCATTTGCTGGTGCTGAGAGGTTCATGCCATGTCCACTGGAGAAAGCCATTTCGCAGGCTGTAACCGCGAGGCCACCGTCTGAAAGATCATGCACAGCTGTAACACGACGACTACGGATCAGTTTGCGGACATAGTCGCCGTTTAGTTTCTCAACAGAGAGATCGACAGGCGGCGGCGCGCCGTCTTCACGGGATAATATTTCCGATAGGTAAATTGAGGACCCAAGCCAGCCTGTGGTTTCCCCGATAAGAATCAATGTGTCGCCTGGGTTGGCTCCTGTGAGGGTCGTGAATTTATGCAAGTCAGGAATAAGCCCGACTCCGCCGACTGCGGGTGTGGGCGGAATAGCTTGGCCATTCGTCTCATTATAGAGCGAAACATTCCCTGATACGACGGGGTAGTCGAATGCATGACAGGCTTCGTTCATACCCTCAATCGCACCCACGAGTTGGCCCATGATCTCTGGACGCTCAGGGTTGCCGAAGTTCAGACAATCTGTGATCGCGATAGGGTCTGCGCCAACACAAGTCAGGTTACGCCATGTTTCTGCAACGCATTGCTTGCCGCCTTCATAAGGGTCGGCTTGAACATAACGCGGTGTGCAATCCGTTGTAATCGCTACGGCTTTGTTAGAGCCATGAATGCGCACGATCGCCGCGTCACCGCCGCTTTGTGAACTATCCACGGTGTCTGACATAACGTGGCGGTCATATTGTTCCCATATCCAACGTTTAGATGCGATGTCGGGGGATGTCATGATGCGGAGTAGGGCATCATTGTAATCTTGCGTTTCATGAACATCAGCAGGCATGAGGACCGGTCTCGGTTCAGTTTTAACATGCGGACGGTCATAGTTCGGGGCATCATCAGCCAAAGGTGCAATAGGAATATCGCAAACCTTCTTCTTATTGTGCTTCAATACTAAATTGCCTGTATCTGTTGTCTTGCCAATATGTGCGACGTCCAATTCCCATTTTTCAAAGACATCAAATGCGAGCTGTTCTTTACCGGGTTGGATAACCATAAGCATGCGCTCTTGGCTTTCCGACAGCATCATTTCGTAAGCCGTCATATTTGGCTCGCGCTGCGGGACGTGATCGAGATTGAGCTCAATGCCAACGCCGCCTTTGTCTGCCATTTCGATGGACGAGGACGTTAGTCCTGCTGCGCCCATATCTTGGATTGCGATGATTGCATCCGTAGCCATCAGTTCGAGGCAGGCTTCAATGAGGAGTTTTTCCGTGAATGGGTCACCAACTTGAACAGTTGGACGCTTTTCGTCACTGTCATCGTCAAATTCAGCCGACGCCATCGTTGCGCCGTGAATGCCGTCACGACCTGTTTTGGAGCCCACATAAAAGATTGGATTACCAACGCCTTTTGCGGCCGAATAGAAAACATTATCGGCACGGGCCAAGCCAACGCACATCGCATTGACGAGAATGTTGCCGTTATAACCTTTGTGAAAATTGGTTTCACCGCCGACAGTTGGGACGCCGACACAGTTTCCGTATCCGCCAATGCCCGCTACGACACCGCTGACGAGTTGACGTGTTTTAGGATGAGTAGGCTCACCGAAACGCAAGGCATTCAGTAGGGCAATCGGACGTGCGCCCATCGTGAATACATCACGCATAATGCCGCCAACGCCTGTTGCCGCGCCTTGATATGGCTCGATGAAGGATGGGTGATTGTGGCTTTCCATTTTGAAAATGATCGCATCGCCATCATCAATATCGATGACGCCGGCGTTTTCACCTGGCCCCTGAATGACGCGGTCGCCTGTCGTCAAGAATTTAGCCAGATGACGGCGTGAGGATTTATACGAGCAATGTTCTGACCACATGACTGAGAATATCCCCAGTTCTGTTAGATTGGGTTCGCGGCCCAAACGGTCTAATACGATTTCATATTCAGCTTCAGATAAGCCGTGTTCTGCAACGACTTCTGGCGTGATTTCAGACTTTTTACGAGCCATCTTAAAGTGTCTCCAAGATGGATTTGAATAGATCAATCCCATCAGTACCGCCATGAAGCGGATCAATAGCGCGCTCAGGGTGAGGCATCATGCCAAACACATTGCCGCCTTCATTGACGATCCCTGCAATATCATTGATCGAGCCATTTGGGTTGTTCGCATAACGGAAGAGGACACGCCCTTCTTTTTCGACGCGCCCAATGGTTTCCTTATCGGCGAAATAGTTGCCGTCATGATGTGCTACAGGAAATACAACTTCTGACTTTGCGTCATAGTTCGATGTAAAGCGAGAGTTTGCATTGGTGACAGTCAGACGTTCCGGGCGGCACACGAATTTGAGATTTTTATTCCGCATCAGCGCACCAGGCAACATCCCAGCTTCTGTCAAAATCTGAAATCCATTGCAGAACCCAGCAACAGCCAGTCCGCGTTCAGATTTCGCTTTTATATCTTGGACGATAGGCGAACGAGAGGCGATAGCGCCGCTGCGCAAGTAGTCACCATAGGAAAACCCGCCAGGCATAACCACAAAGCCAACGCCTGCAGGGAGTTCTGTCTCTCTATGCCAAATGATGAGGGGTTTGCGGCCCGTGATTTTCTCTAGGGCAACGGCAGCGTCGCGGTCACAATTCGAAGCGGGGAAACGAATAACAGCAGTTTGCACGATACTATTCCGCGCGCATTTCGATACGGTAATTCTCGATAACCGTATTCGCTAGTAATTTTTCACACATCGCAGTG
This sequence comes from uncultured Caulobacterales bacterium, assembly GCA_938003545.1. Classification (GTDB taxonomy): domain Bacteria; phylum Pseudomonadota; class Alphaproteobacteria; order Caulobacterales; family Maricaulaceae; genus Litorimonas. Next base: position 65,349 of record CALKXY010000011.1, read on the forward strand.
ACACGAGCCTCTGCGGCGACGATGTCATCGCCTGAAAGGTTTAGTTCGATAACTTTTCCCTGCAATGCGCTTTCAACTTCAGCAAAACCGAGATCATTCAACGAGCGCGCGATCGTGCGGCCTTGTGGATCTAGGACACCGGGTTTTAGACCCACATAAACGAGTGCTTTCATGGGTTTATTCCTTAATCGTCATTCGACACAACCGAGAGGTTTGGCGTGCCTTTGTTAGTTGCTTCTTTGAGAATACCGAGACGCGTCGCGACTTCTGTATAGGCTTCAGTGACGTCGCCGAGATCGCGACGGAAACGGTCTTTATCCAGTTTGCGGTCTGTTTCTCGGTCCCATAGACGACAGCTGTCAGGACTGATTTCATCTGCGAGGATAACCTGATGGGCCGTGGCGCCATTATCCATGGTGATGTCTAAACGTCCAAATTCGATTTTAAAGTCGATCAGCTTGATCCCGATTCCTGCAAACATGCCCTGTAGGTAATCATTAATCCGTAATGTCATGGCGATCATTTCATCGACTTCGGCGTGAGTGGCCCAGCCAAAAGCATGAATGTGTTCTTCTGCCACCAATGGGTCACCGAGATCATCGCGTTTAAGACAGAATTCAACAACGGCTCTCGGGAGTTTTGTGCCTTCTTCCATGCCCAATCGCTTGGCCATTGTACCTGCAGCCACATTACGGCAGATGACTTCCAGAGGGATAATTTCCACTTTTTTGATCAGCTGTTCACGCATATTCAGGCGTTTGATGAAATGCGTTGGAATGCCGATTTCGCCCAAACGGATCATTACATATTCACTGATGCGGTTATTGAGAACGCCTTTGCCGTCAAGAATGGCTTTCTTCTGCGCATTGAAGGCAGTTGCGTCATCTTTGAAGTATTGCACAAGCGTGCCTGGTTCAGGCCCCTCATAGAGAATCTTGGCTTTACCTTCGTAAATCTGTTTGCGGCGGCTCATAGTCGACTCCGACGAGGACGTGCGAGTCAAGCCTCGCTCCATGTTCAGCGTCCCATAGACCGTGTGTCGCCTCGCCACAATGCAAGCGGGTGTAGATTTTGGGGATTTTCCAGCTTGAAGCGGAGGGGAGGCGATCATAAGTGGTAGATAACGGTAAATAACCCATCAGGACTGATTGATATGAGCACTTTCGACGAACGCGGCAACGCGCAAGAAACTAAATTTGTTTTGGATGCCGCAAAAGAGTTTAAAGCTGAAGCTAAACGCAACAAAGCTTTAGGGCATTGGGCCGCAGGCTTGATGGGCAAAGCTGACGCCGATGCGGATAAGTACGCACTCGAAGTCATCATGGCCGACATGGAAGAGGCTGGCGATGATGACGTATTCAGAAAGTTGCGTGGAGATTTAACTGCGGCGCAATGCGAAATTTCAGATGAAGCTATCCGTGATCGTATGGCTTTGGAGTTGAAGACAGCGCGCGAAGCCGTTTACGGCGCTTAAACTGGATTGTTAGCAGCCGGGCAAGTTAGGTCAAAGCTCGGCTGATTACGTTGCGCTGCGGCCTGCAAGTTACGAATATGCATAGCCATTGAGTGCGTGTCATAGGTCATATTCAAGCAACCCAAAGTTTGCTTTGTGTCGCCATCGACGATGGCGGCAAAACCCGTAACGCCCAACCACATATTATATTGATTGACGAGCCCGCGATCAAAAACGAGATGCGCGTTGCGCTCCCCATTACCTGCGCCAATGTCGATGTGGACATATTCAATACGCGGGTCTGAGAGCGTGCGAAGGGCTTGGTCGAGCGCAGGTTCTACGATTTTGCATGGGGCGCAATAATCTGCACGAAACATAACAACATAAACATCAGGCGCTTGATTTTGATAGGCATTAACTGAGGTTGTGAATCCGGCAATCAATGCAACTGCAGCCAACGTTGTTTTTAGTAAGTGTTTCATGATGTTATTCTTATCAGCTCAGAGTGAATGTAGCGTGAAACGCGCACTCACATTATGGTGAGCAATCTGATTTTTAGGTCGGTCATATGAGAAAAGCCCGAAACCAAAGGTTCCGAGCTCTTCCCTAGTCAGTCTTATATCTGATCTAGATCAGATATGTGTTCTTATAGTCCGCCTGGATCGACGTTGTGTGCGGCAGGGCAGCGCGTTGTTTTTGTCGAGATTGACGCGCGGCTCATGTAAGCTGAGCCTGTCGATGTCGCAGCCATTTGACGTAGCTTTTCAGCCATTTCGTTGGCGGAGAATGTGGAATTTACACACCCGATCACACGCTTTGATTTTGCGTCAACAACCGCTGCGAACCCTGGAAGTCCGACCCATTGGTTGAAGACAGGGACGATATCACGATCAAAGGCTTCGTGAGCGCCTTTTTCCCATTTTGCTGCTGTTGATGTGTCGATGACGACTTCTTCAGCATTCACACCAGAAATAGCCATTGCAGAGGCAAGTTGGCTGTCTAGGCGTAGGGAGTTATTGTCCTGTGTATTGCGGAAATTTACGACGTAAACGTCAGGGGATGCGGCAAATGCCGGCGCGGCGAAAGCGGTTGAAAGAACGGCTGTTGCCAGAATGGAAGAGATGAGTTTCATGATTTCAATCCTTGGTCTCGATGTGTGTCTAGGGGTTGCACGGTGTTATTATTGTTGTTGAGCCAAGGTGTAACGCGCATTGGTAAACACTTGCCGAATCACGTGTTAGGCAACTGTTTAGGATGGTTTCCAGATCAGTTAATTTCCGATCTAGGTATTTGAATTATTTGGATTATTTTTTTTCAAAAAAAACGCATAAACCACGTCTTCTTGTGGCTTATGCTCTTTTAGGGCTGAATTTTAACGGCTTTTTAAGCTAGAGATTACTGAACCCTAACCTATGCGTTAGGGTTCTTAAGTCGAATTAACAGGTTTCGATTCAGCCAAAGACGCGAGAGAAAATCGTATCGACATGTTTTAAATGATAGCCGTCATCGAACATGTCTCTGATTTGATCTTCTGAAAGAAGGGCGCGAACATCTTTGTCTTCCAGCAATAAGTTTAGGAACGCACCATCCCCAGCGTCACCTTTCGTCCGGAAAAGCTCCCAAACCTGCATAGCATTGCGCTGAACGAGGCGATAGGCGCTCTCGCGTTGTTCGCCAGCTTGCGTGAGTGCGAGGAGGAAGCGTTGGGAATTATGCAATCCGCCAAGGCGGTCCATGTTAGCTTTCATTTTCTCAGGATAGACAACAAGATTCTCTATCACGCCTGCAAGGCGATGTAGGGCAAAATCAAGATGTACAGTGCTGTCCGGACCGATACCGCGCTCAACGGAGCTGTGCGAAATATCGCGTTCATGCCAAAGGGCCACGTTTTCCATCGCTGGGACAACGGCCATACGGACGAGACGCGCGAGGCCTGTAAGGTTTTCAGTCAAAACAGGGTTGCGTTTATGTGGCATGGCAGAACTGCCTTTTTGTCCCTTAGAGAAATATTCCTCGGCTTCTAGGACTTCGGTACGTTGTAAGTGACGTATCTCAACGGCGATATTTTCTATGGAAGAGGCGATGACGCCAAGTGTTGCGAAATAAGCGGCATGGCGATCGCGAGGGATTACCTGTGAAGATACAGGTTCAATGCCGAGGCCCATTTTTTCGGCGACATGTTCTTCAACTTTCGGATCAATATTCGCAAATGTGCCAATTGCACCAGAAATCGCGCAGACTGCGATCTCTTCACGCGCGGCAACAAGGCGCGCACGTCCGCGTGCCATTTCCGCGTGGAAGCGGGCAAGTTTTACGCCGAATGTGGTCGGTTCAGCGTGAATTGCATGGCTTCGACCAATTGTAATTGTATGTTTGTGCTCTTTGGCGCGCTTTTCTAGTGCGGCCAAAACGCGGTCCATGCCAACAAGCATAAGGTCAGTGGCTCGTGCGAGTTGCACAGAGAGCGTCGTATCCAGAATGTCAGAAGATGTGAAACCTTGATGTACAAAGCGGGCGTCATCGCCAATGAAGCTGGCGAGATGTGTCAGAAAGGCGATGACATCATGTTTGACTTCACGTTCAATTTCATCGATTTTTGCGACGTCAAATTCGGCGGAACCGCCGCGCGCCCATATATTTTCTGCAGCTGACTTTGGGATAACACCTAACTCAGCGAGAGCGTCACAGCCATGTGCTTCAATTTCGAACCAGATTCGGTATTTCGATGCCGCTGACCAAATGGCTGTCATTTCGGGGCGGGCGTAACGTTCAATCATGTGACTCACCTATATTTATGCGCCGCCTTGGACATCAGGCGACGCGAGAGGTCAACCCGCGACTGTAGCTGCATTCGCAGCTTCTGCATTTGCCCAGTCCTGTTTGATGTTGCGGCGAACCAGGAGATAGAACCCAATTGCGAGTACAAATGCTGCAAATGTGCAAGTCATGGCGTATCTCGTGGCGATCAGGCTATTGTGACCTTGCGCTTGAAATAAATCTATCATGAAGCCGGCAAATGTTGGCCCGCCGCCTAAGGCGATCATGTTTAGCACGAAGAAAAACAAGGCTGTCGACATAGCGCGAAGGCTAATCGGGGCGAGTGTCTGCGCAATCGCAAAACTTGGACCAAGATAAACGCCGAGGAAAAGCTGAAGTACAGCTCCTATCATGAGATGAAGGGTAATGGTCGGCACCCAAAACGCAGCGACCGCCAATGGTAGGACAATCGCAATCGCAATTGCAGGAACTGTTCCATAGGCGCGGATGTCTGTTTTGGCACGCCAATCTACGATTTTAGCGCCGAAATATGTGCCTGCGACATAGAAGGTTCCGTTGATGATTCCGATCCAAATTACGATCAGGCGGAAATCAAACTCTGGATCTAAAAGACGAAGGTATTTTGTCTGGAAGCCAGAGATTGCGTAGCTGGCGAAACTTGCAAATGCGATCCCGAGACACATCCACCACCACGTTTTGATCTTCACAATTTTCAATACACCCGGCTGAATGCTGAGCAGAAACAAAGTCAAAAGAAGCGGCAGTGCGAGAATAAGAGCGAGCCAATGTGCTTTCCCTGCCAGCCATAATGCGACCACTAAAACTGATAATCCGCCAAAGATAACAATACGGAGCATTAAATTGGCTTGTTTTAAGGCTGCTGGGATAGAGATATATCCCGATGGCAGTTTTGCGCTTGTCTCCATCGCGCCGCGTTTGGGTTCGCGAATGATGATCCGAACGATGACAGCGAGAAATATACCTGTTGCGCCAAGGATAATGAAAATGCGGCGCCAGTTGACTTGGGTTGCATCAGCGCCAAGCAATGCAGCGGTGAAGAAATAAGCAGACATGATCCCAAGAGGGATCCCGAGTGAGTAGACGCCTAGAGCGCCTGCACGCTCTTCTTTGCCGTAGAAATCCGAGATCATGGAATGAGATGGCGGACTGCCGCCAGCTTCGCCAATGCCGACACCGATTCGCGCCATCGCGATGTGGAGGAAGTTCTGAGAGAACCCTGTCAGCGCCGTGAACCCACTCCAGACCGCGAGGGCTAATGAAAGCAAAGTCACGCGGTTCATGCGATCCGCTAAATACGCCAGCGGTATGCCCATGATGGTATAAAAAGCGGCAAAGGCGAGGCCAATCAAGAGGCCCAGTTGTGTATTCGTGAGATCAAGGTCTGCTTGGATGAAAGGCGCAAGAATTCCAACAATTTGACGATCAATAAAATTGAACCCGTAAACGAGCGTCAGGAGCAGAAGGACGACTGTCCTGTAGCCTTTTTTAGGTTGCGGTAATTCTGAGTTTTGCATCTCATTCCCCAAATCATTTTCTTTCACAAGAACCGTAAAGGGGCGAGGGGTCAAGTCACATCAGGCCTAACATTTTGAAACTTGATATATCTTCTCGACCAATGATGAGGTGATCATGGACGGATATACCGACGGCATTGCAGGTTTCTATGATCATAAACGTCATGTCTATGTCGGCTTGGCTTGGCGTTGAGTCGCCGCTGGGGTGGTTATGAGACAGAATAATGGCTGTAGCTTCTAGCGCGAGGCCGCGTTTTACGATCTCCCTTGGGTAGACAGGTGCGCGGTCAATCGTGCCTTGCCCTAAAACTTCATCGGTGATCAGACGGTTCTTTTTGTCGAGGAACAAGACCCGGAATTGCTCCACAGGTTCATATTGCATGGCCGTTCTACAATAATCGAGGAGGGCGGACCAGCTTGAGAGAATCGGGCGTCCTAAAATACTCTTCCTGCCAATGTGAGCTGTAATTGCGTGCAGGAGTTTGAGGTCTAGTGCCGTTTTCTCGCCAATGCCTTTGATCTCAACGAGTCGATGAACAGGCGCAGCGCAGATTTCCCCTAGGTTCCCAAAGACAGATAAGAGTTGTTTTGCGATGGGTTTGACGTCTTGGCGCGGGATTGAATTGAATAAGAACAGCTCAAGCAACTCATATTCTTGCAAGGCGCTGGGGCCTGCGTCACGGAATCGCACGCGTAAGCGGCTGCGATGGTCTGCGTAATGCGGCTTGGGTGTAGGCGGCTTAGAGATAAGGCGGGCAATG
>CALKXY010000012.1 GCA_938003545.1 uncultured Caulobacterales bacterium
CCTACCTGTCCCGTGTCCGAAAGAACCTGTGTACCGTATCATAGGTTTTGGGACCAAAGATTATGTTTTTTAAAAGCACAGTTTTATGGGTAATCTAGGCTGTTTTAAGTGCGGATAGATTATGAAACAGGGCTTATGTGATGGCCCACAACCCCCGAAAGGAGGCATTGCCTCAGTGCTTTACGTGAGGCGATTTTAAGACATTCAGTTTGAGCCACTTTGACCAAAAGCAATTGTAACTCATTCAGATGTATTACCAAAATCTCCACCCAAGTTGTGAGTGAGGCAGAGATTCAATCGTTTCTAACAACTCTAAATACCCCACCCTACTCAAAAAACTCTCGAGGCAAATTACTTTGCAGAAATATCCGTAGTTTCAAGGCAAGTGTGTCGGGGAGTGCATCTGCGATTGTGTTTTTGGACAAAATGTTAATATGCGGCCCAAGATCAAATCCGCTGGATGATTGAACCCAAATAGAAAAATCATCAAATTCGCGCGCTTCAATTATGGACTGCTGATGTAGGACACTCAATTCTATCCATGGATCGCGTAGCACCGCGTCATAATACATCATGAGCGCCTCTGTTGGACCTTCTTTGATTGTGAATGACTCATAGTTGATGTTGAAGTTTCGGCCCGTAATACCCAGTAACTTACAGTTCCCTAAGACAGATTCCGCTTGCACCCTGATCTCGGCTAGGGAGGATTTTGGCGTGACTTGCGACGTAAATATTAGCCGGGTTAATTCCATCGCTTACCTATCCACGAACCGCATTGAATTTCGATTAAAGGACTTGATATGAAATATTTACCATAAGCGTTCAACATTCCTCATCATAGGTCCGTAGCAACAGCTTGTTGAGGTCCGAGAGTTTGGTCTCCTGAATATTAGTCAGGGCATGCACATATCCGCTTTGCCTCTCATACGACCTCGCGAAAAATAGAGCTAAGATTAAACTTAGTCATTTAAAGTCGCAGATGCATCAAGATTTACACCTTTGAAAATTGATTGCCCACTCGGATAAAAATTCTAAATACGTCCTTATGGGCGGAACATCTATCCCTGCACCCGTGCAAAAAACGCTGCATGTGCGTCCTCGGCCTCGGCCCCGTACAGCCCAACCCGTACATCAATACCTGCTTCTTGTAGTAGCGCCGCGCCGCGCCAGTTTACGCGCGGGTCTGGGTCGACAACGGCGATGAAACAGCGCGTTATGCCCGCGTCGATGAGCGCATTTGCGCAGGGGGCCGTCTGTCCATAATGGCTGCAAGGTTCCAGCGTCACATAGGCGTCTGCGCCGCACGCTTGGCGACCTGCGACTTGCAGAGCCACAGTTTCGGCATGGGGGCGGCCACCGTCTTGGGTTGCGCCCTCCCCGACGATTTCGTCATCTTTAACAATGACGCAGCCGACGGCAGGGTTTTCCGCCGTTCGGCCAGATTGATGCGCGCCCAATTCCAGGGCGCGCCGCATATAAAAGTCAGGCGTTCGCACGAACCCTACGCGTTTGGTATTTCAGGCAGCTCTTTCGCGCGGCTCTCATCCATATAATGCGCAGAAGTGATGTCCAAAGTTCCCGTTGTCATCTCGATCAACAACGGATTGCCCGTTGGCAATTCAATACTCGGGATTTTATCATCGGCGACGTTGAAAAGGGATTTCAAAATCCCGCGTAGAGAATTTCCATGGGCAGACACAATGACATTTGATCCCGCTTTCAAGTGTGGCACGACTTGGTCGTTGAAATATGGCAATACACGCTCGCATGTCATTTTAAGGCTCTCACCTGTTGGCAAAGACGCAGGCAGAATGTGACGATATTTTGGATCTTTTGACGGATGATATTCTGATGTTTCGTCAATCTGCGGTGGCGGCACGTCAAAGCTGCGGCGCCAGATGTGGACTTGCTCGTCACCATGTTTGTCGCGTGTTTCTTGCTTGTTCAAACCCGTCAGCGCGCCGTAATGACGCTCATTTAAACGCCAGTCTTTCGTGACAGGAATATGCAATTGGTTGATCCCTTCAAGGGTCAACCAGAGTGTTTTAATCGCGCGCTTTTGAAAACTCGTGAAGCCAATATCCAAAGTAATATCTTCGGCCTTAATCAACTCGGCGGCTTTATGCGCTTCGGCAACACCCTTTTCGGTCAGACCAATATCGTGAAACCCCGTGAAGCGGTTTTCCAAATTCCACTGGGATTGGCCGTGGCGGATGAGGATAAGTTGGGTCATTTTAGGTCCTTAAAACTATCGCGTGCGCGTAACGCTGTATCGGGGAAATCAGAGAATACCCCATCTACGCCCAGCGCGTAATAGGCTTTTATCTCTGTGTCTATATCGGGGAACGCGGGGTCGAGTGCATCATCGCGGAACGTCCACGGGTGAACGGCGAGGCCAACGTCATGGACCGCTTTAACAAAGCCCGTATCTTGGCCATCATCATCTAACAGTAGCTTTTTATACGGCCCAATTCCATCTACGATTTTCGCCAGCTCAAATGACGGCATCTTTGGGATGCGTTCGGTCAAATAAACGAGGCGAATATCTGTTACATCGTTCAGTCGTTTGAGGTTGAACAGCTCGAAAGATTGGATGAAGACGGGATCATTTTCGCCGTTAAAGCCAGCCTCAGATAAAGCCGTTAGCATCACCTCATCATGACGCAAACCCGCTGCTGCAAATGCGCTCGGCTGTTTGGTTTCGGGATAGATACCGACGCGGCGGCCCGTTTCTTTTGAACGCGTTACGACGAGCTCTAGAATTTCTACAAATGTCGGGATTTCGTATAATCCGTCAAATTCTGTCGAACGCCCCGGCCGAGGCTGCATCGCACGCAAAGTCTTGATCTCGGCCAGCGTGAAATCCTCGACGAACCAATCCTCGCCGTCATGGTTGGCGTCGGATCGTTTGCGGTCTGCGAATTCAGGATGCGTTGAGACATTCGTGGTCTTGGACAAATGCCGATCATGCCGCGCCACCAAATGCCCGTCTTTGGTGATCACCAGATCAGGCTCGATATAATCCGCGCCCATCTCAATCGCCCGCGCATAGGCGGCGATTGTGTGTTCAGGGAGCACGCCAGATGCACCGCGATGGGCAATGACGATGGGAGGTTCGCCAGAGAGGGTTGGGAATGTGGTTTGTGGCATAGGAGCCTCTCCTGCACAGGCAGTTAGAAATACAGCTGCAAGGGCGGTAATTACGCGCACCTCTTCTCCTCTCGATGTGCAGTTTCATCATCTTCTTCAATATTCAAAGAAGACTCCGCATCTAGGTTTATACAATACTGATTAGGGAGGATTTTATCAACCGATTGTCCCTCTATCACAGTTCTCCCCCTGTACGTTTTTCAAGGGCGCGTTCAGTTACAACCCAATCATCAGTTTCTCCAAATTTCTCTATTAGACGCTTTTTCTTTAAGTCCTTCAAATGCCCCCTGAAAGTTGCAGATGAAGTTCCCGTAGAACTTGGATTAATTTTTCTCCAGATTTGATGAGTTGTTAGCCCCTCACTCCTCGGACGAATTCTAGCTTTAATTTCTTCATATCTATCGAACAAAGAATGCAGAATACGGGCCTGAAAAGCTACTCGATCTGCATTTTTAGCCGTAACGTTGTACGGCCAATTTAGCGGAAATTTTTGGACTGATTTGCGCAGTCTTTTGAGTTCTTTCACTTCACTTTGGAATTTTTCCAAAGAATCTTGTTTTATTTTTAAAACTTGTTCGAATTTTTCATCTAATGTTTGCATGGCGCACGGATAAAGCTAACTCACTAAATCTGCAATCCCAGCGTGACGGTTGAATAATTAAAACACTTTAGTTTTGATTAAATTTTAACAACACTTATAAATCAATAACTTATATTAAATTTAGATGCATTGACCCACGCTCTCAAACTCCGTACTGTCTACTAAGATAGACAGTACGGAGTTATTGATACTTAGTGCGCATCATTCCAGTTCTTCGCCGCTTTCGCTTCCACCAATAATGGCACGCTAATGTCTATCGCGGGCCTGTGCGCGGATTCCATGGTTGGCACGATCACGTTGATGAGTTGATCCGCTTGGGTTTCAGGCACTTCGAAGACGAGTTCATCATGAACCTGTAGCAGCAGCCTTGCCCCCTCTACGCCCGCAATCGCCTCTGGCATTTTAATCATCGCGCGGCGCATCATATCTGCGGCTGCGCCTTGGATTGGCGCGTTAATGGCTTGGCGTTCGGCAAAAGCACGGGACATTTGGTTGGTGTCGCGGATGCCTTTGATATGGCATTTGCGGCCAAAGATCGTGGTGATATAGCCATATTCGCGCGCTTCGGCTTTGGCCTCTTCCATATAGGCTTTGATGCCCGGGAATTTTTCGAAATAGGTTTTGATATAGGCACTGGCTTCGCTGCGGCTGATATTGATATTTTTCGCGAGACCGAAGGCAGAGATGCCGTAGATAATCCCGAAGTTAATCGCTTTCGCATTGCGGCGAATTTCGGGAGTCATATCCGCGAGTTTCACACCGAACATTTCGCTAGCGGTCAGCGAGTGAATATCCACACCATCGGCAAAGGCTTGTTTCATTGTGGTCAGGTCCGCGACATGTGCGAGGAGGCGCAATTCAATTTGCGAGTAATCCGCCGCGACTAAAACATGGCCTGTTTCCGCCACGAAAGCATCTCGGATTTTACGGCCCATTTCCGTGCGAATTGGAATATTCTGCAGGTTCGGATCGCTGGAACTCAGGCGGCCTGTTGTTGTCGCCGCCAATGAGTAGGACGTATGCACGCGGCCCGTATCAGGGTTGATTTGCGAGACGAGCGCATCCGTATAGGTCGATTTCAGTTTGGAATATTGACGCCAATCGAGAATGACACGCGGCAGAGCTTGGCCCTCATCCGCCAGTTTTTCCAACACATCGACGCCCGTTTGCCACGCGCCCGTCTTCGTTTTCTTACCGCCTTCGAGGCCCATATTATCGAAGAGGATTTCGCCAATTTGTTTCGGCGAGCCGACGTTAAATTTCGTGCCTGCGATGTCATAGGCTTCGTCTTCGAGTTGCGCCATTTTCTGCGCGAAGAGACCTGATAAGCGGTTCAGTTCTGAACGATCCACTTTGATACCATGATTTTCCATTTGCGCCGTCACAGCAGGCAGCGGGCGATCCATCATTTCATACGCCGTTGCAACAGCTGCGACGGCCAATTTTGGCTTGAGGAATTTCCACAAGCGCAGCGTCACATCCGCATCTTCTGCGGCATATTTCGTTGCGACATCTAATTCGATTTGATCGAAGCTTTTCTGTTTTTTGCCTGTACCTGCGATCTCTTTGAACGACGTCGCCTTATGTCCAAAATACAACTCTGACATCGCATCCATACCATGCCCGCGCAGTCCCGCTTCGAGGCCATAAGAGATCAACATTGTATCATCATAGGGCGCAGGATGCAGACCATAACGATGGAAGACGCCCAGATCATATTTAAAGTTTTGTCCAACTTTTAAGACCGATGGCGAATGTAGCATCGGCTCCAATATATCGAGCGCCTCTTGCATTGGGATTTGCTTTGGCGCAGCGGCCCCGAACATGTCACCGCCATCGGCCGTATTTCCAACGCCGACATGACCCAGCGGAATATAGCACGCTTCATTATCCGCATGAGATAAACACACACCGACCATTTTGGCCGCGGCGGAATCGAGGCTGTTCGTTTCTAAATCTACGGCAACAACGCCGGCTTTCATCGCTTTATCTACCCAAGTGCGCAATGTTGCAGCGTCCTGAACGCAGACATATTTCTCTGCATCAAAAACGACATTGCTGGGTGTCTCTAGCGCGCCTGGCGCGGTGTCGCCGCCATCAGGCGCCGTATCATCTTTGCGCAAGCCCGTTGTTGCACCATCCCCCAGCGCCGCACGTACGCGGGCCGTCAAAGTGCGGAACGTCATACGTTCCAGAAAATCAAACAGGACATCCACATCTGGATCGGTCACGGCAAGATCTTCGAGTGGAACCTCTAGCTCTATATCCGTTTTCAGCGTCACAAGCTTTTTCGACAGTAGCGCCATCTCTTTATTCGCCAACATTTTCTCGCGGCGGCCTTTTTGCGGAATTTCGCCAGACCGCTCCAATAATTCCTCCAAAGGACCATATTCATTCAACAGCAGCACAGCCGTCTTCACCCCAATCCCAGGTACACCCGGAATATTATCAACACTGTCCCCTGCAAGGGCTTGCACATCGATCACGCGGTCAGGTTTCACGCCGAATTTTTCTTCAACTTCTTTGATACCAATGTCTTTGTTCTTCATCGGGTCGCGCATGATGACATTTTCGGTGACAAGCTGCATCAGGTCTTTGTCTGAACTAATGATGGTACAGCGCGCGCCTGCTTCATCCGCGATACGCGCATATGTCGCAATGAGATCATCTGCCTCGTAGCCCGTCATCTCAATTGACGCGGCCCCAAATGCAATCGTGGCTTCGCGCGTCAGCGGGAATTGCGGAATCAGGTCTTCAGGCGTTTCGCCTCGATTAGCCTTATATAGGTCGTAAATTTCATTCCTAAACGTGTTGCCCTTTGCATCGAAAATCACTGCGAAATGCGTGGGGCGGTCTAAATCCGTCTGATTATTCATCAGCTTGAATAGCATATTCGAAAATCCCGCCACGGCACCAATCGGGAGGCCGTCGGTCTTGCGCGTGAGAGGCGGCAGCGCGTGAAACGCCCTGAATATATAGGCGGACCCATCGACCAAAACGACGTGGGAGTTCTTATCAATGGGAGCTGTAGCGATCATAGCTGATGTTCTGCGCGCGAGGAGTCGCAATTTCAATAGCGCCCCCGATTTTCTCGCCTATACTCACAGCTATGTATCAGTTGATTGATGATCCAGAAGAAGAAGAGCGCGGCACACAACCCCGAGCCTCCATTTTCCCCTTTGTCATTGGGGCGCTGATGGCGGGTGCTGTATTTTTTGCCGTTTGGCTGGCCAGTCCAGGGCAACCGACGACGCCGGGGCAGACTGTTGAAACCCCTGCTTCGCGCGCGGCGTATCTGACGGCACTCAAAGAACCAAACCCCGCTTTTCGCCGCGCACGCCTATTGGATTATCAACGCGAATTTCCCGATACGGATCGTGCCGATGCCATTCAAGACCAACTGGACGTGATTAACGCGTCGGAACAGCAAGATTGGGACGCCCTCACGCGCAGTATTTATAGTGCGCGTGCCGAGATCGAAGATAAGCGCGCAAGCCTGATCGCATACGAAACCCGTTGGAATGGCCGCCTCTTGGGTGGACGCGGGGAAGAATTAGAAACCTTGCGCGGCATTTTGGACGATGCCACCGCGTCAGCCGCTTTACCAGATAGATCGCTCGAGCCGGGCAAAAGCCCTATCCCCGATTCTGTTCCATCAGATATTTTGGCGGGGGCGCCGCCGCAAATGGCCGTGACCTTCCCAATTTACGAACCACCCGTTGAATTGCCCACGACAGAAACCGCGAAAGCCGTTATTGTGCCCGCTAGAATACGGCGCAATGTGAAGCCGAGTTATCCACGCAGCGCACAACGTAAAAAAATTGGCGCGATAGTGACCCTGTCCATGAACATCAATGAAAAGGGCCGCGTCGCCATGACCGAGATTATTTCGGTTGAAGCGGATCGATATGAAAAAGAATTTACCCGCGCCGCCGAACGTGCAGCCATGCGCACGCGCTTCCACCCCAAAACGATAGACGGCAAAGCTGTGCCCGCAGTGGGCGTGCGTAAACGCTATATTTTTCGGACAAATTAATGAGTGAGACGACACGACACAACAGCGGAGACAATGATCCTGTCTGTATTCTGATCACGGGCGGAACATTGGATAAAGTTCACGACACCCAAACAGAAGCCCTCATCCTCGACGGTACGACGCGCGTCCAAGATATAATTGCGCAAGGCCGGGCTTGCATCAACCGCTTTGAAAACTTGATGCAACTCGACAGCCTGGACATGACGGATGCAGATCGCGCTAACATTCTAAAGGCTATAAATACCGCCCCCGAAAACAGAGTCGTCGTAACACATGGCACAGGCACGATGGAATTGACGGCACAAGCCTTGGACGGACAGGTTGGAACAAAGACTGTAATTTTAACGGGGGCTATGCGGCCTTGGTCACTGGGGCGCTCTGACGCAAATTTCAATCTAGGCGGCGCAATCATAGCTGCACGCCTGCTCCCCGCTGGCGTTTACGGCGTTATGAATGGGCGAGTATTTGCGGCGGATGAATTGCACAAAGATACAACACGCGGACGGTTCGATTAATTAAGTTTCGCAGCTCCGCTTTGGCGGGATAAATATAGCATTAGATCAGAGGCTGAAAACCGCCCAAAGCATAATACTAAAATAAGTACTGTTTTAACGAACAGCTTTCAATAAATGCGCCCCTTACTGCTCTCAACAAAACACTAACAATGCCTTCATCATCTAGGTAACATTCGCACAATAAACATACTGCACGATAGCCGCGATATACACGGAGCCTTTCATGACATCTATTTTTCGCGCCTATTTACGAGCTAGCCTTTTATGTTTTGCCGCGCCTCTTGCGTTAGTCGCCTGTCAGGCCGCTGATAAAGTAAGCGAAGCTGCGGCCCCTGCAAAAGCAGAAGCCGCCTTGGACATCAACTTTGAGAAAATCACCTTAGACAATGGCCTCGACGTTATTTTCCACGTCGACCGTTCCGACCCCGTCGTTGCTATAAATCTCGCAGCCCATGTCGGCTCTGCACGCGAAACCGCAGGGCGCACAGGTTTTGCGCATTTATTCGAACATCTCTTATTCCTCGACTCTGAAAACCTTGGCTATGGCGGGTTGGATGAAATGAACACGCGTATCGGCGGCGAAGGTACGAATGGTTTCACAAGCAATGATATGACACAATATTTTCAAGCGGTACCAAAAGACGCGCTAGAAAAAGTCATTTGGGCCGAAGCCGATAAACTCGGTTGGTTTATTAAAACGGTCAAACAAGACGTCATTGATAATGAAAAGCAAGTTGTCAAAAATGAAAAACGGCAACGTGTTGATAATGCGCCTTATGGACATAACTGGTTTGTCGTCAACAAAGCTCTCTACCCAACAGATCACCCTTATAATTGGCAGGTCATTGGGTCCTTGGATGACTTGGATGCGGCGAGCCTGAAAGACACCCAAGATTTTTACGCGCGCTGGTATGTACCAAATAATGTAACGATTACGATCAGTGGTGACTTTGATGTCGCGCAAGCCAAAACCTGGGTTCAAAAATACTTCGGCGAAATACCGCGCGGCGAAGACATAGAAGCCTATGGTCCGCGCCCTGGAAAATTAGATGCGTCAGTAAAGTTGATTCATGAAGATAATTTCGCAACGGTTCCACGTCTTACGCATGTTTGGCCGACCGTCGAACAATATCATCCCGATAGCTATGCTCTTACTGTCCTCAGCCGGTATTTAGCCGCGAGTAAAACCGCCCCTTTTTATGAGGTGCTCGTAGACGAAGAAAAATTATCGCCATGGGCGAGAGCCTTATCGAATAATGCAGAAATCGCTGGTGAGTTTTATATTATTACGCCATCCAATGCTGGAACGGATTTGGATGATTTGATGCCTGCCATTGACGTTGCATTTAAGCGGTTTGAAGAAACCGGAATCCCACAAAAAGATCTGGATCGGATCAAGGCAGTTAACGAAGTTTCTTTTTATGGTAACTTCGGCAGCGTCTTAACCAAAGCTATCACGCTGTCCGGGTATAATCTTTTCACTGGAGACCCTGGCGCATATAAAGCTGAACTCGACGCGTATCGCAGTGTCACGCGCGAAGATGTTATGCGCGTGTATCAAACCTATATAAAGGATAAACCTGCTGTCATTACGAGCTTTGTACCTATGGGCAAATCTTCTCTAGGTGTCGAAGGGTCGACAAAAGCAGATGTGGTAGAAGAAGTCATTGTCGAGGATGAAGGCACTGCCGTTAAATTTGATCCTGCCGCGCGCGTGATTGAAAACCCGACACCGTCGAGTTTTGATCGCACGGTCGAACCTGATTTCGGTAAAAGTTATAATTTACCTTCCCCGAAAATTTGGCAAACGACATATGACAACGGATTAAAAGTCCTTGGGATTACGAGTGACGAAACGCCTGAAATCAACTTCAACATACGTTTGGATGCAGGGCGATTGCGGAACCCAATCACATCACCCGCACTCGCAGGTATGACCGCGGATATGCTGTCCAAAGGTACAGCCAATAAAACAACCGCTGAACTACAAGACGCCATTGGTGCGCTTGGCTCTGATATCTCGATAAGCGCAAATGCGAATGGTACATTTATCTCGGGCACGACCTTATCGCGTAATTTTGAGGCGACGATGGCCCTCGCTAAAGAAATGATCTTTGAACCGCGCTGGGATGCTGAAGAATTCACGACGCTAAAAAATAGAATCGCGCAGTCCATTACGGAATCCGAGGGTAACCCAAACTCAATTGCGAGCCGTGAGATGGCAAAGCTGCGCTATCCTGACACATCACCCCTGCATTATGTGGGCGGAACAGGTTACGGGTCAGCAGAGGCATTGGAAACTCTCACGCTTGAGGATTTGAAAGCGTTCCATTCTGCATATTATACGCTAAATGGCGCAACATTAAGGCTTGCGGGGGATTTCAAACATCAAGCTGTAAGAGACGCCTTTGCCCATGATGACTTCGGCGGTGGCGAGGCCTTACCACCCGTTACGCAAGAGCTGACGCCTGTTACAGATGCAAGAATATATTTCTTTGATGTGCCTGGCGCAAAACAATCCGTCATTCGTATGTCACGGCCTGCGTTGGCGGCGACTGATGCAGATTATCCATTGGCCAATGCCGTAAACTTTCCATTAGGCGGAATTTACACGTCCAAACTCAATACGACTTTGCGAGTTGAAAAAGGCTACACCTATAGCATCGGGTCTGGGTTTAGCGGGGCACGTACGAGCGGTACCTTTGGCTTATCGACTTCGGTCCGATCAAATGTTACCAAGGAATCCTTGGTACTCATACGTGAGGTATTGTCCAATCACGGGCCAGAGACAACGGAAGCGCAATTATCAAAATTGAAAGATGCGCTTCTTCGTGGTCAGGCCCTGAATACAGAAACATTGGGCGATAAACTCGATATGTTGGGCCAGATTGACACCTATGATTATACTCCAGATTATCTTGTACAAAATGCCAAAGCTGTTGCGGCCATGACCATAGATGATTTCAAACGCATCGCAGAAGAGCATATCAATCCAGATGCTATGCTATACCTTGTTATTGGCGATGCCGCGACACAAGCAGATGCTGTTCGTGAACTGGGGCTACCTGTAACGGAGATTAAATGATGCAGCCCCTTATTCGAGCAAGCGTTTTATGCCTGACCGCAGCAACTCTCATCGGGTGCGGAGATGGACAAAATGCTTCTCGAATAAATGCGGGCTACGCAGAAGCCGAAGCTGATTTTGGGTATAGCGAAGACATAGCCGCCGCGCCGCAAGCCTTGCGCAAAGTGGCGGCGCCCGGTGAACCCAATAGCGGCGCGGACCCAGCGGGTGTCTATCTGGCTTATCGGTACGGCTATGGCCTCGTCATGCCGTCGGCATCAGTGAAATCAACATCCGATAA
This sequence comes from uncultured Caulobacterales bacterium, assembly GCA_938003545.1. GTDB lineage: Bacteria > Pseudomonadota > Alphaproteobacteria > Caulobacterales > Maricaulaceae > Litorimonas. Next base: position 11,668 of record CALKXY010000012.1, read on the forward strand.
ACATATGCAGATCTGCCGCGATGCAGGTCTGTCCAAATGCCAGATCACAGGGTCCAGTACGAATAACTATTCCGCAGACGACATCCGCGCGAACCTGTCTCTGAGGGCCGAACCTGAATGGTTGAAAACATTCGTCCGCGACATGAAGCAGGATGTGGCGGAAATTGACGGGGAAATTGAAAGTGCGACGACCAACGTCGAAGATGTCACCCGCGCACTGCTAGATACAGATGCCCGCCTCAAGGCGCAAACAACCTTGCGCGGCCGTCTCGAAAAACTCCTCGAAACACGCGACGCGAAACTCCCTGACCTGTTAGCCTTGGAACGCGAACTGGCCCGCGTCCAAGCCGAAATTGAAAGCGCAACGGCAAACCTAAAAGCCCTTCGCGCCCGCGTCTCTATGTCGGTCGTCAACATCAGCTATACCAGCGAACGTGTCGCCGTCAGCCGTAGTGCCGTCTCGCCCATTGGCGACGCCATACGTGATTTCGTCGGTATCGTCTCCGATGGCCTCGCAGGTGTCATTCGCTTCGTCGCAATACTGCTGCCGTGGATGATATTTGTCATTTTTCCAGGATTGTTCATGCTGCGTTGGTTCTGGCGGCGTAAGCGGACGGCTAAATCTAAAAAGGCCTAAACCCGCATGAGCATTCTTCTCGTCCTGATCGGACTCGCGCTACTCGTTTTTGGGGGCGATATTCTGGTAAAGGGCGCTGTCGCACTCGCGACACGCCTTGGCATGTCCAAAGCTTTGATTGGTGTGACGCTAATCGGCTTCGGAACATCCATGCCAGAATTTGTTGCGACGTTTGGCGCGGCGGCCAAAGGCTCGCCCGACATTGCCTTTGGGAATGTATTGGGATCGAATATTTCCAATATACTGATGATCTTGGGCGCAGCGGCGCTTATTTCACCAATCATCACTCGCATGCATGGGTTGGCGCGCGACGCGATATTCGTTGGCATAGCGTCTCTGGCAGCGGCTTATTGGATTTACGCAGGCGGCATTCCCCCGATGGGCGGTGTCTATCTCATCGCGGCCTTTGTTATCTATATGGGGCTGACAATCCGCGCCGACTTAAAAACCACGCTAGATGATAGCGCGATGGACGACATTGCTGCGCCCAGTTCGCTGCCCATATCCCTCGCGATGGCGATAGGCGGAATTATTGTGCTGGTCTTGGGCGCAGAAGCTCTTATCCGCGGGGCGTCCGATATTGCCCGTGGTCTTGGCGTGTCAGAAGCCATTATCGGGATTACTATCGTGGGCATTGGCACATCCCTGCCCGAAGCCGTCGCGGCAATCATCGCCAGCCTAAAAGGCGAAAATGATCTCGCCTTTGCTAATATCATCGGATCCAATATCTTTAACGGTCTAGGCATTTTGGGCATCACGGCTGTCTTTCACCCAATGCAATTCGGTTCAGGCGGGTTTTCGATCTTAGACGGCGGCGTCCTGGTCGCCGCCACAGCCGCCATGTTCCTCTTCGCCCTGACACATAAGAAAGTCATGCGCTGGGAAGGCGCAGTATTGCTGGCGGCCTATGTGGGGTATTTAGTATGGCTGGTTATGCGGGCGATATCTTAGTCGCCTAAAAGGCCATTTTTAGCGGTTTAGGCTTACCTCTGCCAGTAACCATACAGTAAACGTGAGTTAAAAACTCTGCCCGTTTTTTATTCCGATTAGAGTTTCACTCGGATATAAAAAAGCCCCGCCGAAGCGAGGCTTTTGATTTCTACTGATCTAAGAAACTTCTTAGTTTGCGTGATCTTGATGGATGCTTCAGCTTCCGAAGAGCCTTGGCTTCGATCTGTCTGATCCGTTCGCGGGTTACGCTAAACTGTTGGCCAACTTCTTCGAGCGTGTGGTCCGTGTTCATCCCGATACCAAAGCGCATCCGCAGGACACGTTCTTCGCGCGGCGTCAACGAAGCCAGTACGCGCGTAGTTGTCTCGCGGAGGTTAGACTGAATTGCGGCCTCAATTGGGAGGATCGCATTGCTGTCTTCGATGAAGTCACCAAGCTGACTATCTTCTTCGTCGCCGATAGGCGTTTCTAGAGAAATAGGCTCTTTTGCGATCTTCATGACCTTGCGCACTTTTTCGAGCGGCATGGAGAGCTTTGCTGCCAATTCTTCTGGTGTTGGCTCACGGCCAATTTCATGAAGGATTTGGCGGCTAGTGCGCACGATTTTGTTGATCGTTTCGATCATATGTACCGGAATACGAATGGTTCGGGCCTGATCTGCGATAGAGCGCGTGATCGCTTGGCGAATCCACCATGTCGCATAGGTCGAGAATTTATACCCGCGACGATACTCGAATTTATCAACGGCTTTCATGAGGCCGATGTTACCTTCTTGGATCAAATCTAGGAATTGCAGGCCGCGGTTCGTGTATTTCTTAGCAATGGAAATCACGAGACGTAGGTTAGCTTCGACCATTTCCTTCTTAGCCTGACGGGCTTCGCGCTCGCCTTTTTGGACCTTTTGGACAATGCGGCGGAATTCGTCGACGGGCACGCCCGTTTCCTGTGCCAGAGAGCCAATCTCTGTACGGATTTTATCGATAGACCGGCCTTCGCGTGCGAGATAACGATCCCACGCTTCGGAACGCCCAGCCATTTCTTCGGTCCAATTCGGGTTCAATTCACTGCCGAGATAAGCCGTCAAGAATTGCTCACGCGGGACACCATTACCATCGGCCAAACGCATCAACTTACCCTCAAGGGAGATGAAGCGTTTGTTAATCGTGTAGAGCTGATCAATCAGCGCATCGATACGTGCATTATTTAGCTGCAGGTCTTTGATCTCAACGATGATCTGCTCTTGGATTTCATCATATTCCACAGCCTGCGGCTTACGCAGAGCTTTACCCGACAAACGCGCACGAATGAGCATCTGCTGAAGTTTTTGGAACCGTCCGAAGTTTTCAGAAATGCGGTCCAACTTCTCCATGATTGTATCACGGAGCGCCGCTTCCATCGCAGCCATGGACAGATTAGTTTTATCGTCTTCTTCATCCTCATCGTCATCGATGGGCTTTTCGCCGGGCTTATAGGTCCGCTCCGGCATTTTGGTTTTGCGTTCTTCGGCGAGGGATTCCAAGTCACCCTCTTCCTTCTCAAGCTCACCTTTTTCGATTTTCTCGCGGCGCACAGCAAGGGCCGAACGGTCTTCCTGAATATTACCGATGGATCGGTTATAGGTCGTATCGAGATCGATGATATCGCGCAGGAGAATTTCGCCTTCGGCCAATTCTTCGCGCCAGATCATGATGGCTTCAAATGTCAGTGCACTTTCGCACAAACCTTTGATCATCGTATCACGACCCGCTTCGATCCGTTTCGCAATTGCAATCTCGCCTTCGCGGGACAGCAACTCGACAACGCCCATTTCGCGCAAATACATCCGAACCGGATCATCTGTACGATCTAACTCTTCTTTGGAGTTACCGCCTTTGACGGCTGTCGTCGACGTACGCGCGAGGGTTTTTGGCCCCAGCGTTTCCTCGTCCTTCTGATCATGGACAGAAATGCCCATTTCATTGAGTTGAGCGAGGATAATCTCAATCTCTTCGGCGGTAATACCGTCGATATTCATATGTTTATTGAGGTCGTCTGTGTGGAGTAGACCAGATTTCTTGGCCTCCACGATCATACGTTTGACCTCGATACTCTCGAAATCAAGACGTTTGACGACAGAACCTACTTCAGTCGATTGGGCTTTTTCAGCCGCGGCAGTTTTGCCCATGTGTTGGCCACCTTCGCGTGTTAAGGCCGCCTTATGGTAAAGACGATCTTAAAATAACGTTAGCCCGTTCAGCTCTGTGTGATCTTCACAGAGCCAAAAGGGCTGTTAAATTCCTAATCGCGTGCTTCTTTCGAAGCCCGCATCGCACGGTGCATGCCGTCCGAGTTGTCGCCCGATATGGTTTCCACCAATCGCGCGCGGGTGTCGTTCAGGTCAGCCTCATCTGGATTTTGTCCCAATAGGGTGTCGGCCTGGGCATTCCAGAGCGCCGCACGTTCATCCAATGTTGCATCCGCGCCGCCCATCCCAGCCCTGATCAAAGGCCGTTGACGAGACAGAACGCGGTAGTCCTGTTCCAATCCTTGATCTTGTATATGTGTAAGAAGATGAGTCTTTTCAACCGCTTTCGTCTGTCTCCACCAGTTAAGCACACCGCGTTGTATCGCTGCGCAGGCCGAATGCCCGAATTGAAGCTCAAAAAGGCGTTCATCCACGCGTTCCAAAAGCTCAGGAAACTCAAGTATTGCGCCCATTAACGTGGTTTCAACGCGTACATTTGAGGCCAGTTTCTGTGCAGATGCAATTTGTGTCGATTTATTCGCTTTTGTCTCTCCAGCTGCTTTTCCACGTTGGTTTTTGCCGCGATTGGCCTGCCAACCGAATTGCGCGTCAAACCGCGCCAGGAGTTCGGTCTTATACTGCGCCTTCACGTCAGCATGCTGAATTTCTTCCAGAGCCTTATAGAGTCGCGCTTTTAATCCCGCTTTAGCCTCTGGCGTGTCCAGACGCTCAACTTCAACTTCGCGCCGCCAGAGCATATCGACCAACGGTACAGCGGCCTCTAAAACCTGTTGCATGGCGGGCGGACCAGACGCGCGAATAAGATCATCTGGGTCTTGTCCATCAGGCAGCATCGCAAATCGGATGCTTTGCCCAGGCTTGAGTAGCGGCAGCGCACGTTCAATCGAGCGGAACGCGGCGCGGATACCCGCCTTATCACCATCAAAACAGAGAATAGGCTCAGGTCCGACACGCCAGAGCAAATCCAGCTGATCTTCGGTTAGAGCGGTTCCCATCGGCGCTACCGAATGGGTAAACCCCGCCCGCGCCAGTGCGATGACATCCATATAGCCTTCGGCGACAATCAATCCACGTGCTGAATTTTGCGGATCAGAAAAAGCGCGCCGCGCCCGATGGTAGTTATAGAGTAGCTTACTTTTCTGGAAGATTGGCGTCTCTGGACTATTGAGGTATTTTGCCTTGGCATCTTTCGCCATAGCCCGTCCGCCAAAGGCGACCAATCGACCGCGGCCATCATGGATCGGAAACATGATGCGATCGCGAAAACGATCCCACGGTTGGCGTGAGCGATCTTCGGGCTCAACCAACAAGCCAGCCTCGATCAATTGCGCAGGCAATGCGCCCTGCGCAATCAGTTCATCCTTGAGGGCAGAGAAATTATCGGGAGCAAAGCCCATACCGAAGGCTTTAGCCGCGGTCTTGCTCAAGCCGCGATTTGTCAAATAATCCCGCGCAACGGCCCCGTCCGTGCGATAGAGTGTTTTTTCGAAAAACTCTTGCGCGCGTTCCATCCACGAAATGGTTTCTTTATTTCGCGCCGCGCGGGCCTCAGCTTGCGGATCAGCCTTTGGCATCTCCATCCCCGCAATTCCTGCGAGGGTTTCGACAGCTTCTGGGAAGGACAGGCCTTCGACTTCCATGAGGAACGAAATCGCATCACCATGCTTGCCGCTGGAAAAGCAATGATAGAAGCCCTTTTCATCATTGACAAAAAAGCTAGGCGATTTCTCATTGGTGAAGGGGGATAGCCCCGCAAATTCTCGGCCTTGGCGTTTCAATTTTACGTGGCGGCCAATAACATCAGACGGGCGAACCCGCGCCTTCAGTTCCTCTAAAAAATTATCACCAAATTTCATGGGCCAGACTTAGGCGGGATCGCAAAGGATTGCGAGTCAGGAGAAGATGCGATGTGGATAGGTTTGAAAACGAAAGCGGAGCGGTTCGTCAATTGAGAACCGCTCCGTGCACCCCGTTTCTATTCAATTCTTATCTATTCGCACTCCAACACAATCAAACTTATTAATGTCCCTGGGATTGAATTTTTTGTCCCGAACAGTCATGTAATCCCTGAAAAGGTTAAAAATATTTCGGGGACGCGAAATGCCTAAAAACTTAAGTGAGGCCCTCAAGGCCGCTAAAGCCAATAGAAAGGTTCTGTCGAAACTTATCATTTGGGAAAGCGGTGTCAGTAAAAGCCAATTTTACAGAATCATAAATGGCGAAGAGGCACCAAGCCTCGAGACAAAAAAGAAAATAGCAGAATCGCTTGGCATCGATGAAAACGAATTTGATGTGCTACAAAGTCGTTCGAAACCAGGTCCTGAAACGAACAACACTTTAACGGGCCAGAAAATATCTGGCAAGAAAATGAAATGGCGCCTCCCTCTCTTGGCGCTTGCTATCGCTCTAATCGGCTTAATCGCTCTGAAAACGAATGCCCCTAGCGGTCTAAATCCCAGCAAAACGGTTACCGTCCCAGAAGACAACACTCTCTTCATAAAAGACGTGACGATACCCGATGGCAGCTCGGTTCCCGTAAATACGACATTCGAAAAAATTTGGCGTGTCAAAAACACAGGAACAGTCGTTTGGAAAAACCGTTACCTCAAGAGAATGACCCCAGCATCCAGCCTCATTTGCTCTTCCCCTGCCATGGTTCCAATTCCAGAAACTTTGCCGGGGCAAACAATCGATATTGCGGTAACATTCACAACGCCTCACCTTCCAGGCTCTTGCCGAACGGATTGGAAGACCTCAGATGAAAACGGTAATTTATACTTCCCCGAAATGCATGGCCTTTACTCTATCGTGACAGTCGTTGAGAATTAGGCCAGATTGCAGGCGGCACCTGCGTCGGATTGCCATGTAGAAACATGTTTCTGCGCCGATACATGTCTAAATTCTGGCGCACCTCACCCATAAGTGTTTAGGCATATGATTAGTCGGCATTACTGTTAGGCTTGAAAACCGCGCATTTATACAATTAGGATTTCAGGACAATGAAACAGAGTTTAGAGATTTTCAATCGACTGGTTGATGAGCTGTTGGCAGATGAAGCCAAAAGCCCGGTCGCTGAATATGTCCCGACACCGGACCTCTACACCCGACTTGATCTCAAGTTACAAAAAGAAGGCATCAGCGCGGTCGAACTTGAACACGCGCTTAAAGACCTCGTCTTCACGACGCCGCGCACAGGTACGAATGCTTTTTTCAATCAACTTTTTGGCGGGCGCCAAGACAAAGCCATCCTCGGCGACCTTCTTGCGGTTATCCTGAATAATAGCATGGCGACATATAAAGCCGCCGGACCACAAACGGGTGTCGAAAAAACGGTTCTGCGCGAAATCTGTAATATGATCGGCTGGGACGAAAATTCTGACGGCACCCTAGCTCCTGGCGGATCCATGACAAATTTCATGGGCATGCTAATGGCGCGCGATGCCTTTAACGAAACAACACGCTATAAAGGCGTACATCAAAAAATGACCGTCTATACGTCTATGGAAAGCCATTACAGCACGCCAAAAAATGCAGCTTTCGCAGGGATTGGACGTGATAACGTCAGAAAAATTGCAACAGATACAAAAGGGCGCATGGATATGGCCGCGCTGCGGGCCGCCATCGAAGCGGACATAGCCGAGGGCCTGCACCCAATCCTGATTAATTGCACGGCGGGCACAACCGTCTTGGCGGCCTTTGATAATCTCGAAGAGGCCAGTGCCATCGCAAAAGAATTCGATCTCTGGCTCCATGTGGATGGGGCCTATTGCGGTTCCGTATTATTCAGCAATCAATATAAACATCTGATCAAAGGCGTCGAAAACGTCGATTCCTTTACTGTGAATGCGCATAAGATGTTGGGCACGCCGCTGAGCTGTTCGCTGATTGTCGTGAAAGACAAAAAGCACTTACATACGTCTTTCTCTAATGACGCCAGCTATTTGTACCAAACCGATCATGATGAATTTAACCTCGGTAAAACTTCAATTCAATGCGGCCGCAGAAATGATGCGCTCAAACTTTGGGTGCTTTGGAAAAGTGTCGGTACAAATGGGATTGCCCAAATCGTCGAAAAGGAATTTGAGCTTGCCGACACAGGACGGAATTATGTCAGGAATCATCCCGATTATACCGATTACAGCATAGACGACACTGTCGCGGTTTGTTTCAATTACAAAGGTATCCCTGCCACAGAGATCTGCACATTGCTGTATCAACATTCCAAACTCCTCGTCGGTTATGGCTCGTTCAGAGAGGATCAATTTATTCGTTTGGTCACGATTAATGCGACGAATGAGAATGAAGACATTCTACAGTTCTTCAAAACGCTGGAAAGTTTTGTGGCAGAGAATGAGAACCTATTTTCGAAGACTGCCTAAGTTTGAAATAATCATCTTATTTTACAAGGTACCTCCCCCTTATTCTTATCCTCGCGCTCGCAAGGATAAGACGACATGCGGATGACTTATTTTAAGCTGCCATTTGCCGCCCGCATCCAATGCTTGCTAATCTAGGGTCACTCCCCTATAGGCCGCGCGACCTCTTGGATCGGCACTCCACCTTTCCTATCGGTCACCTCTTTACGCCCGGATTGGCCGGGCTAGTCCATAGCCGCTGAACGCGGGCTACTGGCAGGACCCTTATGTTGGAGACTACCCCTTACATGTCCGAATCTATGACCCCTACAATGGATGATTTTGCATCCATGTTCGAAGCCGCAATCGAGGCTTCCCCTATGCAAGAAGGCAAAGTCGTTTCTGGCCTTGTCACAGCCATCGAAAAAGACGTCGTCATTGTTGACGTAGGTCTAAAAACCGAAGGCCGCATCGACGCCCGTGAATTCTTCACACCCGGCGAAGACACAATGCCAAAAGTTGGCGACACAGTTGATATCTATCTTGAGCGTATCGAAAACGCCCTCGGCCAAGCCGTTCTCTCGCGCGACAAAGCGCGCCGCGAAGAAGCTTGGGTCAAGATGCACAAATTCTTCGAAAAAGAAGAGCCTGTTAACGGCGAAATCGTTGGCCGCGTCAAAGGCGGCTTCACAGTCGACCTTGGCGGCATCAACGCATTCTTGCCAGGTTCCCAAGTCGACATCCGTCCGGTTCGCGACATTGGCCCATTGATGGGTCAAACACAGCCGTTCATGATCCTAAAAATGGACCGCTCCCGCGGTAACATCGTTGTCTCCCGCCGTGCGATCCTCGAAGAGAGCCGTGCAGAGCAGCGCGCAGAGTTGGTTGCCCAGCTCAAAGAAGGCGAAACACGCGACGGCGTTGTCAAGAACATCACCGATTACGGCGCATTCGTCGATCTCGGCGGTATCGATGGCCTATTGCATGTTACAGACATGTCTTGGCGCCGCGTCAGCCACCCAAGCCAGGTTCTAAACGTTGGCGATACGGTTGCTGTTAAAATCATCCGCATTAACCCTGAAACACAGCGCATCAGCCTTGGCATGAAGCAGCTTCAGGAAGATCCGTGGAATGCAGCCGCAGCAAAATACACACCAGGTACTCGCCACACAGGTACAGTTACGAATATCGCCGATTACGGTGCATTCATCGAGCTGGAAGAAGGCGTCGAAGGTTTGGTTCATGTGTCCGAAATGTCTTGGACAAAGAAAAACATCCACCCAGGCAAGATCGTCTCTACGTCTCAGCAAATCGAAGTCGAAGTTCTCGACGTCGATCAAGACAAGCGCCGTATCTCCCTTGGCATCAAGCAGGTTCAGTCGAACCCTTGGGACGATTTCTCCGAGCGTTTCCCACTCGGCTCCATTGTCAAAGGCGAAGTTCGCTCAATCACAGAGTTCGGTCTCTTCATCGGCCTCGACGGCGACATCGACGGCATGGCCCATCTGTCCGACCTGTCCTGGGACAAGTCTGGCGAAGAAGCCTTGGCTGACTACAAAAAAGGCGACGAAGTCGAAGCTAAGATCCTCGAAGTCGATACAGACAAAGAGCGTATCTCTCTCGGCATCAAGCAACTCGTCAAAGACTCGGCACCTGCCGGCGCAACTGGCGCAAACCGCGGCGCAACTGTCACATGTACAGTCGTCAACGTTCAGCCAGCTGGTTTGGATGTCACATTTGGCGAAGAGAACGACGTCAAAGCCTTCATCCGCAAAGGTGATCTGTCCCGTGAACGCTCTGAGCAGCGTCCGGAGCGTTTCGCTGTCGGTGACAAGGTTGACGCCATGATCACCCGCGCTAACCGTGCCCGTAATGATTATCAGCTGTCCATCAAGGCGCTGGAAATTGCAGAAGAAAAAGAAGCCGTCTCGCAATACGGGTCAACAGACTCTGGTGCGTCCCTCGGCGATATTCTTGGTGCCGCTCTCAAGGGCGACAACTAGAAATTTCGGACAACCGAAGCTTAACAGCTTCGGTTAAGTCCACGTTAACTATAAAAGTCCCTGTTTCAGGGGCTTTTTTTATGACTTTTTTTGCACATCTCGCGATTTTCCGTTGACGTGCCAAGGGGTTGGCTGATTAAAGAGCCTCATGCTTAGATCTGAACTCATCGATACACTTCACGAAGAAAACCAGCACCTGACACGTCGAGACATGGAGCGTTTAGTCGCTGTCGTGTTAGAAACGGTCACACAGACATTAGAAGCTGGCGCGCGCGTCGAACTCCGTGGCTTTGGGGCTTTCTCAGTGCGCGAACGCCAAGCCCGCGCAGGCCGCAATCCTCGCACAGGCGAAGCGGTTCAAGTGCCAAGTAAGCATGTCCCGTTCTTCCGCACAGGCAAAGAGCTACGCCAACGTATCGACATCGCGTCTAAAACATAGCGCGGTACCGCCGAAAGGCTGACGCCTCTCGGTTCCTCGACATTTGATCCCTCGGGTAGAGATATATTTGTTACCACTCGCCCGTATTTTCCATCGACACCCAAGGCTCTTGCGGCGCTAGATTGTCTCCGGATTGCAACAGCTCGACAGACGCACCGTCGGGACTGCGGATGAAGGCCATATGACCATCACGTGGCGGACGTAGAATAGTAATGCCTTGCGCCTGAAGATGTGCGCAAGTCGCATAAATGTCCTCAACACGATACGCCAAATGGCCAAAGTTCCGCCCCCCTGTCAGCGTTTCAGTCGTGCCGTCATCTACAGGCCAATTATAGGTCAACTCGACGAGCGGCGCTTCATCCGTGGTGGCCCGCTCAACATCATCGGGAGCCGCAAGGAAGATAAGCGTAAATCGTCCACGTTCGCTGTCATAACGACGCGTCTCAATAAGGCCGAGGCCGCCGCAGTAGAACGCAAGGGCAGCGTCCAGATCGGAGACGCGAAGCATGGTGTGAAGGAAATGCATATCGGATTACTTTCTGTGTCTAATCTCATACCTGTATAGAATATTAACGCATTCAACAGGGAATATTAACTATATTGACGCACCCCCACGCCACATGCGATTTACCTCGCAGACGTCTAGCCGGAGGGGTTCGACGAAATTTTATTCAAGGGGAATATCATGGGAATGGTTTCTGAATTCAAAGAATTTGCGATGAAGGGCAATATGCTCGACATGGCTGTTGGTATCATCATGGGCGGCGCATTCGGCACGGTCATCAAATCACTGATCGAAGATGTGATTATGCCTGTTATCGGTCATTTTTCTGGCGGCTTGGACTTTAGTGCTAAGAAAATCGTTCTTTCACCTGCTGAGCTCGACGCAAGCGGCGCTATCATCGAAGGCACAGGCGCAGCCATCGGATATGGTTCATTCATAAATGCGATCATCGCATTCGCTATCCTCGCTTGGGTCCTATTCATGATCATTAAAGGCATGAATAAAGCGAAAAAAGCCGAAGAAGAAGCACCAGCGGCTGTACCAGCCAACGAAGTCCTTCTCGCTGAAATTCGCGACCTTCTCGCCAAAAAGTAAGAGCTTCACAGCGATATAAATACAAAAAACCCGCTCTCGTAGCGGGTTTTTCTTTATCTAAAATTTGAGGCGGAATAATATCTTTGGATATGAAGACAGTCGAGCGACTTGCATATCAGTGCGCCCTGCCCCACATGCCCGCTCATGACCAATACGACAGATAAATCCAAAATCGATCTCGACGTGAACACAGTTGACACCGTCACAGTTTTCCAACTGGAAGAACAGCCTGTACGCGGACGCGCGGTTAAACTCGGCCCTGCATTAAATGCTGCACTACGGCCCAATGGCGAGAACCGTTATCCAGATGCAATTTCTCGCCTTTTAGGCGAAGCCATGATGGTTGGCGCTTTGGTCGCGCAATCTTTGAAGTTTGACGGACGCCTAGTCATTCAGTGCCACGGTACCAATGAAGGCGCTATCAGCTTACTTATGGCAGATTGCACGACAGACGGTCATGTGCGCGGCTATGCGCGTTGGAATGCGGAAAAGCTAAAAGAGATTGAACTCGACACTAAACAAGCTGGCGCAGAGACTTTATTGGGTGGCGGCACGTTTTCTATGACGATCGACCAAGGCCCCGACATGGACCAATATCAGGGCATTGCCGAAATCGAAGGCGAGAGCCTATCCAGTTGCGCCGAACATTATTTCAACCAATCCGAACAAGTCCCAACCCGTATTCATCTAGCCTGCGGTGAAGTCATTGACGATTCAGGTTCTCATTGGACAGGCGCAGGCATGATGATTCAAAAAATTGCTGATGATGCCGCGCGCACCGACGCAACCCTGCCATGGGAAACGGCGCAAACGCTGTTTAGAACATTGACCGATGCAGAACTTGTCGACCCTGATCTGTCAACGAACAAACTCTTATATCGTTTGTTCCATGAAGGCGGTGTCCGCATCATCGAAACGCATGACGTTCTCGCGCAATGTCGTTGCTCTCGTGAACGCTTGCTCAATACGCTAAAGAGTTTTGATAAAGCCGCCATTGACGACATGGCGAAAGACGGCGTTATCTCGGCCAATTGTGAATTCTGTGCGACAGATTACACTTTCCCATTGGCGGAAATTGCCTAGCTTCTCCAGAATGCGGGAGTCAGAAGGACGAGCGCCGTAACAATTTCCAACCGCCCAATAATCATGGCGGTTAGGAGCACCCATTTCGCACTGCCTGGTAAATCCTGATAGGTACCCGAAGGCCCAATAATTTCACCGAGACCTGGGCCAACATTCGCCACGGCGCTGCCTGCACCTGACCACGCCGTAATCGGGTCCAACCCGATAAGTGACAGTAATATGGCGGTCACGACAAAGGTCAGGAAGAAGACGAAAAAATAACTCATAACGGAATAAACAACCGACGGCGGCAAGGGCTGCCGGCCATATCGCATCGGTACGACCGCATGTTGACGAGGCATACGGAAGAGATAGTTGCGCATCGCTTCAAACGCGACTTGATAGCGGAAAATTTTAATGGAGCAGGCCGTTGATCCCGCACATCCGCCAATGAACATGAAAGCAAAAAAGGCCGATACAGCAAACGGTCCCCACGCATTGTAATCGGCGGTAGCATAGCCTGTGCCTGTTACAATCGAAACGGTGTTAAAGGCCGCTAGACGTAGGCCTCGGCTGAACTCAAATTGATCGGAAACCAAGAGAAACATAGTTATAATAGCGATCAGTGACGCCATCACAGTCAGAAAAGCTCTGACCTGACTGTCTCTCAACGGGGCCCGCCAATCGCCGCGCGTGGTCATCAACAGATAAACACCGAATGGAAGGCCTCCAGCCATCATGAAGACAACGCAGACAATATCTGCACCATTATCCATGAACCCACCCATTGACGCATCCGACGTAGAATACCCCCCCGTCGCCAAAGTCGTCATCGCATGTGCAACCGCATCAAAGGCGCCCATCCCCGTCAGCATATACCCAAAGAAGCAAAGCGTCGTCAGTGTGAGATAAATCAGAGAAATGCCGATCGCGAGGCTCGCGGCGCGCGGTAGAATTTTTTCGCCCATGTCAGAGCTTTCCAAGCGAAAGAGCTGCATCCCGCCAACTTTCAACATTGGAAGAACCGCCATCGCCGTAACGATAATCCCAACGCCGCCAATCCACTGTAATAAGGCACGCCACATCAGAACACCGCGCGGCATATCATCAAGCCCCGTCAAAACCGTCGCGCCCGTTGTTGTGATTCCTGATGTCGCTTCAAACAACGCATCCGTCACAGAAAGGTTTATTGGCTCGAATAAGAACGGCAAAGCCGACAAGATCGATAGCGTCAGCCATGCAAACACAGTCAAAACGAAGGCCCCGCGCGCGCGTAAAGTTGGATTAGGCGTATATGTGATAGTGGCCAAAAGCGCGCCAAATAATGTGGTGATGCCGCCTGCAATACCAAAAGCCCGCCATGCACGCGCCTCATCAAACAAATCTACTAACATAGGAATGAACATCAACACGCCAAGCGCGGCGCTCATCAGGCCGATCACGAAAAAGACTGGGCGTAAATCTGGCATGGGTAGGACGTAACCCGAAGGCCCAGACATTGAAAGTGTCCAAATAACCCCAAGAGACAGACGGCTGTGAAAGAAAAGTCAGCACAAAAACGCAAGACGTGTGCACAGCTCTTAAGACACCTCTTGAATTGCCCCCATTGCAAAGGCAAATGAGCCTCATGAAAAATTGGCTATCACCCCTCGTTCTTTCCTCTGCGCTACTTCTAGTAGGCTGTGACAATGCAGGTACACCTGCGCCCACATTGCAGGAAGCCGCCGAACAATCTCAACAAGCCGTTGAAGCAGAGCAACGCCCCGTCAATTATATTCGGAAAACTCCAATTATCGGCGGGCTCACACCAGAACGTATCAACAGCTCACCTTCCCTCGGTGGAGCTTCTCTCTCTGGTGTTAGAATTGCGCCCAACGGAGAATTTGTGACCGTTCTGCAAGGCCGCGAAGACGACGCTGCGCAACAAGACCTTTGGGCGTATGATTTAGAAACGGGCGCAGGCCGTCTACTCGTCAGTTCGACTGATTTATTAGCAGGACCAGAGGTTCTGTCGGAAGAAGAAAAGAACCGCCGCGAACGCTCACGCGAATATGGAAAAGGGATTATATCCTATAGTTGGGTCGGCGATAATTTGCTGCTTTTCCCCTTAGGCGGTGACATTTATTTATATGACCTAACGACGCAAGAAAGCCGACAGGTCACTGCAACGAAAGGTTTTGAAACGGACCCGAAAGTCAGCCGCGACGGGAGCAAAGTCGCCTATGTTCGCGCGAATGAGCTTTATATCAAAGATTTGGAGACAGGCCTTGAGCGTCAACTCACCGACGGCTCCACCGATACAATCAGAAACGCGACTGCCAGTTTCGTGGTGCAAGAAGAGTTAGACCGCAGCACTGGATATTGGATGTCTGGCGATGCAAAAATGATCGCCTATACGCAAATCGATGAGAGTGCGATTGCGATTGAAAACCGCATCGACTTTGGCGCGGACGGCGTCAGCAATATTGCGCAACGTTATCCTTTTGCTGGCACGGATAATGCGACAGTGAAATTGGGCTTTGTCTCTGCACGCGGCGGCAAGACACGCTGGGTCAAATTGGATGATGACGCAGATCTTGGCGATGATATTTATTTAACGCGCGTCAGCTGGGCCCCTGATAACCGCACAGCATTCGTTGGCGTGCTCGCGCGGGATCACAAACTCCATCGTATTTACAAAATTGATTCCCGCACAGGAAAGAAAACCGCCTTTTACGATGACAGCTCTCCAACATGGTTGAATATAGGCCCTTCTATGCGGCCAACATCAGACGACGGCATGATTTGGTCAGCCGAACGCGGTGACAAACGCCAGATATTCAAAGTGGATGCAGAGGGCGGCATTAAAGCCCTAACCCCTGACAATTTAAACGCGAGAAGCTTGCTGTGTCGCACGAATGATGCGCTCTTTGTGAGCGGGTGGACAGACACGCCGACGTCCAACCATATTTTCAAAGTCACGCAAAATGAAACAGGGCAAGATGTGACTCAGATCACATCCAAACCAGGGAGTCATGGCGCTAGCTTTAATTCCGATTGCACGCGCTATCTTGGTCGCCACACAGATGATGCCGCCCCGTCTAGCCTACGGGCTTATGAAGCTGATGGCACGCCATTGGCATGGCTGAACGAGAATAAATTGGACGAAAATCATCCTTACACACCCTATCTCTCGGCACATATTAATCCAGAATATGGACAGTTAGAAGCCGCAGATGGAACCCCGTTGGATTACATGTTGTTCAAACCTTCGGATATTAAACCTGGCGAAGAACGTCCGGCCATAACTATCGTTTATAATGGTCCGGGCGTGCAACGCGTGCGGCGTGGTTTTGGCCGCAAGCAACTTGCCAATATGTTAGCGCATCATGGTTTTGTCGTGTTCTTCATTGATGGGCGCGGCGCGAGTAATCATGGCAAAGCCTTTGAAGATCATGTGTACCGCGCAATGGGAACCGTTGAAGTCGAAGATCAGGCCGTCGGCGCGCGCTGGCTCGCGGCACAGCCTTTTGTCGATGAAGACAATATGGGCATATATGGTTGGTCCTATGGCGGGTACATGACGTTGCATATGTTGGCGCAAACAGATCTCTATAAATCTGGGGTATCTGGCGCACCTGTTACCGACTGGTCGCTTTACGATACGGCCTACACGGAACGTTATCTTGGCGACCCAACGCCGGGCGCAGAGAATTACACCGCAGGATCATATGAGAACGGCAGCGTTTTTAAATATCTAGACGGCCTTACAGAACCTGTTCTGCTGATCCACGGAATGGCCGACGATAATGTTGTTTTCCGTCATTCGATCAAACTGATGGACGCCATGCAAAAGGCGAATAAGCATAATATGCGTATTCAAACCTATCCTGGCGAGAAGCACGGCTTCAGAAAGACAGAAAACCGCATTCATCGGGATCGTCAGATTTTAGAGTTCTTTAGCGAAACGCTTGCCCCAACGTACCCTGCTGAAGACTAAGCCTTCCTTCCCTACTCAGGAGTAGCGGCAGGCGTTTCCACTCTTACGGCCTCGCGGATCTTTCCGCGTAACAAAGCTGTCTCAACAGATGTTGGGTCAAGGTCGAGCGCCGCTTCCACATCGGATTGCGCACCTTCAATATCATCCTGCTTGAACCGAGCATCTGCACGGTATCGCAAAGCATCAGCACGTTCAGGTTCCAAAGCTAAGACAGATGTCAGATCGGTTTCAGCATAATCATACCGTCCCGAAAGTGCATAGGCTCGTGCCCGCGTAATGCGCAGGTCGACATGATCAAATTCGAGTTTTAACCCTGCAGATGCCGACGTATAGGCTCGCTCTGGATCATCCGCCGCCAGCCAGAAATTTGCCGCTTCAGCATAATGTTTAACCCGCGTTGCATCACTGCCGCCATCTGCACCCGCTGCCAACGCATCCAAGCGATAGGCGGCTTCATCTTCATGGCCCAGCGCGAATAACGACATAGCCACACAATGTTTCGCGCGCCGTCCGCCGCCTTCATTTTTCCATTGCAACGCCAACTCATATGCCTCTTGCGCATCATCTGCGATCGACTCGAGGCAGGCTTTATGCCGCGCATCAAACTCGGACGTTAAGTCCGCAGCAAGACTAGGTGTACTAAACGCGCAGAGCAGCGCGACATGGGCAAAAAGACGTGTCATGCAGATCGCATAAACCTAGGAAGCTGAACCGACAATGAGCCGTCACATTAAGAAGCCTCAATCTGCGCTCCTTTTGGGGGCCGGGTATGTAGCACAACATTTAGCGCCAGAGCTAATACGGCGCGGCTGGGACGTGGTTGCAACCACACGAAACGGAACAACCGATATCGAAAGCGTGACCTGTTTACCCTTTCACGGTGCTGCAACCGACGCGTTAAAAGCCGCCTTTGTGGACGCTGATATTATCATAACCTCAATACCGCCTTCGAAAGTAGGAACAGATCCAGCTCTGTACGCCTTGGCACATCTAACGCCGTCGGCGCGATGGATTGGCTATCTCTCTGCAACATCTGTGTATGGAGATCGCGACGGGAAGTGGGCCTTTGAAGGCGAATCACCGACCCCGAGCCTCGCGCGAGGGAAAGCCCGCGCTGAAGCTGAAATTTCATGGATCGAAACGCTTTGGCCTGTGCATATTTTTCGTTTAGCGGGTATTTACGGACCAGGCCGTTCCCCCTTCAGAAAACTTCGCGAGGGCAGCGCCCGAGCCGTGATCAAGGACGGCCATGTCGTCAACAGAATCCACGTCGCAGATATAGTGAGTGCTGTCCTGCTAAGCGTTGAAAATCCTGACCTGCAAGCGATTTACAATCTAGCGGATGGTCATCCCGCCCCGCCGCAAGATGTCTTGGACTATGCTGCAGGTTTATTGAAACAAGCCCCGCCGCCCCGCGTAGATGTAGCCCATGCTGAGGTATCGAAAATGGCGCGAAGTTTTTACGCGGAATGCAAACGAATCAATGCTGATAAAGCCAGACGTGATTTGGGGTGGGTCCCGCGCTACGCCACATATCGCGACGGGCTTGCCGCGATATTAGATCAAGAGCCGCATTCGTAATTTACGGGTAGTTATAACTGGATTGAATAAACCCGGGCTGCGAAAACCCGCGCAGACCCGCTGTTTTCGCACTGATCGGGTTAACAGCATAGGGTCCAGCTTCCGTCGCCAAGACATAACCTTTATTTCGCATACAAACTTCAAAGTCGGGATCAAGGCTGAAGTCATATTCTGAGATGAAGAGGTAGCCCCGTGCGCGCGTTTCGCAATTCCGCCAATCTGTGTCTTTAGAGACCCCATTCAACATAACGAATTCGGCGTCGCGGGGGTCAATAGGCGTGTAATTGACACTTTGCACTGGGGTACTTTCATACAGCACCACATCATACCCCGCGTAATTTGTCTGAACCGTCGCCGTATCGTAAATCTCAACATCATATTGCGCGTCGGAAAATGCATAAGATTGATCTGGCGCGCCACGTAAAGCAGGCTCTACCGCTTGCGAAGACGCATGATTGTTGCCTTTTAGCCAACCTGAAACTTGAGAGCAGCCGCCAAGTGTGAGGGCCGCAAAAGCCGTAAGGGTAAGAAATGATGCGCGCATGATGCAGTCCCGGTGTGAAACGTTGTTGCAGACACGCTTCAAGTTCCATGCCACCCCTCGAATAAAATGAGGGGGTTTTTCGAATATATAAGCGTGATTTGCCAACATTTCGCATCAGTCTGATGATTGACTTGATCATTTTTCACGCCACACTCACGGAATGACCGAAACACCTTTTCATACAAAAACGTCCAATCCGCCCGCAGAGGATTCTCGCCTGTCCAATATTTGGAGAGCCGCTGAAACCTATGGCGCACGCAGTTTCGACAATTACGCACAAGTTCGATCCGTTGCTGAAACGGTGCGCGACTTACTCTGTCAGTGGTTAGACACAGGAGATGAGCCTTGTGTGTATCTTGTTCCGCCAGAAGGCCCTTTTCAGGCCGAAAATTACCAATCCGGTGCGTTTTCCGTTGCTGGGAAAGGCTATCTGCCCCTTAAACCGATCAGCTTTGGCCTCGCCATTCGGATTTCTGAAGACAAAGATTACATGCGATTACAAATGCATTGCCAAAAAGAAGGCAACCAGATGAAAATATCGATTGCCAAAGAAAGCGCCGTCGCCGTGCAGCTTCCGCTGGACGAAGCGCAATTGACACCCCTCTTTGATCGAATTTATAACCATATTCTAGCGTTCTTCAAAGATAGCGTCGATCAATATGACGAAGGCGATTACGGCACATCCGTCATCGGTTTCGACATTTACCGCGTGGCCGAATAACCTTAGCGATAACATTTGGTAAGGACCGCTGAATCAGCTATCCTAACCCTTGATTGAATTTTCCGGCGGGCCAGTTTCCGCGCCGAATAACGAGATAAGTATGAGTTTTGAAGCGGCTATGTTGGCTGACATCATTTTTGCGGGGGGCGGCGAGGCCATCCACCATGAGGGATCAATTCTACCGTTCAAAATTGCGCTGATTGGTGCGCTGGGAATTGGCGCACAATGGTTGGCATGGAAACTCCAGCGTCCAGCGATTGTCTTAATGGCGATTGCGGGCCTGATTTTCGGACCTTTGGTCGGATATTTACTTGGCCTGCCTCTGCCTGATGTCTTGCATGACGGACTGCAAAACTTTCGACTAAACCCTCAAGTGGACTTTGGTGACGTGTATCGCCCTATGATTGGGATTGCCGTTGCGATTATCCTGTTCGAGGGCGGGTTAAACCTTAAATTCAAGGATTTAGGCGACGCCAAAAGTGCTGTTATCCGCATGGTTGTGCTCGCTGGCCCCATAGCTTGGGGTCTTGGGACCTTGGCGGCACATTATCTTGTAGGTCTTAAATGGGACTTGGCTGCTATGGTTGGCGGCCTTTTCATTGTGACAGGCCCAACAGTAATCATGCCGCTCCTACGCCAAGCGCATTTGCAAGCTAAGCCTGCGAATGTTTTGAAATGGGAAGGTATCGTCAATGACCCACTCGGTGCACTTTTTGCGGTAATCGTCTTTGAATTCATTCGCCTGACCCAAATGGAAGCCAGCATGGCGATGGTCTTTGGGAAGCTCGCTTTTGCAGCTATCCTCGGCACAGGTGTCGGTATTGTGTCCGGTATTGGTATGGCGTGGGCGTTCCGACGCGGTGTGATTCCGGAATATCTGAAAGCTCCAGTCGTTCTGGCCTGGGTCTTGGTCATCTATGTTCTTGCGAACACATTGGCCGATGAAACAGGTCTTTTAGCTGTGACCGCCCTCGGCATGACCATGGCGAATACGAAATTTGCGTCCATGGTTGAAATGCGCCGCTTTAAAGAAAACATTGCGATTATTTTGGTCTCAGGCGTATTTGTAATGCTGACGGCGACATTGACGCCTGCTGTCTTGAAAGCCTTCGTATCTGACTGGGGCGTGATCGCCTTTGTCCTTGCGATGATGTTCGTCGTCCGTCCAATTGCAGTGATGGTTTCGACGCTCTGGTCTGGCTTATCATGGAAAGAGAGTTTGCTGATCTCCCTCATCGCGCCACGCGGTATTGTCGCCGTTGCAGTTGCGGGCTTATTTGCTACAGAAATGCAGGCGTTAGGCCGTGGAGATGGTGCGATTTTTGTACCGCTTGCCTTTGCACTTGTCTTCGCAACGGTTTTATTCGCAGGGTTTTTCATTGGGCCTTTGGCGCATATGCTAGGTCTCGACAGCGGTGACGGTGACGGCGTATTAATCGTCGGTGCGAACCCATGGTCACTTGGCCTCGCGAAGGCGCTGAAAGATATGCACATCAAGGTCACAGTGGCCGACACAAATTGGCGTCGTCTGCGTGGTGCCCGACTAGAGGGGCATGAGACATTCTTTGGCGAAGTTCTGTCTGAAAATGCTGATTATTCACTTGATCATAGCAGTTTCAACATCCTGATCGCGGCCACGCCGAATGAGGCTTATAACGCCCTTGTTTGCGTCGAATTTGCACCCGAATTGGGCCGTCATCGCGTTTTCCAAGTCGGGGCGCGCGAGAGCGACGAAGATGATGCGCAAGGCATCGCCTTCACATCGCGCGGACGGACACTTACATCTCGCGGGCGCAGCTTTGATGCGCTTACGCGCGATTGGTGGGGTGGGTGGCGTTTCCGTGCCACAAGCCTGTCAGCTGAATACACGCTGGAAGATTTGTATAAAGATCGCGGCGATGATCTGGACCTCATTTTGGCCCGCAAGCCGGACGGTATGTTGGAATTCATTCAACCAGGCCAGGAATTCCGCGCAGAAGGTGCGTCCGTCTTGAGTTTCTGCCCTGCCAGAGACACCGAGAGCGCCCGCGGCGAAGGCGCAAAGCGTGGTAGTGGATTGGCCGGACCGGCAGCCCCCCTTCCCGCCTAAAATGAAAATTGGCAGCGTGATACTGGCAGCTTTCGTGCTGACGTGTTGCGCGCCAACTGATCTTCAAAGTTCAGGTCAAACAGACCTCTCTGAAAAACAATTGCGCGCGACGTCCTGTTCGCGCGACACGCAGCGATATGACCCTCCTCCTTTATCATTGAAGGTCAAGAATGTTCCTCTTGGAACGGATGCAGATATCGCGAGGGCTCTCCCGAAAAATATGAATTTTATCGGGGGATGGCACCTCACTTCAAACGATTCAAATTTCGGCGGATTATCTGGTCTGGCTGTCTTAGAATCAGGCGACTTGTTGTCTGTTTCAGACAAAGGCTATGTCGTGACGCTTGGTTTATCTGGCAGTATTCCAAATGGGCAGGCGACAATGATGCCACTTTCAAATGCCAAAGGAAAAGTCCTGACAGGGAAAATTGACGGAGACGCAGAAGGCCTAACCTATCGCGAAGGTCTCGCTTTCGTATCTTTTGAACGCCGTCACAGAATTTTAGCCTTTGACTTTGGACGGTGCGGTGGGGCCGCAAAAGGGCAATATTTTTCAGGACTACCAAAAGAAAAGCTGGGTGCGCGTATCGCGACCAATAGCGGAGCAGAGGCCTTAGACTTCGCGCCGGATGGACGCGTGCGGGCAGGATATGAAACCGTTATAAATAAACGCGCACCGTTAGTCATATTTGATGCGGATGGGATTGTTCGGGAAGATCCAATTTTCCTAGATATTGAGGACGGATTTAAATTGGTCGGCGCGGATGCTGGATATCAACTTTTTCGGTCTTATGATCGCGTCAAAGGCAACCGAAATATTATACGTGGCCCGAATTTAGAGGCACATCTATCCCCGCCCCTCGCTGTTGATAATTTTGAGGGCCTTGCTGTTGCACCACAAACAGGCGGCGAAACCTATATTTACATCATATCAGATGATAATTTTTCAGCTAAGCAACGTACGCTGCTCTATCTGTTTGCGATTAACGCCGTAGACAAAAACTAACGACGAGAGGTCGTGCGTCTTGTACGGCTAGACGTATTTTTATCTGGTGCTAGCGCATTCGCAACGCACATGGATTCCAAAAGATTGCCTTTTTTAACACCCTTGAAGTAAGTTTTAAGCGCGCTGCGCTGACGTTTATCAGAGAGTGACATTATAATTTTCTTATCAGACTCACGGCGCCAAGCATCAAGATGCTGGATATTGTTTTCATCGCCACTTTGCCGGATTCGAATTTCGTAAATATCGAATTTTACGCGTTCGTCTGCGATACGTTGCGGAACACTGTCACCTAGCGACGCTCGCATAGTTTTCAAATAGCAATCAGTGGTGACTTCTTGATATTTGGCCTCTGCGCGGGCCGGGTTTTCTTTATATAATTTGTTGAAGTGACTTTGGCCGGTAACATCTGCCATGCCATTTAAGGCTTTCACTGTGGCCTTCGTCGCACCAATCGTGCACCCGCCGACAACAACTGTACAGCCACCAATCGTCATTAATGTGCCAATTGCCAGTGTTTTTAAAACGCTCATGGTTACCCCTCCAAATATGGGACAACCTTAGGGAGAAAGAGATATTTTTGCGTTATTTAGCGCAGTTAATTATGTCTAAATTTTATATCTTATGGATAAAATTAAACACTGCGGAACCGGGATTTATCAAAGACTTTTAGAACTGTCAGCAAGTCATGTCCGCGTTTCAATACCAGACCGCCCGGTGCAATCACCGCAAATTGCCCTTGTTTTTTGCGCAAAGCTGGAACTTTTTCGATACGGTAAAGCGCATGGTCTGACGCCCGCCTGTAAATAGAGAACACAGCCTTATCGCTGAGGAAGTCCATCGCATAGTCTTTCCAATCTCCCTTACTCACCATCTGGCCATAGACGTTAAGGATGGCCGAAAGCTCTTTACGGTCAAACGCAATTTGTGACGGCGGCTTTGGCGGTGTCGAAGAACTCGACGGGAAAGGAAGAATTTCGCTCATGACATTAATATAAGCGGAACTTACGCGCTGACAAGATGGTCTGATTTTTCAGACGCTTAAGGCGCGTCCTGACCAAGACCTATCCGTATTGTAACAACGTGCCACATTTATGCCACAATTGCGGCCTGATTTGACCCCAAAGCCGATCTAACAGGTATTTGTCGCAGGATAAGACAACGGAAAGCGGGTCGGTTATTTATCAGCCCCCCAGCCCCCGGAACGTCGAAGCTGCCTTGACTTGCGACAACAAAACAACGTTCCCACGTTGACCTGATGAGGGGTCCCTATCCCTAGGGGTGACTTCATCTAAGCGGCCTTAGTCTGCATCACGTTCAGCCCCGTGATGCAAACTGGGGCCGCCGTCATTTTGAGGATCAGTTACTTATTACAGCCGCATCAAGAATTTTCGCACTCGTCGCATCATGAATGAGCGCCGCATAAGCCGTATTGTCAGATTTTGGCAAAGTAAACTCTGTCGCTTTGCCATCCCATTTTATAGTTTGGACATCTGTCACGACATTGGTCAGGCGTAAAACCCGTCCGCCGTTTTCTCCGCGCCGTACATCAACGCTTTGCTCACCTGGTATGTAAGAGACGATATCCAGTGCTGCGCCTGCAGGGGCATCAGCTTTAATCGTCAATACATTCCCGTCACGCGATACAGATAAGCCAGCGCCTTCTGTGGGTAGTCCCACATCTTCAACATCTCGCTTTGAATATCGCGGACTATGCGCAGACCCACCCAAAACAATTTGCGGCGTGTAGACATTGGACGCTCCAAAGGCATCACGATAATCTCTCTGGCGTTTTGTGAATTCCGGATCTCCGAATGTATCTTCCCAACCAAGGTAATCCCAATAGGTCACACCATACGTCAAGACGAGTGTGTTGGGATCATCCGCCAGTTTCGTAACAAAACGATTCGCAGGCGGACAAGAAGAGCACCCTTGCGAGGTGAAAAGCTCAACCACATGGGTTGGATTAGCCGCCGTTTCACCCGCAAAAGCAGATGCTGGAAATGTGGCCGCGAAGAATGCCGCGAGAGGGAGAATATAGTGTTTCATGAGTAACCCTTAACAAGCAGAACATGAATGCGCACCCAACATGTTGATCACAGTGTGGTGAGGTTTTCGGCACATTCAAAAATCAAACGTTTTAACCAGAGTTTGACGTTTTTCATCTAGGGGGGACTTATGCTGATCACGCCGAAAACCCCAGACTTAAAACCATCTGGCCCCTCCCTGCGCCTGTCTTGGGCCTCGAATTTTGGCCGAACACTCATTGCCAGCGCAATAACTCACCGAGCTTTACTCATAGTAAGTGTACTAACTTGGCTTTTGGCGAAAGGCGCAAACGTTCATTTTGATCGGACAACAGGGAGTGGTACGAGCTATTATTTCGAAATCATCTTCGAACACATCATGCCTGTACTCATCCCCTTTATCCTCGCCGTGTCCGTTCTAAAGCTCCTCTTTATAGAAAAATCCAAAAGCCCTCTGATGGATATGATCCATAATTATAGAGTAATGCTGACCGATCAAACGCGTTGGGCTAATATTATTGTCGTTATTGTCGCTATGATCTTTGGCTTCAGTGGCTTTTCTGAACTTAAACCTCTCATCTCTTTTGTGAACGCTTATAGTTGGGATGTGCGGTTCATGGAACTTGACCGTCTTCTGCATTTCGGGCGTGATCCTTGGACACTCTTGTCCCCTATATTCGGGTCTCCGAACGTAACGAAAGCTCTCAACTTCTTTTATAATATTTGGTTTTACGTGCTATTCTTATTTTGGCTTGGTGCAGCCTGGACAAAGCCAGCAAGACATACATTAGGTGAAACGCCAGATTGGAGTCGTCAATTTACGTTGTCATTCATGCTTTGCTGGGTCATTGCTGGAATTTTCTTGGCTACTCTTTGGTCCTCTATGGGACCAGCCTTTTATGATCTTGTAGACCCTGCACAGAATCCATACGCAGCACAAATGACGGGCCTACAAGAGATAGATACAACGCATCATTTATGGGCCCTGCAAACGCAGGAAAGTCTTCGTCAATCCTACCTCTTCCCAGGAATTGGGGGACCTGAAGGCATTTCGGCGATGCCGAGCC
Source organism: uncultured Caulobacterales bacterium (assembly GCA_938003545.1). Classification (GTDB taxonomy): domain Bacteria; phylum Pseudomonadota; class Alphaproteobacteria; order Caulobacterales; family Maricaulaceae; genus Litorimonas. The sequence goes on from CALKXY010000012.1 coordinate 37,470, forward strand.
TGCATAATGCGACCGCGGCTTTATTCGCCTTCGCAGGCTACCGCATTCACCGCTATCTTGGACACGCCATGGTCGCCTTTATGATTGCGATCTTGATCGGCTCTGTTCATCTGGGCTGGCACTACGCCATTGATGGTTATGCTGGCATACTTCTGGCCTGGGCGGCGTGGGCGGCCGCTGGCCGCATCCTTCGCGGGAAAACGCCCGCTTAGAGCGACGGCATAGGCGCGGGATGATCAGGCTTCCCATCACCGTCCATATCTGGATTTCCATCCGCAGAGAGAAGCACCGCAATCCAACGCGTCGTTGAGAATTGCGCCAGGATAATCATGATAATCACAGTCAACGGCGCAGAGAGAAACGCGCCTACGCCGCCCCATAATGCGCTCCAAACAGATAGGGCTAGGATCACAACAAGTGCAGAAAGATTCATGCTGTCGCCCATCATCTTTGGCTGAATCGTATTCCCGATCACAAATTGCGCCCCAAATAATAGCCCCGCCAGCAAACCAATGCGACCCAAACTGTCAAATTGCACCATGGCAAACAAGACGGGCAGAAGCACGGCAGCCAATCCCCCTACAATTGGAATATAATTAAGCACAAATATTACGAGCGCCCAAAATAACGCATTATCCAGCCCCAATGCCATCATCGCGATATAAGAGACGACTGTTTGCATCAGAGAGATAATTGTCTGAACAGAGAGGTATTTTTCAATCGACTGACGAATGCGTTCGCCAACTTTGCCTGCCTGTATACGGCGGTGTTCATTCGGGAACAGATCGTCCATTTTCTTTGGAAAAGACGATTGCGCGGCAAAAAGAAAGACCACGTAAAGCGCAATCAAGAAAAACTCCGACAAGACACCTTGGACCGTGGACGCAAATGTCGCGAGGCCGCCTTGAATTTTTTCAGTAAGGCCAAAACTTTCATTTAACATTGAAAAAGAAAGATTTTCTCGCCCCGTCTTTTCGGCAATCCATGCAAATATCTCACCGAGGCGTTTCTCATAGCGCGGAGCGTCGCGCACGACATCACCAACGGTGTCAACAATCACAAATATAAACCCAACCATCAGTCCCACAACGATCAAAACGGCAACAGTTAGCGCGAGCCAATAGGGGATTTTGGGAGATAATTTATCCATCCATCGTGCAAAGGCGTCGATGATCAACCATGTAAAAATTGCTAAGGCAAAGGGAGCCAATAAATCGCGTGTCACATAGAGTAATCCGACTAAAGCAATCCCTGCCAAGAACAACAATGTCGCCCGTATCGTCGTATCTGTCGTCGTCATCATAGCTTTAGCCTTTATCCTGTCTGGCACCTTATATTGCATTCGCGCGTCGGACCCCATAACAAAATCACAAAATTAAGCCCGATTATTATTGAAGAGTCGCATCATGAAAAACGGTATTTTTTTAGGTACAGATAATGAAGACAAAAAACATCATCTCCTTTTGCCGCTTGCAAACCGTCATGGGTTAATAGCTGGCGCGACGGGTACAGGTAAAACCGTTACGCTACAAATCCTCTGCGAGGGGTTTTCCAAGGCCGGCGTTCCTGTCTTTGCCGCCGATGTTAAAGGCGACCTCTCGGGTGTCTCTCAGGCGGGCTCAGTGAATCATAAGCTCCATGATAAGCTCTTGCAGCGCGCCATGAAGATTGGCTTGAGCCAATATGACTATGAAGCCATGCCAACGGTATTTTGGGATCTATATGGGAAAAAGGGACATCCTGTTCGCACGACAATTTCCGAAATGGGGCCAACGCTTCTCGCACGTCTGATGGGATTAAACGAGACACAAGAAGGCATCCTGACCATTGCCTTTGAACTGGCTGATGATGAAGGCATGCTCTTGTTGGATATGAAAGACCTACGGGCGCTGCTCAATTTCATTAGTGATAACAAATCTGAAATCAGCCGCGAATATGGCAACGTCACAAGCCAATCTGTTGCCGCCATCCAACGACAATTGTTAAAACTCGAACGTGCAGGCGCAGATGAATTTTTCGCTGAACCTGCATTGGATTTAGAAGACCTGATGCGTGTCGATGAAAATGGACATGGCCTTGTCAATATTCTGGCAGCAGATGAATTAATTAACTCACCTGACCTTTATTCAACATTTCTACTGTGGCTGCTGTCCGAGCTTTTCGAGGAGCTGCCCGAGGTTGGCAATCCAGACAAACCCAAGATGGTGTTCTTCTTTGACGAAGCGCATCTTTTATTTGACGGTGCCCCAAAGGCGTTGGTGGATAAAATTGAGCAAGTGGCTCGCCTTATCCGATCAAAGGGCGTTGGCATTTATTTCGTGACGCAGAACCCAGCTGATATTCCCGACTCCGTTTTGGGGCAGCTCGGCAACCGCATTCAACATGCGCTACGCGCCTATACACCTAAAGAGCAAAAGAGCATTCGCGCCGCCGCCAGTTCATTCCGCGAGAACCCCGCGTTCGATACAGGCGAAGTGATCACCGATTTAGGCGTCGGCGAAGCCCTCGTCTCGACGCTGGATATGAAAGGTGTGCCGAGTATTGTCGGCCGCACAATGATCCGCCCGCCCGCCTCACGCCTTGGGCCAGCGATCTCTGCGGAACGTCAAGCCATCATTGCGGCCTCCGATTTAAAAGATAAATATACCGACACGGTCGACCGCGAAAGTGCGTATGAGCAACTCGGTGAAAAAGCGGAAAAACGTGAAAAGGCCGAGCGTGAAGCGGAAGAAAAAGAAGCCAAAGAAGAAGCCGCAGAGAAGAAACGTAAAGATCGCGAAAAGCGGTCGTCGTCCTCCTCACGGTCACGCTCTCGATCACGCGGACGAAAGAAAGATTCCGTCATTGTGCGTGAATTAAAGCGCGAAGGTCGCCTCATGCTACGACGCGCAGGCCGTAACGCGCTGCGCGGAATTTTAGGCAGCATGATGCGGCGATAGGTTCGGAACGCCCCAAAGCAACATGGTCAATCCTATCATAACCCGATTTGCACCCTCCCCAACGGGACGGCTTCATATTGGTCATGCGCGGGCGGCTGCGGTTGTTTTTGATTTCGCGAAAACCCACGGCGGCACGGCGCTTTTGCGCATCGAAGATATTGATCACACGCGCTGTCGCCCTGAATTTACGGACGGCATATATGAAGATTTGGACTGGTTGGGGCTGTCTTGGCCAAAACCTGTGCGTATTCAGAGCCAACACACCCAAGACTATGCCAATATCGTCATAGACCTTTTAGAACGAGGCCTAGCCTATCCCTGTACGCTTAGCCGAACAGATATAAAGTCCGGGAAAACGCCTGCCCCTGACGCCCCTCTCACATTCACGGATAGCGATACGGACAGCTGGAGTGATTACTCACTTCATTTATCTGATAAGCCGGCATCTGATCGATTGAAAGTGACGAAAGCCATTTTAAGAACCGCTGCGCAAGACAGGAAATCCACCCTGCCCTTCGGAATACGCTTAAATATGACAGTGGCATTAGAGACCATAAGTGATCAATCACTTACATATACCAAACTAAATCACTCTCGCGACCTAAAGTCTTACAAAACCTTAGACGCACGCCCTCCTCTGGCAGCTTGGGCTACGTCTAACCGCCCTGACCCTGTCATTGCGCGGAGGGATATTGGCAGCAGTTACCACATTGCCGTCACCCATGATGATCACGTACAAAATGTCAACCATGTTGTGCGCGGCGCGGATTTTATTGACCAAACGCCGCTGCATGTCCTAATCCAACGCCTAATGGGCTGGCGCACGCCGACCTATTACCACCATCCTCTCGTGACGGACACAACAGGGCGAAAGCTGTCCAAATCAGCTCATGATTTAACCTTAGACAGTCTGCGTACCAGCGGCACGACGGCAGATGATCTCTTGACTGATGTCTTGTCGAATACGCAGGGGCCGCTATAGCCGCCTTATGGACGCTTACGCTGCAGATCATTTCGTCAAAGACATCTGGTATTTCGCTGGACTACTCAGCGACATCAAAGCTGGCGGTGTAAAAGCCTTTAACCTAGCGGGAGAGCCTGTCGTTTTGGCGCGCGAAGGCGATACTGTCTTTGCACTACGTGATATTTGCCCTCACCGCGCCGCGCCGCTCTCCGCGGGCTGCGTAAAATCTGGCACGGTAGAATGTCCTTATCATGGCTGGCGGTTTGGCCTGAGCGACGGTGAATGTAAGAGCATCCCTGCCCTGCCCTCGGATTCTGACATGGATGTTGGGCGCATCGCCGTGCGAACCTATCCCATTCGCCAGACAGGACCGCTAATTTGGATTTATTTACGATCTGATCCGAAAGACACAGCTCCGCCACCTATTGATCCGCCGCAAATTGATCTCCCCAGAGATAAGCCCAGCTTGGACGATCATGTCGATCTTGGCTGCCACATCGACCATGCCGTAATTGGATTAATGGACCCTGCCCATGGCCCTTATGTGCATCGCCAATGGTGGTGGCGGTCGGAAAAATCTATTCACGACAAAGCCAAAGATTTTGCCCCGCGAGAGCGCGGCTTTGCAATGGTCGCACATAGTCCTTCGTCCAATTCTTTTGCCTATAAGCTATTAGGCGGAAAGCCTGTGACGGAGATCACTTTCCGCCTGCCTGCGATTCGGACAGAGGAGATCACGATTGGTAAACGTAAAGTTCTGTCCTTTACCGCGCTCATCCCGTTGGACGAAAACAAGACGCAAATTCGCCAGCTTTTCTTTTCCGATCACCCAACTTTCCGCGCGCTTTCACCATTTTTAGGCGGCTTCGCACGCACATTTTTGCGACAGGATTCCGATATGGTCGACCTACAGCAACAGGGTCTCAAACACGATCCACGCCTGATGTTGATTGACGATGCCGACACGCAAGCGAAATGGTATTATGCGCTAAAAAAAGCCTGGGCAAAATCCAATGCGACGAACGACCCCTTCATCAATCCCGTTGAACCTCGCACGTTAAGATGGCGCAGCTAGAGGCCAGAGATGTTAGATCGCGGCGAGCGCCGTCTCGACACTCACGACATTGCAAAACTCGCGGTCAATATTAGCAAGACTCAGATCGTGAACCAGTTGCGCAGGATAAAATGTACCGTCTGCTGCTGTTCGGTCAAATGTCGCGCAGGCCTCGCCGACTAAATTAACAGCAAAGCCAAAATTCCCTGCCATTCGCACCGTCGTCGACACGCAATGATTAGTCGTGAGTCCTGCTACCGTCAGATGCGTCGCGCCAAGCCCGCGTAAGTCAGCCTCCAATGTCGTACCGATAAAGCCACTATTCGCATGTTTGGCAATTTCGCGCTCGTCCAATTGTGGACGGAAGTCAGGCTTAAACGCCCCGCCTGGCTTATCAAGACGCAGGGCACTCTCGGGGGATGTGCTATCATGTCGAATGTGAAAAATAGGCAAAGCTGCAACGCGCCAACCCGCCAAAAGCCGCAAGGCATTTGCTTCTGCATCCGGATTATTCCGCGCGCCACCCCACATATTCGGGGCATCATCCGGAACATCAAAGCCGAGCTGCCAGTCAATTAAGAGAAGTGCATGTGTCATGCCTCGCCGTAAACCGCATCCGTCAAAATCGCAAAGCCGATTTTCCCTGACGTCAGCAGAAATTCCCGATAAAGAGACTTATGTCTCCTGATCTCCTCCTCGCTGGCTTTGATGCCCTCGGCATGTTTGTCTTTGGCTTGTCGGGCGGATTAATGGCTGTGCGCCAGAAATTTGATCTATTGGGTGTGATCCTCATTGCTTTTCTACCTGCGATTGGCGGCGGGACATTGCGAGATTTATTGCTGGATCAAACCGTGTTTTGGCTGACCCAACCTGAAATCCTTTGGGTGCCTACGGTGGCCGGAATATTGGCCTTTATCGCACCCGATCGATTGTCCCGTATTCGGAGTTTAAAATGGATTGACGCGGGGGGCTTGGCGCTCTTCGCCGTTGTCGGCGCCTCCAAAGCCTTAGAGTTGGGGTATGGCCCTGGCGTTTGTATTTTGATGGGAACAATGACGGCGACAGCCGGCGGCGTGATGCGCGATGTGGTCTGTAACGAAACGCCGCTTCTCTTGCGCCAAGACGTCTATGCGACCGCAGCCATTATTGGCGCAGCTATTTTTGTGCTTGCGCGTATATTCGGCCTAGATGAGCTGACCGCGCTGTCTTTGGGGGCGGGGCTTTGCTTTATTGTGCGCGCCCTGTCATTGCGTTTTGGCTGGAACTTACCTGTTCCAAAAGGGGACCACACCGGATGAAACGTTTCTTCAAATGGCTTGCACTTATTTTGCTACTCTTACTGGCCGCCATTTATATTTATCTCACTCAAATTTTAGGCCCAAGAATAGATGCGAAGATGAATGCGGTCCTTCCGCATGAGCCCTATGCCGTGTCTGACGCCGCACAGGCCTTACATGATGAGTTATGGATTGCAGACCTTCATGCCGATAGTCTTTTATGGCGGCGTAATCCTGCCAAACGTCAAACCCGTGGCCAAGTCGATTTACCGCGCCTACGCGACGGCGGCGTTGAGTTTCAAATCTTCTCTGCTGTAACGAAATCCCCAAAGGGTCAGAATTTCGACGGCAATGACGCGGATGCACCTGATCAGATCACACAACTCGCCATGGCACAATTTTGGCCTCTACGGACATGGGATTCGATATATGAACGCGCGGCTTACCAAGCGCAACGCCTGCAAAAACTGGAACGCAAAGGCGAAGTTCATATCGTGCGTACAGCGGCAGATATGGAAAAAACGGATCAGTTACTCGGCCTGTTACTCACCGAAGGCTCCCATCCTCTACACGGCGACCTCGAGAAAATTCATCGCCTGTATAATGAAGGTTATCGCGCCATGGGCCTGCAGCATTTTTTCGACAATGAGCTAGGCGGGTCGTTACATGGCCGCAGTCAAGCAGGTCTCACCGGATTTGGACGTGCCGCCGTGAAAGAAATGCGCGAAAAAGGTATTATCATCGATGTCGCGCATAGTTCCGCGCAGGTCGTGCGCGACGTGCTGGCCCTCACCCCTGATCCCATTTTCATTAGCCATGGCGGCACAGTCGCCCATTGCCCCAAAACCAAAAACCGCAATCTGCCAGATGATATTTTGCAAGACATCGCGGCGCGTGGCGGCATCATTGGCATAGGCTATTTCGACGGCGTGATTTGCGACATCAGCCCCAACGGTATTGCGGCCGCGATCATTGACGCTTCAATCTTACTCGGCCCTGACGCCATCGCCTTGGGGTCAGATTTTGACGGAACAGTCACGACCAGCCTCGACACATCAGAACTCGCTGCGATTACAGATGCCTTGATGCGGCGCGGAATGAATAAAGAAAATATCCGCAAAATCATGGGCGGGAATGCCCGTCGTTTCTTTACGGAAAATTTGCCCGCTGAGTGATAAACGACAGGTATGTTAGAACCCACTCTGAATTGGTCCGTCTATATGCTGCATTGCGCGGATGGGACTCTTTACACTGGAATTGCAAAAGATCTAACCGCGCGGGTCGCAACGCATAATGCAGGGAAAGGCGCTAAATATACTCGCAGACGCTTGCCCGTCCGCCTTGTCTGGAGTGAACCGACAGAAAACAGAAGTACGGCGTCCAAACGCGAATATGCAGTGAAGCAGTTAAATCGTCGTCAAAAGCTGGCGTTGGTATCAACGACATGATGGGTTTTCTAAATCGTTATCCTCGTCTATTTTCGACCCTTTTTATCTTAAGTCTTCCCTTATCCTATTTTTCAATATGGGTTGGCGCATTTATCAAAATCGGGAATCTATTGGCGGCAGCCTCACTTTTTCTATTCCTGCGCTTACTCACCTATGCCGTCGTAATGACGCTCGGTATGATTGGGTTTAGGCACTTATTTTTTAAGACAAGTGTTTCAATCTTAAAGGTCATCATCGCCGCGATCTGCACGCCATTTGTGATCTTTATGTGTATGGCTATTTTAGATGCCATCGTATTTTCAATAATTGATGGCGCGTCCGTGGCAGGTTATTTTCCAGATCGCGTTTCGATCTACCTGAGCCGCTTCTACATGATCGGCGTGATCGCCGTTATGATAACAGGCCTGCTATATAAATTATCAGATGAAGCCCGCAGACGGGATGAAACATCGGGACTATTTGGTTGAGCTTGAAGGTCTGTCCGATTTTAGCATGTGGAGTTCAGACTGCATTGCGGTCAGCCTTGGCCGTATGAGGGCAATGTCCGCACTCGGGAACGCCCCCTAAATAAATCACCCCTAAAACCTAGAGCACAGAGCCTTCAACTTCGATTTCCAGTTCCGCCAATCTATCTTTCACGGCTTTCAATTCTGGATAAAGCGCATTGGCTTCGCGGTAGGTTTCTAGGGCTTCATCTTGGCGGCCCAAGGCTTCGAGGACATTTCCTAACGTCCAAAGTGTGTAGAAATGGCGCGGTTCGAGCGTAAGTGTTTTGAGGCTCTCATTTAGCGCACGATTGAAATCTTTTTGCGTCAGCGCCAAGCGCGCAGAGCGTGCCCAGGCTTCGGCAAATTCAGGCGAAAGATCGACAGCGTGATTATAGAATATACGTGCGCGTTTCGGTTGACCGCGCGCTTCGGCTTCCGCGCCGCGCCGTAACAGCAAGTTTACAGAGGCCGAGCCGCTTTCCATCCAGATCGCGAGAATTTCTTCGGCTACAAGATTGCCGCTTTGCGCATCCTCTTTTTCAGCCAGTTTTATGAAGAGGTCATCAAGGCGCGCCGTGCGTTCAGCCGAAGGCGAGAGTTTCGAATAATCTGGCGCGAGTGATTCCGGAACAACATCCTCATCTGGCACATCAACGTCAGGCGTATCGCCATCAGGTGCAGGAGACGGAATCTGCAAAGGTTCGGGTGCAGGCAATTCAATCGCAGGCGGCGCCGTGTCTGGCGTGCGGTCTTGCGCAAAAGCCCCATAGGGCAAAGCAAGAAAGAGGGCTGTGAGTAAAATACGCATCTTAAACAGAATGAGGCCCCTCGCCATCGCTGGCAAGAGGCCTCATCGTAAACTTTCGGTCAGACAGGCGTCTAACGCATATAATTTAGCCTTGGCGGGCTTTAAAACGTGGGTCAGTCTTGTTGATCACGTAAAGACGGCCTTTGCGACGCACGATTTGGCAATCACGATGACGGCCCTTTAGCGATTTCAGCGAGCTACGAACTTTCATGGCGATGCTTTCGTCAAAAGGGATTGAATTTGAACGCGGCATATACGGAGGAGTCACAGAGGTGTCAACGCCAGAACTGAGGAGTCTGCGTACCCCTGTGAAGCCCGTAAATCCTAACGTGATTTAACCATGTTATCAGGATTGTCACAATCGGGCGTCTATCGGAACTCTGTCTCATTTGTTAGAGTTAAACCATGAAAAATCTACTTTTGATCTCCGCCGCGCTTTTTCTGGTCTCTTGCGCCAACGCTCCAGTGGCAGAGGCTGAACCGCTGCCAACAGCTGAACCCACCACAGAAGGTCAAACGCCGCAACGCACGCTTGGCCTTAATCAGGACCAACGTTACGCCTTGTGGAAGACTGAATTCATCAATCGCGCGATTGAGAAAAATTATGATCCAGTGCTTGTCCGCTCGGTTATCGCGCCCGCCAAGATCAATGCTTTGGCGTTGGAACGCGATGCAAATCAGCCAGAATTTACGAAACCTGTTTGGTCCTATGTTGACGGCGCGGCCAGTGCGGCACGCATTTCAAGCGGACAAGATAAGATGACCGAAGTCGATCCCGTGCTGGACACGATTGAAGCTAAATATCAGGTTCCACGCGAAGTACTGACAGCGATATGGGGGCTGGAGACGAGTTACGGCCGTATTTTAGGACGGCACGACATTATCGATTCGCTGTCGACCTTTGCCTTTGAAGGCCGACGCCAGAAATTTGGTGAGAGCCAGCTCTTTGCTTTGCTTGACCTTTTAACCTCGGGCGATGTGCGCCGCGAACAGCTGACAGGCGCTTGGGCGGGCGCAATGGGAATGACGCAATTCATCCCAACGACCTTCCGCGACTATGCGGTCGATTTAGACGGAAATGGAAATAAGGATTTATGGACCGATCCCGGAGATGCCCTCGCCAGTGCCGCCAATTATATCTCTCGCTCTGGCTGGCGCGCAGGCGAACCCGTGATGACCGAAGTCCGATTGCCAAGTGATTTCGATTATTCAGTGACGGACGGCAGCAAGCGGACAATTAATGACTGGACCGCCATCGGTGTTGAACCTGTATCGGGTCAGCGGTGGAGCACGGAGGCTGGATTCCTTGAGGCGAAGCTCATCGCGCCGGGCGGGTCCCGCGGTCCTAAATTCTTGACCTTCAAAAATTTTGATGTGCTGAAGCGGTATAACAATTCAACCAGCTACGTCATGGGAATCAGTGTTCTGGCCGATGCACTGGAACGTAAACCCGGCATTCAACAAGACTGGCCGCGCGAAGATGAGTTGGTTTCATTCGAACAGAAGAAAGCGATGCAGCAAAAGTTGACCGATCTTGGCTATTCTACAGGCGGCGTTGATGGCCGTATTGGCCCAAATAGTCGCCGCGCGATACGTGCATGGCAAGCCGCCAATGGCCTGACGGCAGATGGATATATTGAACAACGCCTCTTCAAACGGATTATGGGACAGTGATTATGCGCATTAGACCTTTTATTTTAGCGGCGACCATAAGCTCTATTTCGGCCTCGGCTTTTGCTGCGGATGTCGCCAACAGCAAGGATGTTTACGGCCTCTGGAAAGTTAGCGGCGGAACGGCTTTGGTGCAAATCACGGATTGCGGGGACGGTACGCCCTGCGGGGAACTCGTCCATGTCGATGCGCCAAATGCGGAGACCCTTTTGGATGATCAGAACCCTGATCCAGAACTGGCAACGCAGCCTTTGATTGGCTCCAGACTGCTTTGGGGATTTAAAGAAAAATCCGACAAGTGGTCGAGCGGTAAAATCTATGACGCCGAGAGCGGAAAATCTTATAAATCTAAACTCGAGCGCAAAGCCGACGGCACGTTGAAAGTAAAAGGTTGTATTGGTCCGATTTGCCAAAGCCAAATTTGGACGCAGGTTGAACCCAACTAAGGCTTAGTCGAACGACTCCACAGCATGTGCGTTTTTCGTTCGAATAACAGGCCATAATAATTGCTCTGCAACACTTGTCTCCGGCAGGTTTTCAACCCCGAATTCAGGCGGATATTCGCGCGTAATTTTCGCTGTCCCAAAGAGGATATCCCAGAAGAACAGAAGGTTTCCGTAATTGCCTTTATAATGGGTAACGCCGTCAGCCATGTGTTTGCCGTGATGTGCGCTATGGGTAGCAGAGGTCGAGATCGTACGCTCCACGACCCACATGAGCGGAGACAGCCATTTAATTTTATAGAGCGGGCGATCCCAGCGAATATCTGAGTGCGCACCGTAAATGACCGTCATCTTGACAATGATATAGCCAGCATAGACCCAGCCACCGCCAAGGTAAATCAAGAGGCCTGTGAACCACAGGCCTGGCATCAGGAAGTAATAGAAAATATTATTGCGATAAACGATCCTGATCGAAAGATATTCTGCCTGATGATGCGGACGATGGAGATTATAGAGCCACGGCGTTGCATGCGTAATCCGATGCCACCAATATTGCGTCATATCATCAAAGATGAGGAACAAGCCCAAAACAGGAAGCCAATGCCACGCTTTCAAGACATCCGCTTGGCCCGGCAATAGGAGCGCCCCTACCGCGAACCCCAAACCCGCGACAACAGGTTGCGTCACGAGTGTCAGCATCAACGTCGATATTGTATCGACCCAACCGTCACCTTTGACCTGCTTTTCCTTTTGGAAGAACCGCGTGAATATGACTTCGAGTATAATGAAAATAACGAAGATAGAGAGGACGACAATAATTTCAGGTTTCATGATCCAGAGCCTTTCCACCTAAAATATCGTTAGCTTTATCGGGGCGCATGACAAAGCTAACATCGATTCGATACCTCATTTCCCTTGCAATAAATGTCCAATATTTTACATTTCAACACATGCTTGATCGTTTATCTGCAATTTCCCGTCCTTTCTTGGACATGGTCACGCCAGAGGCTCTGCAAGCGATTGAGGCCGCCTCAATCACGATGCGATACGCAGACGGCGGCTTGATCCATAATCGGGGGGACGAAAAGCCGGGCCTATCGATTGTGCGCTCTGGCATGGTGCGCGTCGGCGTAATCCGCACGGATGGGACATTTGTGATTACATCTTTGCTCGGCCCGGGTCAGAGCTTTGGTGAGTTCACCTTATTTGCGAACCTCCCGCGCACCCATGATATTGTAGCACAAGGCGAGACGGACGTTTGGCAACTCCCTGGGGATCGATTTTTACGCCTCTGCGAGGCGCGCCCTGAATTAATGGAAGGTTTGTTGAAAACATCGCTCGTGCGCAGCCACGCCTTGCTGGAAATGATCGAAGCTATGCGGTCCCTCCCTGTTTTGGAACGGGTCGCGAAAATTCTCGTGATTTTGATAACGACTGCAGGTCAAAGCTCTCACTTCTATACACGGCAATCGGATTTGGCTGTCACTTTGGGACTGTCGCGCACCACGCTCTCCAAAGCTCTAGCGGCTTTAGAGGCGGAGGGCTTGGTCACGCGCGGTTACGGGCAGATACGCCTGCCCGACCGAGATCGGTTAATCGACTGGATTACCGCGCGCGATGCGTGAGCTTAGTGTGAGCTGGACGATTTATTCTTGAAGGCATCCACGGCTTCGCGGCCAGATGTTTCAGACGACCCAAGAATTTCCGCCTGCTTTTGCGCCCAGAGGCGCTTTTGGTAACGGTTGGAAATGATGTCCGTCACGACAAGCACAAAGACCACGAGGTAGAAGCTCGACTTGCTCATTGCATCGATCTTAAATCCAAATATTTCCAGATGCGCCAGATGCGCGCCTTCTGTGACCAATAATACACCGACCAAAAAGAGGATAAACAGACCCAAGACCTGATACATACGGTTCTTTTTAAGGAAGTTTGTCACCCGATCCGCGAGCAAGATCATGCCGAGACCAGAGACCAAAATCGCAATTACCATCAAAGGCACCTGATATGTCGTCAAACCTGTTGCGACATCTTTGACCGATGCAATCGCCATAGCCGATAAAATCGAGTCGACGGAAAAGACGAGGTTCATTAGCACAATCAAAGTAATCGCACCTGCAACGCTGCGTTTCCCGCCACCTTCAGAGTGTTCGATATGATCAACTTGGAGAAGATGGTGAATCTCTTTGATCGCCGTGTAGATGATAAATCCGCCGCCCACTAAGGTAATCAAGGCCTGCGCCGTAAAGTCTCCGACTAGGATATTTTCAATGTGAACCCCAAACAAAGGCTCCGCTAAGAGTGTGAACAGATTGACGATAATGAAGAGCAGCACGATCCGCAGCATAACCGCGATGCCTATACCCCATTTACGGACCTTTTTGGCGTCCGCCTCGTCCCCAACTTTGTTCGATTCAATTGCGATATACAGCAAGTTATCGAAACCCAATACCGCTTGCAGAAGTATAAGCATAAGCAGGGTAAATAGGGCTTGTGCCGTCAAAATTTCAGCCACAGGTAATCCTCCAGTCCATTGATTGTTTCGACGCTTACCCCAAGTTACATCAGAGGTTAAGGGTAGAGTGCGCTCTTGCAGTGTGAACCTTGCGTGGGTCAGCCATTAATGCGACGTTCAGCCAGCTTTTTCTAGGATGTAACATGAAACAGAAGATATTGATGTGTCTAATGGCTTTTGGGTCCTTATCGGCATGCACGATCAAACATCAGGTTGTGCCCTCAGAAGAGCCGCTGACATTTAATATAAATGTCAATATCAATCAGGAAATCCGCGTCCGGTTGGATAAAGATGTAGAAGACCTGATCACGAATAACCCGGACCTTTTCTAGGTCCATTATCAAGGAGGCTGTTATGGCCACATTGAAAACAATCTTCGGCAGCGTTGCCGCTCTCGCCCTTTTAGGCGGCGGTCTTACAATGACTGCAACACTCTATGCGCCTGCCGCACAAGCGCAGGCTAGCACGTCGAAAGCCGTGGTGGATGCTGCCATTGCCCGCGGCGAAGTTGGCGAACAAATCAACGGCTATCTCGCCGTGGTTGACGGTAAATCACCTGAACAAAAAGTTCGGGACTCCGTGGCCGATATCAATATCCAGCGTAAAGCCGTTTATACGGAATTATCCGCCGCGCAAAATGTACAGCCCGCCGTCGTCGCCACACTGACCGGCGAAAAGCAAATTCAAAAAGCGCGTCCTGGCACATATGTAAAAGATACTTCTGGTGTCTGGAAAAAGAAGTAATCCTTCACCTGCGGTTATGAAATTTAAAACCTCGCCCTGAAACAGGCGGGGTTTTTTCTTTGCTCCTCTTGCCCATCTGATTCACAGTCATCGGGCACACGAATCACCTGCGCAAGGACGGCTCCTATGTCTGCTACAATCACTAAACTGACTCCGACCTCCCTGTCTGCGCTACTTTGCGCGCGGATTTGTCATGATTTGATCTCGCCTGTGGGCGCGCTTGGCACGGCCATAGAAATTCTTGATGATCCTTCCAATGTCGATATGCACGGCGATGCAATGGACCTCGTGCGGACCTCATCGCGTCAAGCCGCTGCGAAATTGAAGTTCTTGCGATTAGCCTTTGGCGCTGCGGGGTCTGCCCCGGGCGTAATCTCCTCCTCAGAAATTACAACGCTGACCAATGACATGTTTCGCGATGCAAAAGCTGATCTCGTCTGGAACATCGACACGGACGGCGTAGATAAAGACCGCGCCCGTATCTTGATGAACCTCATCATGTTAGCCGTGCAAGCCGCACCGCGCGGAGGTACAGTGACAATCACACGCATTGGACGCGGCGCGGGAACAGAAGCTGGAGCCGATTTTACACTTGTCAGTACAGGTCCAAAAGTTCGTTTAGCTGATGATGTCGCGCGCGCAATCGCTGGTAAAGCGCCAGAAGATGGGTTTGACGGGCGTTCAATCCAGCCCCTCTATGCAAGCCTTCTAGCCCGTGATGCGAATGGCACCGTGGGCGCAAGCGCGACGGAAGAGGCGATTACGTTTACGGCGAATTTTGACGTCAAACCCGCAGCATAACAAGCAATCTCATAGCCCAAAACGGGCTTACCGTCTCGATCACCTAAAATTCTACTCATCTAGCGCAGTTTTTATCTTGCGCTTGACCCTGTCTTAACCCTTTTCAGGGCAATCTCATCTCACAGTTTAACGACAATGTTTGATTCGAGATTCCCCCATGGGCGACGACTTAATTTTCGCACAGAAGTTTACCCGCACCGCGGCTGATGGATTGGCTATGCTTGCCGAAATGCCTGATCCGCGCGCAAAGACTGACGCGCCTGTTGTGATCAATATGATGACAACGGTTCAACGCGGGGCAAAACGCCTGCGGGCGCGCAATATATATGTCGGCGCGCAAGGCGTTCTCTCGGCCTTACATCATGAAAATGACGATGTCCTGACAGGACGTATCGAAACGCTGGGATCGCTTGTGACCGAATATGCCCGTGGATTGGACGAGCTTCTCACGAGCGCCTCGCCCGCAACGCCGCGCACGGTCAGTGATAAGTGGGATATGGCGCGCGAAACATTAAACGCACTTCTTCCAAAGGCGCAGCCTGATACGGCCGATATGTTATCTCGCCTGATGCGCGCGCCTGTGACGCTAGAGACTGTAAATCCTGAATTTGCCTATGATGATGAAGACGTGTTCACGACAGAATCTGAAGTCATCCCTTTCAGAAAAGCGACAGTGGAATCAGATATTGAAGCAAACAGCACATTAAATTCTAACATTGACTTAGAAACAAACGACCTCATCGCGCCAGAGTTGGACGTCGCGCCTAAGACCCTCGAAACGGTAAGTGACGCCTCAGATGCCCCAACCGAGACGTTAGATGCCATGATGCGTGACGTCATTGCTGATGCGCTTTCTGTCGCGCGCGGCGTCGGGAAAACGATCAGCTTGTCCTATGATATGGGCGAACGCAGCGTCACGAGCAAACGTGCCGCAGACCTACGGACACGCTTGGGCCGCGCGCTGTCGCAAATTATTCGCCAAGCCCTCTCCGAGGACCGTGTCGGTCACATCGACATTAACTTGGCGGGCGAGCAGTTGCACATCATGGCGGGTACAACGGCCATGCGGGTCGCGATTAATCCCAAAACGATGCCAACGCCAAAGCCGTTGATCACCCAAGAGACTGAACAAGGTTTGCGCGAGCAGCTTGATGCCTTGATGGACCCAATTCACTTACATGATACAGCCTCATGAAGACCTGCTTGATCGTTGATGACAGCCGTATGATCCGCCGCGTGGCTGGACGGATTGTCAAAGACCTTGGGTTCGAGACAATCGAAGCCGTGAACGGCCAAGACGCATTAGATAAATGCCAATTGGAACTCCCCGATGCCATTTTGGTAGATTGGGCCATGCCCATTATGGATGGGTTTGATTTCGTCAAAAACCTAAGAGAGATGCCCCGCGGCGATGAACCAACAGTTGTCTTTTGCACCTCTGTTCGCGATGTCAGCCGTATTGTTGAAGCTCTCGCCGCTGGTGCGGACGAATATATCATGAAGCCATTTGATTCCGATATTATCGAATCAAAATTTGCCTTGGCAGGCTTGGTATGAGTTCAATGCCCAGACAGGGCGCACTGTCTCTTGCCCCGAGTTATTATGATGCCTTGCGGCGATTGACCCTCGAATTGGCCGGAATAAATCTCGGCGCAAATCATGCCTTTTTGGTCGAAACACGCTTGGCCCGTTTGGCCCGCGAGGAAGGCTATGACAGCCTCGACGCGATGGTCGACGAATTGTTCCAAACGGGCGGCTCGCGTTTGGCCGTGCAAGTTGTCTCCGCTCTAACAGAGCGCAATACGCATTTTTTCAAGGACCAGACGGCCTTTAAACGTCTCCGCGACGTCGTTCTGCCTGACCTACATCACAAGCG
The DNA here is from genome assembly GCA_938003545.1 of uncultured Caulobacterales bacterium. Taxonomy (GTDB): domain Bacteria; phylum Pseudomonadota; class Alphaproteobacteria; order Caulobacterales; family Maricaulaceae; genus Litorimonas. The sequence goes on from CALKXY010000012.1 coordinate 54,498, forward strand.
CGGCGGTGGGCGTATTCGTCTGTTGAGTTTCGGGTGTTCATCTGGGCAAGAACCCTATGGCATGGCGATGCTCCTGCATCAGATGCGCGAAGAGTTAGAAGGTCTAAAAGTTGACATTGTTGGTGTGGATTACCCCAGCCAAGCCTTAGAACGTGCCCGAGAAGGCCGATACACGCATTTCGAAGTTCAACGCGGCCTACCCATTCGGGATTTGGTCGAGTATTTTGAAACGGATAACGCCGATTGGGTCGTAAAAGACCACATCAAAGATCAAGTCGAATTTCGGGATATTCATTTACTCTCTAAATTGGATACACTTGATGACTTCCACGCCGTCATGTTCTGCGGCAGCCTCCCGCATTATTCGGCCCCTGCGCGCGTTCGCGTCCTTCGAGGTTTGTCGGGCTTGGTCAAAGAAAATGGCTATCTCATCTTGGGGGAAGGCGAAAGTTTGAGCCAAATGAATTTTGGTTTTGACCGCGTCACAAAAAACTCTGGGCTCTATAAAAAACGCGAAGTGATCATTGAACCAGAAATTGATCCGACATTGAAAATCCCAAATGGCCGCACGACATTTGAGAAAGATCGCAAAAAGCCACAGAAACTAAAGACATCCAAATCGTAAATCAGAGTTACGACTGCGGTTGACCGTGGCTATGCGGAGCGTAAAAGACGGGCTTCTAATTGCCTTGCTTTTGAAAGCCGCTTTTCATGCCAGATAAAACGTCTGCTCTGCCTACCGACCTTGAAACCGTTCGCATCCGTGTCCTCGCTGAAATCGAAGGCGCGGCAGATGTTGCTGCGCTAGACGATATTCGTGTCGCTGCGCTTGGCAAAAAAGGCGAAGTCAGCCTGATGATGCGTGGCCTCGGTAAGATGAGCCCTGATGAGAAGAAAATCATGGGCCCTGCCTTGAACGGCCTAAAGACGAGCCTCAACGCCGCCGTTGAAACCCGTAAGGCGACTCTCGAAAATGCAGCATTGGACGCGGCTCTCGCCAGTGAGACGATGGATATGTCACTTCCCGTTGGAAACCCCAGCGGCACACTTCATCCTGTCAGCCAAGTCATGGAAGAAATGGCGGCTATCTTTTCCGATATGGGATTCTCTGTCGCCGAAGGTCCAGATATCGAAGACGACTTCCATAATTTCACAGCCTTGAATTTCCCGCCAGGTCATCCTGCGCGTGATATGCATGATACGTTCTTTTTGGAAGACGGCGAGAAAGTCCTACGGACACATACCTCGCCCGTTCAAATCCGTACAATGATCAACCAAAAGCCGCCCATCCGCATCATTGCACCGGGCCGGACATATCGATCTGATTCAGATCAAACCCATACGCCCATGTTCCATCAGGTCGAAGGCCTCGTGATCGATAAAGGCATTCACATGGGCCACCTGAAAGGTGTCTTGATGGATTTCGTCAGTGCGTTTTTCGAAACAGATGTAGACGTGCAATTCCGCCCACATCACTTCCCGTTCACAGAACCCAGCGCCGAAATGGACGTGCGCTATGAACGCGACGGTGCAGCGATCAAAATTGGCCAAGGTGAAAAATGGATGGAAATTCTCGGCTGCGGCATGGTGCATCCCAATGTACTGCGCGCCTGCGGCCTTGACCCAGATGAATATCAAGGCTTCGCTTTTGGTATGGGCGTCGACCGCCTCGCCATGCTAAAATACGGCATGCCAGACCTGCGCGATATGTTCGCGAGCGATACACGCTGGCTAGGGCACTATGGCTTCAACCCGTTGGTTCAAGCCAACTTAGCAACAGGATTAAGCTAATGCCCATTCCTACAGGATCTTCAGACACAGCCGGCAGTAAGCCTGCAGCGGCGCTTCTCAAACGGATCGACATCGGTTTAACGACAGGTGTAATCGCTGTATTTGTCGCTTTTATGTCACTGCTTGTCGCACGCGCGCAGACCAAAATGGCGCTCGAGTCACAGAAAGCCTCCGTCCTGCCAATTATCGCCCTTGATATGGGATATGAAAATATCGGCGACCGCAGCAATGCAGCCTTTGTCGTGCGCCTAACCAATGTGGGCGCAGGTATCGCACATATTCAGAATGTGACGCCCACACAAAACGGCGAACCTATTGCGGATATCGCAGCCTTTGATAACGCCATCATGAATGGTCGCATGCGCAGCAATGTCGGCTTTCCCGTTACCTCAGCCGCCGCAGGATTTTTGCGTGCAGGTGCCAGCGTAGAACCACGCCGTTACCGTATGGGCGCAGCCGGGTCTGAACTTGGGGCCTATCTACGCGGAGAATATGGAACACCTATGGACGGAATGGATCTCGAAGCGTGTTATTGTTCCGTCTTCAAAGATTGCTGGACCGTCAAATATCTCGACCGTAAACTCCCGACACCCGTGAAAAGCTGCGGCATTGAAGACGCTCCCGTCGATTATTTCCAAACCTATATCGACCAAACCGCCGCAAAACGCCTCGCTAAATAAGATCGCTCGGTAAGAGCAAAACAGAGTAAAGTAATCCGATGAAATTCACGCTGTCTTGGCTGAAACGCCACCTGAAAACAGACGCTACGATCGAGCAAGTCGCGGAAGCCATGACGCTTGCGGGGTTGGAAGTCGAAGAGATCATTGATCCAGCCAAGGCACTTTCCGCCTTTACGATTGCGCATGTCACATCCGCCGAAAAACATCCTGACGCGGATAAGCTGCAAGTTTGCCAAGTTGAGACTGTCGACGGGCCAAAACAAATCGTCTGCGGCGCGCCAAATGCACGTGCAGGGATTGCTGTCGCTTATGCACCGCTCGGCGCTTTCATTCCGGGACTTGATTTCAGCCTTGATAAGAAACCCCGCAAAATTCGCGGCGTGGAATCCTCTGGCATGATGTGTTCTGGCAAAGAGCTGGAAATGGGTGATGATCATGACGGTATTTTGGAACTCGACCCGACAGATTATCCTGTCGGCCAAGCTGTGTCAGACGCCATGGGCGCGAATGATCCCGTAATTGATTTTGAAGTCACACCCAACCGTCCCGATTGGCTTGGTGTGAATTCGATTGCACGTGATTTGGCGGCAGTTGGGTTAGGCGAGCTTATTACGCCCGAAATTACACCTGTCGCGGGTACGTTCCCTTGCGACCAAGAAATTATCATTGAAGACACAGACGGGTGTCCCGCCTTTGTTGGCCGGATTATCAAAGGCGTCAAAAACGGACCCTCCCCGCAATGGTTACAAGATTGGCTGAAATCCATCGGCCTGCGGCCTATTTCGGCGCTCGTCGATATAACGAATTTCGTCACATATGACCGCGCGCGACCTTTGCATTTTTATGACCTAAATAAAATCCAAGGCGCGATGACTGTGCGGCGCGGACAGACCGAAAACTTCGACGCATTGGATGACAATAATTACACAGCCACAGACGCAGATATCGTGATCACAGATACATCTGGCATTCTAGGTCTTGGCGGCATTGTCGGCGGCGAGTCGACAGGCGTTGATGAAAACACGACCGATATTTTGATCGAGGCGGCCTATTTTGACCCGCTCACCATTCGTCGGTCAGCCAAGCGCCTGACTGTAAACTCAGACGCGAAATACCGTTTTGAACGCGGTGTGGATACAGGCGGCCTCATTGAAGGTGCAGAGCTTGCAACACGCCTCGTACTCGACATTTGCGGCGGCGAAGCAAGCGAGATTAAAATCGCAGGCAACATACCCGCCGCGCCCGCAGACGTCATATTCAATACAGACTTAGTCAAACGCCTAACAGGCCTAGAGCTCTCTGACGCTGAAATGGAAACTATCCTCACTGACCTCGGTTTCGGGGTCGCCAAAGGTGATATGTGGACAATCACCGTGCCGTCATTCCGCCGCGACGCCGTCGCGGGTGCGGACCTTGTCGAAGAAATTGCGCGTATTCACGGGTTTCATAACCTAGAAGCGGTTAGCTTGCCGCCCCTGCCTGGGCGACGTGAACCTACCGCGACTCTGACGCAGAACCGCACACGCCTCGCGCGCCGTGCACTGGCTCTGAATGGGTTAAATGAAGCAATTACATGGTCTTTTGCGTTAAAAGATCACGCCGAAGTCTTTGACGGTGGACAAGACACTCTCGGCCTCGATAATCCAATTTCAAATGACTTGAATTGGATGCGTCCTAGCGCGCTTATTCATCTGCTCCTCGCGGGTCAACGTAGCGCCAATGATGGTTACCCTGGTGCAGCTTTGTTCGAACTGGGTCCAATCTTCCGTGGTACATCCCCAGATGAGCAATCACTCTCTCTCGCAGGTATTCGCCGTGTCGAACCTGTGCGCAATTGGGCAGGTGCCGTTGAAATCACGGCGCTAACAGCCAAAGCCGACGTCATCACGGCGCTTAACGCGATGGGCGCAAATACAGATAATTTGCAAACGATGGACGCTATTGGATCTTATTGGCATCCAGGTCGTTCCGCGAGCTTACGCCTTGGACCGAAAAACGCCTTGGCCAGTTTCGGCGAGCTGCACCCACGGGTCCTAAAAGCTCTTGGGATTGAGGGCCGTGTCGTTGCCTTTGAAATTTCGCCCGACAACCTGCCTGCGCCGCGCAAGAAATCAGCCAGCAAAGCCAAACCTGCCTTAGCACTCTCAGAGCTCATGCCTGTCCATCGGGACTTCGCCTTTATCGTCGCGGAAGACATCCGGTCAGGTGATATTCTGCGCGCCGCTAAGGGTGCAGATAAACAGCTGATCAGCGATGTTTCGCTATTCGATGTATATCGCGGGAAAGGCGTTGAGGACGGCCATAAAAGCCTCGCCATCGACGTCACACTCGCGCCAAAAGCGGCAACACTTACCGACGCGGACATTGAAGCCGTCAGCGGCAAGATTATTGATAAGGTGATGAAAGCGGGTGGGCGTCTGCGGGGTTAACCCCTCTTTGCGGCGGGTTCGCCCGCCATCCATTCCGCACTCTCAAATTCTGCTGGCCACATTTCGCAATCCTAGGGTCGCCTTTCATAATAGAACACGCTACCGCGATAAAATGAAAGCCTATAGCTACCGCACCGATCCAAACGTCCCGAAATTTACGGATGATCGTGCGGTTCTTGTCTTTGACGGGTATTGCGTAATGTGTTCAGGCTTTATGCGCTTTATCATGCGCAAGGACCAGCGGCATTACTTTCGATTGCTCCCAGCACAAAGCCCGCTCGGCGAGGCGCTCTACACACATTACGGTTTAAAAGCAGGTGATTACGATAGCGTCCTTTTAATTGAAGACGGCCAAGTTCGCGTAAAGTGGGATGCATCCTTGGCTGTATTCGAAGGACTCGGTTGGCCATGGAAATTAGCGATGATTGGCCCCGTTTTACCGACGTTTTTGGCTAATCCACTTTATGATTTCATCGCGCGTAATCGCATTAAATGGTTTGGACGGCGAGAGATCTGCATGCTCCCGACGGCAGAAAGCCAAGCGCGGTTTTTAATCCCTGAAAGTCAGAAATGAAGGTTTTAATTATTGGGGGTTACGGGACATTTGGCTTTGGCATGGCCGAACGTTTAGCAGACCAATCGGGACTAGAGCTTATCCTCGCGGGTCGATCCTTGACGAAAGCGCAAACGGCTTGCGCAAGGCTCTCGGGGGCTGCGACGTTCACACCGCTACAACTAAACCGAAACGCTTTCACACTGGACTTCAAGCCGGACCTCATCATCGATGCATCTGGCCCGTTCCAAGCCTATGGCAACCAGACCGTAGTGGATTACTGCTTGGCCCAGCGCATTCATTATGCCGATATTTCGGATGACGGTAATTTTGTGGCTGCCGTAATGGCGCAAAATGACGCTGCGAAGCTGGCGGGCATTACGCTCATCTCTGGCCTGTCTACGTGTCCCGTTTTGAGTGCAATTGGCCTGCGCGAAATTGAACGTATTATTGGTCCCGCAACGGATGTTACAATTGGAATCGCGCCTTCACCTAAGGCAGACTTAGGCCGAAATGTCGTTGCTGCCGTTGTGAATTACGCAGGACAAACTCGCGTCAGTGTTTTGCGGAACGGACATATTGTCAATGTCGCAGGTCTAACCGAGACGCGGGATGAGACGATCTGTGTTCCAGGCGATGTGCCCTTGCCGCGCTTGCCTTTTGCCGTTGCGGACGCACCCGACGCGCTTGTTCTACAGAGAGACTTTAGCGGGTTAAATAATATCTGGACAGGCGCTGGGACGCGGCCTGTCTGGCTGCACCGTCTTTTGGTTTTACTGTCTAAAGGTGTCGCCAAAGGCATCGGGCCCAAATTGACCCCTTTCGCTGACCTCTTCCACCGCGCACGCGGGATGTTCCGTATCGGCATACATCGCGGCGGTATGGTGGTGCATGCGTCCAATACAAATGACGCGGCAAGTTGGCATTTAGTGGCCGAAGGCGATCATGGGCCGCGCATCCCCGCTTTGCCCGTTGTCGCCTTGGTTCGGGACATGATGCGAGGCAACACGTCAAAACCCGGTGCCTATTCTGGGCATCAAGTTATTGGCCTTGCCGAACTCGGGCCTGAATTTGCAAAATTAAATATTGCCTATGGCCTCCACTTCGATAGTCAAAATTTAGCGGTCTATGAGCAGCTCATGGGCGAGGCCTATACTCGTCTACATCCCAGCCTTATTGATCTGCACCGCACAGGCCGCGGCCGAAAATTCACGGGCCGTTGCCACGTCACGCGCGGGAAAAATCCGCTATCTCATATCGTTGCAGCCGTCGTTGGGTTTCCTAAAAGCGGTAAGGATGTACCCGTGAGTGTCACAGTCACGCCAACCCAAACAGGTGAGAATTGGACCCGAAATTTCGGCGGTAAGGTTTTCAGTAGCCATCACAGCTGCGGTGAAAAACGATGGGCCCGTCATGTCACAGAACGCTTCGGCCCTATGGCTATTCATATGGCGATCATTGAAGAGTCAGGCAATTTGCGGATTAAAACACAAGGGTGGTCTATATTCGGCCTCACGCTGCCTTCGTTTCTGAAACCAGGCGGCGATGTATTTGAAACACAAGATGACCAAGGTCGCTTCGTGTTTCATGTCGATCTGAAAGCGCCCATTTTTGGACGGCTCTGTAAATATGAGGGCTGGCTGGAGCCTGAAGCCTGACCTGCCTAAATCGGAATATAACCGCGTCTGCGTGTATAGCTCGTGTAACCAATATTTGCGCCAAGGCGCACGCCCGCACCCGCGCGTACAGGTGCTAAGGTAATTCCATTTGCGCGCTCATAATGCACAGCCATGCCTGCGACAAGGAAAGCGGATCCGTCAACACCAGGGAAGCGGCGGAAGAGATCATCTGGGTCGTCCAGATCATACACAAGTGTAAAGACTCGGCTGACTTCCGCGCCAGCATCAACACCGACTGTTGGTCCCGCCCAATAGACTTTTTGCGACCGGCCATCCTTCATCCAGAGCGTACCTTTGCCGTATTTCGCGCCAAAGATGAGCGCGCCGCCGCCCTCTTCGCCCGTAATATATCCAACAGGACGGCCTTGGCCTTTAAACAGGCGCTCAATGGTTGAGGCGGCACTTTCGGCTGTTACGCCCAAATGGTCAGAAATGGCATTCGCGAGTTCCGATTCATTATAGCCCTGTTTTTTTACACCTTGTGTATTCGGGGTTTCGCCTTGCGGATAGCCATTTGGATTATTGGCTTGGCTTGGTGTGGAAGAACAGGCGGATAAAGCCAAAGCAGTCGCGCAGACCACAATCAACGCCATCGTTGTCCAATTGAGTTTGGGAAGGTTTTTTGCTGGATTATACATGGTCACGGTGTCGACCATCGTAGTTAATGTTGCGTTAATCCCATGTGTCCTTTGACTTACGATTTCGCAAGATCACCGCAAGGCTACCAGCAAGAGTTAAGCCCAGAGACATTGGGATGAGCGGTAAAAAGAAAGCCATTTTCAATGACGTGAAAACACCCGCAAAACTGCCCATCACCTCAGATGACGTCGCCAGCACTAAGGCCAGCGCGCTGTCTTCCAGAAAATCAAAGAGAAGAAATCCCATTGGAGCCAATAACAGCCAACGCCAACGCCAACGCGTCTTGATGAGCCCTAAAGCCGACAGGCCAAATGCGATAAGAGCTTCGAACAGCCATGTTTGCAAAAACATATAAGGGACATCGAAACCCAGTGCCGCATATTTAATACGGCGGCCTTCGGCACTCAGCGTTTCAATTGCAGCGACGGCCTCAGCCCCAGAATAAAAACCTCGGCCTTGAAGGTAATCATATCCCTCCAACCGTATCAGTTGTCCAAAGGGTCCAGGACCCACATACCAAATCACATAGAGCCCATAGACAATGATAAGCGCAACGAGACGCCACCCTGAGAATCGGTGGTAATTATGTCCTTGCGGAATTTTGCCGATCATAAGTTTAGCCTTACACCAAAACGCCAGATATTTGCTTTGCGACCGCCTCAATCAAAACCCGCCGCGGCGAGCTTTTGCGGAAGGTGAGATTGAGCTGACGCGTTGCCCCCTTACTGCGCAGTGGTTTGACGCCAATATTGGGTCGATCCAACCAACCTGAACTTTGTGCTAAGGCAGGAACAATCGAAATGCCCTGTCCCGCCGCAACGAGGCTGATAATGGTTTCCAAACTTGTCACACTCGTTTCAGCTAAAGTCGTGCGGCTTTGCAACCGACATAAATCAACGGTCTGATCCCGAAAACAATGCCCCTCTGATAGCAATATCATTTGATCGAGCGGTAGATCGGATACATTTAATTTATCTAACTCCGCCAAATTATGGCCGATTGGATGAATGACCAATAAAGGTTCATCATAAAGCGGTATGGCCAAGAGACGTGAGGTGACAGGCGGCGTGGCGAGGATAGCGACGTCTAAATCGCCATTTAACAAATTCTCGGTTAGGCGATCCGTAATATTTTCTCGAAAGACCAATTCCAAACGCGGAAATGTCGTACCTAATACCCGTAAAACATCTGGGACTAAAAAGGGAGAGATGGTTGGAATAGATCCGAATCGAAACTGCCCCGAAAATGGGTCACTCGCCTCTGCGGTGATTGAACGAATGGCATCAACAGCCGTCAAAGCGTCTTCCGCAAGCGCCAAAACACGCTGGCCGATAGGGGTCAACATAGCCGCACGTTTGGTCCGCTCAATCAAGGTCACACCCAGATCAGCTTCGAGTTTTTGCAATTGCACGGATAAGGTTGGCTGACTGACGTTACAGCTTTCCGCCGCCTTACCGAAATGGCCGTGACGTGCGATAGCTTGGAGATATATGAGGTCACGTATATTCATAGGCACTGACTATCATAATAATAAAAACAATCAATTAGACAAATCGATCCACTCTCGCCAGTGTGAGTTGAAAGTTACAAACTATAACGGCATTGGCGGCTTCAAATGGCGCGAATGCCAAATCTTAGGAGAGAGATTATGAAAGACATGTCAACGAATACAGGTGGCAAATGCCCCGTCATGCATGGGGCCGCATCTGGCACACAACAACTGCGTGGTAATCGTGAATGGTGGCCAGAGCAGTTAGACCTAAGCGTCCTACATCAAGACAGACGTCTTTGTAGTCCCGTCGATGAAGATTTTGATTATGGCAATGCCTTTGCTGCGATCAATTATGACGCGCTCAAGCAAGATCTCACGGACCTGATGACGGATAGCCAAGATTGGTGGCCCGCAGATTTCGGTCATTACGGTGGCTTCTTTGTTCGCATGGCGTGGCATGCTGCTGGCACATATCGTACTGCCGATGGCCGCGGCGGATCAGGGTCAGGCGCACAACGTTTTGCCCCATTGAACAGCTGGCCCGATAACGGCAATCTCGACAAAGCGCGTCGCCTTCTTTGGCCGATTAAACAGAAATATGGCAATGCCATTTCTTGGGCTGATCTCATCATCCTGACAGGTAATGTGGCCATGGAATCCATGGGCTTTGAGACCTTTGGTTTTGCAGGCGGACGTGAAGATATCTTCGCACCAGAAACAGATATTTATTGGGGACGTGAGACAGAATGGCTTGAAGTCAGCGGTGGACCGAACACACGCTATACTGGCGACCGTGAGCTAGAGAACCCACTCGCAGCGGTGCAAATGGGCCTTATCTATGTGAACCCAGAAGGGCCTGACGGCGTTGCTGATCCACAAGCCTCTGCCCATGACATTCGCGATACATTCGCACGCATGGCCATGAATGACGAAGAGACTGTTGCTCTAGTAGGTGGCGGACATACATTTGGTAAAGCACATGGTGCTGGCGATCCTGACCTTGTCGGACCAGAGCCAGAAGGCGCAAATATTGTTGACCAAGGCTTTGGCTGGATGAATGCGTTCGAATCCGGTAAAGCCGAACATACAACAACATCAGGTATCGAAGGCGCATGGACAACCACGCCTAATGCTTGGAAAACAGGTAAAGGCGAAGGCTATTTCGACCTCTTGCTCGACTATGATTGGGCCCTAGGCAAAAGCCCTGCTGGCGCACAACAATGGCATCCAACGGATCCAGAAGCTCAAAATTTGGTGCCTGATGCGCATGTCAAAGGTAAGTTTAATCCGCCAATGATGACAACGGCAGATATGGCGATGAAGGTCGATCCAGCTTACCGTAAAATCTCGGAGCATTTCCGTGACAACCCGAAAGCCTTTGAAGACGCCTATGCGCGGGCTTGGTTCAAATTGACTCATCGCGACATGGGCCCTCGGACTCTTTATCACGGACCAGAAGTACCAAATGAGGTTCTGCTGTGGGAAGATTATGTTCCAGCATTGGATCACACAGTCATCGATAATGCTGATATCACAGCGTTGCGGGACACGATCCTTAGCTCTGGCCTAACAATTTCCGAACTTGTTTCGGCGGCTTGGGCCTCTGCAGCCTCCTTCCGCGGATCTGATAAACGTGGCGGTGCCAATGGTGCGCGTGTACGTCTTGATCCAGCCAAAAACTGGGACGTCAATCAACCGAAGCAACTTGCAAAAGTTCTGAAAGTCCTCGAAGGCATTCAATCTGATTTCAACGCCAATGCAAAAGGCGACAAAAAAGTCTCCATGGCTGACCTGATTGTCTTGGGCGGTACAGTCGCTGTAGCCTCTGCTGCCTCTGCGGCAGGTCATGACATTGCTGTTGATTTTACACCGGGCCGTATGGACGCGACACAGGAAGCGACAGATGTTGAAGCCTATGCCGTGTTAGAACCAGAAGCCGATGGTTTCCGTAACTACACCAAAACAGACTATGCGGTTCCAACCGAAGCCTTGCTTGTTGACCGTGCACAACTCTTGGGCCTCACAGCTCCAGAGATGGCGGTTCTTGTCGGTGGTCTACGTGTCTTAGGCACCAATCACGGCGACTCCAAAGATGGCGTCTTCACCAACCGCGAAGGTCAATTGACGAATGACTTCTTCACAAATTTGATCGACATGAGCACAGTTTGGGAAAAGACAGACCCATCTGAGCAGTCTTTCGTTGGTAAATGCCGCAAGACAGGTAAAGCCAAATGGACGGGCACACGTGTTGATCTAGTCTTCGGATCAAACTCGCAGCTCCGTGCAATCTCAGAGCGTTATGCGCAATCAGATGCAGAAGCTCCATTTGTGCGTGACTTCGCCAAGGCGTGGACAAAGGTCATGAATAATGATCGATTTGACTTAAGCCCTAAACCAAACGCATAAGAACATTCGGCCTCGCTCTCGCGAGGCCCATATTGATTGCGCCCTGGGCGCGGCCTGTCTTCCCCTTCCCCTAGAAAGACACGCCGCGTCTTTTTTATTGGGTTAGACCCAACTAACCCGTTAAGTTACAGCCGGAGCAGGAAGACAAAATCTGGGGATGGAAGAATGCAAAAAAATGACGCCGCAAAGGCGATCAAACACGGCACTATTGCAGGCTGTGTCTTAGGCAGCTTAACTTTGCTTATCGTGGTCATCGCCATAGCAATCGACGCTCAAGACGCCACCATCAGTCAGTACAACGACCCTTGGTCCCTGCTTGATGTCGGTTTTATCTTTTTCTTCGCTTTCTTGATTTGGCGAAAATCACGTATCGCAGCCATCATTCTATTCTCTTATTATTTCATCTCAAAATTGGCCTCGATTTCAGCAGGGCAAGCCACTGTTGGTTTGTTACCTGCTGCTGCCATCCTCTGGTTTTTGGGCCGCGCAGTCTGGGCTACATTTGTCTGGAATAAGATCGACAAGACAGAAAATCCAGACCGTCCAAAAGCGAGAAAATGGATCGCTTGGGTCGTTGGCATCCCAGCCTTTATATTAGCCTGCCTCATGATTCTTGGCTTTGCCATTGTTAGCGGTTTTATGCCTGAATATGGCGTCGTGACTGGAGAGGAAATGCACACTCGACAAAAAAACGTGCTGCGGGAAAATAGCATCATTCAGTATAATGAAACTGTTTTATTTTCTTACTCTGAAGGGTTTTTAGATGTCACATATGCAGGCTCAGTCATGACAAACGAACGGATTGTTCAATATTGGAAAATTGACGACAAGGTAGAAACAGCGAGCCTCGACTTGGACAAAATAAACCAAGTCCAATTTATCTCTCAGGACATATATGATGACGTCGTCTACACCGTGTCGTCCAATGATGAGTCCAGTGAGGCTTTGCGTCTAACGCTCTCAACAGATTTAGACCGTCATCTCGAAATGATAGGGGCTTTGGAAGACCGCATTGCTGAAAACTTTGCGCGGGACGCTAAATCGACGGAGTAACTACCCCCATGCGACGGCGCACCGCGCTTGCCATTTTGCCGTCTCTCGCTACATAGCGAGTATGTCCGACCCTATCGATCAAAGCCTTATCCGTAACTTCTCTATCGTGGCCCATATTGACCACGGTAAGTCGACGCTGGCGGATCGTTTGATTTCCTTTACGGGCGGGTTGACCGATCGCGAAATGTCCGAGCAAGTGCTGGACAATATGGATATCGAAAAAGAACGCGGTATCACGATTAAAGCGCAAACCGTGCGCCTAGAATACCCAGCCAAGGACGGCAAAACCTATATTATGAACCTGATGGATACGCCGGGTCATGTTGACTTTGCCTATGAAGTCTCGCGCTCGCTCTCAGCCTGCGAAGGCTCCATCCTTGTCGTTGATGCCTCCCAAGGTGTTGAGGCGCAAACCCTCGCCAATGTGTATCAAGCGATTGAGCATGACCACGAGATCGTCACCGTCCTGAACAAGATCGACCTGCCCGCCGCAGAACCTGATCGTGTGAAACAACAGATTGAAGACGTTATCGGCCTCGACACATCCGACGCCGTGGAATGTTCTGCCAAATCAGGCATTGGCATCGAAGACGTGCTGGAAGCCATCGCCACGCGCCTGCCCGCGCCAGACACGCAAGACCCAAAGGCCCCGCTAAAAGCCATGCTCGTCGATGCGTGGTATGACACCTATATGGGCGTGGTCGTGCTGTTCCGCGTCATTGAAGGTACACTCAGCAAAGGCATGCGCATCCGCACGATGAATACGGGCGCGAGCTATACTGTCGATAAAGTCGGAACATTCCTGCCCAAGCCAACCGACGTTAAATCCATTGGCCCCGGCGAAATTGGATTCTTTACCGGATCGATCAAAGACGTCGCCGACGCCGCCGTGGGCGATACGATCACCGAAGACAAACGCCCGACGCCAATTGCGTTGGACGGATTTAAACCTGCACAGCCAGTTGTGTTCTGCGGCATCTTCCCTGTCGATGCAGCGGATTTCGAAGACTTGCGCGCCGCCATGGGTCGCCTGCGTTTGAATGATGCGTCATTCAGCTATGAGATGGAAACCTCTGCCGCGCTCGGCTTTGGCTTCCGCTGTGGGTTCCTTGGCCTGTTACATTTGGAAATCATCCAAGAGCGCCTCGAACGCGAATTTGATCTGGACCTGATCACGACGGCGCCCTCCGTGGTCTATACCTTATCCATGCGCGACGGGACAGAACGCCAGCTCCATAACCCGGCTGACATGCCAGACGTTATGAAAATCGATCACATCCAAGAGCCGTGGATCAAAGCCACCATCATGACGCCAGATGAGCATTTGGGCGGCATTTTGAAACTCTGCCAAGACCGCCGCGGTGTGCAAACGACGCTGTCCTATATTAATGGCCGCGCCATGGTGGAATATGAACTGCCGCTCAATGAAGTCGTCTTTGATTTCTATGACCGTCTGAAATCCGTGTCCAAAGGCTATGCATCATTTGATTATCAAGCCATTGGCCTGAAAGAAGGCGATCTGGTCAAGATGTCCATCCTCGTGAATGGTGACCCTGTCGATGCGCTGTCCATGCTCGTCCATAGAGCCAATGCCGAAGGTCGTGGCCGCCAGATGTGCGAGCGCCTTAAAGACCTCATCCCGCGCCATCTCTTTAAAATCCCTGTCCAAGCGGCCATCGGCGGCAAAGTCATCGCCCGCGAAACCATCGCCGCCATGCGCAAAGACGTGACGGCCAAATGTTACGGCGGCGACGCGTCCCGAAAACGCAAACTGCTGGATAAGCAGAAAAAGGGCAAGAAACGGATGCGGCAATTCGGGCGAGTGGAAATTCCGCAAGAGGCGTTTATCGCGGCTTTGAAAATGGACGACTCCTGATAATCGATCCGGGGGATCGATTAGCGGAGTCGCCGAAGCGGCTTAGCCGCGTAGGATGAGTGCCATCATCCAGCAGGTCAATTTTAAGCAATCGCCGTACCCGATAGAGTTCAGATGACCGCAACGCGATCACAGATTGATCTAACTTTCAGTCAGACACTAAACTGAGGTTTGTTTAATCCAATCTTTTATACAAAGCTGTATTCGCAATAAGCTTTCTTCATCATCGAAATATCCATTGTGTGCTATCACGTTTCTCAAGCCATATAAGTCTGTGAATCTATGGAAGAAGTTTATATCTGAAAAGTAGGACTCAAATTTCTCTTCTTGACGGCTCATCATTTTAACTAAGTCGATCCAATCAAGTGAATATAGCGGCCCTCTTTCAATGCGAGAGGGTAACCACTTCTTGCTCTTCTCATTCTCCAAACGCCTATCGTGCTTTTGCCTATTCGACGCATTTGCAACTTTGTCCCACCAGTCGGAGCCGATAGTTTCAACAAAAACCTTTTCCATAAATTTTCTTACAGAATTTTCAAAAAGGTGAAGTTGACAATATATTTTGCTCATGTTCCTTGCAGCATCGATATCTAGCGCATTCAAATTATTGAAGTTTCCGAAATCACCTAGATCAAAATCATCTTCCACTTCGATGTATGCTTGATATTCTGTTTCAATTCGCTTTTTCGCACTTGGCGTAAGAAAAACGCATTCATCTTTGACGAATGTCTCTTTGTTCGCCTTCAAATTACTGAAATCGCGAGACCAGTTCTTAATTTGGGGCAAATGAAATCTATTATAAGTCTCTTTGAGATTAGTAAATGATAGCCCCTCTGAGCCTGCGACAAAACAAATTAGCTTTAATCTCTCAGACGCTTTTGGGAGGGATTCACCAAACAGCAAATTCAAATTTAACAAAATTAATCCTTAACCTCAGGAAGTTTTAATCGAACGTGGTCATCTGTAGCAAAATTCGCTGTAAAATTATTGCCTTCCGCAATTCCATTGCCGTCATTGGCAGTGTTTCTGAAAACTGCTGACAAGTTCTTAGGGACTTTTACAGCCTCTAAAAACCTTATCCCCGAAAAAATTTCATCGACAGTAAAAACATCTTTGCCGAGAAACTCTTTAAGTTTGCAAGCAACCACACAAACAATATCATTTTGCTTTCTCGGCTTTTTCTCAGAGAAGAAAGATCTCAATTCTCTTGCCTGCTCATCACTCAAACCTAGGTCAACGGGTGTATAGTTAGGTGGCTTACGACTCCGCTTGGGCTTTTCCTTCGGCTTCTCGGCAACTTGTAAATCATCGGAGGCGCCCGTTTCATCATGAGCGGTATCAACTGTTTTAGATGGTTCGAAATTTGATCTCTGACTGACTTGACCAGTGTAAGGATATGCATCAATTACTTTTATGCATTGCTCCATAGCAGTTTCAAAAAACTCTTCAGGGCAATGCAGCTCAATTTTCCCGCTTGCAGCATTTAACTTTAACTTGATTGTTTTTGGCATAGCACCACCTCCAAGAACATATCATGCGCAAATAAGTTTATACCTCAAGATGTAAAAAGAAGTTATCCCCGTTTTATGCCCCAAACATACCCCCTCACAGTCACCCGCAATCGCGGTAAATATGGTGCGGCGCGGGCGCTTGTGCTTTATGCTAAGACGCCGTCTGGAAATGTTCGACTTGGCACCGTTAAACATGGCAAGACCATCACCGTAAATGTCCCGCAAGATGCCATCACGATTTATGGCAAGATGGATTGGTGCAAATCCGTGCCGCTGGACCTGACATTCTATAGCGGCGGGGAGACGGTTTATGCGAACCTTTGGTTCACGCTGAACCCGCTGCGCCTGATGGGGATTCCGACAATGCCCTGCAAAATTGAAGCCCAGCCTAAATAAGCCTCCGAGGCATTCCCCCCTTCGCGCAAAAGACATGGGCAATTAATTGGACATGGCCATCAAAAATGGTGAAGCCCCCCTCAACAGACCCCACATCAGCCGCCCCTAGGATATCGATCATGAGTGAATTCAAAACCGGCCAAGTCGTCCGCCTCAAATCAGGCAGTCCAAAGATGACAATTAAAGGCCCTGATGGTGACGCGTGGGCGGTTCAGTGGATTGATCGCAACGGCAAACTGCAAAGCGATAGTTTCCATGCGGATATGCTGGATTTATTTATCTGATCGACGCTCCATAGCCCGCAGAACTACCGCAGGTAAGGTAGCGGGCTATAGCTTATTTTCGCGTTCATAAAGGCGCTCTAATTCGTCGATCGTATAGATCCGCCCGACGCCCAAAGACGGGTCTTCTTTGTAGTTTTCATCCGGTTGCAAGCAGCCTTCGCTACAAAGGACTTTGGCCGTCATTCTAAAGCCATCGATGAACCACACGCGACCCGCAGGCGTGGAAATATATCCGTCAGTCCCCTCATACACATCCGTCTCTACATCTGCGACAGAGGGCAACTCGCTGTCGTGATCATCGGAATATGACCCGTGTGTGTGATAGCTCGCAAGGGCCGTAAAATCTTTAGGGACAGGACCGGAGCGGCAAGAGTTTTTGCGGCCACGTTTAGGCGGCGTCGCAACATATTCGCCTTGTGCATCAAGACCAATATAACCGCAATATTCGCGGTTCGCCTTAATAGATTTAGCCTGCGCCTCGGCGAGTACTGTTTTGACAAAAGCAATCTCTTGCTCATTTTGAGCCACGGCACGATCATAGGGCATCGGGTCAACGACACATGCCGTTACACATATCCCTGCGCTTATTGCCCATACACGTTTAAATACACATCCCACACCGCGATTTATCGCTATGCGCGAGAGATTGCAAGATTGAGGGGCAGAATTTGACCCTGCGATCGTCTGGTTTGGTAAATTATTTCGTTACTATCGTTTTCGTCTCTATCTGTGCCGATAATAGATTGGGCGTAGACAGGTCGACATCTTCAATGACAGAGGCGGCGAAAACGGATTCATTGATTTTATACATCGTCCCCATCAAATGCCGCCGGATGGTGGCTGTGACTTTCGTATTTGGAATCCTGTCGAGATATATCCAGAGCGTATATTCCAACGCGTAATCACCCGCATTCGTCATCGCCCATTCAAATGACTTGTTTCGATTAATCTTCACCTCGTCTTTGGCTTTGCAGGCCTCAAAACTCCGCATGAATAGCTTATCAATTTTGGCTTGGAACTTAATCAACTCTGTCTCTCGCGCTTTCACGCTCTTCCCGAATTTCGGATAGCCAATATTATATTTAAGCGATTGCCGTATGCCGTCCGAACTGGCGATGCGCGACAGGTTGTCGATACGGCTTTGGATAAATTGCGTGTTACGCAACAGGGTCCGATGATTATTCCGCACATCATAGAGCACGACATAAATAAGCGTCACACGCGCGATGATGAACTCATCTGGAAAGCCGTCGATCACAACAACATCGCCGTCGACGAGAATGTCGCTGTTCAAAATGATCAAGCCACTGACGATATCAGGCGCCCAAATCGAACTGGTGAACGCCATAAAGGCAATGAATATTCCGAAAATCCCTGTTGTCTCCAACAGGCTATCCGCGCCCCAAATCTTGATGAGGGCATAGATGACCGTCAACACAATAACGGACAGCAAAACAATATTCACGAGGCGGGAATTATACGTCTCGATATAGATGGTTTGATTATCGAGTTGCCGCGTCTTGCCGAACCTCTTGCGCGAGATTGTCCCGCTCAAACTATAGAGGAACACACCGCCATAAATCACCATCAGGCTGATACCTAGATTGACAAAATATCCCCCGCCATATTCCGGCAAAGAGCGGCGCAAGGCAAAATCAACAATTTGAAAAATGATGACGAGAAGATTGAGCGACTGAAAAATTCTAATCTTCGTTTTATTATCCTGATTGGGCGCAATCACATTCACAATCGGACGCGCCAGAACCAGTAAGATAATATTGAGAAAGAACAACAGACTGAGCGTCATCTGCGTACCAGATGTCAGCTCACCAATCAGACTATTCAAAAATTCCACGTCTAGCACTCCCCTATAGGCACTTGGCTTAATCTGTCGCGCGACCCAAATCTAGGAGACTGAAAATAAAAAAGCCGCACGAGGGGATCGTGCGGCTTAATTTATTCAAATTTGAAAACAGAGTTTTAGCCAAATTCAAAAAAGGCCAATTTATTGCCGTCAAAATCACGCACATAACCGCCGTAAAAGACGTCCGGGACGCGTTGTCCAGGTTCGCCGTCACAGGTCGCACCCAATTCGATGGCGCGTTTATAGAGCGCATCGGCTTTTTCTTTTGATCCTGCAGGGAACGCAACCATGACGCCATTACCCGGTGTCGGGGCCTCTTCATTAAAAGGGGTGCAGACGGCAACCATTGGCTCAGCCATAGATTTACCGATAAAGGCGATACGCCCAGCATCCATTATAACAGAGGCGCCATATTCCGCGAAAAGGTCAGCATAGAATTTCTTCGAACGTTCCATATCGGATACGCCCAGTGTTGTATAACCAATCATGTTTTGTCTCTCTTGTGTTGGAAATTAAACCATAGCAAAGCCCGCCGCTGAAGCTAGGGGCGGCTGTTCACATTTACGTTGCCACGTTAAGTCTCAGGCGCTTGGACGGATCAAATTTCGCCGACGGAACAGGTTTGCGCGTCATGAAATCAGACGTCATCACAAAGCCCAAGGAATAGATCACTTGCAACGTTGCAGCGGTCGTTAACAGCATGGCGGCGATCGCAGCACTATTATCACCCAGACCAGGCAAGGTTAAAGCGACACTCACAAAGACCAAATCACCGCCAACGGGGGATTTTTTGGCGATAAAGAAGACGACAAGGAATAAACCCCACACCGCGAGAGATGTCCCCGGCAAGACCATATTCCACTGCGCAATTAAAATGCCCGCCGCCAAAATAGACCGCAGGAGGTAAAGCGCGGAAATCTTACCCGCTGTACCAAATTTAAGCCGGGTCAATTTGCGGAAAAACACAACACTTCCCAAACAAAAACCGAGCGTGATCGCGGTTAAAGCGATCACCAAGAGCGGCGAAACAGAGGCGATTTTATAAAAGGCGTCAAAATTACCAAAAATAAGGGCAGCGAGGACCAAGACGACAACCCATAAATTCGCTGAAAACGTCCTGAGAAGGGCTAGGTTTTTAACAATGATCGCAGCACCGCGCAGGTCGAGACCAGGCAGGCTTGAAAGCTGTTGGACGAAATATCCCTCACCCGCATAATTCATCACCGCTTTGTTGATCACGTGTTTTCTGATAAATATTTTGATCGAGGGTGTGGATTTAGCCTGAGAGACAAGCGGGAAAATAATCCGCTCCGTAAGTATAGGCAGAAAAACAAAGATCACGGACAGAATATAAAAGAACGGCGAAGACGGCAAGGATTGCGCGATATTCACCCACCCGATTGAGGATAATTTGAAGATCAAATATGCGATGATACCGAAAAGTAGCCCCGCACGTAGAAAAGACGAAACGCCTTTACGCCCCAAAAAAGGACTACAGGCTCGGGCAAACTGAACGCAATGCGATGCACTAGCCTTTAAAAAGCCCTCCATCTGTATGCGGTTAGAATATGCCATCGCCCTGCGGCTCCTCAATCACGTGATTTTTGCTAAAATCTGGATGGGGCTATTATTAAATCAACCGATGACTGTAAAGTCACATTTGATTGAGGCCCTTATGATTAAGCCGTGATCAGGGGCTAACGCATCCTATCGCTTGACGTTTTCACCTGCGGGGCTTACGCGCCGCTTTATATCGATGACTGTAACAGGTCTGACATGCTGCGCCCGCATAAGGCTGCGCAGCCCTCACGCCGCAACACATGTTTTGCGGCCAGACAGTTTACGGATTTTCAATGAAGACTTTTGCCGCCTTAAATTTGGCCGAGCCATTGGCCCGCGCCCTTGCCGATATGGGTCACGACACGCCAACCCCTATTCAAGCCCAAGCCATTCCGCCCGCAATGGAGGGCCGCGACGTCATGGGTATCGCCCAGACAGGAACGGGGAAAACGGCTGGCTTTACGCTGCCGACACTGCACCATATCGTTACAGATGACCGCGAGCCGCCAAAGCGTGGAGCCCGTGTGCTTATCCTTGCACCAACGCGCGAATTGGCGGGGCAAATTGGGGAAGCCGTACGCGATTATGGTCGTCATATTTCGACTTTATCGGTTTCCATCGTCTATGGCGGCGTGCCGATCGCGCGTCAGATGAAACGCCTATCGGGCGGGAATGATGTTCTTGTCGCGACGCCGGGCCGCCTCATCGATCTACTGGACCGCAAAGCCATTCGTCTTGACGATGTGGAAGTCCTCATCCTCGACGAAGCCGACCAAATGCTCGACATGGGGTTCATTCATGCCCTCAAGAAAATCGTCAATGTCATCCCAAAGGATCGCCAGACACTCTTCTTCTCCGCGACCCTCGCGCCGAAGATCAAACAGCTGTCCAAGCAATTCCTAGATGACCCGATCCATGTGTCTGTGACACCCGCCAACCGCACGGCGGATAAGGTCACGCAGATCATGTATAAAATCTCGCGCATGAATAAGCAGGAACGCCTCGCCGTTGAGCTGCTGCAACCGGGTGTTGGACGTTCGCTCGTCTTTACACGGACGAAACATGGCGCAGATCGCGTTGTCAAAAAACTGGCGCAAGTCGGTATTCCTGCCGTCGCGATTCACGGCAATAAAAACCAGAACCAACGCACACGCGCGCTGGAAGCCTTCAAATCTGGCAAGGTCAATACGCTCGTTGCGACAGATGTGGCCGCGCGCGGGATCGACATTCCGGACATCACACATGTCTTTAACTTTGAACTGCCGAATGTGCCTGAACAATATGTGCATCGCATTGGCCGAACCGCACGTGCAAATGCCACAGGTATCGCCATCAGCTTGGTCGCGACGGAGAAAGACACGGATGAGCTGAAATATCTGCGCGATATTGAAAGACTGCTGAAAGAACAAATTCCCGAGGGTAAAAACCCGCAGAACATGGCCGAGGAAGTCACGAAACTCCGCGCGCGTAAACCGCTTCCGAAACCTGAAGAGCCAAAGCCAGACGCACGTAAGGGCCGCGGTAAATCCAAGAAAAAAGGCCGCTTCAGCAAAGACGCAAAGAAAACTGACGGACGCGGCAATCGCGCCCAAACGGAAGGCCGCAGCAACCCCTCACGCGCTATGCCAGCCGGTGATAAACCCGCAAAAGACATGCCCTCACGCGAAGGCCGCTCTCGCAAAGCACCCTCTCGTGGCGGCAACGGCAAACCTAAGATGTCAGGCTCCGCATCCGCCTCGGAAACACGCGGACGCAAACCCTCCAGCGGTAAACCAGATGGCCGTAGCGCGGACGGCAAGCGCGCAGCGCCAAAACATGTCGGAAACTCTGAAAACCGCAAACCTGCGCCAAATAAATTCGGCAATCGCGGGTCCAGCGGATCCCCGAAAGGCAAAGGCGGAAATCGCGGCGGCGGCGGTCGCGGAAAACCCAGCGGCCCGCGCGGTTAAGCCTTCGCAGCCCGCGTAGACCACAACACAAGCGCGATCAGCGGAAATTGCAACGCCACCCTGACCCAAAGCGCGGTCGGGCTGGCGGCGCTGTCGCCAAATCCAATGCCTGCCATCGCCATGTAAATATTGGCCGGCAAGACGGCGAGCAGAAAGAGCGACAACACCACGCCGACCCGCGCGCGAAAATGCGGGCAGAGCAACATCACGCCCATCGCAACCTCCATCAGGCCCGTCACCCAGACGATCACATATGGAAACGGCAGCAGCGGCGGCACAATCGCGGCAAAGCTCTCGACATGCACAAAATGCATGATCCCCGCGACGACAAAGAAAAGCGCAAAGAAACAAACCAGCGCGAATTTTAGTTTTTCAGCCATGCGGCAAGACTTAGCAGAGCAAGAGAATAAAAATACCCCGTCATCCTAGGCGGTGGGCCTAGGATGACGGATAAGTAGAATCTTGCCCACCTGCGCAACATACGCTAATAGGCCGTTTTAAGGGAACCGACCACCATGCCGCATTTCATCTCCCTCGCCGATATCTCGGCCATAGACCTCCGCGCGATCCTCGACGATGCCCACGCGATGAAAGCCGCGCGCAAAGGCCAGCCCAAAGGCTCCACTGATCCCACACCTGCCCTGAACGGCGACACGCTGGCGATGATTTTCGAAAAAGCCTCCACCCGCACGCGTTTCTCATTCGAGCAAGGCATGCGGCAGCTGGGCGGAACCTCCATCGTCGCGGGCGCGCAGGACATGCAGCTAGGCCGCGGCGAGAGCGTCGCCGACACCGCCCGCGTGTTGTCGCGTTTTGTCGATGCCGTCATGATCCGCTCTAACGCGCATAGCACCATCACGGATTTCGCGGCCAATGCCGATATCCCCGTCATCAATGGCCTGTCCGATCATAACCACCCGTGCCAGATCATGGCGGACCTCATGACCCTCGAAGAGCGCGGCGTAAAGCTGTCCTCTGCGACCCTTGCGTGGATTGGCGACGGCAATAATGTGCTGGCCAGTTTCGTCAACGCCGCCCCCGCCTTTGGCTATCAACTGCGCATCAGCAGCCCCGCCGCCTATAGCCTTGAGGGGAACCCCAAAACCGCAGGCTTAATCGCAGCGGCTGTCGCGCGCGGCGCCACGATCCTGAATGATTTATCCCCTGACGACGCCGCCAATGGCGCAGACGCCCTGATCACGGATTGCTGGGTCAGCATGGGCGACACGGATAAGGACGAGCGCATAGCCGCCCTGACACCCTACCAAATCGACGCGGCCCGCCTCGCCAAAGCCGCAGAGGGCGCGACCTTCCTCCACTGCCTGCCTGCGTATCGCGAGCAAGAAATGACAACAGAGGTCCTAGAAGGCCCACAAAGCGCCGTCTGGGACGAAGCCGAAAACAGACTGCACGCGCAGAAGGCTGTGGTGAAATGGTGTTTGGGGGCGGGTTAGAGCATTGCAGCCAAACCCTCTATGGCATCCAAACACTCTAGGCGATACTGCTCTTTGACCTGAACACGATGGCCACCGATGTTTTGCTTGCCTTGCTTTAGCTTGGATATCGGCAACCCTTTAGCAAAGGCTACAACCCCCGTAGTCTGCAAATCCCTAACCTCATAAAATCCATCTACGAGTGTGTTGAAAGTAAAACACTGTGGTTCAGTCTTCAAAAGTTGGCTAATATCAGCCTCGATTTTCGCTAGTACCGCCGCATATGCTGAGGCAGGACCCATGTATTGAGTAATTCTGTTTTTAGCGATTAGATGGACCTTGGGCAGAGGCCGCCCAGCACGCTGTAATTTAGCATGAAATGCGTGCGATTGGTAGATTGAAGAAGGTAAGCTAAAACCATAAACAAGTGAGAGAGCATTTTGGATCGCACGCCGCGATGAGTCATCAGCCATAACAGGCAAAACTAACCTTTGCGCCGTGGCTAACGCAATCTGAGTATAGATTGAAAAACTTGGATTGCAGTCTAAAAAAATTGTATCAAATTCACCCTCCAGACCATCAAAGAAATCTTTCAACCAATCGATAACCGCAATCCAAGTATCAGTCCCCGGCACTTGTGTGTTCGACAGTGTATTTATTGCATTGGCTTGCAACTCCAAAAGCGGGTCACCAGCAACGAGTTTAATATTAGATGGTATGGAAGAATTATATTGATTTGGATCTGTGATATATTCCCACGGGTTGAAAGGGATTTTTTGAAAAGGAGCAGGGAGACGACTCTGAAAGTAACCGCCGATACTTGCTCGGGGTACATGACCTTGTCGTTGTAGCAAGTGCTGACTTCCATTGTTAGTTAGACCACCCAAGAAAAGTTCTGAGACATTAGCTTGAGGGCATACATCTACAACTAAAATTTTCTTATCAGGGTTTTGCTCTGCATATGAACACACAGATTGAAAACATAAACTAGTCTTCCCTGTGCCGCCCTTATTGTTCCAAAACGCATAAACTGTTGCACTCATTTTTAACTCCAATGTATGTCCTTAATTGACACCACTACGTCAATATTGGACTTAATCAAGTCTTAAGTGGACCTAACGTGTGTTTTCTTCCATGTTGGAAGACAGCTCCCTTGACCACCACCATCACATGTCCGACCCTTAAGCCAATGACCCAAATCCCAAACCCTCTCCGCACCATCCTCCCAACCGCAGCCCTCCTCCTCACAGCACTCACCGTATCAAGCTGCACCCTCGGGGAAGACGCGTCTATATTTGCGGAGACGGTGACGTTTAATATGATCTATACGGATGCGAAGGGAGAGGTGGTTTTGGACGAAGCTGCGGCGTTGGGTGATGGGGCGAAATATTATGCCAATGCCGCAGGCGATGGCATATTTGTCGTGATGCCGCCCGCGCTGGATGAAACCTGTTTAAAGAACATCGAGACCTCTTTCAGTCAGGGAACAGGCGCGCCTATTTATATTATGACATTCAAAAAACCCTGCGCCGAGACATTGGGAGAGGTCACGGGGAAGAATGTCGGCAAGCAAATGGCGATCATCATAAATGGAACCCTGATCTCTGCGCCGATCATACAAGAGGCCATCACGGGCGGGTCGCTGGTGATTGAGGGCGGCGCTTGAGGCGTCAAAAATAGAGAGGCAAAACTCTATCCTTGGTTAAACCCTGCGCGAACCCTCATAAAACCGTGCTTTTAAAAAACATAATCCTCGGCCAGACATTTCGCGCCTAGTTTAAACTCGTTCCTTCGGACATTGGACAGGAGAGAGTCGACCTTTCTTCCGTGCCGAAGGGCGGTGTGCCTATAGGTGTTTATTAGTCTGAACATCTGGGGGCCTGATGGTGTGAGCTGAACTGCCTGTAACGGCAGGATATAAATTCCGGCCGCCATCCGCGAAACACTGCTGCGTTGGTTCACCCTGCGTAAAACAGTCTTCTCATCTGGTCTCCATCGCGGGGCCGACCAACGCAGGCGTCCTCTTTCGGACGCAAAGCGTCCAATTTACGGGTTGCCGCCCGCCCATGCAGACATTGATCAAATATCAATGTCGCACGACCCAACCCGCGTGTTGTGTTGAACTAACGGCAAAGCTGTTTCCACGATGGGCAGTGAAGGATGACGCGTGTCTCATTCTCTGGCCCTTCCATTACCCGTCACCCCCTCAACCCACCACCAAGAAAGCCCTCTTTATGCCGCGTTTAAAACATGACCTTCTCAACCATCTGGCCCTGAAATCGGCGCAGGAAAAATTGCGGCTTAATGCCGCCAAGGCGCGAAAGGCCGAAGCCGAGGCCCCTCAAGCCGTCGTCACCAATCAATATGGGCGGCCCATTGTGGCCTATGCTGATCAACCTGATCTGCGCGAGAGTGATCTGGCCGATATTAATTTTGAGTTTGAAAGCAGAGCCTGTCCCCATGCGGCGGTGTTGGAATATCGTCCAGGCTTTGGGTCACGGTGGTGTAAGTCGAAAAATCTGCGGGATCATTGGTGGTTTTATAATCGCGGCACATCCATCCTCTCGGCGCTATGCGAGGCGCCCGTGGAGATTTTAGAGCAGCTCTCCACGCCCAGCTGCGACATTGTCGCCCTGCAGGGAGAGATGCAAAAATTCATCAGCATGGAAATGCGTGCCAGCCTAGAAGCCGCGCGGGATCGCGAGATTTCGCTGCGCGCGTTAGATGCGGTTCACGCCGAAGAACTCGCCGAAATCGAGGCCGAGATTGGGCAGCGTTTTTTGGCTCGGATTCTGCGCCGGAATGACGACGTCTTTGGTCCTGACGTCAAACCCGAAGACGTGGAAATTACACGTAAACCCGGTGAGGTTCACTTGAGCGATTTTGATAACTTCGGAATTTAAGGCTTTACGTATCTTTAAATCATGCAGGTCTTTTGAACCGTGACAGCATAGTCAAAATCACATAGCGCCAGAGGTGACGGTGAGACGGCGATGGTGAGACGGCGATGGTCAGGCATTGGGTGATGCGGGGTTTCGGGCCACATTGGTGGATACCCGCTTTATTTATCCTGATTTGATTTATCCTGATTTGGCCGCTGGCATATTTATATACATTGGCGACCAAAGGCCGTTAAGTCCCCTCCTTGAGGCGCAACCAATCGCGCCTTGGGAGGCCATAGAGCTGATCGAGGAATTCCATTTGCAGGCCGATGGGGCGCGTATGGGGGCTGTTCCACATGACGGCGATGCCCGCTTGTTTTTCGGGATCAAAGAGGACCAGCGCGCGATAGCCTTCGACGCCGCCGCGATGGCCGACGACTTTGTGACCATTATACTCATAGACGCGCCAGCCGAGGCCGTAATGTGCGTTTTTTAATTCGCGAAAACGGCGGTTGAGAAAGCGTTGTTCGCCGCGTGTCGCAATCACAGGCGTTTGCATCGCAGAGAGGCGGTCCGCTGGAATATGGCCGCTCTCTGGGAATTGCGCCGTCATCCATTTGGCGAGGTCCGTGACAGAGGAGTTCACGCCCGCCGCCGCAGGAACGCGGTAATAGGTCGGTTTAACCGCCGAAATCCGCGCGCCAAAGCGGCCATGGGGTTTCGCCCATCGCTTGTTCCGCGTCAGGCCCTCAAGGGTCATTGAGGCGCTGTCCATGCCCAAATGGTCAAAGACGCGTTGCTGCACAACGGTTTTATAGGGCAGGCCCGTCTGCGCCTCGATGATCTCCGCCGAGGCGTCATAGGCGACATTTTGGTACGTATGGCACGTGCCCGGCGCGCAGAGCAGTCCCAGCTCCGACAGGGCGGTGCGGGTCGGTTTGGCGGGCTTTCCAGCCTCGATCCGATTGTCATAGGCATTGCGGACAATCCCCGTCTGGTGCGACAGCAAATGGACGAGATTGACTTGCGCGTTCGGATTATCGGCGAGGCGCGGCAGTTTGAGCGACGGCGCGAGGGCTTCTGCGGAATCAGCAAGGCTGATATCTCCGTCTTCAACGACGGATAGCAGCGTATTCGCCGCGACGCCTTTGGACACGCTGGCCCAGCGGAAGACGGTATCGGCGGTGACAAATTGGCCGCTATCGCGGAGTTCCTCGCCATAGCCTTTGGCGAAAGTGGTCTTGCCATTTTCAACAATGGCCATGGACATGCCAGTCATTTCCAGCTGGTTCATTAGCAAAGTCGCGCGGCGATCCAGTTCCGCCGTATCAATCTGCGCCGCAGCCGAAGGCGCAAACATCAGCGCCGCAATAAAGGGCGCACAGATAAGGGAAATAAGGCGTTTCACTGGAACGGTCTAGTCATCGGAATTTCATCACGCAATCGCTGGTTTCAGGTGGAAGATTACAAATTGATTATTTAGAAAAATATCCAAATCAGCAACGCTGCGCCCAATGCCAAGCGGTAGAGCATAAAAGGAAAGAACCCGATCCGCCCCACCCATTTCATGAACAACGCAATACAGGCATAGGCCGTCACAAAAGACAGCCCCGCAACAACAAGGCCGCTCCCCAATGTCGCCGTCTGTTCAGCCGCATCCGCCGTAAGGAGCTTCAGGGTCGCGTACATCCCGCCTGCCCCAATAATCGGCAGGCTCATGAGCATGGAAAACCGGGCAGAGGCTTCGCGGGACAGGCCCAATGCACGGCCCGCCGTCATGGTAATCCCGCTACGCGATGTGCCCGGGATAAGCGCAAGGGACTGCGCGAGGCCTAATGCCGCCGCACCGCGCCATGTGAGGGCCTCACCGGGCTTGTCCGATTTGGCTTTCACATCAGAGAGCCACAGCAAGACACCAAAGACAATGGTCGTGATGGCAATGATCAGCGGAGACCGCAGCAGATCATCCCAACCGCTACTCGCGAGCAAAAACCCAGCAAGCAGCGCAGGCGGCGTGGAGAGGATAAGGTTCAGTGCCAGCGCGCTATTCGTATTTAACTTACGCTGCAGCAA
This sequence comes from uncultured Caulobacterales bacterium, assembly GCA_938003545.1. Classification (GTDB taxonomy): domain Bacteria; phylum Pseudomonadota; class Alphaproteobacteria; order Caulobacterales; family Maricaulaceae; genus Litorimonas. The sequence goes on from CALKXY010000012.1 coordinate 83,048, forward strand.
ATCAGCCGCGCCGCGCAAAATACCCGCAACGTCTTTGCGGAAATAGAGCAAGACAGCAAAGAGCGACCCAAAATGCGCCATAACATCAATCAGCGGCCCTTGGTCGGGCCAGCCTAAGACTTGCGCCGGCAGGATCAAATGCGCCGAACTGCTAATCGGCAGAAATTCGGTCAAACCCTGAATGAGGGAAAGGAGGATAAGCTGGAGCCAAGACATATGCGGGACATATGGAGGTAGAGTTAAGGTTTTATTGGGGCAAAGCCGACTTTGCCGCCTAAATTAGAGTAAAAATCAGCATTCTATGTGTGGAGTATATTTTTCATGAAAAATGAAATCTCAATTCGCAAACCCTAAAAATACATAAAATGCAATAATTTCAATACTTTAAAACTCACGTTATTTTAGAATTCTATCCTGACATGACAAATTGTCGCATCTTGCACATGCCGAGAGCCATCTGTATAGGCCGAGTCTGAATTAAGGGACCCGCCGACATGGCCAAAAAACAGAACACACCAAAAGCAACGCAAAAGCGTAAAATGCTGCAATTCGTAAACACGGAACGCGACATGCCCGCGAAACGTGACTCGGATATCCGTAATGAAGACTTCCTCGAAATTTACGGCGATTTCATCGATGCGAAAGCCGAAGAACAAGCCTCGCGCTGTTCACAATGCGGCGTGCCATTTTGTCAAAACCACTGTCCGCTGCAAAATAACATCCCAGACTGGCTAAAACTCACAGCAGAAGGCCGCACAAAAGAAGCCTGGGACGTGTCGAATGCGACGAATAACATGCCGGAAATTTGCGGACGCATTTGCCCTCAAGATCGCCTCTGCGAAGGCTCATGCGTCATTGAACAATCTGGCCATGGCACGGTAACCATTGGGGCCGTCGAACGCTTCCTTACCGACACAGCTTGGCAAGAAGGTTGGATCGAACCGATCGCGCCGAAACGTGAACGCAGTCTATCTGTTGGCATTATTGGTGCAGGTCCAGCGGGTCTCGCCACGGCGGAACAACTGCGAGAGCAAGGCTGGCAAGTCACTGTATATGATCGTCATGACCGCGCAGGTGGTTTGTTGGTCTATGGCATTCCGAATTTTAAACTCGACAAATCTATCGTTGGGCGCCGCGTCAAACGCCTCGAAGACGGCGGCATTGAATTCGTTCTAAATTGCGATGTCGGCGTCGATATTAGTTTCGAAAAACTGCGCGAGAAACATCAGGCTGTTCTGATTTCAACTGGCGTTTACGCCGCCCGTGACCTCTCAGTCCCTGGTGCTGGCGCTGATGGCGTTGCGCCCGCTTTGGATTTCTTAATCGATAGCAACCGCCGTGGTCTTGGTGATGATGTCGGTGCGGAACCCGCAAAGGGCAAAAAGGTCGTCGTCATTGGCGGCGGCGATACCGCGATGGATTGCGTTCGCACAGCTGTCCGCCAAGGCGCGGAATCCGTAACCTGTCTCTACAGACGCGATCACGCCCATATGCCCGGGTCACGCCGCGAACCCGCCAATGCGCAAGAAGAAGGCGTAAAATTTGAATGGCTGGCCTCGCCGAAAGCTGTCCATGACGAAGGCGGCCGCGTTACGAAGGTCAGAACAGACCGCATGCGTCTCGGCCCAAAAGACGCCTCTGGCCGTCAGTCGCCAGAAACAACAGGCGAAGACTTCGATGTCGACGCTGACCTTGTGATCAAAGCCTTGGGCTTTTCGCCAGAAGATATGAAGACACTTTCGCCGCAACTGACGGTTACGCGCTGGGGCACGCTCCGTGTAAACCCACTTACATTTGAAACGAACCTGCCCGGCGTTTACGCCGCTGGCGACATTACGCGCGGTGCTAGTCTCGTGGTCTGGGCCATCCGCGAAGGTCGCGACGCCGCCGAAGCCATGCACAAATACTTGCGCGGCCTAGAGCGTGCAGAGCTATTGGAAGCTGCGGAATGACAAAACTAAACGGTCATTGCCTCTGTAAATCGGTTGCCTTCTCTGTCGACACGCCTACCCATTTGGATTCCTGCCACTGCGATACGTGCCGCCGCTGGAATGGTGGCCCCTATATCGGCATGGATTTCTCACCGATCACTTTGACGTCCGATAAGACGCTGAAATGGTATCGCAGCAGTGATTGGGCTGAGCGCGGATTTTGTAGCGCCTGCGGTAGCAGCTTGTTTTACCGCCTCCTCGACGACCCAGAAAAATACTCAATATGCGTGGGCGCTCTAGAAAATGCTCCGCATGATCTGGCGATGACGAAAGAATTTTTCATCGACCAAAAACCTAATTTTTATGCGTTCGAGGGTGAACGCGAACGCCTGACAGGAGCCGAAGTTTTTGCGCTCTATGCAGACGATAAGGACGCCTAAGATGACCGAACAAAAAACATGGCTCTCCGAATATACACGCAAGCGCGACGCCTTGATCGACGCGAATGCTTATGATCCTGCGCATGAACACGCTAATTGCGGCGTGGGTCTTGTGGCCTCTGTAGACGGCACGGCTCGCCGCGATGTGGTTGAGAAATCTATCCAAGCCCTAAAAAATGTGTGGCATCGCGGCGCGGTTGACGCGGACGGTAAAACCGGTGACGGCGCAGGTATCCGCTTGGACATCCCGCAGGAATTTTTCCGCGCACAGGTCGAACGCACAGGACACAAACCGACAAATGTGAAAATCGCGGTCGGCATGGTTTTCTTGCCCCGCACAGACTTTGCGGCCCAAGAATCCGCGCGAACAATAGTGGAAACTGAACTCCTCAAGGAAGGCTTCTATATTTATGGCTGGCGCCAAGTACCCGTCGATGTGTCGATCATTGGTGAAAAGGCGAAAGCGACTCGTCCAGCCATTGAGCAAGTTATGTTCCGCGATCCAAAGGGCCGCAAAGGCAATACGCTGGAACGCGAGCTTTATATCGTGCGTCGCCGTATCGAAAAACGCGTCATTGAAGCCGCTATTCCTAGCTTTTATGTCTGTTCGCTCTCCGTTCAGACCATCATCTACAAGGGCATGTTCCTCGCGGAAGACATTGATAATTTCTATCCTGACCTAAAAGATGAGCGGTTTGTCTCGCGCGCTGCGATTTATCATCAACGCTTTTCAACCAACACCTTCCCGTCATGGAAATTGGCACAGCCTTTCCGCATGTTGGCGCATAATGGCGAGATCAATACGTTGAAAGCCAATGTGAATTTGATGAAAAGCCATGAGATTAAAATGGCCTCATCTGCCTTCTCTGACCGTGCCCATGATGTGAAACCTGTGATCCAAAAAGGTAGTTCTGACTCTGCCGCTTTGGATGCCGTGTTCGAATTACTCGTTCGCGCAGGCCGATCCGCGCCAATGGTGAAAACTTTATTAGTGCCAGAAGCCTATTCAAAGCGCGGCGATTTGATGCCTGAAAGCTGGCGCTCTCTTTATGAGTATTGCAACGCCGTGATGGAGCCATGGGATGGTCCTGCTGCGCTCGCCGCCTATGACGGGCGCTGGGTCATGGCGGGCCTCGACCGCAATGGCCTGCGTCCGCTACGTTATTCTTTATCCAAAGACGGCATCCTCGCTGTCGGGTCGGAAACGGGCATGTGTCCGATGGACGAAGCCGACATCGTACGGCGCGGTGCGCTGAAACCTGGCCGCATGATTGCAGTCGATCTGGAAGAAGGCCGCTTTTACGATTCAACAGAAATTATCGACGAATTAGCCGCCAAGCGTCCTTATAAAAAATGGCTCGAAAAATCCATTAACTTGGACGAGCAACTCTCTGGCCCAGAAGCAATCACGCTCTCAAGCGAAGACCTCGCGCGGCGTCAAATGTCTTGCGGACAAACCCTTGAGGATTTGGAACTCATTCTTTCGCCAATGGCGGAAATGGGCAAAGAATCTATCGGTTCCATGGGCGATGATACGCCATTGGCTGTCTTGTCGGACATCTACCGCCCGCTGTCACATTACTTCCGCCAGAATTTCAGTCAGGTCACAAACCCGCCGATTGATCCGTTGCGCGAAACCCGCGTCATGGGCTTGAAAACGCGCTTCCGTAATCTGCGCAATATTCTCGCCGAAGCTGGAACCCAGACCAAAGAGATGCTCGTCCTCGACAGCCCTGTCATGACGACAGGCATGTATGAGCGTTTCGTCAAATTGGTCGGCGTCAAAAAAGTACGCGTCATTGATTGCACATTTGATCCCGAGGAAGCCCAACGCAAACCCGGCGGACGGACACTGAAAACACTCCTCGCACGGATCAAACAAGAAGCCGAAGATGCAGTCAAAGATGGTGTTGAAAACATCGTATTATCCGATGAATTCACAGATGAAAACAAAGCGGCAGCACCAATCATCCTCTGCGTTGGCGCGGTGCAAACACATTTGGTCGAACAAGGCCTACGCTCGTCTTGCTCTATCCTCGTGCGCTCTGCGGAATGTTTGGACACACATTACTTTGCGGTTCTGATTGGCGCGGGTGCCACGGCCGTCAACGCTTATATGGCGCAAGACTCCCTATCGGATCGCGTCCGCCGCGGCCTGTTGGATATGTCGACGGATGAAGCCGTCGCGCAATATAAGAAAGCCATTGAAGGTGGCCTGCTGAAGATTATTTCCAAAATCGGCATCTCCGTCATTTCGTCCTATCGCGGCGGAAATAACTTTGAGGCGCTTGGTCTGTCCCGCGCGCTCGTTGGGGAAAACTTCCCGGGCATGACGAGCCGTATTTCAGGCATTGGCCTCGCTGGTTTAGAAATCAAAATCGTCGAAGCCCATGACGCGGCCTATGGGTCGTCCGTTGTGCGCTTGCCTGTTGGCGGGTTGTACCGCGTGCGGGCCAAGGGTGAGCGCCATGCTTATCAGGCTGACATGATCCATATGTTGCAAGAAGCAACAACCCGCGAAGATTATGAACTCTATCGCAAATATGCGGAGATTGTGAACAATCAACCGCCGATCCAAATTCGTGACCTGTTAGATTTCAAACCTGCAGGCAAACCTCTGCCGATGGCACGCATCCAAAGCGTCAATGAAATCCGTCGCCGCTTCTGTACGCCGGGCATGTCCTTGGGCGCATTATCGCCTGAAGCGCATGGCACATTGAACATTGCCATGAACCGCATCGGCGCAAAATCTGTCTCTGGCGAGGGCGGCGAAGACCGCGCGCGTTACACACCTCTGCCCAATGGAGACAACCCAAACTCAGCCGTGAAGCAAATTGCCTCGGGTCGATTTGGTGTGAATGCGGAATATTTGAATCAATGTCGCGAGATCGAAATCAAAGTTGCACAAGGCGCAAAGCCTGGTGAAGGCGGGCAATTGCCTGGATTTAAAGTCACCGAATTAATTGCAAAATTCCGAAATGCGACACCTGGCGTGACATTGATTTCGCCGCCGCCGCATCACGACATTTACTCCATCGAAGATTTGGCCCAATTAATTTACGATCTGAAACAAATTAACCCAACCGCACGTGTTGCCGTGAAACTCGTCGCCAGTTCTGGTGTCGGCACGATTGCGGCGGGCGTCGCGAAGGCCAAAGCCGACACGATCCTGATTGCTGGACATAATGGCGGCACAGGTGCCTCGCCAAATACCTCACTTAAATATGCAGGTATTCCGTGGGAGCTTGGCCTTTCCGAAGCGCATCAAGTTCTGACGCTGAATAATCTACGTGATACCGTGACATTGCGGACGGATGGCGGGCTGAAAACAGGTCGAGATATTATCATCGCGGCCATGTTGGGCGCAGAAGAATATGGCATCGGAACCCTCTCGCTCGTCGCGATGGGCTGTATCATGGTGCGTCAATGCCATTCTAACACTTGCCCTGTCGGCGTATGTGTTCAGGACCCTGCCCTGCGCGAGAAATTCACAGGCACACCGGAAAAAGTCATTAATTTGATGACCTTTATCGCCGAAGAAGTTCGCGAAATTCTGGCAAAGCTCGGGTTTGAAACCCTCGATGAAATCATTGGCCGTACCGATCTGCTGGCACAAGTCAGCCGCGGCGCGGAAAACCTCGATGATCTCGACCTCAACCCTGTCCTTGCGCAGGTCGACAGCCTCCGCGTTGTAGATAGCCGCAAAGATCGGATCGAAGTTCCCGACACCTTAGACCCGCAAATCGTGGCAGATGCGGCACAGCTGTTCACACGCGGCGAGAAAACGCATCTGACCTATGCTGTGCAAAATACGCACCGCGCGGTTGGGACGCGCACCAGTTCGCACATCTATCAAAAATTCGGAGCCGAAGGTTTGCCGGCTGGACATCTCACAGTACGTCTGCGCGGGAGTGCAGGACAATCTTTGGGTGCGTTCGGTATGACGGGACTTCGCCTGATCGTAGACGGCGACGCGAATGATTATGTCGGCAAAGGCTTGTCTGGCGCAGAGATTATCGTGGGGCCACAAGGCCGCTCTCCCATTGATGCGCATGTGTCTGCCATTATTGGCAACACCTGTCTCTACGGAGCCACGAAAGGCACACTTATGGCCGAAGGCCGCGCAGGTGAACGCTTTGCGGTTCGTAACTCTGGCGCAAATGCTGTTGTCGAAGGTCTCGGTACCAATGGCTGCGAATATATGACGGGCGGCACAATTGTTGTCCTCGGCAGCGTGGGGGACAACTTTGGCGCAGGCATGACCGGCGGCATGGCGTATCTCTATGACGAGAAAGACGAATTTGAAAAAGCCGTCAATCCCGACAGTGTCGTCTGGCAGCGTTTTGGGTCGGAACATTACGAGGAAGAATGCCTCGACCTGATCCGTCAACACGCGGCCCAGACAGGCTCAGAATTTTCGAAAAAAATCCTAGCCGAATGGGACTTCGCAAGATCGAAATTCTGGCAGGTTATTCCGAAAGAAATGCTAACCCGATTGGAAATACCGTTGCAAGACGCTGCGGAATAAGCAGCGGGATTTAAAAGCAAAACTCAAAATCCTCGGGTCAAGCCCGAGGGTGATGCTTAGAGACAGGACAGGACATCTCATACAACTCTGCTCTATTTCTATCGCCGTCCAATCCCAGCCTGTGCTGGGATGGACAGATTTTATGGATGTTTAAAACTTAATCCTTGTTTTCGCAAAATAATAATCCTTCCGCTTCAATACCTTATAAGAAAACCCAAGAGAATGATCCTTGGTCCCAAAAGCTATGATACGTTACAGAAGTTCTTTCGGACACGGGACAGGTAGGCGCTCACCTTCTGGTACCGAGAGACGGTGGGGTTGAGCATTCTTGGGTGAGACCAAGGGCTGCGCCGGACCTTTTGGAGTGAGAGCCGACCGCCTTGTCTAATCGCATGACTAGCGGGGACAAACAGGCCGCTGCATCAAAAACCGCTGCCGCGTGGTTATGGATTGGCCTGACACCCCAATCCTTGATATTTGCGTAAAACAACTTTTCTACTTTCGGTATTCCCTCGCGAATATCAACCACGCGGGCCGTCCCGCCTTTAATTTGATAGTCCTGCAGACCCCGTGATGGGCTGCGAGGGCTCCCGCTTGCCCAAACAACAACTCCCCGAACACGACAGTCCTAAATGGGCATCTGACCTCGGCGAATATCTCGGACGGTCAATCTCGGACGGTCCGCTATACGAATGATCTGACGGGGCAGGTGCTTAAGCGCCAGGTCTTCGTTAACGGCAAAGCGGCCTTTAATACCGGAGTTGATACAGTCCAAGGTTTTACAAACTTAGGCCTCGCCGCCTCTGGACCTATAGGAATAGCCCGATTGGCAACAGGTAATGGCTATGATTTTTCAGGTATAAAATTTCAAAATGTTGACCCCACCCTTCAATTTGCCTCCGATGTTGCCAGTTATGTGTCTGGTGGAGTGGGTCTTGCGAAAGGTGCGGTTAAGCTCTCGCAGTTGGGAATAAAGCAACTAGCCAAGTCAAAGGCCGGCAGCGTGGTTGATGGTGGGCCGATCTCACAGATCAATCCAAACTTCTCTGTGAAAGGCTTATTGCCGAATAAAAATGATGTTATTACTTTATCTCCAAATAGCATTAGGTTTTCGCAAAGCAGTATTAGTGCTAGAACAAAAGACGGACAATTGCTTGGAGATCTCATTCAGAGTATGAAAACAATCGGTTTTAGGAGTGACAAAGCAATAATTGTAGTCAGGCAACAGGATGGAATACTTACATCTTTAGATAATCGGCGATTGTTTTCTGCTTCACAGGCGGATGTAGATGTTAAAGCTATAATACGGAATAGGAGTGATTTATTAAGTCCTAGAGAATCAACGAGATTTGCGAGAATAGGAAGACCTATACCGAAAACGTTTGGTGATGCTATTGATTTACGTATTATTAACCAAAGCCCAAGGGCTTTTGGTCGAACGAACCCTCATGGTAGTTTTCAACAGCCTTTCGTATCACTTGGAAAGAATAACAATTAAATGAGTAAGTATCAATCTGAGATTATATTACCAGAAGGATTTTCTTATCCTGAGAAATTTTTAAAGGAAGTAGTATTAAATAAATTTCCACATTATCAGCCTTGGTTCTTCTTGAGTGAAATGAAAAATTTTGAGAGTAATTTTTTTGATTATGCACTTGAAGATTATCCCACCAGAAGTTTAATTCCTTTTGCCCGTTATGACGGAACTGACGATGTAGCATGCTTTGATGGTAATGATCATTCTGGTGATCCAAAAATTTATATTGTTCATTTTTTCGCATCTGCTGGATGGGAAGATCGAGGCAGTTATTTGAACTTTGAATCTTGGCTGGAGGCAGCTAAAAAAGAGTCATTAAAGTATAAAGCTATGATGGAAGAAGACAGTGATTAAACATATTTCTTGAAATCAATATATTTACTAAGAATGTTTATTGTTAATCAAATTTCGTTTTTAGGTATGAAACACCTATACCCACAATTGCTCATAGCTTTTAATTTCAGTACCTTCGATTAAACACATGAAGTTTTTTAAGTATTGTGGTTAGGAAGGGGCTTATCCTATCCGCACTTTCTTTCATAAAAAAGGCATATAATTCAACTTCATATTAAAACTCACAAAGCCGCATCCTCGGCCCCAAAAGCTGTGTCACACTACACAGGTTCTTTCGGACACGGGACAAGCGGGGCCTATCTAATAAAAAGGGTCGTGTCTGTCCGGACCGCCAGACTCTAACTTAAATGGTGGACCACCTCATAGGGGCAGGCCAGCAGTCATCCATGTTGAAACCCTAGTTTCAACGGAGGCTGTGAACGATTTCGCATGCAAAAAGCCCGACGATATTTCGCCGAGCTTTATTTAATTAGAGATAAATTATAAAATGGAGTTAGCGTTTTTTTAGAGCTGCCGCGAGATCATCTTCGGTCGCCTTTTTCAACGCAGCGCATAACTCAATACTCTCCAAAGTCTGCGCGAGGCTACGTTCGTAACCTGGCATAAGCGCCGCATTAGCGTCCATGAAATCGCGAACTTCATTTCGGCGCTCGAGAGAACAGAAGTTACTGCCGGCACTCGGAAGGCCACCTTTGCGCACATCTGGTACTTTTTTGACATAGGTCGGTAAGTTGACTTTGAACCAATCCCACGTTTGCTCTCCAAAGGTTTCAGACCGAAGAAGACCATTCAAAACACCGCCAGCTTGACGTCCTGTCAACGGGCTATCCTCGGAAAGGATAACATCTGACAGCAGCTTTTTATATACGCCCTCATCCCGCGTTGAGGCCAATGCGCGAGAGGCGGCACTTTTCTCAAGGGAAGATCCATTTGCGGCCAATTCGAGCAGCGGCGCATAAGCCGCGTCACCCAGCGATTCCATGGCTTGGCTCAAACCAAGACTTAATAAATTAGGAGCCAAGATTGATTTATCCTGCTCTCGGAATAGCCCAAGATAAGCGGCTCCTGCTTGCGCCATTTCATCGCTCAAGGTTTCATATTGTCCGCGATTAACCAGAAGAGAGGCTAAAGTTGGGGCCAATAAATTACCCTCCACTGTGTCCGTCCCGCGTGTTTTCAAGAAACGGTCCCGATATGTCTTATTAATATAAAGACCCAAATCATCTCGGCTCTCTGGCATTTCGCTATGCATGAAGCCGAGCAATCGAGTTGAACCGCTCGCCACATCATATTCAGGATGCGCCGCAAAAGCACTCATGCCATCAAGGAAAACATCCGCCTCAACTTCACCCGCGCGGAATGCAGCAACGAGGCTGTCTTGGGTCACAAGAGCTTCGCGCGTGTTGAGCTTATCTAAATTTGCAATAAGCGCAGCCCATCCTGCGGTGTCGAGCGTAAAGCGGTAATATCCAGCACCATCGGCATTTGGCATAATCCAGTCTGGTGTCCCGTCACGAAACGCATCTGCAACACCTGTTTTCGGGTCCTTCACGAGGTATTTTAAATGCACGATATCATCGCCATACCCCATTTTAACGACAACAGGAATTTGCCAACTTTGGCCCTGCTCTGTCTTTGATCCCAAAGGTGCATATCGGGATTGCGCAATATGAAGTTCATTGTCTTTCGCTTCGATCGTCACCAGCGGTAAACCCGGTTGATCAACGAAACTTTTCATCGCCTCAACAACATCAGGATTACCAGAACCATCGGCAATTGATTGGAAGAAATCATCACCCGTCGCCACATCATCTGCATAGCGTTTCATGTGCAAACGCACACCGTCTCTGAATTTATCTTCACCGACAAAGCTCTCAAACATGGATAACACACCACCGCCTTTACGGTATGTAATTCCGTCAAATTGATCCATGACATTTTCGGATCGCGCCAATGGTTCGCGGACTTTTCGCGTTGTGGAAAGCGTATCTATATTCATAGCGGCCAACGAATTATTCAACGTATTGCGATCATAATTCCCATCGGGATAAGCCAGCGCCGTTCCCTTGTTCCCCATCCATGTGGCGAAGGCTTCATTCAGCCAAATGTCTTCCCACCAGACGGGCGTGACGAGATTGCCGAACCATTGATGCGCCAACTCATGCGAGTGCACGCCATTATAGGCCCGCTTTTGCGAGAGCGGAGAATCTTCATTCAAAAGGAGCAAATATTCGCGGTAAACAATCGCACCAGGATTTTCCATCGCGCCAAAGGCATAGTCTGGCGCGGCAATCAAATCGAGCTTCTCATAAGGATATGGCGTTCCGAAATATTCTTCCAGCGCCGTCAAAATAGGCTCTGTTCCGTCCAAAGCATATTTCACATTCTCGCCGTCGCCCTTTGCGGTCAAACCGCGCAATTTGAGCGATGTCTTGCGCACAGAATTTGGCGGAATTTCGCCAAAATCAACAACATCATAAGGCCCCACACCAAAGGCAACGAGATAGCTTGGCAGAGGGCGCGTCTGGGCAAAGCTGTGCTTTGTCCATCCATCATTACTATCCGCAACACTAGTCTTCGGCGTGTTAGCATAGACAACTTGATCGGACGGCGCTGTGATCGAAAGCGTAAAAGGCACTTTGAATTTAGGTTCATCAAAACTCGGGAAAGCCTCACGCGCGCCAAGGGGTTCAAACTGCGTCAAGATATAAGCGTCTTCACCGCGGCGGACCTGGTAAGCAGAGTTGAGGTTCTGATTATAGGGCGTAGCATATTCGAGCGTCAGGATGCCTTCGCCCGCTGGGATGTCGTCCTCTGCTGTCAAATATGCAATCCCAGACGGCGCATCCGCGAGAGGCACAGCGTTGAATGTCAAAGAAACCGCCCCCCCATCGGCATAATCGATGCGCGCCGTAGAGACGGTCATTTCCTTGGCATGTATCCAAATACGATCTGCCTTTTCATTGACGGTCACATTAATCGCCACACGTCCCGTCATACCGTCCATTTGCGGATCAATGGTCATATCCACACGATAGCCTTTGGGCGTAACTGTATCGGGCAATTGCGCGTGAGGGATAGCATTTACCGCTCGCGTGGCTGGGGTTTCAACGACGGGCTTAACATCCGCGATAGTCTCAGCCGCAGGTTGACACGCCGCCAAAAGAACAGCCGCACTGGCCGCCGTCAAAAATTTCGAAAATCGCATGATAGGGTCCTGATGCCGTGGTGTTTCGTTTGACTTACCCTAACCCCAAGGGAAAACTATTCCAATGCTTGGGGTAAGTCCGTGTTTATCGCCTGTTTCAGTCTCATATACGAAAATCAAACTCGCCTTTACGAAGGTTATGCTATAACACCCTTCGAATGAGCGCGAATGGCGACATATCCGAAGCCCAGTTAACGGCAACCGCAGACGACCGTTTCGATCAACCCAATCGACGCGGACGGCCTGGACGCCTGCCGCCAGATCACTCGGCCATTATTACGCGGCGCATTACGGCTCTGGCCGTTGGCCTTGGTATTTTTATGGCAGTCGGGAAATTTTGGCTTTGGGGACAAACGGGCAGCGTTGGCGTTCTTGCCTCCCTCGTCCATTCCGCATTAGATATTTTCGGAGCCGTTGCGAGCTTCATCGCTGTGCGCTTTGCCGCGCGCAAACCTAATCCAAACTACCGCTTTGGCTTTGGCAAGGCGGAGAGCTTTTCAGCCGTGTTTCAGGTTTGCTTGATCGTCGTAGGGGCATTTCACCTCTTGCAAGAAGTCATCGGCCATGTCGGACATTCTCATCCCGTTACACAAAGCGGGCCCGCCATCATGATCTTGATGATATTTATCGCGCTCACGCTTTGGCTGATTATTGCGCAAAGTTGGGCCGTGCGCGCGACAGGCTCAATTGCAGTGAGAGGGGATCGCGCGCATTACATCGCTGACCTGCTGGCGAATATATTCGTGATCATCGGCATCGCGCTGGCGAGTTATACGTCATTGAAATGGGCAGATGCTGTTGTTGGCGGTCTGATGGCCGTCTGGCTGTTATTCACAGCCGTTCAAATCGGGCGGCTAGCTTGGGGTCAATTGATGGACCGCGAGCTTAACCCTGATGAACGGCGCGCGATTGAACGACTGGCGATGGCAGATACGCAGGTTCGCGCCGTAACGGAACTCCGCACACGCGCCGCAGGCCCACATTTGCATATTCAAATGCGACTGGACCTAGATGAGACTTTATCTTTGTCGGATGCACATGATATAATTTTGGGTGCTGAGCGCCGGATTATGGCCGCATTTCCAGCGGCAGACATCCTGATTCATCCCCATCCAGCAGGGTGCGGCCATGCGCATGGAAACACCCGATTTCACACAGGTGAAATGCAGCCGCGTTAAGCCTTCATTTGCCATGTTGAGCTAAACCAGAGGTGAGATGCGCACGCTTTATCATTTCCCCCTGCACCCGCCTTCTCGCATGGCTCGAATTACGCTTGCGGAGAAGAAGCTGAAGGTACGCGAAACGGTCATCAATCCGTGGGAACCCGATCCTGAATTTATGGGGCTCACAGCAGAAGGTGCGCCGCCTGTCTTAATCGATCTAACACAGCATGGAACGCTGACGATCAGCGGTGCACGCGCCATCACAGAATATGCGAATGATGGTTCTAAACGTCATCCCTTATTGTCCGAAGACCCATTTGAACGGGCCGAGGCGAGACGGCTTTGCGCGTGGTTTGACGGGCGGTTCACCGAAGAAGTCGACGCCTATATACTGGCTGAAAAAGTGGAACGTGCTGTTCTTTCACAATCACAATATGACGTCGGTACAGCGAATCCAGATGTCCTACGCGAAGGCCGGGCGAATTTAGCTGACCATTTGGACTATCTCTCCTCCCTTCTAGAAAAGCGAGATTGGCTCGCGGGGCGTAGATATTCATTGGGAGACATTTCCGCAGCCGCGCATATTTCATGCTTAGATTTTCTGGGCGAAATTTCTTGGCGAGATCAGCCTATCCTGAAAGATTGGTATCAAAAAATAAAATCACGTCCCGCGTTTCGGGGATTATTAGGCGACAGGCAACCCGGCCTGCGTGCGCCTCGACACTATACTGATCTGGATTTCTAGTCCGCTTTCATGCCAAAGGCCTCACGTGACTGATCCGCTTAAACATATGAAAGTGCGTGCGGCCAAACTTGGGTTCACGCAGCCCTTTGTCGTCGATCTAAAAAATTTCGGCCAAGCCCCCGCCGTAGGACTGCGCGAAGCCATAGCTGCGGGTCATCACGGATCAATGGCCTGGATGGCTGAGACAGAGCTGCGCAGATCACATCCTCAAAATTTGTGGCCAGAGGCAAAATCTGCCGTCGTTCTGGGTATGAATTATGGGCCAGAGACAAACCCGATGGAAACATTGGCTCATCCCGAAGTCGGTACAATTTCAGTCTATGCCAGAGGCCGCGATTATCATGACTTGATGAAAGGACGCCTCAAAGAGCTTGCGGGATTATTGGCGCGAGATACGGGTGAGGACGTCAAAATTTTTGTCGATACGGCCCCTCTTATGGAAAAACCTCTCGCTATGGCGGCTGGTATGGGGTGGCAGGGCAAACATACGAACCTGGTTAGCCGAGACTTTGGATCTTGGTTATTTATCGGATCAATATTGAGTGCCGCCGCCCTACCCGCAACCTCGCCTGAGTTAGACCATTGCGGATCCTGCCGATCGTGTCTGGACGCCTGCCCCACAAATGCCTTTCCTGCGCCTTACAAATTAGATGCGCGCCGCTGCATTTCTTACCTTACAATCGAACACGCAGGCCCTGTAGATATAGAACTGCGCACGGTAATGGGAAATCGAATTTACGGTTGCGATGACTGCTTGGCAGTATGCCCTTGGAACAAATTTGCGCAAGCCGGTCGCGAGACTAAACTCGCTGCCCGAGAAGATTTAAATGCCCCGGAATTGGCAGAGCTTGCCGCCTTGGGTGAAGACGGTTTCAGAAAGACATTTGCAGGATCGCCGATCAAACGGATCGGATGGGCTCGGTTTTTACGGAATGTCCTCTACGCCATCGGTAATAGTGGCGACCCAAAACTGAAACCTATTGCGGAGGCTCATATTCATCATTCTGATGCTGTTTTAGCCGATGCCGCACAATGGGCGTCCGCTCGCCTGAGTTAGCTAAAGTTACGCGTGATTAAATTTTACTTGCGTTATAAAATTCACAACCCTAACGCTTTCCCATGGGGTTTAGGGGATGAAATCCAACAGCGCGAAGCGTCTGAGGGAAGATCGTGGCAAGATACGATCATTAGGTCATGCGGACAAAGCCGCTTGGCGACCTCTTTCTAATGGCATTCTGCTCGGCACACTCGGGCTTTATATTTTCTGGTTCATGTCCGACCCGCGTGTAGCTTTCAAAAGCCTGTTTGCAGGCATGGCGTGGTTGAGTGCGGGATTTGCCGTGATCCGCCTGATCTCTCTTTTGACAGCGAAACCACCTCATAGAGGCCTAGCTGAAGTCACAAATGACCTTCCGCATTATACAGTTCTGGTGCCGTTATTTCACGAAGCGCAGATGGTTGATCAACTCATGCGGGGTTTAGCGCAACTTCGCTATCCCCAAGATAAAATCGATATCGTCTTAATTACAGAAGACGTTGATCCCTTCACAACGCAAGCCGTCGCCCAAGCCTTACGTCCTCCTTTTCGCCATGTCATCGTTCCCAAAGGTACGCCACAAACCAAGCCTCGCGCCCTTAATTACGCCATGCAAAGCTCGCATGGAGAGTTCGTGACGATTTACGATGCTGAAGACAGGCCCCACCCAGATCAGTTATTGGCAGCCATTGCTGCGTTTCAAGCGCGGCCCGATTGGGCAGCTGTGCAAGCGCCATTGGATTACTTTAATCATTCCGACAATTGGTTGACCCGGCAATTTGCGTTGGAATATGCCGCGTTATTTCATGTGTGGGTGCCATTCCTGGTACGGCTTGGCCTTCCCTTCCCATTGGGCGGAACCAGTAACCATATGCGCCGCGCCCCGTTGGATGCCGTTGGCGGATGGGACGCACATAATGTGACAGAGGATGCAGACCTCTCATTCCGACTGGCCGCAAACGGACATAAAATTGGGTTCATTCATCCACCAACGCAAGAAGAAGCTGTTTCCATTTATCAAGACTGGAAATTGCAGCGCGCGCGATGGTTGAAAGGTTATATCCAAACGTGGGACGTTCACATGGCACGTCCTTTTGCGCCGGGTGGACTTAAAGGGGGGCTACGATTTGTAACCTTACAGCTCACACTCGGTCTGACTTTATTATCCGTGTTATTTTACACGCCTGTCGTTACAGGCTTACCCATCACTGCACTCCTCTTAATCTGGGTGGGAGTTCCACTGGACATAAGCCTGACATATGGGCTGACATTTGTGTTTTCGATTTCTGTTGGATGCCTCATTGGCGCAGTAGGTGCACAACGCGCCGGAAAACCAGAGCTTATACGATCTGTTGGTTCGATGCCATTTTACTGGATGCTCTTGTTCGGACCACTATTGAAGGCGTGTAAAGAGTTACGCGGGCAACGGTTTCACTGGCACAAGACGCGTCATGGTGTTAGTCGGCCCGCCGATCACATAACTGCCCCGAAATCTGACCTACCTCATGTCCCACTCCGACGACCTCTTGATTAGTTTAATTGCCCTCGCCGTTTGTGGCGGCTTGGTCTTCGTTGGCTTTCGCCAGAACTTTAAGGAAAAGACAGAGTTTCGCCGTGTCAGACCGCCTTGGATGCTGATCGCTTTGGCCGCCATTAGCGTAGGGTTTATGGTGCTCGTCCACATCGCCAATTTATTCGGTTTAGAAACAGGCCGTTAAAAAAACACCGACACGCTCGAATGAGGTGTCGGTGAAGTATCGCCCTGAAAAATAGGGAGGTCAGGGTTCTGATAAGCTCGGCCATGATAGCCGAGCAAAAGTCTTAGTCTGCAGATTTAATTACCCTGCAAGCGCGCGGAGCAAGGCATCTTGCGCCGTGTCAGCTTCCGCTAATTGTTCACGCAGTGCGATCGTCTCAAGTGCCATTTGCTGCTGCAAAGTTTGGCCTTGTGCATAAGCTTCACCGACTTGCGTAACCGTGCCTGTCCGCAGGTCGACCTCGACAGTGGTCGACGTCGTGCGGCCATTATCAAGCAGCGCGCGAACTTGCAGACGGATCGTTTCCGTATCTAATGGACGCGCGACATCCATATAATCAGTGCCATTAGACCAATCGACCCAAGTCGGCAGTTGCGATCCATCCGCCATGCGGACATCCCAACTACGGACGGACACATCACTGACAGTGGAGAATGTGGAATCCAATGAAATGGTGACATTATGATCATAGGCGACCGCCTCAACAACCATATAGGCATTGTCATGGCCCATATCTGGAACTTGAACGACAACCATACCGCCGCGGAAGTCACGATCACCGAACATACGGCCCATGTCATCTCGTGCATCTAACGCACGATCACGGAAGTAACGTTGCAGGTCGATAGGTTGACCTTCAAGGAACTCATATGGGTCGATCGGATACTCATTACCAGTTAGCGTATCAGGTACAATTGGTTCGATAAATCCATCCTCGTTCACTTGTAGTGTGAGGGTGACCTCTGTCTCTCCACCTTCGCCGTCAGAGACTTTAACCGTGAAGACATAGGGATCATTTTGAGATTCAGTCGGAGACCCTGAAATAATACCGGTACTCGGATCGATCACAAGTCCAGGCGGTAAATCATCAGACGTATATGTCAGAACTTCGTCACCGTCTGGGTCTTCCGACACTGAACCGACATCAATACTGATCTCTTCACCCGCAACAGGCGGTGTGGTTGGCACGACAGGGGCGTCGACGATTGGCGCAGGGTTAGTGACATCTAATGTAAAGATGCTTTGTGTTGAAACACCCTGAGCATCTGTCGCTGTCACAGTGATCTCATATGGACCTGACACTGAGGCAGAATTGTCAACTGTGCCAGAAATAATACCCGTATCAGGATCAATACTGAGCCCATCTGGTAATCCAGTGACGCCATAGGTCACAACATCACCATCGGGATCAGTAAAGTTAGGCGCGGTCGGGATAGAAACATCAGCACTATCTTGGGTCGCGACATCTGGCAGCGGAGTCACAACTTCAGGAGCGATATTGTCAACCGTCCAGACAAACTCTGTCGAAACACTTGTTCCATCAGGATCTGTTGCTGTGATCGTCACGTTGAAAGGACCATCCGCCGATGTCCCTGGCGGTAATGTGCCAGAGATAACACCTGTATTCGGATCGATCGTTAAACCCGTCGGTAGGCCGACTGCTGTGAACACTAATGGATCACCATCAATGTCAGAGAACGGACCAGAGACTGGCACGCTGATCATATCACCGTCCAAATTGGTCTGTGGTGGCAGCGCAGGCTCACCTGGTGTGGCGGGTGTTACGACCGGCACGTCATTCACTGGCGTCACATCAAGGTTGACTGTAGCAATATCCGTTCCGCCCTCATCATCACTGATCGTGTAAGTGAAGCTGTCTGGACCATTATAATCCGCAAGAGGATCATAGCTGACAGTGCCATCAGTATTCAGAGTTACAACTGCGCCGCTTGGCAACGTCGTCGGAACACCCGCAGTTACAGGCGTGCCATTGATCTCTGTGATCGTTAGCGCGTCTCCATCTGGATCGGAGTCATTGTCCAAGAGGTCGAGCGATGTTGGTGTATCTTCCACGACTGCAAGTACACCATCCGTTTCCGCCACAGGTGGCGGGTTAGAGATGTCATATGTGACATTCGTCGTGAACGTCTCACCACTTGGGTCGGTCACAGTCACCGGAATGACATATGTACCTGGATCCATCGGATCCCCACCTTGGCTGGCGTCTGGCGTAGGTGTGCCAGAGATAATACCTGTATTTGGATCAAAGACGAGACCAGGTGGTAGATCGCTAGGATCGAGACTAATCGTCAACGGCTCCATCGGGTCTGGATCACCAAAATAAGGTGTTAAATCGAGCGGATCCGTTGGATCATTATCACCGCCTGTTTGAACCGGAATATAATTTTCTGGGTCTAATGGCGGAACAAATGGAGTCTCCGGATCTACAGGGAAGTTCGGATCGCTTGGGTCCGTCGGTGGCTGTGTTGGATCAACTGGAATTGGCGCATCATTTACAGGGCCAACATTAATCGTGACCGTCGCAACATCTGTGCCGCCTTCATTATCCGTCACCGTATAACCAAAGACCAACGTGCCCGAGAAGTCAGGTGTCGGTGTGAAGTCAACCGAACCGTCTGGACTGATTGTCAATTCGCCTTCTGGAAGAACCACGGGCGTTCCGATTGGCAATAGAGTGCCATCCGGCAGAGCCGCTGTATCAATGCTCAGAATATCACCATCGGCATCACTGTCACTCATTGGAATAACATTGACGGAGATCGGTGTATCTTCGAGCGTTGAGAAAACATCATTCTCAGCAACAGGCGGTGTATTGACGATTGTGTAAGTCACAAAGGCCGACACATCTTCTCCGCCTGGGTCTGTTGCAATGACTTCTACGACATAAACGCCGTCAGAATTCGCGCCGCCTTGGGACGCATCTGCAGGCGGTGTGCCGCTGATAATACCCGTAGCTGGGTCAATGGTGAGACCCGGCGGAAGACCCGTTGCAGTATATGTCAACGGTTCTCCATCAACATCTGTAAAGATTGTCGACACGTCGAATGGCACTGAAGGGTCACTATCCGTACCTGTTTGGTCTACAAGTGGACCTGTTGTGATCGGGGCATCATTTGTACCTTCAATCGTAACAGTTACAGTCGCTGTGTCCGTACCGCCTTCGCCGTCACTGATCATATATGTGATCGTGCTTGTGGCTGTTTCTCCAAGCTCAAGGGATTCATATTCGCCGTTCGGATCGAATGTGAGTGTCCCATCAGGATTGATCGTGAAGAGACCACCTGTTGAGCCTGCGACAGGCATGCCCACATTGGCTGGGTCACCGCCAACTTCAGTTACAGTCAGCTCATCCTGATCTGGATCAGAGTCAGAGCCTGCAATGACAAACCCATTTATGGGTGCGCCTTCATTGGCTGTGAAGTCATCATCAACAGCATCAGGCCCTGGGTTTGATACGACATATTCGAATGTATCTGTAACCACGCCGCCCTCGCCGTCATCGGCTGTGACAGTGATCGTATAGACACCGTCATCATTTGGGCCGCCTTGGCTAGCGGAATTATCGAGCGTGCCGACAATTTCACCTGTGCTTGGGATAATGCTCAGACCGTCTGGCAGACCTGTGACTGTATAAACGAGCGTGTCGCCATCCGGGTCGGATATCATAGTCGGAATAGAGACGTCGTCTCCATCTACCGCATCCATAGGTCCGACGGGCATGTCTACGACAGGGATTGGGTTCTCAATGACATAAGTCACAGTCGTTGTGAACGTCTCACCGCTTGGGTCTGTCGCTGTCACTGGGATTTCAAACACACCATTTGGCGCGCCTTGCGACGCATCTGGGTTTGGTGTGCCGGAGATAATACCCGTGGTTGGATCAAACGTCAGGCCAGGTGGGAGATCCGCTGGTGCAATCGTCAAGGTGACGGCATCTGGGGAATCTGGATCACCGAAATATGGCGTCAAATCAAGCGGCGTGACAGGCGAGCTATCCGACCCTGTTTGTTCCGGAATGTAATCATTCGGGTCCAATGGCGGCACGCGTGGGTCTTGTGGATCCACAGGCACATCCGGATCACCCGGAGGCGTAGGAGGTTGCGTTGGGTCAACTGGGATCGGCGCATCATTTGTACCAGTAACTGTGATTTCAACAGTCGCTGTATCTGTTCCGCCTTCACCATCTGAAATCTCATAGGTGATCGTTGTCGTAACTGTTTCACCAACCGCAAGATTGTTGAAATCACCCGCTGGATCAAAGTCATATGTTCCATCAGGATTAATTGTGAATTCACCGCCAGTACTGCCTACAACAGGGCGTCCTACATTTGCAGGATTTCCATCGACAGCTGATACGACAAGCGGATCACCATCTGGATCCGTATCATTTGGAGCCAAGACTTCACCTGAAATCGGTGTGTCTTCATCCGTTGCAGCATCGTCATTTACGGCCACAGGTGCTGGGTTCGTAAACGTATACACAACAGGGCTGGTGACGCTTTCGCCGTCTGGGTCTGTTGCTGTAACATTTACAACATAGACACCATCAGAGTTCGGTCCACCCTGAGAGGCATCCGCAGGCGGGGTGCCTGTGATGATACCTGTGACAGGATCGAGCGTCATCCACGTCGGTAAATCAGGTGACGTAAATGTCAGCGGTTCACCATCAACATCAGAGAAAATCGTGCTCGTATCGAGCGGCAGTTGCTCTGCGCTATCTGGACCATTTTGTGGGGCCAGTGTACCTGTTACGATCGGCGCATCATTTGTGCCCATAACAGTCACGGTAACGGTAGCTGTATCTGTACCGCCCTCACCATCACTAATTTCATAGGTCACGGTTGTGACAAGTGTTTCGCCTGCATCAAGACCTTCAAACTCACCATTAGTGTCAAACGTCATCGCGCCTGTATCATCAATTGTGAAGAGACCGCCTGCACTACCTGCGACAGGTTGCGCAACATTGAGCGGATCGCCGCCAACTTGCGTGACCGTCAAAGTATCGCCGTCAGGGTCAGTGTCACTGCCTGCAACAACAAAGCCCGTAATCGTGGCGGCTTCATTCGCCACAAAATTATCATCAACGGCCACGGGTGGTGGGTTCGTGATCATATAGGTCACATTCGTTGTGAAGGTTTCACCGCTCGGGTCAGTTACAGTCACCGGAATGACATATGTACCTGGATCCATCGGATCTCCACCTTGGCTGGCGTCTGGCGTAGGTGTGCCGGAGATAATACCCGTCACAGGGTCAAACGTTAGACCAGGTGGAAGATCCGTTGGATCGAGACTAATCGTCAACGGCTCCATTGGGTCTGGGTCACCAAAGAATGGCGTCAGATCAAGCGGTGTCGATGGATCATCGTCTTCACCTGTCTGAACCGGAATATAATTTTCTGGGTCGACGGGTGGCGTAAACGGAGTCTCTGGGTCCGTTGGGAAATCCGGGTTGTTCGGTGGTGCCGGTGGCTGTGTTGGGTCAACTGGAATTGGACCATCATTAACAGGCGTCACGTCAATCGTAACTGTCGCAACATCTGTTCCGCCTTGGCCGTCACTGATCGTATATCCGAAGATAACAGGGCCAGATAAATCTGGGGTAGGATCAAGTGTAACCGTGCCATCTGAAAGAACTGTCAGCGTGCCTTGCGGAATGTCAGTCGGTGTCCCGACTGGAATAACCGTTCCATCAGGCAGAGCCACTGCATCAATCACCAGCGTATCACCATCAGGATCGCTATCATTATTATCAATGATATTGACCGTCACCGGTGTGTCTTCTGGTGTGGTGAATGTATCATCCACAGCCTCAGGCGCTGGATTCGTGACTGTGTAAGTGACGGGTGTTGTGAACGTCTCGCCGCTTGGGTCAGTCGCTGTCACTTGGATGACATATGTACCTGGGTTGGCGGGATCACCGCCTTGGCTGGCATCTGGCGAAGGTGTGCCAGAGATGATGCCTGTCGTAGGATCGAATGTTAGTCCATCTGGCAACTCAGCTGGATCAACAGACAATGTCACAAGATCACTGCCGTCTGGATCACCAAAATATGGCGTCAGATCAAACGGCGTTGTTGGGCTCGCATCCTCACCTGTTTGGGCTGGGATATAGTTCTGTGGATCGACAGGCGGATCACGTGGATCATCTGGATCGGATGGATCCATTGGGTCACTTGGACCAGTAGGTTGTTCTGGATCGACAGGAATTGGCGCATCATTCACACCTTCAACCGTCAGCGTAACCGTCGCGTCAGACACGCCGCCCTGACCATCTGTGATTTGGTAAGTGAAACTATCTGTTCCGCTTTCACCTGCAGCTAAGTCTTCAAACTGACCATTTGGATCATAATCATATGTCCCATCATCATTCATCGTCAGCAACGCACCACTTGGCAGTGTGATGACTGAACCTGAAGTGATCGGCGTGCCATTCACTTCGGCGACACTTAACATGTCACCATCTGGATCGGAGTCAGCGCCATTGCCATTATCAGGTAAGACGGAGTCTGACAGAACTGTATCTTCGTCTGTGACTTCCATATCATCAACCGCAATTGGAGCTGGGTTAGTAATTGTGACTTGGACAATTGTTGTAAACGTCAAGCCACTTGGGTCTGTAGCTGTCACTGGAACATCATAGACACCATCAGTTCCGCCTTGGCTGGCATCAGGAGACGGGGTTCCAGACAGAACACCTGTGATTGGATCAAAGACAAGACCATCTGGCAAATCAGCCGGCTCAACGGACAAAGTTACAGCATCGCTTCCATCTGGATCACCGAAGAATGGCGTCAGATCAAGAGGTGTAAATGGCGCGCCATCTTCACCTGTTTGCGCTGGAATATAGTCTTGCGGATCAACAGGCGGGTCACGCGGATCTTGTGGATCAGACGGATCTGTTGGATCGCTTGGTCCTGGTGGTTGCGTTGGATCGACAGGGATCGGCGCATCATTGGCGCCTTCCACTGTGACGGTAACCGTTGCCAAGTCTGTTCCGCCTTCACCGTCACTAACGAGATATGTCAACGTCGTGGTTTCGGTTTCGCCGACGGCAAGGTCTTCAAAGTCACCATTCGGATCAAAGCTATATGAACCATCTGGGTTAATCGTAAATAGACCGCCGTCTGTGCCCGCTACAGGCTGTCCGACAAGAGCTGGATCGCCATTAACCTCGGCAACCGTCAACGTGTCACCATCTGGGTCGCTATCAACACCATTGCCGGTATCATCAGCAATAACAGACCCTGTGATAACAGGACCGTCTTCGCCCGCCGTCAACGCATCATCTTGTGCAATCGGGGCTGGGTTCGTGATTGTATAGGTCACATTCGTTGTGAATGTTCCCCCATTTCCATCCGTCGCGACGACTGGAATTGTGAAGACACCATTGGTTCCACCTTGACTGGCGTCAGCAGATGGCGTTCCCGAAATAGTCGTCCCATCAAAACTTAGTCCTGGCGGTAAATCCGCTGGATCAATTGTCAATGTCACGGGATCACCATCTACATCATCAAAGAATGGCGTGATATCTAGAGGTGTCGAAGGACTGCTATCCAAACCTGTCTGCGGAGGGATATAATTATCTGGATCTGCAGGCGGATTCGGGTCTCCTGGTATTGTTGGGTTTGGTGGATCATTTACCGCATCAACCGTAATCGTAACGGTTGCTACATCTGTGCCACCTTCACTATCCGTAACTGTATAGCCAAAGATAAAGTCACCGTTGAAATCATCAGCGGGATCGAATGTGACCGTACCATTCGTTCCAACTGTCAGAGTGCCCTCTGGCAGTATTGTGGCTGTGTCGAGTGCAATCACTGTACCATCGGGCAGAGCGGCCGCATCAACCGTCAATATATCACCGTCGGGATCACTATCGCTCCCGGAAATAATATCGACTGTAATCGGAGTATCCTCCAGCGTTGTATGAGTGTCGTCGGCGGCAATCGGCGCTGGGTTTGTAACTGTGTATTGAACGTTCGTTATGAAGCTATCGCCATTACTGTCGGTCACTGTGACTGGGATCGTATAAACCCCATTCGTACCGCCTTGGCTGGCGCTGTTATCTAATGTCCCAGAGATCACACCATTAACAAGGGTCAGGCCGGGCGGAAGGTCCGCTGGCGTGGCGCTAAAGGTTACGACATCCGTCGCGTCAGGGTCCGTAAAGAATGTAGATAAATCTAACGCGGTTGGCGCGACATTATCTACACCAACTTGCGGTGGGATGAAATTTGTACGGTCCGCAGGTGGATTTGGATCGCCGGGAATTCCCGGTACAATCGGATCATTTTCACCTGTGACAGTATAGGTCACAACGGCTGTATCTGTTCCGCCCTCGCCATCATCTATTTGATAAACAATTTCTGTGACGCGAGTTTCGCCTACCGCAAGGTCTTCAAAGTCACCATTGGCGTCAAAGCTCGCCATTCCATTTGGCGCAATCGTAAAGAGACCGCCCGTGGACCCTGCAACGGCAGCAGATACGCCTGTGCCGTCTGTCGATGCCGCAAGTGCAGTGACGTCATTCCCTGTCAGAACACGCGTTACATTGATCGTGTCGCCATCTGGGTCACTATCAACATCGACGCTGTTATTTGCAAAGACATCAAATGTATCTGCCGTCTCAGATTCAGTCCCGCCAACCGTATCATTTTCGGCAATTGGATCGCTGTTTAGATCGCGGAAATCGAGATCATTTACGAGCGGTGTTGCTGTACCAACAGATGCATCTCCGTCCGCATCTGGCAATGTGCCATCCAGCGGAGTGATATCTTCATTGACGTTGAAACCGTCATTTATGTCGCCCGTCAGTTGTGTCTCAAACACATCAAACAAGCCATCACCATCGGCGTCTGTTGTTGCATCAGAAGCACCCGTTGCTGGTGCAGCACCAAGGCCTGCCTCTGATGTATCATTTTCGCCATCATTATCGGAGTCCGTATCTAGATAATCTGGTAAGCTGTCTGGCGTTGTAGCACCAGAATCTGTGTTTACTGGGGTTATAAGCGCATCAGCAGATGTCGCAGCTGCTGCGGTAGCACTCAATACGCCATTTACGCTACGTGCATCATAATTATCATCTAAGCCGTCACCATTGGCGTCAACCATAGCAGCGCCTTGTCCAGATGGCGCGATGTAACCTGCAGTCGATTGCGCTTCGATATTGTCAGTGATGCCATCATTGTCGGAGTCGATATCGCAGTGATCCGCAATTCCATCTCCATCAGTATCACGGGCAACTTCTAACGCGAGCTGAATGCCATCAGATGATGGGGTTCGGTCTGGATCTAGCGTAACATTTAATTCAATAGTATCCAATGGCGTGCCATCAAGTGTGAAGAAACGGATCGTTACATCACCAGAGCCCTCAGCATTAAAGTCTTGGGCTTCTTCCGCTCGAGAGCCATCATTATCTGCTGGATCAATATCAGAGAGCGAAACACCGCCGCCACTCGTGTCAATTTCTAATTCAAAGGAAGAGACAACTTCCCAACCAATATTCGGGTTATCCGCAAAGTTCCATATCGTTTGATCAATTGAGTTAATGTGTAAATAGGCCTCACTTACGGGCGTTCCCGTAAAGTCGAATGTGACCTGATCTTCAACCAGACTTGGCAAATTTGCTTGACTAAAAATAATTTCAAAAGACTCAAGTGGCAGACCTGTCAAAGGCGAGAATGCAGCATGATCAAATACATCCGTTCGTGGATTTGCTGGGTCTGTAGGAATTATTCCTCCATTGCTTGGCCGCGTAACCGTCACTTCCGTTCCAAATGAAGTTGTTCCGACAATACGGCCTGAAGTGCGAGGCGTCGTAAATGAAACCTGCTCAACACCTTCGTCAACATTTAGGATACCGTCATTGTCTTTATCAACGTCATTTACATCAGCTACGCCATCACCATCTGTGTCTAGCAAGTTAACTGACCGGAAATCGAGATCTGATGGATCATTGTCGCCATCATTGGAAAGACCTACTGCCGTGGCAGGATCAACGTCAACAGTGCCATCCGCGTCGAGATATGTGACATCAGCAGGTAACGTACCGCCCAAGCCACTTTCAGCACTATCGAGCAAAGTATCGCCATCTGAATCAGTTGAGATATAGTCAGCTGTGCCGTCCATATCATCATCATTTGGCGTTCCAAAATCACCGCCATGTGTTCCACTTGTGCCTTCAAAGACATCTAGGACACCATCGTTATCGCTATCAGCGGCATCGGCGGCGGCTGCGTCGGCTAATGTTGCCAGCGGAATTTGCGCATTTGTTGCCCGTGCTTCAATCGCATCAGCAATCCCGTCACCATCTGAATCAAGGTCAAGATAATCAGCTACGCCGTCAGCGTCAGTCTGGCGCGGTGTTGTCCCTTGAGATGCTGCGCTTGTGTTATCAGCAACGTTGGCATCAAAAACATCTTGTAGACCATCATTATCTTGGTCTGCACCAGCCGCCACAGCGATTAACGCTTCTGCGTCATCAACATGGCCATCGTTATTCACGTCCGCGGCGATGCCCGCAACATTTCCGCTCTCTACAAGATCAGAAATACCGTCATTGTCAGAGTCAAGGTCAAGGCTATTGGCGATTCCATCCATATCAACATCATCAATGGGACGTAAGAAAAGGAAGAAACCACTCGTGATCATATTACCGGAACTACGATTCTCATCATCACTGGTAACTAAGATGTTAGAAACGTCTGACCCGAGGCTTTCCCAAACAAATCTTTCAGAATTAGAGATTGGTCCTCCATCACGCACTACTGCATAAGTTGTAATTGTATTGGCAGCCACGTAACCCGTATCAAGCGTGCTTGTGAGGGTATAAGCCGAACCATCTAAACTCGTCAGGCCGTCTCTTCGCCCATCTATCGTCACCGTGCCGCCATGCTCAAGCCGCAAGCCAACAGGCACTGAGCCTGTAATCGTAAATTCGACGCCCGGCGCTGCGCCAGGTCCAGTCAATAACAAACCTGTTGCGCTCGTGTGAACATTTTCAGCGCGGACAATAATACTGCCCGTTGGCAGTCCGTACGCGGCGCTGACATCCACAGGACCCGTATCAAAAGCTACGGAGCTGTTCGGCACACCCAGATCGGCAGCCGTCAAGGCTCTAAATGTTGTTGTGTCTTCAACCGTATCCAAAATACCATCATTGTCATCATCAATATCATCAGCATCAAAGATACCATCGCCATCTGTGTCGACACGCGTGTCTAGTGCATCTCGGAAATCAACATCCGCTATCAACGGAATTGCAGATGCGGCATCCCCGTCACCATCAGGGAAAGTAATTGCGCCCGTCGCAATGGACTCATTGACGTTAAATCCGTCATTCGCATCTGTGCCGCCTTGGGTCTCAAAGACGTCAAATAGGCCATCTCCATCTGCATCCGTTGTGGCATCGGATAAACCCGTTGCGAGCGTACCAGTACCCGCCTCCACAGCGTCATCGGCGCCTTCGTCATCTGAGTTAGTGTCGCGGAAATCGGCTATGCCGCCACCGTCAGTATCAACAGGAGTAAGACCAATACTACCCACGCCGTCTGCGGTACCAGTAGGTGTCGCGTCATAGCGATCATCCAGGCCATCATTATCGGCATCAAGCATGGCCATGCCAATGCCACTCGGTGCAATATAACTACCCGTTGCTTGCCCTTCAATATTGTCAGTTATACCGTCATTATCGCTGTCGATATCAAGGTGATCATTAATGCCGTCACCATCTGTATCAACCGCAGACACTAAACCAAAGTTGATCGCGTCAATGGCAAGGAAGGTTGAAATATCTGCTGCATTCGGCCCGCCGCGATTTGTGCCATCACTCACGGGTACAATGATAATGCGGTCGTAATTTTGAGTCGCGCTAAAGTTAATAATATACTCTTGCCATTCTGTTGTGTTAGAAATTTCAGGTGTTTCACCCAGAAAATCTACATCAGGATTGGCTTCTATGGTGTTGACATTCGACGTGTTCAATTGAGTAGGGTTAGTGGTGAAACCATTTACTCCCTCGACAATCGTGGATCCTGTCCGGATACCATAGATCACGAACTTACCAGGCTGGTTGAAGAACCCCCCCGCAGCATTGTCAAATGTCATCTGATGTGCGGCAAAGCTGATACCAACTTGTTGACCCGCCAAAACAGGAACATCGAGTTCAAGTTGAATCACCTCTTGGGCAAAATTCTCACCTGAGTGTAAACCCGAATATGCATCGCCCTCAAAGGCAGGTAAATGTGTCGTCGCCGTTGTACCAGACCCTTCGGTCAGACCGCTATTCGTGAAATACCCTGCTGATCCTGAAAAGTTTGAAAGCGGCGTGACACTGCCCGCTGGATAGGCCGCGTCAAAACCGTCCCTTTGCGACACAGGCAGAGGATTTGGCGCGGTTTCAAAAAATTCGCGGGTCCCTTGCGTGAGGAAAAATTCGTTAACATCCAATATGCCGTCATTATCATCATCAATATCATCCGCATTAATGACGCCGTCGCCATCCGTGTCTGCGGCAAGCGAAGCAATAAAGGCCGGCGAAGATAGAGAGGATGTGTTCGTTGGAGCCATTGCGCCAGAGTCATCCGATATAGTTGATGGCGGATTCGACGCTGTACCGTCTGTACCGTCCCAAACACGGAATTGAATTTCAGCTCCCCCTGAGAACCCTGCGTCAGGAATAAACCGAAGGATGGCATCTGCATCCATCAATAAGGCTTCGCCGTCGGGCACGGGTGTTGGATCTGTATTATCAGGATCACCGAGCTGGAAATTCGTCCATTCATGCCCTGGAATATCAGTACGTAAATACTGCCAAGTGCCCTCGGATTCATCTGCGAAGATGACCCCAATACCAAAGCTGGTTTGTTCAATATCCGTAACATCTAATTGAGCCAGTAAATCACTGACTGCGATTAGGCCTAGGTCAGCCGCCGTTTCACCATTGGCGAGACGGTCAAGCACATTTGCCTCAGTCAAGCCATTAGACAGCAACGAGCTTTCTGGTGTGAAGGTTAAAATAGGCGTCGGAGTCGTACCACTGGCAACGTCTTGAACGGCACCATTAGATGTTGGCGAAACGACGGGTACGGGCGCATCATTCAACGGCGTACCATTAATTGTCATCGTGGCGACAGCGTTTGAAAAAGCCGTTCCGTCATTTACGCTATAGGTGAAACTAGCATAATTCTCACCTAAACCATTCACTACTGGTACAAATGTTAAATCCGGAATATCGGCAACTGCAATCACCTGCAACGGAGCGATGTTATCACCCCTAAGCAAGAGCCTGCCTATCATAGGCTGGCTGTCAATCCGCACGGACGTAAAGACATCCGCGGCATCTGTATCGGCAAAGTTAAAGTCTGCCGCTGTGAAAGTGTAGGACGAGTCTTCAGCAAATGTGACTGTACCACCCGTAGAGGTCGGCGCTGCATTATCTACTGTTGTATCTCGATAATCCAAATCGGCGGATAAAGGCACAATCGCGCCATCTATGGCGTCGCCACCATCAGGAAGGTAACCATTTGGCGCACTTAGAGGATCAGCTACGCCTTCATTGACGACAAAGCCGTCATTCGTATTTCCATCAATTGCGGTTTCATATTGATCAAAGAGGCCATCACCATCGGCGTCAGTTGTCGCATCGGACACTGTGCCATTGACGATTTCCGCCTGACCAAGCCCATTCTCGGCATTGTCTGTCAGACCATCATCATCTGAATCTGTGTCGATATAATCCGCATCAAGGTCGTTATCTGTATCAACAGCAATAACACCGTCGCCCGCACCAATCACAGCAGCCGCCGTTCCAGCGGTAACGGTGCGTGTGTCGTAATTATCGTCCAAGCCATCTTGGTTCAGATCTGTGATGCCCGCACCTACGCCTGACGGCGCAATATAATCATCTGTCAACTGACCTTCGATATTATCGGTAATGCCATCATTGTCGGAATCGATATCGAGAGAATTGAAAATGCCATCACCGTCTGAATCCACCTGACCAGAAATATTGAAACTGTCAGGCAGCCCGCCAGTGGTAGCGTCAAATCCAGTATTCCCATAAACGAAACTAAAACTGCTAAGGTTAGTGAATTGGGCTGTCACAGCGTTGCGTACTGGTTGAGCAGGATCGGTCTCGTCTGATAATGAGAAAACATTTGTAGCCGTATCAGGGACTCCAGCGTCGTCTCGCCGACGGATAAGGTCGAAACCTGGAAGTTGACTACCACCCAGCACGACACCGACAAAACCACCCTCTTCCAAGAGCGTGTTAGGTCCTGCATCAAAATTTACAGAATCTGGAACGCCTGTCTCAAAGCCCACGACATCAGTAATCGAAGAGTCCATAATTGAATCGACATTGTCCAGCGTGATAGCGAATACATCCAGTGTGACTGGCGTACCCATTGGATCTGTTGGTGTTGCAGACCCTGCTTCTACGAATGTGACCTGCAAGGTCACATAAGGGTCGGCTTGACTAGGGGCGAGGGCAAGACTGCGCGTTGTGGCATCAAACCGCTCAAATGCTGGTATTTCAACAATAGTGAAAATCGCATCGAGGTTTTGTCCATTCGCAGAACCGACATTAGGCACCAAATAGCTATCACCTGCCACAAGCTGTGTCAGGTCAGTCCCTACAAGTATTTGGGGCGCAGCGTTGAAGTTCAAGGCGCTTTCCGCCTCCTCAATCACATCCAAAATACCATCATTATCATCATCAACATCAACAGAGTCGATTATGCCATCACCGTCTGTATCTGTAGAATCTTCTGCGTCACGGAAATCAAGGTCCGCCGTTAAAGCGACAATACTGCCATCAATGGCATCGCTGTCACCATCAGGAAGGTAACCATTTGGCGCACTTAGGGGATCAGCTACGCCTTCATTGACGACAAAGCCGTCATTCGTATTTCCATCAATTGCGGTTTCATATTGATCGAAGAGGCCGTCACCATCGGCGTCAGTTGTCGCATCGGACACTGTGCCATCGACAATTTCAGCCTGACCAAGCCCGTTTTCAGCATTATCTGTCAGACCATCATCATCTGAATCTGTGTCGATATAATCCGCATCAAGGTCGTTATCTGTATCAACAGCAATAACACCGTCGCCCGCACCAATAACGGCTGCGGCCGTTCCAGCGGTGACTGTACGCGTGTCATAACGATCATCCAAACCATCTTGGTTTAGATCAATGATACTGCTGCCGACGCCTGACGGCGCAACATAATCATCCGTCAACTGACCTTCGATATTATCGGTGATACCATCATTATCGGAATCAATATCGAGGTGATCGAAGATACCATCATTATCGCTGTCACGATTATCAAATTGTTGCGGATCAAGGACCGTGAATCGAATATTATCAATCGCAAAATCATTACCCGTCAGTTGCGTTGACAAATTAACGAGACGAATAACGACCTCACTATTTGCCCCCGTATTGAAAGGCGTCACAGCTGTTACCCAAGATGTAGCTTGATTAATTGCGCCTGTTTGAGATTGCCCGAGCAATGTTGTGCCAGTCGAGTCAAACACCTGAATCGCTATGTTCGGAGGGCCGGAAAGTGTGAATGGAGCACCCGCCCAATTGCGGGCATCAATGCTTAGCTCAGCACTTGCATTTTCTGGGACAGAAATAGTCTCTTCCAAGAAAATAGCTTGCGTGCTGGACCCGTTGACGAGCAGGAATGCGTCATTTGCATCGCCGGTTGTATTACCGTTGAAGTTTACGCCAAATGGGTTCCAACTTGTATTAGGCGTAGATCCGCTGCTGACGCGGTAATCCCCTGCACCAAAGTTCGTTGTTGGGCGGTACGTATAACCTGTACCAGGGGCTGTTTCCAAGTCTCTGACAGTGCCTGAAAGTTCACCAAATGTGCCGTTAAACTCGCCAACAATAGAGTTGGTAATAGGCGTATGCCCCTCAACCGTATCCAAAATGCCGTCATTATCGTCATCGACATCATCCACATCGGCAATGCCATCGCCGTCGGTGTCGAGTGGAGAAGCCGTCACGGCTATCGTCACGGTTTCCGTCTCTAAAACGCCACCACTTAGAACTTCATATGTAAAGACGGCATTACCTTCGAATCCTGCCGTTGGCGTGAAAATTAATGACCCATCGGTATTATCAATTGCAACACTGCCGCCAGTTGTAGGTTGAGTGACACCATTGATGACGGGTGTAGCTTCAAAGTTGTCAGCGGACGCGCCACCCGTACCCGTCAGTACATTAAATGTAATCGCCGTAGTGTCATTCGTCGAAATCGTATCAGCGACTGTATCACCATCAGGCGTAACCGTGATAGCGACCTGTTCCGTCACAACGGGGGCTATGCCATCATCTGCCGTTATTGTTAGCGGGATCGTTCCAGAAACAGATGTGTTGAAGTCGGCAGAAGGCGTAACCGTTAAAACTTCAAAGGCGTTGCGTAAATCCGATGGCGAGCCCGTCAACGTCAAAGTATTTGTTCCATTACCTGCGGCAATCAAACTACCGACATTGGCTACCGCAATCGTACCATGAGACGGATCAAGAGACAGTGTCATCGTCACGGACGTAGAATCTGTATCTTCAATACGGATATTTGGGAAAAAACTAAGTGTCCCGTCTTCCGCAATAGTCGCCGTAGCTGGCGCTGTTATAGCGGGGGCGTCATTTGCGACAACTGTTGTGTAACTTACTTCTTGAATTTGCGTGCCGAAGGCACCCGTAACACCAGTTTGTCCGGCGGTTAATGTAATGCGGTTAAAGGTAACTTCACCGATAGCTGCGCCCGACGATGTTATGGTCAACGTGCCATTTGAAGATGCACCACCCGCTTCAGCACCGCCAAATAAAGTATTCGCAATACCATTACGTGTTCCAAAAACGAGTGGGCCACCGCCGGCACCAGGGTCAACAGGTCCAGACATATCTACAAAACTAAATGTAACCAATGACGTGATGTCATTTCCATTGATGTCGAAGACCTGGAAATTTTGCATTTCCTCTGACCCATCAATATTATTATTTAAGAAGCCAATTGTGAGTTCAATTTCAGACAAACCTTCAGTGAAACTTAGGCTGTAATCTTCTGAATTACCTGGAAGGGCGTCATTATCAGTTGCGCCAAAATCACGCCCTAAGCCAATGCCAACACCATCATCTTGTAGAAAATCATTTGGAGACGTAACTTCAAATGTGAATATATTTCCGTCGCTGCCTGTAACGGAAACAGATGTGTCACCCGTCGTTAAAGCCGCCGCGATTTGAGCTGTTGTAATTGTTTGATCCGCTAAAACGCCTTGGAACTCGGTAATCGCAAAGGTTTCAGAGTCGATTGTGCCCAACTGGGTTTCCAAGGTCCAATCGCCCGCAAGATCACTCGCACCTGTGTCATTGGTCGAAGCCGCAATGTCAGCGCCCGTTAAGCCTGCAATCAGAGATAAGGCCTCTGCATCTTGGCCAAAGTCACAACCATAAATCAGGATGTCCGCAGTGTCCGTTAATGATGCTGCGAAGGCTGCAAAATCATCCGCATGCTCACCCGCGAGAGACTCTGCCGTTACGACTGTCGTTCCAAGATTTAATTCGTCAGATTCGCCATGTGACAAGATGTGAATTGCCGCAACATCATCGCGGCCTTCGAGGGTGTCTCGGATAATTTGCAGACCATCGGCGTCCGCCCCGATCAGAACAGTTTCAAACCCATCTGGGATGTTAGACGCAAGGGTTTCCCAACCAGAAACGGACTGGTCGATAAAGACTAGTCCAGCGCCATCAGTCGGGGGTTGCGCGGCGCTTATGCGCTCGACATCACTATCTGGATTGTCCTGTGCTTGTGACGCTAAATCCTTTTCGCTTTCCGCCTCGTTCAGGGCCGAGAGGAGCGTTTCGACTTGTGTAAACTCTCCGCGCGGCGCGAGCGGCGTCGCCCCCGCATCAAATAACATTGACATGTCTTCGGCGACATTTTGCGTATCAAACGCATCCATCGCAACATCGGCACCTGTGACAAAACCCGCCGCATCCAAAAGGATACGCGGTTCAAGGGCACGCAGGCCGAGGCGAGATGCGCCATTTTTAAGATTAGCAGTAACGGGGTTCTTGGACTTCTCGGACATGGTCAACTCTTCCATTCAATTCGGCAATTATGGGGTTCGACCTGGCCTGCACAGAGAGAGGGGTTGGAAAACTCATGCACAAGCCAGGTCGGTTGCGACGCGCAGAAACGGGGATGTGCGCGCGTCGAAGGGGTTTCGTGGCCATCAGGATCGAGTTGCGAAAGGTGCCGATCATATCCATCACGCGATGGGGTCGGAACTTTCGGAACATCTCCGTCAGCCTGTCAATATTATTGGCCTGGAGTTCGGACGCGTTCAGTCCAGAGGGCTTCCAAACTTTCTGCGATCGTCTGAACATCTTCTGTTCCATCAATCCCCGTCGCATAGGGATCATAACCAAGCGCCGTATAAATATGCGCTGAAGCTTCGGCCATTTCTGCCATCACGGCATCACGACGCGCTTCCGATAAAATTGCATTCATACGTTCACGGACGAGCGTTTGTTTTGAAGCCGAAGACGCTTTGGCGAGAGATTCAATCTGACCCAAAATATCACCTTGGACCATCGCGCCATCACTGGCGGTTTGGTATTCTCCCGCAAGGCTTTCATACCGTGTTCGGGCGACGCCAACTTGAGTCATGACAGCCATAGCTGTGGCAAGACCACGTTCACGCTCTAGTGCGACACGGGCTTTTGCTTTTTTCTTTCGCGTTCCAGTCGAGAAAACCTTGAGGAGGTTCCAACTCGCGCGGGCACCATATCCGGCCCAATCATTGTTAAAAAGAAAATCATTTGAAGAGGCGTTTATGCCGACGAAACCTTCAAGTGATGGTAGAGCTTCGAGCGTTGCTTTCTTGATTTCTTTTTCACCAATGCGCTGGGCGTAGAGGTTTTCGCGCACTTCAGGGCGATTACGAAGCGCCTGATCAATCATCTCTTCATAGGTCATTACCAATTTACCCGGACGCGGCATTTGTGCAGGTATTTGTAAATTATATCGTTGATCTGGGGACAACCCCATGAGCGCGGCGAGTTCCATCTTCGCCATTTGCATATCACGCGTCAAACGTTTGGCCTGACCTTGGATGTCATTTAACTCCCGTTGGTAGGATAAAGCTGGCATCGGCGCGGTACGACGCGTCGCAAATTGCTGTCGAGAGGTTTGGAACGCGGTGCTTACGTCGCCTTCCAATTCTGTAAGTCGGCTTGCGAGACGCTCAGCGGAGACGGCACGATAATAAGACCGATGCACATCCTCCATAATTTGAATAATGGCTTTACGACGACGCTCCTCTTGGATGAGAGCCTCATTGCCAAGCTGTTCTGCGCGGATTTTTGAGAGACCAAAATCGAGAATATTCCAACTCGCCGTAAGGTCCCCTGTGAAAACATCACGTTCTGTAGACGTGGAAGGTTCAAGTGATTGACGCCCAGAGAGAAGCGAGAGTGACGATGCACCCGCTTCATTGGATCGGCCATAATATTGACCGTTTGCGACGACTTGTGGAAGCATGTCCCAGCGCGACAGATCATAATCTGCCTGCGCCAAATCCGCTTCCATCATGGCAACGCGGTGATCCAGGTTATGTTTTAATGCCCGCGCCATCGCCTCATATAAAGAGATGGATTGTGTAACAGGTGTCTGGCGTGCCAGAATTTCAGCGCGAGATGAATTCGCAAAGTTGGCAGTCTCCGTATCAGAAACCCGTGTAACAGTCGACGAGCAGCCCGCCAGTAGCAGTGCTGCGCCGCAGACCGATCCCAAAAATAGATTTCGCATGAAGTCCTCCAATATGCTATCTTTGGTTGTTGTTACGGAAAAGGTTTAAAGCAAATATTAAAATACCCGTATTGATTGCATTTTTAGCTGTAGACTTGAAACGCGGTTACGATTTTCTAAACAACTGAATTTATTATTTTTTATTATATATATAATGTAGAAATTTGAATGCTCACAAATAAAACATAACCAATGATTGTATTTTAAGATGAGTTTAACGCTTACTATGCAATCCTTGGCTGCAGTACATTCATAGGTTCATCCATGCCCAATCTTCTAAAACATACACTAACGGCCATAACTCTAGCCACGCTTGCAACCCCTGCGTTAGCTTTGGAGACGGCCGGAAAGGTTGAAACTCTCGACAAAGAACCTGTTTCTGCACGCGGCGTTCTCATCGCAGGGCAATCCGCAGACATCGCCGCAGGTATGACAGGACGCTTGACCACAGCGCCTTATAAAGCGGGTCAATATGTCGAACGCGGCGCAACTATTGCTCAATTCGATTGCGATAGACAAGATGCGGAGCTGAAATCCAGACGCGCAGCCCATGCAACACAATCCTTGAAATATGAAAATCAGGCTGAACTTTTAGCCATGGGCGCAGCGGGGGAATTAGACGTTTCTATTGCTCGGTCTGAGCGAGATCAAATCGCAGCCGAAGTATCGGCACTGGAAATTGCGATGAAGGATTGCACAGTTGCCGCCCCTTTTCCGGGTTATGTCACGGCTCGGCACATTGACGCCTATGAAACTGCGCAAGCTGGCCAGCCGCTCTATTCTCTGAATCGCGCAGGCACGACGGAAATCTCTGTTATCGCCCCGTCTGACTGGGCCCGATGGGTTAAACCAGGTGCGAATTTCACATTTAAAGTCGATGAAACAGGAGAGTCAGTTGCCGCGAAAGTCCAACGGCTCTCTGCTGTTGTCGACCCTGTCAGTCAGACAATCGAAATTACAGCGCGCCTAAATGGCAAACACAAAGGTCGACCTGGCATGAGCGGTATAGCCATGTTTCAGGGACGATAATTCATGGCTGAACCTGTAAAATTAAGATCCGTCACGCCCCCCCAAGCGAAACGTGCACGGCCAACAGTTCTCGAGACCCTTATTCGTCTTGAGGGCGAAGCCATCGCCTCGAAAGATGTGTTATCCTTACAACATCAAGCCGTAAATCGGCCACGTGACATGCTCGACTGTGGGCATATTTTCTGGGTGTCTCGAAAAGGAAACAGTGTAAAGATCGTTGCTGTCACAGGCCAAGAGCAAATGGAACGTCATACGCCATTCGGTCAATGGCTTGTGTCGGAACTGAAGTCACGTGCGCGCAAAGGTGACTTGGACAGTGCTACGCAATGGCAGTTTAAATCCGATGGTCAAAAAGATTTAATTAACTACCCTTTCACCCACGCGCATTACGCGCCCTTTTCACCAAATCCAAAAGCAGGTGGGCTATTATTTGCATTTTCTGCACCACCAGCAGAGTCTCATGTTTCGATTATGGCGCGACTAGGCGAAATTTATGGCCTTGTTCATGCGGCGCGGCGCGGCGCAAAACGCGCTCGTATGGCTCCGCGAAAACGTAATTTATTCTACGGAACACTCGCAGCCCTTGCCCTGATTGGTATGATTCCAATCCCTATGACGACGCTAGCACCTGCAGAGGTGGTTGCAGATACGCCTTTTATTTTATCCGCTGAATTTGACGGCGTTATTAAAGATGTTCTTGTTGCGCCTAACGCAGAAGTCAAAGCAGGGGACGCTTTAGTTCGATTAGATGATGTAACTCTACGAAACGAGCTCGTTCTCGCTGAAAAAGAATTGCAGCTCGCAGAAGTTCGACGCCGAATGGCGGGTCTGCGCGCCTTTGTCGATGCGGAAGCCAAACGCGAACTCGCCGTCGCAGATGCAGAAACAGAGCTAGCAACGGCGCGGCGCAATTATGCGCGTGACCGCCTTGATAAAACCGTTTTACGTGCGCCCCGTGACGGGCTTGCGCTATTTTCAGATGTCTCCGAGCTGACCGGGCGGCCTGTGAGCAATGGTGAAGCAATTCTACGAATTGCTGAACCCACACGCGTGCTTTTACGTCTCCATGCCCCCCTCGCCCATGGCGAGGCGTTACGTGAGGGTGCGCGTGTGCGGATGTTCCTCGATAATGACCCAGTAACCCCCTTGGAAGCCGAATTGGTTCGAGCGAGTTACCGCGCGGTGTCTATGCCAGAAGGCGGAATGGCCTTTGATGCGCATGCCATTCTAACAGAAGGTGACATACCTCGCATCGGCGCACGCGGCGTAGCGAAAATTTATGGTGAAAAAGCGCCAATTGCATATTTCTTGATCCGCCGCCCGCTCACGCTCGCCCGTCAGATGACAGGTCTCTAACCTATGTTGCCTGCGGCCACTCAGCCCACGCCGCCTCTCCCGCCGTTGCGGCAGGAATTAAGGTTGGAACGCGACACGCTTCGCGACAGATGGTTGTTGCACGATCCGGTGCGGGGGCGCTTCCACGCCATTGGTCATGTCGCCTTTGCAGCTTTATCACGATGGGCAACGATACCGCCGGATGACTTCATGTCACTCCTGAACCAAACAGATCCTAGTTTGAATTTCGGGACTGAAGAATTACAAGAATTAACTGAATTTCTACTCGCGGAGAAACTATTAGATTTAGGCGGCAGTCAAGATGCCGAGCGTCTTGCCACGCATGAAGCCGCCATGCGGAAGCCGTGGCATGAACAACTCATCCATAAATATCTATTTTTTCGCATTCCGCTGTGGAACCCCCAACCTTTTCTGGATCAAACAGGGCCTGCAGTCTCTAGGTGGTTACGACCAGCACTGTTCAAGACTATTTTTTGCTTAGGCCTTATTGGGTTATATTTTGCAGCGCGGCAGTGGGACACATTCGTGTCCACATTTTTGTACTTTTTCACGGCACAAGGTTTTGCATTTTACGCCATCAGCTTGATTGTTCTAAAAATTCTACATGAATTAGGGCACGCCTATACCGCTCGACATTTTGGGGCACGAGTCCCCGTTATTGGTCTTGCGTTCCTTGTGATGTTTCCGATCCTTTACACCGATACGACGGATGCTTGGCGGGTCCAAAACCGTAGATCACGCACATTGATCAATGGTGCGGGTATCACAGTAGAGCTTTGTATCGCGGCCATCTCTTTGTTGCTCTGGGCGTTTCTCCCTGATGGCATTTTTAGATCAATTGCATTTTTCGCAGCGACAACAAGTTGGGCAATGAGCCTTTTTGTGAACCTAAACCCTTGGATGCGGTTTGATGGATATTACCTCATTAGTGACATTCTGGGCGTGGAGAATATGCAAAAACGCGGGTTTTCTGTCGGCCGCTGGGTCATGCGAAAAACATTATTCGGTTTGGATGAAGGCCTAGACGAAACCTATCCCCGCAAAGCCATTTTCGGGATGACGATTTATGCTTGGTCAACTTGGATTTATCGGTTTTTCCTCTTTTTGGGGATTGCCATCCTCGTTCATCACATTTTCCCAAAGGCGATCGGGATCGTGTTGTTTACTGTTGAGATCGCCATGTTCATCGCCGTGCCCATCTGGCGTGAAATCAAACATTGGTGGAGCCAACGCATGTCTATTCTATCCCATACGCGAGGCCGCGCTACATTGGCCGTCTCAACCTTCGCACTCTTAGCCTTCGTCGTTCCCTGGCCATCAACGGTAACCGCACCGGCTTTGATCCGCCCTGCCGATGATACGCAATTGTTCCCACCCATAGCAGCCCGCGTTGAAACTATTTCAATATTAAATGGGGAGAGCGTTCGCGAAGGAGATGTTCTCATGCAGCTTACATCACCCGCGCTGGACCATGCCAAAACATTAGCCACGTTAGAGTTAAAAATCGCAGAGGCTCGCTTTGCGCAACGCGCGGCCTCTTTAGAAGACCGACAGCTTGGCGACTTGCTACGCGATGAATTGGAGCAAAAACGTGAAGCCCTTGATTCTGTCACGCGCGAATTGGACCGTCTGACTCTGCGTGCCCCGCATAATGGTGTCGTGTCCGATCTCGCTGACAGCCTGATGCCTGGTACCCAAGTGCAAGTGCCAACGGCTCTGCTACGTGTATCAAACCCGAATAAAGTAGAGCTCATCGCTTTACCGTCTGAGAAACAAGCCGACCGGTTAGAATGGGGAAATGATTTCGTCTTTGTCAGTGACCAAGCCGGACGCCCCAAACGCGGGGGGAGGCTTGCGCATCTCGCTCCGACAACTGATATTTTCGTCACAGAGCCTATCTTGACCGTTATTGGCGGCGGTTCAATTGCGGTCACAGAAGATGATCAAGGCCGTGCCGTCGCCGATATTCCTGTCTTTAAGGTCTCTGGCTTGGTCCCTGGGGAACAGCTTTTACGGGAAGAACGTGGCGTCGTGCGCATAGATGCCACGCCGCGCAGTGCCGCCAGATCCGTTTGGAATTCAACCATGGGCATATTACTTCGCGAAACC
This sequence comes from uncultured Caulobacterales bacterium, assembly GCA_938003545.1. Lineage (GTDB taxonomy): Bacteria > Pseudomonadota > Alphaproteobacteria > Caulobacterales > Maricaulaceae > Litorimonas. The sequence goes on from CALKXY010000012.1 coordinate 123,875, forward strand.
GACTTTTAAAGTAATTTGGAATCATCCAGCGGCTGCCCTCACCCGTATTTTAAACATACCGTTTAAAATAAATAGAGTGACAACAACCAAAATGAGTTACCTTGCTTTACGTTCAGGCGAATACCCCGTCGATCATGCGCCATTAGTGCGAACGCAATCGGGCAATCAATGTATCCCTCAGCATTATCTTGAGTTTCGACACACGCTAGAAACGGTAGAAGAGGTTGTGAGTCAAACGGCGTATTCTCGGCGTTACCCTGTATTTGTGAGCCAAGATGACTGCGGCATATTCATCCAAGTTGGTATTATTGGCCCGGATAATTATAAATTACGCGATATTGAAAAGATCGTTTTCGGACGGCGGTGGCGGGTGGAGCCTCACCTACCGACGTCAGAAATAATCCAAACCGTTTTTCTGGCTCTCAAAAAAGCGCGAGAGCATGAAATACGAGAGCAATTTATTTTACGCTTTCAAGACAAGGTGACGACGCCGTTTAACTGCCATCACGATCTGCCCTTAATGGCCCATTTGTCGAAAGGTGAAACAAGTAAACGACACCACAATATCGCGGAGTTGAATCTTTCAGACGTGATCCAATCCATCCGCTTTGATGGCGTCAATTACAACATCAACGAGACGCTTAATCTCACGAATGGAGCGTTTGTGCTGACCTTAAGCGCAGCGACGAGCCATAGTGATTTCATAGAAATCTATGGACCACAGTTAAGTTTTGTTGTTCCGAATTTAGATCCTGGGACCGTACTTCACACCTTAATGACAGAGCTAATCAGGTTAAGTGATCGCCACGTTGACGAAGGTTTCACCTTTGATGGATTTGCGCGATTCAGTCATAAAGTAGACCCGCTACACATTGCTGAAATGTCGGCAACATACAGGGCAGGTCCATCAAAATTCATCGACCCGAATGCAAAAAATACTGGTACAAAAATGCCTAATTTACATAAAGCCGTAAAATCCATGAATTATGACGTCGATCAAAAACGCATCCCCACACTTTCAAACAGCTCTTACGCAACCCGTTTAAAAAGCGACCTATCAGAGCTTGGAATTGAAATGAGCTAATCTCTAAGGTCTCATTTCAACCCATCATTTAAAACATCAGGATATTTTCGCCGAAAACTTCGGCTGTTCTTTTCCTTTGATCAAGTATTTTAAGCCTCGCCCTATATCCGCACCGATACCGTAAAGTGCCGGAACAAAGAATAGTGTGACGAATAACGCAAATAAGACACCAAAGGCTAAACTGATCCCGATCGGGATGAGCCATTGCGCCTGCAACGATTTTTCCGTCAGTAGAGGTAAAAGCCCGACAAATGTCGTAAGCGATGTGAGCAGGATCGGACGAAAACGGCGCGTGCCCGCTTCGATTAAAGCCTGCGCACCATCCATACCTTGATCTCGCAATTTATGGACATAATCGAGCAACACCAGATTATCGTTCACCGCAACACCCGCCGCTGCAAACATACCCAATATTGAGAGTAATGACATCGTCGCGCCCATTGTCATATGACCAATAATCATACCGCAATAACAAAATGGGATCGCGGCTAGCAAAATCAAAATTGGTTCAAAATAGGATTTGAAAGACACCGCCACGAGGAAATAGGCCACACCAATTGCAATAAGCATAAAAATCATCAACTCAGCTTGGAATTCGGCCTCACCCTGCGCCCGCCCGATATTGCCGCGCGTTACATTTGGATGAACTCTGTCAAAGTCATCAAAGAATCCTTCATTTAATTCTTTCCGGATTTCTTCAATGCGTTCCGAAACCACCTCGGCAGAAACGATAATTGCACGCTGACGTTCGCGGCGTAAGATTTGATTGGTCCCTTTTTCAAACCGCAAATCCGCGACTGTATCTAATGGGAGTTCTCGACCATCAGCTGTCCGAATACGAATAGCCCGCAGGAAGTCGAGAGACTCTCGATCTGCACGGGGATAACGCACATAGACGCGTACGTCCTCGCCATCACGCGGTAGACGCTGAACCTCTTCGCCAAAAAAGCCCTGACGCACTTGCCGCGCAACATCTGCAGCTGTCACGCCCAAAGACTCGGCGCCTGGTTTCAAATCAAATTGAACTTCTTCTGACGCGCTTTCCATATCATTGACGACATTAAAGACGCCCTCATAGCTGCGTAAACGTGTCATGAGATCATCCGCTGCCACTTCCAAATCGCTAAATTCTTTCGCATTCAACACATATTGGATGGGTGGACCGTCATTACTATTTTGATAATCTACATTTATGTTTTCGGCATCTGGCACCTCACCAATAAGGTCACGGAGGCGTTCTGCCGTTGCTTTAGCTGTAAGAGTACGGGTTTCCGGCGGTACCAATTTCACCAAGGCCAACACATTATTGTCACGTGAACGCGTATACCAATTTTCAATAAGATCACCGTCTTTAGCAGCTATCTCATCTTGCAAGGTCTCTTCCGCATGTTGCAATTGTGCTAAAACTTCTAATGTCCGTGTATAAGGTGTCCCTTCTGGCAATTCGACGGATATTTCGATTTGGTCCGTTTCGCTTTCTGGGAAGAATGAGGATTTGACCAATCCATTCGCAACTGCCCCAACCGTTAAAATCATAAGTCCAACAAAAAGAGAGGCAGTAATATAGCGATAGCGCAAGGCCGCCGTAATTGCAGGACGATATAGCTCTTCCGCGACCCATGTCAGGCTATCTGCGATTTTCTTCTGAAAGCGCATGATGCGGCTTTTCGGATCGACAGGCTTCAGATGCGCCAAATGAGCAGGCAGAATAAGAAGCGATTCAACCAAAGAGAAAAACAATGCCAGAATCACAACCAATGAAATGGCCCGCGTAAACTCGCTCGTCCCGCCAGAGAGATACATCCACGGCGCGAAGAAAATCATGGTCGTTAAGACGGCAAAAATCACAGGCTTAACAACCATATTTGTACCGTTGACTGCTGCGTCCAGTCCCGTTTCGCCATTCTCCGTTTTGAAATGAATCGCTTCGCCAACGATAATTGCATCATCTACAATCACGCCAATCACCAATAAAAAGGCAAAGGTCGAGATCATATTAAACGATACATCAAAAAGCGGAAGCAACGCCAAGCCACCTGCGAAAGCGGTCGCAATTCCCATACTCACCCACAACGCAATTTTGGGGCGCAGGAACAACATCAGTGTCAGGCAAACCAAGAGTAATCCCGTGAAGAAATTCTTCGCCACGGTGGCGATGCGGCCGTTATATTGCTCGGCGGCATCTTCCCACGTTGTGATAGAAATACCGTCGGGCAAACTCTCTTGTGTTTTTTCTAAATAGCCACTGACATTGGTCGACATTTTAACAATGTCCATATTCGGGCCACTCATGACTTGGACCAAAACGGTCCGCTGACCGTTGACTGTTGCGAGCAAGTCAACTTGTTCAAACCCATCAATGACAGTCGCGACATCTTTCACGCGGATAAGCGCCCCGCCCGCATCTTGGCGGACAATGATGTTTTCAAACTCCACTTTTGAATCCGCTTGATTACGCGTGCGTAATTGCATGTTCCCAATGTCAGTTCGCACCGTTCCAGATGACGCATTAACGGATGTACCGCGAACAGCTTGCGCAACTTCATTTAATGTCAGGCCGTATTGTCGCAAAGCCCCTTCCGAAACTTCAATAGAGACTTCCTCGCCGCGCACACCGAAAAGGCCCACAGATGGAACATAGCCCAAGAGCGCCACTTCACGCCGCGTTTTTTCGGCAAAGCGTTTGAGTTCGCGTTCCGTAACGGTCTCATCGCCAGAAACGGCCAAGCGAATGATTTCTTGTTGGCTTCGAAAAATATTAATCTGCGGTTCTTCGGCTGCAGGCGGAAAAGAACTAATCGAATCTACAGCGCGTTTAATATCCGCCATTAATTTGGTTTCATCGACGCCGTTTTTGCCGACAACAGTGACGGAGCCGCCGCCCTCTTCTGCCGACGCCCAAAGACGATTGACGCCCTCGACCTCGGACAGGGCTTCCTCCATCCGCACGATGATTTGCTCTTCTACATCCTGCGGCGACGCGCCAGGCCACGCAATATAAGTCGAAGCGCCAGGAAATTCGACATAGGGCTCAAGCTCTCGCTCAATTTGGGCATAGCTGACAATCCCGCCAATAAAGCATATCAACATGAGTAAATTGGCGGCGACTGGGTTGCTCGCCCACCATTTGATAATATTTTGCATCATTCGTCTCCCTTACCAGAGACAGATTCATGTGCGGCAGTTTCAGCGACTGCCTCGGACGATGTGACGACCTGAATTTTCATACCATCAGCCACGCCGCGTATGGGCGACGTTATAACCGCATCGCCAATATCAATGCCGCTTTGTAAGATCGCATTTTTGCGGTTGGACGAAAGGACAGACACCGTTTGAATGCTGAGCGTACCATTTTTTGAGAGATAAACTTTATCGTCACCTCGCAATGCCGCGCGCGGAATAACTATGATATTATCCAGTCTTTGCCCTTCGATTGCCGCGTTTACAAAAATCCCAGGCGCAAGAGGGGTGCCGTTACTCGCCCCTGCGCCAAACGGATCAAGTACTTCTGCGTAAGCAAAGAGCACGCGTGTCGTGGCATCAAAACGGCTATCTGTCCGAACTATATGGGCTTGCCAGCGACTCTGCATACCTGCCACATCAGCGGTTAAAGTGACAGGGATGCCAGCTGCCCCCGCCTTAGCTTCATAGCCCAACGTAAGTCCTGCCCGGCGAAGTTCTTCATTTGTCATAGGTAGGCGAACATCCATAATATTGACCGCATATATTTCGCCTAACCGAGTTCCCGCCGCAACAAATTCACCTTGATCCACATGACGCATCGTCACCCGCCCATCGAAAGGGGCATAAAGTGACGTCCGCGCAAGCTGCAACTCAGCCTCAGCCAAGCGCGCTTTGGCGGAGGCAAGTTGAGCCTCTGCTTCGGCCATTTGTGGTTCACGGAGAGTAAGGGGTGTCGGAGTGCCTGTGCGTCCCAATTCGTCCCAATCCTGTCGGGCAATCAGTGACTCTGATTTTTCGCGGGTTACAGAGGTTTCAGCTTGAGCCACATTGGCGCGGGCTTGTGTCACGCGCAATTCAAACTCGGCAGGATCAATCCGCACCAAAAGATCGCCGCGTTTAAACTTACCGCCCTCAATAAATTTTGCGGACATAAAGGTAATGAGGCCGCTAACCTGCGGTACGAGATTAATCTCTGTTCGAGGTTGTACCTCGCCCTGCACATTAATTTTCAGGGTCACATTATCACGCCGCGCCGCTGTCGTCAGGACGGGGATAGCTTTGACTACATCTTCTTTTTCTTCAGGCGTCGGCTTCAATGCGCCCATTGCAATAAAACCAGCAATGGTAGCGCCTATGATGATGAGAGGCATGACAAAAATTATCACACGCCAAATCCATAGTTTTTGACGCGACCCAGACGGATTAAGGGCTTCATATGAATCAGGCATTCTCGTCTCCCACCAGTTGGCACACCAGTATTTGGAGAGACTTACTCTATTTATTATTGATTATCAATAATAATATATCGAATATCGTGAATTTTGAATTTCAACACTCTCAATCACCCCGAAAAACGTATACAAGAAACGCCACAGAGCATGTTCAGCAAGCCAAAAAGCAAAAATTACAAGAAAAATGGTGCCCAGAAGAGGACTCGAACCTCCACGTCCATACGGACACTAGCACCTGAAGCTAGCGCGTCTACCAATTCCGCCATCTGGGCACGTCATCGGGAAACGGGCGCTTAGCCCTGACGGTGGAATTGGTCAAGCCAGCAGATGCGCGAAACGTGCCGCCATACTGCCAACCTAAGACATCCGCGATAAATGCAATTCGGATGTGCAAATAAGCCGCTTTGAAAAGCCACAATCGTGCCCTAAGCATTGCTTATAAGGAGCACACAATGTCCAGCACAATTCAATCTGATACTGCCGATACGACTTCTATGGAATCTTACATTAATGACGGTGAGGCTTCAGACTTTGATTTGAATATTCACGTTCCCCCGCAAAGTTTCTCTGATCACATTGCCTTCCGCTTTACAAAATTATTGCGATTCATGGCCGATACGTTTTTCCGCAAACGTTATGGACATAGGGCCGTTGTTTTGGAAACCGTAGCTGGCGTGCCGGGCATGGTCGGCGGCATGGCGCTTCATCTGAAATCTTTACGTAGCATGCGAGATGACGAAGGCTGGATTCGGACCCTTCTGGATGAAGCTGAAAATGAACGCATGCATCTGATGACATTTATTGAAATCGCAAAACCCAATTGGTTGGAACGATTTGTCATCCTTCTGACACAAGGCATCTTTTTTAACTTCTATTTTCTGCTGTATCTTGTTGCGCCGCGAACAGCCCATCGCGTTGTCGGGTATTTCGAAGAAGAAGCCGTTTACAGCTACACAGAATATTTAAAAGAAGTCGACTCGGGACGCGTAGAGAATATCCCTGCCCCGCAAATCGCGATCGACTATTGGAACCTCCCCGCAGAGGCGCGACTGCGCGACGTTATTATCGCTGTGCGTCAAGATGAAGCCGAACATCGAGATGTGAATCATAATTTCGTGGATCAATTAGACGAACGTCGCGGCGGGCCACCCGCCTCTATGGATGATAAGCCCGAAGGCACAGTCCAAGTTAAAGGCGACCCACTGAAGGAACCCACCTAACCCGCGACACCTTCGCCTAGTAGCGGGAAAGTGGCTTCTTCTTTATAGAGGTTTGGCCCACGTTTTTTTGGATGGCTGGAAATTAAGCTGAAGCTGTCGACCAAAAACGGGCGGGTTTCAAAATCGGCCATACGCTGTTCGAATGAGACGATACGGTCGAGCGGAGAGCGTGGTTTCATATAGGCCATCGTGACATGCGGCATGTATTTTCGGGCTTCCATCTGAACTTCTGCGCGCCGCGCAGCATGGCGACAATGTCCATGTAGACGATCCAACGCGGGATGCAGTTTAACACCAGCCCAAATCGCGTGCGGTTCTGTCTTGCCGAAATGTCCTCCGCCCGCGAGTTCCAACTCGAAACTGCCCATGCGAAGCGTCCCAATCTCGTGGTCTAAAAGCTCCGCATGATCTGCGTCAACATCGCCAAAAAAGCCGAGCGTGATATGCAGCCGCTCTGGGCTAACCCATCGCGCGCCGGACACCCCTTTTTGTTCACGAACGACATCACCCGCGATTTTATCAGGTAGAAAAATGGCTGCAAAGAGCTTCATCTATTGACCTAGCGGCTAGCGGGACAACGATAGGTTTTGTGTAGACGATGGGCCTCGCTTTCCATATCCTCGGTCCACTCTATTTCATGCGCGTCAATATTTTCTTCGAGTTGAGCCAAGCTGGTTGCACCGATAATATTGCTGGTTACAAATTTTCGAGATTCAACAAACTTCAAGGCGAATTGCGTTGGCGTCAAACCCAAATTCCGCGCCGTTTTATTACAGTCTAAATAAGCCTCTTCTGTGTTCCGATAACCCGACAAAAATTGTGGGAACAAGTCACCACGGGACCCTTTGGGTGAAACACCATCATCATATTTCCCCGTCAACATACCCATAGCCAGAGGTGAATACGCCAGAAGTCCGACATCTTCACGCATGGCAATCTCGGCGCGATCATAATCAAAACGCCGTGCAATCAAGCTATAGACACATTGATTAGAAACAATGCGCGGCAAGCCGCTTCGCTCTGCAATGTCTAAAAATTTCATTGTGCCCCAGGCCGTCTCATTAGAGACTCCAATCTGACGGATATTCCCCTTTTCAACATGACGGGAGAGAGCGCCCAGAATATCCTCCAAAGGCACCATATCATCCGCATCATAATCATAGTAACTATCAAAGCCGAACGCATCCGTGCCCCGATCTGGCCAATGAAGTTGGTAAAGGTCGATATAATCTGTCTTGAGGCGTTTCAGGGACTTCTCTACGGCCTCGTCAATTTGCGCGGATGTATGGCGCGTCATGGGTACATCACCGTCACGCGTCCATGTCATGCCCGACCGCCCCGTGACCTTGGTCGCCAGCACATATGTGTCGCGGGTTTTTCGTGCCGCAATCCAATTTCCGATATAGGATTCGGTGCGGCCTTGGGTTCTGGCTTCACCCGGAACGGGATACATTTCGGCGACGTCAATGAAGTTAATACCGCGATCCATGGCATAATCTAGCTGCGCATGGGCCTCATCTTCTGTGTTTTGATTCCCCCATGTCATCGTGCCCAAGCAGACTGACGTTACATCAATGTCGGTACGTCCGAGTTTACGCATATCCATAGGGGGAACTCCAAAGCATAAGAAATATAGCCAACAGCTATTTGTATTAACGTCTTGCTGCCACTATATAAGTAGAAACACCCCTGCAACGGGGAAACGAGCTATTCAAGGAGATGTCATGAACCAATTCAATACAAACAATGTCGCGGCGGGCGCGCCGACCGATTTGGGTCTGCGCACGTTCTTACTGGGCACTTATCGATATATGGCCATGGCTATGGCTGTCACGGCCACTGTCGCGTTCTTTACAGGCCAAGCAATGCTAGCAAACCCATCACTTATGGGTCTCGTCTACAACCCCGTCGTCTCGATCGGCGTCTTCTTGGGTATTATGTTTGGCTTTGGCATGGTGGGCCGAAAGTTACCTTCTATGTCCAAAGGCGGAGTCATGGCATTCCTCTTCGGCTTCGCCGCAGTGATGGGTGTCTTAATGTCGGCCTATGCAACTGGCTTGGCGGGATCACCGACCATCGTCGCAAAAATCTTCTTCATGACTGTTGCCATGTTCGGCGCATTGTCACTGTTTGGGTACACGACAAAGTTCGACCTGAGTGCAGTTGTCAAATACGCTTTCGCAGCTTTTATGGGCTTTGTCTTAATCGGCCTTGTAGGCATGTTTGTCCCAGCCCTTAGCGTTTTCTCTGGCGGCCTATTCGGCACGGTCATTAATGTGATTGCTCTCGCAGCAATTTCGGTGATCACGGCATGGGAAACTCAACATCTTAAGCGCGTCTATTATGCATATGCCAATGATGCGTCCATGCAGGGTAAAATGCAGGCCTTTGGTGCGGCGTCACTTCTATTGGCTTTCATCAACATGTTCACAATTCTTATGAACCTGTTTGGTAGCGAATAAGCCCCCATTAATCTAAAACATTCAAGCCGTCCTGCGTCTCATCGCAGGGCGGCTTTTTATTGCTTAAATTTCACAGTTTGGCTGCGTTGATCGCGACATGCTTAACGCACCCTTAATGACGCAACGCGTAAATTACGGCTATGCGCATCACTCGCAAATTTTTAACCCATAGCCTATTGGCTGGCCTCGGCTTTGCCTATCTGTCGGGCATGGCAGTACTGACAGGATTTGCAGTCTCTGCAAAAGACCTGCCTGACCCCAAAAAACTGTGGGAGCGCAACCGCCCCGTTTCTGTTCAAATCGTGGACCGCAATGGGCGTGATGTTCTGGTACGCGGCGCAGCCATAAACCGCCCGGTCGATTTGGACCGCTTGCCCTTTCATATCCCTGTCACATTCCTTGCCACCGAAGATGAGCGTTTTCGCAATCACGTCGGCATTGATCCACGGGCGCTGACGCGGGCGATGTGGCAAAATTTGCGCGCAGGCCGTTATGTCCAAGGCGGATCAACACTGACGCAACAACTGACAAAAAACATCTTTCTAACGCCAGATAAAACCCTATCCCGCAAGGCACAGGAAATGATGCTCTCTGTCTGGATGGAACGTGATTTCACCAAAGACGAATTGCTGGAGATGTATCTCTCTCGCATTTATTTCGGCAGCGGCGCATGGGGCTTGGAAAATGCGAGCCAAAGATATTTCGACAAAGCTGCTGCCGACTTAACACTTGCGGAAACCGCAATGCTCTCTGGCCTACTACGCGCGCCATCCGCCATGAATCCCGTTGCAAATTACGAAGGCGCAGCAAAACGCCAACACGTTATTTTAAATTCAATGGACGCCCAAGGCCTGTTGGACGTTGGTATAGCCGCCGCAGCCAAGGCCGACCCGATTACGATTCACAGTCCAAAAGACACCGAAGGCGCACAATATTTCGTAGATTGGATTTGGTCTGATTTGGAAGCCCGCATCGGCGTGCCAACGCAGGATATCGTCGTCCAAACCACGCTTGATATTAACGCGCAAACCGCGGCGCAAACCGCTCTCATCGCGCATCTCGACCCTGAGCGCGGGGCGACCCAAGGCGCGGTCATCAGTTTGGACGGGACAGGCGGCGTCCGCGCACTTGTGGGCGGACGGGATTATGGCGAGAGTCAGTTTAACCGCGCAACGCAGGCTTTGCGTCAGCCAGGGTCAGCCTTTAAACCCTTCGTCTATCTGACAGCTTTACGGGCCGGGAAATCTCCATGGGATACGACCCTTGATGCGCCTATCACGATAGAGGATTGGACGCCTGAAAATTTCTCGGAAACCCATCTCGGCACCGTCACCCTGCACAAAGCTCTGGCGAAATCCCTAAACACAGTTGCCGTGTCTTTAGGCGAAGACATTGGCCGAGAGAATGTGATCGAGACGGCAGAACAATTAGGTTTAAAAGGCTTAAGACCCTACCGTAGTCTCGCGCTGGGCGCACAAGTGCAAACGCCTTTGGCTATCGCTGAAAGCTATCTGCCTTTCGCGAATTGGGGCACACAGCGTCAATCTTATGGCATATTATCCATCTCAACCGCCGATGGAACGCCGCTTTATGACCGTGTCGCGCCCCGCGGTGCTGTGGTCCTAACGCCGACAGAGCTTGCCGATATGAACTATATGATGATCGAGGCTGTTGAACGCGGTACAGGCCGCCGCGCCCGTGTAGATGGTCACATGATTGCAGGTAAAACAGGCACGACCAATGATTTCCGCGATGCGTGGTTTGTCGGCTACGCCCCTGATCACGTAACGGCCGTTTGGGTCGGAGACGACGATAATGCGCCCATGGCGAAAATTACAGGCGGCACACTCCCGGCCATGATTTTTGCAGACACGATGCGCGCCCAATTAGCAGACGCACCCGCCGCCAAATTACCCGTCTCTGTTCAACCCGAATGGGCCCGAAAAGATGCGCAGTTACAGAACTTACTCGATAGGCTGGAAACGCAACTACCTTAACACTTACACGTAAGAAAATATGTGGCGGGCAAGCTCAAGGAAATCACCCTTCGCTCAAACCATTCAATTCCCGTTCACATACCCCGACCTAGTTTCACCAAGATTGAACGCATGCCCCTTCACCGCGTTCAATCGGTCGGCCCCCAATACACCGACATTCGCGTCTTCCGCCGCTCTTGGCATATCCATAGGGTCGCGGGAGGCGCATTTTTTTACAAGGATTTAGTGTCCAGCGGGTTTCGTTTTAAAATTCAGCGCCAACAGCATGCAACGTTTGGCCATGTTTGCTGAGCCAGCGTTTAGATGATTTCACATCCTCATAAATACGGTCACAGACGGCCCAAAATGCGGCGCTATGATTAGCTTCTATCATATGAGCACATTCATGGGCGCAGACATATTCCAAAACAGCGGGCGGCGCGCAGATCAATCGCCAAGAATAGGAAATATGTCCTTCGCCATTACGCGTAATACAGCTGCCCCAACGGCTGTCTGTATCGCGAACGGAGACTTTGCCGACACGCTTGCCCAGAAGGTCTGCATAATGATGGCTAGCGGCTTCTAGCTCAGCGCGCGCCTCGCGGATCAAAAAACGGCGGACACGGCCCGGGAAGCTCTCGGCGTCAGGACTTGGGACAATGATTTTGCGGTTCACGCGATCAACGCGCGCGCGGCCTCTGGGTTTGCCTTTTATAATAGGCGGATTGACCAAACGAAACCGTTCGCCCTGAAACAGGATCTCCCCGTCTGGCACAAAGGGCTGCGCGATCGGTAAGGCTTCCAATTGAATATTAATCCAATCGCGTTGTTGCGACGCAAATTGACGGGCCTTGGGATAGGCTTTCAACCCCGGAACCACGACATGAATTTCACGCGCACCCGATTTGACTTTTAATGAAATTCGCCGCGCGCGGTTAGACAGCACATAAATGACGCGTGGGTCTTTCACATCCCGCAATGGAAAATCAGCCTTGCTAGGTCGGGTCGGCATGTTATCGTCGCCGCCAATCAATGAATTCAGGAAACCACCCATGTCGCGTCAGCTATCATCCATTCTGAAAATTTCCGTCGCCGGATTCGTCCTTATAAGTGTGGGGGCATGCAAGCCTGCAGACAAGGGCCAAGGTGCGTTGGCGTCTCAAGGCGTAGAAGCCCTGAACCTCAGCCGCGCCGATACATCTGTCTTTGGCAAGTATTTCGCGACGAATGCGTGCGACACAGAGGAAATGGAAGCCCTTGGTGCCTTGGCTGGATTGGGTCTTGGCGAAGACGGGGCAAATGGGTTGAGCTTTAAATCCCGAAACTTTGACGCAGGCCGCGTCACTTACACAAATTTGCGCATGACTGAAACAACCCCAGATGCAGACGGAGAGACGCAAACACATGACGTCAGCGCCGAAAAAGTCGTCTTCCATTGTCCGAAAATGAGCGAGGGTGGACCCATATTTGATCGACTCGATGTCAAAGAGGCCTCATTCGAAGAAGACGGAACAATTTTCACATTTGACACACTCAGCGCCGCAGATCCGACGGCAGCCGCAGCAAAGTCTTTGCTGAAAGGCTCTTTTGAAGACAAAAGCCACACATCAGGTACAGTCGGCTTTGGCGCGATTTCTATGACGGGCGTAAAAGCGACCGGTAAAGAGATTAACGGCACTTTATCTGCTTTGGCGTGGGGAGAAAACAGAACAGACGCGACAGACGGCACAGCCGATCTGATGGTCGATGATTTGGATATCACGATAGTCGGAGAGAACGGCGCGCAGGATATGACACTCGATTTTTCAGGTATGAGCGTCCGAAATCTACGCATGGGTAAACAGCTCGATCAATCCAGCGGACTATCGCCAAATGATGCCGTCGCCGAGATGGTCAAAAATATGAATATATTCGAGAAACCTTATGATGAGCTTGTTATCGGCACGCTCGATCTGGACTCTGAAGGTTTCACCGTTGATTTCGACGGCATTGAAGGCAAAACTGTTAAAAAGGGCGGCGTCATCACAACCCGTCAAACGCTCAATCCAACAAAAATAACTTTAAAGCCCGCGCTAGGTGAGAACCGTGAGTTCAAACAAGCCTATGAAATGCTCAAGAGCTTAAATTTTGAAACCTTAGAAATGTCCGGCAGCTCGGTGACAACATTAAACAAAGACGACGATACTGTCTCTGTCTCGGATGGTCTGTTCATTATTAAAGACGCCATGCGCTTGAATTTTGAATATGAAGCCGAAGGTATTGACGAAATGATCAAGACATTAGAGGCCGCTTCAGGCGATACAGATCAGGATAAAGCCGCCTCGCTCTATGATCCCCTTAAACTCCGCTCCATGCGCCTTACGTTGGAAGATCAATCCATCGTTGAACGCGGCCTAAAGCTGGCCTCCCAAATGACAGGACAAAGCGAGAAGAACCTCAAACGTTCACTTGGCATGCTGTCTTTTGGCGCGGCCATGGCAGCGCAAAATGATGTTCAAGCCGAAGTCTATTCGGAAACGGCCGAAGCCTTTGCCGATTTCGTCAAAGATGGCGGCACACTGACAATCGAAGTCAATCCGCCAGCGCCCGTCTCTCTGGCGCCGCTAATGACAGGTAAAGGCGAGAATATTGATCCAGCAACATTAGGGTTTTCGGCGAGTCAGGCCTCCGACGCGCCATAGAAGGGCTGTCCCCCTAAACCATGCGAAAGTTTAGCCCTGCCCTGCGCGGATAGGCCCCTCGCGGCGTCTTGAAACCTTGGGCAAGGGCGCGCATATAGTTTCCACGAATTCCTTCTAAATTTTGGAGCCACCACATGAAAGTTCTGGTCCCGGTCAAGCGCGTGCTTGACTATAACGTCAAGGCTCGGGTGAAATCCGATCACTCTGGCGTCGATCTATCCAATGTCAAAATGAGCATGAACCCTTTTGACGAAATCGCTGTCGAAGAAGCCGTGCGCTTGCAAGAAGCCGGCACAGCCACAGAGACCATTGTTGTCTCCGTTGGACCCGCCAAAGCTCAGGAAACGATCCGCACCGCCCTCGCTATGGGTATGGACCGCGGCGTTCACGTCCAAACGGACGAAGACCTAGAACCGCTAGCGGTTGCTAAAATCCTCAAAGAAGTCGCCGCAGCCGAAGGCGCGGAACTCGTTGTTATGGGTAAACAAGCCATTGATAATGATTACGGTGCAACGGGCGGCATGCTCGCGGCGCTTCTCGACTGGCCCATTGGCTCAGCCGCCAACTCACTATCACTCGACGGCGGCGCATTAAACGTTGTCAAAGAAGTCGATGGCGGCCTGCAAACGGTAAAGCTGCAAATGCCAGCTCTTGTCACAACAGACCTACGTTTGAATGAGCCGCGCTATGCGTCCCTGCCGAACATCATGAAAGCCAAGCGCAAGCCGATTGAGGCCAAAACACCAGCGGATTACGGCGTTGATACAGCCCCGCGTCTCAAGACGTTGAAAGTCACAGAGCCTGCCGCGCGCGAAGCCGGTATCAAGGTCGCGGACGCCGCCGAGCTTGTCAATAAATTGAAAAACGAAGCAGGAGTGATCTAATGGCTGTCCTCGTTGTTGCAGAACATAATAATGCAGAGCTAAAAGACGCGACCCATAAAGTTGTCACAGCCGCCTCCCAAATGGGCGGTGATGTTGATATTCTCGTCGCAGGTAAAGGCATCAAAGATGTCGTCGCTGCCGCTGCCAAAATCGACGGCGTCCGCGCTGTCATCGGCGTCGACCATGATAGCCTAGAGCGTCAATTGGCTGAAGCCATGCAAATCGTCGTTGTGAATCTAATGGATGGCTATGACGCTGTTCTTTCGCCTGATACGACGTCACATAAAAACTACATGCCGCGCGTTGCAGCCAAACTCGACGTCCAGCAAATCTCGAGCGTCACAGGCGTTGAAAGCGCGGATACATTTATCCGTCCTATCTATGCAGGTAACGCCATGGCGACTGTGCAGTCCACGGATAGCAAAAAAGTCGTGACTGTGCGCACCACGGCCTTTGCAGCTGCTGGCGAAGGCGGCTCTGCCTCCACGTCAGATGTCGACGCAGGCGTCGGCGCATTGAAGTCTGAATATATCAGCGAAGAACTGTCCAAATCGGATCGTCCAGAATTGACAGCGGCCAAAGTCGTGATCTCTGGTGGACGCGGCATGGGGTCTGGCGAAAACTTCAAACTCCTCGAAGGTATCGCAGATAAGCTCGGCGCAGCCATGGGTGCATCACGCGCCGCTGTGGATGCAGGTTTTGTTCCCAATGATTGGCAAGTCGGCCAAACGGGTAAAGCCGTTGCGCCGCAGCTTTATATCGCTGTCGGCATCTCTGGCGCGATCCAGCATTTGGCGGGTATGAAAGACTCCAAGGTCATCGCCGCGATCAATAAAGACGAAGATGCACCGATCTTTACAGTCGCAGATTACGGCCTCGTCGCAGACCTTTTCAAAGCCCTACCAGAGTTCGAAGCCGAACTGACAAAAGCTGGCTACTAAGCCGCTTTCAAATATGAATATCGAACCGCTGCTCGCTTGGGTGGCGGTTTTTTTATTGGAAAAGACAGCCGAATTTCTCCGACTGCAATATTGACAGGAACTTTGGATAGGGATTTTGAAAACATATCATCTGAAAATCGCAACGTCAGAAGACGCCGCGCATTTAGCATCGCTTTGGAGCCGCACATTCATCCAAGCCTATCGCACTGTGCACACCCGCAAAAATATAGACGTCTATTGTCGTCATAATTTTACGCATGAACAGGCGCAGGCAGCCTTGTCCGATCCCTCAATACACTGCGTGATTTCAACACAAGACGGTCAGCCATGCGGATTTTATACCCTAAAGGATACGCCCTGCCCGCACTCGCTTGACGGCACTTCAGCAGAATTGAAACAAATCTATATTTTATCGTCTGAATATGGTGCGGGATTAGGACGCCTTCTTTTCGAAGACGCAATGAAAGCTCTCACTGCGCGATCCATTGAATGGATGTGGCTATCCGTATCAGATAAGAATACGCGCGCGCAGGCCTTTTACGATAAACTGAATTTCAAAACCATCGGGACGGGACCAAGATTTGAGGTCGGAACAGATAGACTCACATCTACTGTGCTAGCAAAATCGATCTCGCGATTGGCCGTAGATAGCATCTAATAGGCGTATAACTCTTGCGTCCCCGTTCACCCCAGCGAAGGCTGGGGTCCAGATATATGCGCAGACATCCAACATAAATGCACTGGATCCCAGCCTGCGCTGGGATGGGCGGAAGATTGGTGTTTGAAACTTAATCCTTGTTTTGCAGAAATAATAATCATTCTACTTCAATGCCTTGCAATAAAATCCAAGAGAATGATCCTTGGTCCCAAAAGCTATGATACGGTACACAGGTTCTTTCGGACACGGGACAGGTAGGAGCTCACCTTCTGGTTCGGGAGACGGCGGGGTTAAGCGTCGGATGGTGAGACATCTGGAGGTGCTGGGCCTTTTGGAGTGAGAGCCGACCGCCTTGTCTAATGGCATGACTTGCGGGGACAAACAGGCCGCTGCATCAAAAACTGCTGCCGCGTGGTTGAGAATTGGCGTAGCATCCCAATTCCCGATATTTGCGTAAAACAATTTTTCTATTCTGGTATTCCATCGTGAATATCGACCACGCGGACTGTCCCATTTCATCGGGCATCGCATTAATCGGCAGTCATCCATGTTGAAACCGTAGTTTCAGGGGGGCTGTAAGCGTTATCCTATGCCTAACAATCAGCCGTGAGACATTGCCCCATGCGACTCCCTCGCCTACACCCCCGATATGACACGTATTCTCCTGCTCACCTCCGCCCTTATTCTGACAGCTTGTAAAGGCGTAGAGGCTCCGCCATCGGCGTCCATATTGGACGTACCCCGTATCGCAAAAACACCTGCGCCGAAGACAGGTATGGTCGCGGCAGCCAATCCGCTGGCCACAGAGGCTGGGTTGAAAATTTTGCGCGAGGGCGGATCAGCCGTGGATGCCGCAATCGCCGTGCAGGCCACATTGGGTTTGGTTGAACCGCAATCCTCTGGTCTTGGCGGCGGCGCCTTCATGGTGCTCTATGATCCAAAGACAGCAAAAGTTTGGGCCTATGACGGACGCGAAGAAGCGCCCGCCGCCGCAACCGCCACAATGTTTCAAGACACTGTAACGGGAAGACCTCGCAATTATTTCCAGCGTATTGGCTCTGGGCAAGCGACAGGCACGCCAGGCGCCATTGTGATGTTACACAAAGCCCACCAAGATTACGGTCAAATGGAATGGGGCGCGCAATTAGATAGCTCGATCGCACTCGCCGAAGAGGGCTTTACCGTTAGTCCGCGTATGGCCGGCCTTGTTGAGCGCATGGGCGCGTATATTTTGAAAGACGACCCTGCGGCGCGCGATTACTTCTTCACCGAAGACGGCACACCCATCCCCGAAGGCTTTCTGCGCGACAATAAACCCTATGCCGAAACCCTGCGTGCAATCGCGAAGAACCCACGTGCCCTCTTGGAAGGGGACATTGCAAAAGACATCGTGGCCGCCGTCCAAAACGAGCCTTTCCCCGGCACATTGACGCTCGCCGATATGGCAACCTATCAACCACGTAAAGCTGAGGCCCTCTGCACGACCTATCGCGGTCATGCGGTGTGCGGCGCGCAGCCCCCAGCCAGCGGCGGCGTCGCCGTTCAGTCTATTCTCGGCACGCTAGAGACTTTCGATATGGCTGCAGCGGGTAACACTGCAGCGGGTTGGCATTTATTCTCCGAGGCGAGCTTTCTTGCCTATGCCGATCGCGATAAATACGTGGCTGATCCAAAATTTGTCGATGTGCCCGTGCGTGAAATGTTGGATAAGGATTATCTGAAAACCCGCGCAGCATTAATTTCGACAGACACCGTCAACACGAATGTGAGTGCAGGTGACCCCGTCGCTTTCGCACGCGGAAAAGACGCGACGCCAGATAATCCAGGGACGTCACATTTCACTGTCGTCGATAAAACGGGCCTAACCGTTTCGATGACAACGACCGTCGAGAGCGCCTTTGGCAGCCAGCGAATGGTGCGCGGCTTCATGCTCAACAATCAACTGACTGATTTTTCATCATTGGACAAAGACGCAGATGGCGTGTTGATCGCCAACCGTGTGGCTCCGCGCAAACGTCCGCGCAGTTCCATGAGCCCGCATATCGTCTTTGCCCCCAATGGCGACTTCCTCTTCACGACGGGATCACCAGGCGGGAATTCCATTATAGCCTATACGGCAAAGTCTATTGTCGGGCTGATCGATTGGAACCTCTCTCCACAAGAGGCAATTGAGCTGCCCAATGTGATTGCCCGCAACGGGTCACTGCGATTGGAAGCCCAGAATTTACGCGATGCGGAAACGGATGAATTGGATCGCGGCGCGGGCGCCAGAGAGTTTGGGATGGATGAAGCGACAGTCTCAGCCCTAGAATCTATGGGACATGATGTCCGCCGCTCAGGGGGTGAAATCTCCGGACTACATATTATTTACCGTCAAAGCGATGGAACGCTAATCGGAGGCGCTGATCCACGCCGTGAAGGGACAGCTAAAACTCAATAGAAAAGCAGGAGAAATACCGCCCTCAATCAAAGCTATTTCAATCGCCTTGATACTGGCAATGGCAAGGTCAGCAGGAAGCGCGTCCCAGATTCATCTGATGACATGAGGTTCAAATCCCCATCCTGTGCCTTCGCCAGTTCCTTAGAAATCGAGAGACCGAGCCCCGTTGATTTTGTCCCTGCGCTATGCGCCTGGCCACCTGAAAAGGCTTGAAAAAGATTATCTCGCGCCCGTTCCGGCAGGCCCGGACCTGTGTCTGAAATACGAAGTTCCGCGAGGCCATCTCGCAACTCTGCACCAACTTCAAGACGGCGTTGTGGAGAGTTGGCAGCAATCATCGCTTGCGAGGCATTGCGGAATAGGTTGTGAAAAATGCGATACGCATGACCTGGGTCAGTCTGCACCATAAGGTCCGTGGGCACAGTATTCCGGAATTGCGTCCCCGGAAATTGCGCGATCACATCGGCAGCGGCCTCACCAATGACAAAGGCAATGCGTGTATTCTCAATTTGTGGATCGGCGCTCTCGGCTTTGGAATAGGACAAAACATCCTCCGTCAGGCCAATTCCGCGTTCCACAGTACGAGTGAGACGCTCTCCCATCTTCGACATTTTCGGGTCTGGGTTCATGGAAAGACGGTCCGAAATTAGCAAGGCTGATGCCAAAACATTTCGCAGATCATGGTTGATCTTCGCCACAGCCAAGCCAAGTCCTGCCAAACGCTCGCGTTGATGAAACGACGCGCGGAGAGATTGTTTGACGTCAATGAATTCACGTTGGAGCTGGCCAATTTCATCCTTGCGATTAGATCGACTTCGGATGGACCGACGGCGTTCAGGATCCTCGCGGAATGCCGTCATATCTTCAGCAAGCTGTTGGACAGGACGAATAATCATCGCCGACATGGCCCAATAAATCAGGCTGCCCGTGATAATCGCGATAAATAAGGAGAGCCAGAATATGCGTTTTAGATAATCCCGCAATGCCCATCGCAACTTGTCACGTGGGATAAGTAACTCAAGCGTATCTTGCCCCGGCACAGGGCTCATTGCGATAACTCGCAAAACTTCCTGCCCATCGGAAAACAAGTCTTGGAAAGGCGCCAGTAATGAAGGAAAACGGGGTAATTCCTGTAAATCCAGAGTTATGACATGTTCAAACTCTAATGGCGGGGCCCCCAACATCAGCTCCGTCATACCGTCACGCTTGGCGGCCATCAGGAGCACATCTGTGTCTGTCATAAATTGATTAGTTAGGATTTCAGACGCTTGGTAATCGGGCACACCCGTCAACGCCTGCGCCAACAGCCCAGCCTGTTGCGTGCGTTCCGACAGCCAATCTTGTCGGAACAAGGCAGCCGACGGCACAAACAAAAGCATCTCTGCCAGCATGACGAAACCAATCGTCAGCAAGAGCAGCTTTGATGACAGCCGCCGCGATATGAACCCATCAATCATAATTGGTGTCTAAGTCGCAGCGGCCAAAATACCTAGCAAAACTTGCGCCTATTGAAACTTAGCCCAAAAGGACGCAGCCGTTCTAATCTTGGACTTTGGTCCAAATAAACTCTCTGTAAAGAGGCTAGACGCCGCGCGTTTCACCGCTTCTGAGCGTGTTGGATATGGCGATATAATTTGTGCCAATTGCGAAACTTTCATGCCGCCAGTCATCGCAACAGACAACATATGGATCATTTCACCCGCATGTGCGCCCACAATGGACCCGCCTAAAATCTTGCCCTTCTTACCGACAATGATCTTCACGCCGCCTCTGGTAGAACGTTCTGCAATGGCTCTGTCATTTTCGTCAAAATGGAATTCTGCGACTTGAATAGCCTCTCCGAATTTCTCGCGTGCGGCGGCTTCAGATAAACCGATATTTGCAAGCTCTGGCTCTGTATAAACGGCGGCGGGCATGCGATCTGTCCGTGCCGAGGAGAAGCCCTTGTTTAAACCTTGCGGCAATAAGAAGAAATTCTTGAAAAGCTGGCCTGCGTGGAAACCAGCAATATGGGTCAAACCGCCCATGCCTTTGGCGACATCGCCAGCCGCATAAACTTTCTTATTCGACGTACGAAGATTATCATCAACATCAATCCCGCGGCGGTCAAATGTAATCCCAGCGGATTCCAAACCAAGACCTTCAACGGCAGGTGCACGTCCCGCAGCGACAAGCAAATGCGAACCTTTGATTAAGGTCCCATCTTCCAATTCAACTTCGACTCCAGACTTCGTTTTACGAACTTCCTTCGTCACGGCAGGTGCATGGAATGTAACGCCTTCAGACGCTAGGGCCTCCACGAGCGTTTTCGCATGTTCTGGTTCATTGCGGCCCAAAGGCGGCGCAATATCAATGATCGTAACCTCTGCGCCTAATCGGCGGAACGTCTGCCCCATTTCCAAACCGATTGGACCGGCACCAATCACAAGCAAATGCGACGGAAATTTATCAAGGCTAAAGATATTCTCATTCGTTGCATAATCAACGGTATCAAGACCAGGAATTGGCGGAGCCGAAGCCCGGCTGCCCACCGCGACGACAAAACGTTTTGCGCGCACACGTGTCGTTGCAGACTCAACCGTATTTGCATCTACAAATTTCGCATATTCAGAGATGACTGTCGCGCCAAGGCCTTCGAAGCGTTCAACGGAATCAACAGGGGCGATCGTTGCGATAACATCCTTGATGTGGGCCTTTACAGCCTCCCAATCGACATTTGGCTCGACGGGCGTAATCCCGAAATCAGCGCCAGACCGTTGGGCTTGCGCAATCTTGCCTGCTTTCAAAATAGCCTTGGAAGGCACGCACCCATGGTTCAAGCAATCGCCGCCCATCTCTGCGCCTTCAAATAAAAGGACATTTCGGTCAAGCATGGCCGCACCTGCAGTCATGGATAAACCAGCAGAGCCAGCCCCAATGACGCAAAGATCGACATCATATTCTGTTTTCGTTGTAGACATTGTCGCGTTCTCTCTCGCTTAACATTTTGGAAAGCTGCAGGCTTAGGTGCCGCTTTCCGATATTTATGAATTTAGGTTCAAAGGCTGAAATAAAGCTATCTTATGCAGTGACAGCCGTTTTCTTGAAGAATTTTTTGTAAATTGCCGGGATCAACGCGACAACCGCTAGAGCAAAAAGTGCTGGGATGAGGTTTTTCGCGGCGGCACCAACTACGGCACCAACATCAACGGATTCACCTGCAGCTGCAGCGTCCAAAAGCGTACCACGCAATCCTGCACCAATCCATGTGTAAGCAACCGTACCGGGAATAATGCCTAGGCCTGTCGTGATGAAGTAATCACGGAATTTCGCACCTAAAATCGCAGGTGCAATGTTCGAGACGGCAAAGGGGAAAATCGGGATGAGGCGGAGTGTGAAGAGGTATGATATTGCATTTTCATTAAAACCCGCTTCCATCTTACCCAAAAACGGCCCTGCAATCCCTTTGAGCGTTTCGCCCAATGATGTCTTCGCAGCGAGGAATAGAATAGACGCGCCAATCGTTGCGCCGACGACTGTTGCGGGCGCGCCAATCGCAAGACCAAATAGAAACCCGCCGCCAATCGTCAAAGCACTGGCAGGGACCATAAAGACCGTCGCTGCGATATAAATTCCGATAAAGGCCAATAGAACTAGAACGAAATTCTCTTGAACAAGCGTGTTCAGATAAACCGCGTTCTCGCCCAAAGCCGCAGGACTAAGTTGGGTATGCCACCCTTGAGAGATGGCAAAAGCCAACCCTGCAAGAATGATATATACGGGCCATAGTTTTATCCAAATGGGTTTGGACGGCGTTTGGGGTGTAGATGTGTCTGTCATGATATTTTCTCTTGTTTCAGGCTTAGCAACGTGAGCGAAGCTGAGGTTATTCGTTCAGCGACCAGTCGTAACCGTAGCCATCAATTTCTGCGCCTGCGTCCAAAGCAGTCAATAGTTCAGGTCCGGCAAAGCGACGGAAATGATCCAGTGTTGCAGATTTGGACCCGCCAAAATCATCTTTGAACCAATTATAGATAGATGAGGCTTTCAGCTCATTACCCTTAATTTTCACACCGCGCGGTGAATTAATGAAATCACGCGCCGCTTGCTCTCGGTCCGCATCTAATGTCGCGCCAACCCACAGTTTATTACTTAGGTTCGGGCAGCCAATAGACGCACAATTGACCATATAATGCACCATAGCAGGGTTAGCGTAGCGTTTGCGTAAGATTTTATGCTCAATCGTATCTAGGCTGATGATTTCGCCATTTACCGTGATGGCATCGCGTTTCCACGGCCCGATTGAGAAAGCGCCAGATTTAATCTTGCGGATAGAACTAACAGGATAATTTTCTAAAATAACCTTGAGCGTCAGCGCATTATAAAGATTGGCCCAATACGCGATCTGATCAGGCTCTGCCATTGCATCTGGGTTCTGCGCCGCTAGGTGATCAGCATAAGCTGTAATTGCCGTGATTTCGCCAGCTGCATTCGCTCCAGCATAATCAAACAGGTTTAACCCACCCTCACCGCGTGAAATGCGGCGTTGGAGTAAGTTTGCGTAAGCCTGAACAGGCGCTGCAAGGGACGCAGATGCAGGTGACGGCGTCGCAACAGGTGCAGCCGCTTGAGCCGTTTGCACAATTGGCGCTGCGGTAGGGCGAGGTGTCGGCGTTTCGACTTGAACATTCGCAATAGGCGCGACTGTCGGCGCAACAAACTGTTCTGGCGTTTGGATTGTGTATGTGACTTCTGCTGTCTTCACGGTTTCGTTTCCGCAATCCGCCGCCGCATATGCCGCTGTTGGTAGTAGCATAAGAGGGGCCGCCAAAGCGGTCAGTGTCAATAATGTATGGCGCATGTGATAAATCCTATATGTCGCGCATCTGTTGCGCTGTGCTGTAAGCCTGTTAGGCTGCTTAGAGCAAAGAGTCAGTGAACGAGTGGTTCACAGACCGTAACGTTTTTGTGCCCGTCATGTGCATAATCCGTGAACGGCTAGGAATAAAACTGTACCGACAAGCGTGAATGCGCGCCTTGACAGTCAGTGCCCGCGCGCGTAGATCGCGCTCCTTGAGATAAGTAGTCGGGAATCTTTGTGTTTCCGCCTCGATGAACTGACAAAGAGAAATCCGATGAAACGTACGTTCCAGCCGTCCAACCTTGTCCGCGCCCGCCGTCATGGCTTTCGCGCTCGCATGGCGACTAAAAATGGCCGCGCTGTTTTGGCTCGCCGTCGTGCTAAAGGCCGTAAGCGTCTTTCCGCATAATCTGACTGTCTTAGACGGTCCGGCGCGGTGAAAGCCGCTATGACAGATACAAATATCAAACTCGGAGTGCTGAAGAAGCGTTCCGAGTTTTTGTATGTCCGCAATGGGCTTTATTCTGCCAAGGGCGGCGTTGTCGTTCAAATGCGGGAAAACCAAGACCGCACTGGTATTGGAATAGGCTTTACAGCGACCAAAAAGATCGGAAATGCCGTTATTCGCAATCGCGCAAAGCGACGTCTTCGCGAGGTTGCACGGGCGCTTTTGCCTGAACTTGGCCTCTCAGGTCATGATTACGTCTTCATCGCGCGCGACGGGACCACTGCACGGCAATGGACGGACCTCCTTGACGACACGCGTAAAGCCCTCATAACCCTCTCGCGTCGTGTCTCCGGACCGGCCGGGGAACACAACACTCAGTCCAAGAGTCAAAAGCGTAAGAGCCAGTCCGCATGAACGAACAAAAAAATCTCATTTGGGCTATGATCCTGTCGGCCATCGTTGTGCTGTTGTACTTCACATTCATTGAAGGCCCAACCCAACAACGTGCCCGTTTGGACGCCGAAGCCGAAGTCGCCGCCGCGGCTCAAAGACGTGGCGAGGCCGCACCGCTGGTTATTGAAGACATAAAAACGCGTGAAGAGCTTATTGCTCAAGGCGAAGCCACACGTATTAAGATCGACACACCTGCCCTTACCGGGTCTTTCCTGACAACCGGCTCGCGCGTCGATGACTTAGCCCTCAAGCAGTATAACGCGACATTGAATCCAGAAGACGGCCTCGTCCAGCTTCTCAACCCAGCAGGCGGTGACCGCGCAGCTTATATCGCGGACAACTGGACAGCCGTTGATGGTGGGTCAGGTACAGGGTCAGCTTGGACCGTTGTATCAGGCGAAATCATCACGCCGACATCCTCCGTTCTCTTGCAAAAGCAAGTCGGAGATGTGCGGATCGAGCGTGAATTAAGCGTCGATGATAAATATCTCATCACACTCACAGATAAGCTGACAAACACGGGATCAACAGATGCCAATGTCGAACGTAAAGGCGTCACCCGCCAAGTTGGCCTCTCCGACGAATTGACGAACTTCTTTATCATTCAAGAAGGCCCGATCTCTGTCGTCGACGGAAAATATCATGAGCAGAAATATAAGAAGCTCAGAAAAAAAGGCGGCTGGTCTGGAACGGGCGAAGGCGGCTGGGTTGGCCTGACAGATAAATATTGGCTGCAAGCCGCGATTGCCCCGCAAGGTAAATCCATTTCAGCGTCTTATGACTTCAAACTGATCAACGATAATGATGTCTATGAAACCTCTTACACAACATCGGCTTTGACCCTCACACCTGGCACAACGATCACATCCGTTGGTCACATGATGGCCGCGCCGAAAGATTATAAAATGCTAAGCGCCTATGAAAAAGCGGGTATTGGCAACCTCACCAATGCGATTGGCTGGGGTAAAATGAAAATTCTCGTCAAGCCGATTACGCGTGCCTTGTCTTGGCTCGGCGAAAAACTCGGTAGCCTTGGCCTCGGTATTTTGGCGCTGACACTTCTGATCAAACTTCTGATGTATCCACTCTATTCTAAGCAATACGCATCACAGGCGAAGATGAAGAAGGTCCAGCCGATGATGAAAAAGCTTCAGGTTCGGTACAAAGATGACCGGATGAAGCTGCAGCAAGAAATGATGGCGCTGTATAAACGCGAAGGCGCAAATCCTGCGGCAGGCTGTTTGCCAATCATTCCAACGATCTTCGTCTTCTTCGCACTTTATAAAGCCGTGTTCATCAACATCGACCTGCGCCACGAACCATTCTTGGGCTATGTTCAGGATTTGTCTGCACGTGATCCTTTGTCGATCATCAACGGTTTCGGCCTTTTCCCATGGTCAGGCATGCCAGAGTTCATTCCAGCCTTCCTCACGATTGGGCCTCTCGCGATCCTCTATGGCGCGTCGATGAGCTTGATGTACACGCTCCAACCGACTCCAACGATGGGCGCAAGCGATCAGGCTGCATTACAGGCTAAAATTTTCAAATTCATGCCGTGGATGTTCATGTTCATCTTGGCTGGCTTCCCAGCAGGTCTATTGATTTACTGGATCTGGAACAACATCCTATCCTTCGCTCAACAATATTGGATCACGCGTAAGAATGGCGTCGACACACCCGTTGATAAATTCTTCCGCCGCCTCACGGGAAAACCTGAGCCAATTATCGAGGGCGAAGATCTTGTTGTCGAGCCAAGCCGCGTTGAGAAAAAAGCGGCTAAGGCCAATAAAAAGTCGAAAAATAAGACACCAAAAAAATGACATCTACCGGCAAAGGTGGAGATCAGAACGGCAGCCCTGAAGCGCCAGATGATCAAAATGCTCTGGCGACTGCGCCAGAGTTTACGTCTGCACAAATAGAAGACGGTCGTCTTTTATTTGCGCGGGACATCACATTCATGCTGTCTGTCGTGAATCTGGACCAACTTCCGCCGCCAGACCGGCCTGAAATTTGTTTTGCCGGACGCTCTAATGTTGGGAAATCTTCGCTGATCAATGCGCTGACAAACCGCAAAGGCATTGCACGTGCTTCGAACACACCCGGACGCACGCGAGAGCTTAATTACTTTAACGTTGATGAGCGCCTGAACCTTGTTGACCTACCGGGTTATGGATACGCCCGTGCGCCGAAGTCCAGTATTTCAAATTGGACACGTCTGACACGGTCCTTCTTGCGCGGCCGTGCAGGATTACGGCGGGTCTTCCTGCTGATTGATAGTCGCCACGGCGTCAAAGATTCCGACTTGGAACTAATGGAAATGCTGGATGATGCAGCTGTGACCTATCAACTCGTTTTGACTAAAGTAGATAAAATCAAGAAGGCTGAATTAGAAAAAGTCATGCGCCGTACATCGCGCACGATTGGCAAACGCCCAGCGGCGCATCCCGAGTTGATGGTGACATCCTCCGAGAAAAAAACAGGTCTTGATGATTTGCGGGCTGAAATCGCGACCTTGGCGCTGGCGCGACAGCCGTTATAACAGAGATTATGCAACGCCGTAAAAACGAATCAGGTTGGACCAGCGCACAGGTTCTTTCCGAAGCCCTTCCCTTCATCCAACGCCATACAGGCCGATGGGTCGTCGTGAAATTTGGCGGGCATGCAATGGGTAGCGCAGAACTGACAGCCGAGTTTGCGAAAGACGTCGTACTTCTGCGCCAATGCGGGTTGCGCCCAGTCGTGGTTCATGGTGGCGGACCACAGATTGGGTCCATGCTGGAACGTCTACAAATCAAGACAGAGTTCAAAGATGGTTTGCGTGTCTCGGATATGGAAACCGTGGGCGTCGCGGAAATGGTCCTGTCTGGCGCGATCAACAAATCTATTGTTAGTGCGATCAACGTCGCGGGCGGCAAAGCCGTAGGTATTTCAGGTCGCGACGCCGGCCTCATCACGGCGCGAGCTGTTAACCCTGACTTGGGCTTTACAGGAGAACCTGTCGCAACAGACGTAAGCCTGCTCGAAACACTCGCGGATAAAGACGCAGGTTTTATCCCTGTAATTTCACCGATTAGCGCCGATGATGAAGGCCATGGCTATAATATTAATGCCGATACGGCGGCTGGGGTCATCGCTTCTGCCCTCGGAGCTAGCCGCCTCATGCTGCTAACCGATATTGAAGGCGTGATGGATAATGACGGCAACCTTTTAACGGACCTGAGCCGAGACGAAGCCCGCACCCTTGTTTCTGACGGCACAGCCAAGGGCGGCATGATCCCAAAACTCACAACCGCCATTGACGCAGTAGAACAAGGTGTCGAGGCCGTCGTTATACTGGATGGACGCCGTGCGCATGGGTTATTGGTTGAGCTCTTCACCGACATGGGCGCAGGAACCTTAATCCGTTAATGCGCACGCTCGGCCTCACTCTTATTTGTCTCATGGCTAGCTTAGGCCTCGCCGCAAGCGTGTCGGCCCAGACTGAAGCCGTCGTCTCTGATGCCGGCACAAGTCATAATTGGGATGTCTGCAACGAGACAAGCTATGTTCTGAAGTTCGCCTCGGCCTATATTCGTGATGACAGGCTGCAAACGGTTGGCTGGTCCAGTATCCAACCTGGTGCTTGCACTCTCATCGTTACGCCTAAAGACAGTCCACGTTTTCTCTATGCCGAAAGCTTACCTGTGCATCGCGGCGGCGTGCGTGAATGGAAAGGCGCACTTAAGCTCTGCGCCAAAGATACAGATTTCACATCTGATGCGACAGATAATTGCCAATTGAAAAATATGGACACACGGAATTATTTCGCCGTTGATCCAACTGAACTTCGAACTGCCTTTATCGAGCCTGAAGATTTTGGCGTAAATGCGGAAACGGCAGGATTGCAACGCTTGCTCCAAGATGCGGGATATAAAATCACGCGTGTCGATGGCCTATCGGGACGCCGCACCCTGCGCACAATAAGCGAAGCTAAAGCCGATCTCACGCTGGACAAAACGGCGAGCCATCAAGACCTTATTAGTGCACTCATACCAGCAGCAGAAAAAGCACGAGAGACTGTCGGTCTAGACATTTGTAATGACGGAACCGCGCGCATTTTTGGCGCAATTGCCATTCAAAACGATGGCAATTGGACATCCCGTGGCTGGTGGCCTGTAGACCCAGGAAATTGCGTCAAACCCTTTGACCGCACATTAATTGGAACACAGGCGCATGTCTTTGCGCTTCAAGAAGCCACGAGTGAAGACGGCACGCAAGCCCCCGATCGACGATTACGATCCGAAGCTGTCACGCCGACACAGTTCTGCATCGCAGAGTCGCGGTTCTCAGCCCTTGGGCAAGAAAATTGCCTCGAACAAGGCTATGTGCCCGTTGCCTTTCGCCCTGTCCCAACCGAGGCGGATGGTCAAGTTTTACGTCTAACCGACGCGGATTTCGCCGATGGCAGTGGAGATGGCTTGCGTCGCTGATCAATCTGGTTAGAGCAATCGCATGTCTCCTGATCTCTCCCATATCGATAGCTGGATCTTTGATCTCGATAATACGCTCTATCCAGCGGACGTCGAGTTCTTCAACCAAATCGTCGTGAAAATGAACCAATTTGTATCACGCTATCTCTCGCTTGAACCCGAAGCTGCGCTGCATTTACAAAAATCATATCTGGCAGAATATGGCACGACCCTGTCGGGCATGATGGCGGTTCACGGCATGGATCCAACCGCGTTCCTTGATTACGTCCATGACGTTGATCTAGGTTTCTTAAAGCCAAACCTTGCTCTACGCACGGCGATTTCTGCCCTACCTGGGAAGAAATATATCTTTACCAATGGGTCCAAAGGTCACGCGCGGAATGTGGCAACACATCTGGAGGTATTCGACCTTTTCGACGGACATTTTGGTGTAGAAGACACAGGATATATCCCGAAACCTAAGGCCCATGCCTATGATGCTTTTCTGGACGTATTTGACGAAATTGATCCCAAAAAAGCGATCTTCTTCGAAGACAATTTACGTAATCTCGAAGTTCCGAAACAGCTCGGCATGCGGACGGTCCTCCTCGTCTCAGACGCGGATTGGAGCCACGAACCCGCAGCCGCTCGCCCCGCAAGCGCAGATATAAAAGCCGACTTCGTCGATTACATTTCAGATGACCTAGCAGGCTGGTTAAAAACGCATACTTAACGACAAGATGAATGGGTCTGAACTGCGGCATCTCGCACCTTGACCCTGCGTCTTATCTTACCCACATATTGTATATGACAGACCGCACCAAACCTGCCATCGCGATTAATGCGAACGCCGTGAATTGCCCACGTTGCAATGCACGCCAACCGAAATTCCGCATGCCACGTAGCCTACGTCAATTTTTTAGCGGCGGCTGGACCTGTGAACGCTGTAATACGGAAATGGACAGCTTTGGACGTCCAGTTTTCAATCACTAGCTGACCGTTACGCTGGACGGGCGTCTTGACCCTCTCGCTGCCCGCCCCTATCTGATCTCCATGACGATACGGCCCATATTAACAGTTCCCAACCCTATCCTGAAAGAGGTCTCACAACCTGTTGCAGAGGTCACGGATGCGACACGGACCCTCATGGATGATATGCTGGAGACGATGTATGCCGCGCCTGGTATTGGTTTAGCCGCCATACAAATTGGTGAGCCCCTTAATGTCATCGTCATGGACCTCGCGCGCGACGGCGAAGATCCGCTTCCCAAATATTTCGTAAATCCAGAAATTCTGGAAACTGTTGAAGAAATGCAGCCTTATCAAGAAGGCTGTCTTTCCGTACCTGACGTCTATGACGATATTGACCGGTCAGAACGCGTGCAGATCACCTATCTCGATTATAACGGTAAGCGTGTGACGGAATGGGCCGAAGGCCTCTATGCCGTCTGTATTCAACATGAAATGGATCACTTGAAGGGTGTTGTTTTCATCGACTATCTCTCCCGTCTCAAACGCGAACGTGCAGTCAAGAAAGTGATCAAGAGCGAGAAGCTCCGAGCTGCTGGATAATTTATGAACATTGTTTTCATGGGCACGCCGGACTTTGCCGTGCCGTCTCTCGCCGAAATTGTGGCCTCAGGCCATAATGTCGTGCGCGTCTATACGCAGCCGCCGCGCCGCGCTGGTCGCGGAAAGCACCTGACGAAATCGCCCGTCCACCAATTCGCAGACATCATGGGCATTCCCGTTGAAACCCCCGAGAGTTTCCGAAAATCCAAAGTGATTGACGGCTTGGCAGCGTTGAACGCCGATGTGGCCTGTGTTGTGGCCTATGGCCAAATCCTACCGCAACGGGCGCTAGATGCGCCGGCATATGGGTGTTTGAACCTGCATGGCTCATTACTGCCGCGATGGCGCGGGGCTGCGCCAGTGCAGCGCGCGATTATGGCCGGTGATGCGCAGACTGGTGTACAGATCATGCAGATGGCCAAAGGTCTAGATACAGGCGATATTTTGCTATCCGAAACCACGAATATTCAAGCAACAGATACAGCCGCCACATTGTCTCAACGTCTGTCCCAGCTCGGTGCGCAAATGTGGCCCCGCGCATTAGGAGCCGTAGAGCGCGAAGCTCTCGCGCCAACACCGCAATCCGGCGAGGCGACCTATGCCCATAAAATTGACAAGGCAGAGGCCCGTATCGATTGGTCTCAACCCCCAGCAGATTTAGACTGCCATATTCGCGGATTATCGCCCTTCCCTGGCGCATGGACTATTTATGACGAAACGCGCGTGAAGGTTCTCTTGAGCGAACGCGTGACGGATCGCGGAAACAAACCCGGCGACTATCACGCTGGGCATATTTTTGAGCATGACGGTCATATGGATGTCTGCTGCGACAGCGCAGGTGAGAGGTTTCTGCGACTTCTCCGCGTTCAGCCTGCAGGAAAAGCCCCAATGTCAGGCACTGATTTCATACATGGATATGTGCATAACGGCATTATTGGCTTTGTTTAGATGGCGCGTTTCAAACTGACGATTGAATATGACGGTGGACCGTTTCAGGGCTGGCAACGACAAGACCATGCAGAGACAGTCCAAGGCGCGATGGAAACCGCAGCCCTACGTTTGAACGGATCGCCCGTCACCGTTTATGGCTCGGGCCGTACGGATAGCGGCGTTCATGGCCTCGCCCAGATCGCCCATGTAGATTTCGTCAAACCCTTGCGGGCGGATCAAGTTCGCGACGCGCTAAACTTTCACCTCAAGGCACATCCGATTTCAGTCTTGGCCGCCGAAGCGGTTGATGATGAATTTCATGCGCGATTTGATGCGATAGAACGTCAATATCTTTACCGCATCATCGACCGCCGTGCACGTCTGGCGTTGGATCGAGGCCGTGTTTGGCGTGTCCCTGTGAAATTAGATGCCGATGCGATGCATGAAGCCGCGCAAGTTTTAATCGGGCAGCATGATTTCACAACATTCCGCGATGGACAGTGCCAAGCCAAGAGCCCCATCAAGACGCTGGACGAAATCACGGTTTTACGCGCAGGCACAGAAATTCACCTCCATTATCGCGCGCGATCTTTCCTTCATAAACAGGTCCGCAGTTTTACGGGCAGCCTCGTCGAAGTCGGACTGGGTAAATGGGACACCGAAGATATGAAAGCGGCCCTTGATGCGAAAAAGAGGACTGAATGCGGACCTGTTGCTCCGCCGGACGGCCTCTATTTAGTGCGCGTCATTTATTAAATAATTTTACGCACCAATCGCCAATTGCACGAATGTTGTCCCGACAGCGACAATCACGCACCCAATCAAAGCCGCTGCCCCCCAACTGAACTCTGCCACTTTTTGCGCTAATCGAATATCCGCGACAAGTAAGCCAATATAGGCCGCGAAGGTGACTCCATTCGCAGCCATAAACGGCAAGACACCCAAACTGACCAAGCCGAACATTATGCCCGCGAGACCCGCCAATGCGAACACGGTCCAATTTCGGGTGATCACCCAAGGCCGCACGCGGTCCATTTTTTCAAATATCATTCCAATTAAATAGGCCAATGCAGGAAATGAAAACAGCCAGAGCCCAACACTTAAGACAAAAGGGGCGAGGCCCGGAAGGCTCAAATCTGTTCCTGCCAGCTGCGCGCGTTCCGTCTGCACAGCGTAAACAACCATCCAAAGTGGCACGAGAGTCGCAACCAGAGCTATATATGATATTTTCGCCCCTTTTCGAGATAAATCGAAATAGGACTCCCAATTTGGCCAAGCGCCAAGAACAGCAAAAACACCGAGAAGCGGATTTTTTCTCATCTTATCGAATGTTCAAACAAAGCTGCCCCGCTATTCCGCGGGGACAACCGTTTCGGGCAGCGCACAGAAAATGCCCGTTGGGCCATGCATGCAATAGCCTTGCGGGTTTTTGGCGAGATACTGCTGATGATAATCCTCCGCCGCGTGATAAACATCGGGCGCGGCACGAAGTTCTGTTGTCAACGGACGCCCATAGGCTTCGGCATATCTCGCCATAGCTTTTTTGGTTTGCGTCATCTGGGCGTCGGAATATGTAAAAATTGCACTCCGATATTGCGGCCCAACATCATTACCTTGGCGGTCACCCTGTGTCGGGTCATGATGTTCGAAGAAAACCTTTAGAATTTCTTCAAAGCTAATGACGGACGGATCGAAAACCACATGGCACATTTCGGCATGGCCCGTTGTTCCCGTGCAGACTAACTTATAATCTGGCTTGGGCGTATGGCCGCCTGAATACCCAACACTCGTAACATGCACGCCATCGAGTTTCCACATGATGCGTTCCGCGCCCCAAAAACATCCAAAACCAAGCTGAATTTGTTCCATCCCAGCGGGAATGTCGGCGAACATTTGCGCCCCATTGACGTAATTTTTGCGGGTCTCACACAGGCTCAAATCCATCTGGCTCATATCTAATCCATCATCTCTTTTAGGGCATCGCCCAGTAGTTTCACTAAGCGGGCAACACCAGCTGCGGTGTCGATGTGGTCCTGCCGTATCTCAATTGCAAGATGTGGCAAGGCGCGTGGAGCAATATGCTTATCAACCGTGTAGTTAAGGTCCATTGCGGAATAAGGTTCATTTATCCCGACGGAATATTCAGGTGCCAGGCGATTGATTAAAAATTTAAACCGCTCTGCACTGGCCTCGTCATGTTTAACTAACAAGCCCAAATCAAGGCGGCGGCGCTCGCCCAAATGCGGCTTTGGGGTGAAAGAATGCACCGAAACCGTGAACGGACCATCTTGCGCGCTCAAATGTTCGGACAAAGCCTTATGATAAGGTTTGTAAAGCGTATCGATGCGGTCTTGGCGCGCCGCAGCATCCACATCCTGATTACCCGGAATATATGTTCCATCAGACTCTTTTGGGATCAGGCTCTCCATGCGCGTATTGCGGTTCGGGTCGATCAACAGGCGCGAAAATCCAGCGACAATGCCACCACATTTGAACCGTTTGCACACTCCGCGAATGACATCTTCCGTGCCAATATCCCATGCAATATGACGGGTCAGATCTTCACCGCTGAGACCCAAATCCGCATAACGGTCTGGAATATGGCGCGAGGCATGATCCCCAAATAGAAAGAGCGGCGCATCAGACGTAGCGGGAATAATGTGAAACGGTTCGGACATATGCACCTGTGATAACAGAGTAGAGGGGAATATGTAGGGGTGATATCAGATCAACCCTGAACACGCCCTGACAAGACCTCTCAAAATGCCATGCGAATATGTCCGCAGCCACGCGCCCGTTTCTGGGGTGACGACCAAATGAGTATTTAGGCGGGACGGCCCGCAGGGTCAGCACTCGCGACGGAGTACCGAAGTAGAAAGTTTGTTTTACGCGAGACTGAAACTGTTCGTTTGTCAGACGTACAGTAAACCCTGCGGCAATGGTTTTTGTTGCGACGGTTGGGGGTCCTGCAGTCAAACCTTCCGACAGTCACTCGGAAATCCAAAGATTTTCGAGAACCCGGTTCAAGATCAGGCAGTCAACACTCACCGCAAAAGGTCCGGCACACGTCTGGCTCTCACACCAAACCGCTCAACCCCACCGTCTCTCGGTACCAGAAGGTGAGCTCCTACCTGTCCCGTGTCCGAAAGAACCTGTGTA
>CALKXY010000013.1 GCA_938003545.1 uncultured Caulobacterales bacterium
GCCAATCTGCGCCATGGCGTAATCCAGCGCATCGATGCGCGAATAATAGGCATCATCCAAAGTCCGCTGCGCCCCGACCTCATCCGTCATGGCCGACCCCAAATACCGTCCTAAGACAGAGAGAGTTGGATCCAAGATCGAGACCGTCGGGATATTACGGGCGCGACAAAAGGCTTCCAATCGGGCGCGGCGTTCAGGATTGACCAGCGTATAAAGCACCACACCTGGCTTAGCCTCGATGGTTTGCAGACATTGGTCCATTTGATCTTCGGAGCGCACCAATGCGTGCAGATGTTCCAACGCCGTGGCCGACCGAAATTGCGCCGTTGAGGCTTTCATCATGGCAACCAAGGTCTCACCCGTGGAGTCAGAGACCAGATGGACATGAAAATACATCGCCATATTGGGATTGCGCGTGGTCATATGGGGCTTTCCTCAACTTTGGCAGGCGCAGCAAAAACGGACATTACATTGAATGCCTCGTTTCGCGCGTTTGCCCCGTCCTGTCCACAGGCAAAGCCGTTTCAGCGCTTTCTCCACACCATAACGGGCATGAATTTCAGTAACCCACAGCCCACATCCACACCCGAGCGCCAAAACCGTTAATATTGTGAATAATGTGGATGAAACTTATGCCAAATTTTATCCCAGCATATATCCCCAGCGCGAAATCCTCATAAATCCTCGGAAAATACACTTATCCAATCAGCTCAGAGGTCTCGTTCTCCACAATAGGAAGAAAATCCAATCCAGATTCAGGGCGTGCATATTAATTTCCCCTAACAAAAGGTGAATCCGCCCACATCCTCACAGGCTCTACATCCACTTCTCCTTTAAGAATCTTTTTAAAGAGAAGATTAGAAGGCTTGGATATGTGTGGGGGAAACCCTAAGAGACGGCTTGTAATCAGGCTTAGCGATACCTTAATTTCCAGGCGGCTTAGCTCTCTAGATATAAGACGGACCTATGAAACTGCTCGATGTGCTAAATGGCCAGCAAACTGAAACACCGCCTATTTGGATGATGCGCCAAGCTGGACGACATCTACCTGAATATTTGGAAATCAGGTCGACGTGTAAGAATTTCATCGACTTCTGCTTTACCCCCGACAAAGCCGCAGAAGTCACACTCCAACCTATTCGACGTTACGATATGGATGCCGCTATTCTCTTTGCAGATATCCTGCTCATCCCGATTGGTTTGGGACGCAAGGTTGATTTTATCAAAGGCACAGGCCCTGTGTTGGAACCTATAGATGTCGATGGCATATCAAAACTCACCGTCAGCGGAGCTGCTGATCGGATTAGCTCTATTTATCAAACAGTAGAGCGCGTGCGCGCTGGTCTTGATAAAGACAAAGCCCTCATCGGCTTTGCAGGGGGCCCTTGGACCGTGGCAACCTATATGATCGAAGGGAAAGGTAGCCCGACAAAAGAGATTGCGAAACGTTTTGCCTATGAAAACCCCGAAGCCATGTCTGATCTGCTTGCGGCATTAGTTGAAAGCACAGCAGAGTATTTGATTGGACAGGCCAATGCGGGCGCAAATGTTCTCAAGATTTTTGAAAGCTGGGCTGAAGGTCTTGCGCCTGACCTTTTTGATCGTCTCGTGATTCATCCAACCCGTGATATTATCACCCGTGTGCGGGCGGCAGGTATTACGGTTCCGATTATGGGTTTCCCGCGCGGCGCAGGATTAAACGCCATTCGTTATGCGCATGAAACGGGCATCACAGGCATCGCCGCGGGCACACAAATGCCATTGGATGATTACCGTGCGACCCTACCTGAAGGCATGCCGCTACAAGGGAACCTCGATCCACTCGCATTACGGATTGGCGGAACAACACTCTATCGATCTGTCGAAGCTGTTTTGCGTGATGCCGCAGGTGGACCGCATATTTTCAACCTAGGCCACGGCGTCACGCCTGATGTAAAGATTGAGAATGTCCAAGCCGTAGTCGATCACATTCGCGGCAAAGAGCCGAATTACGTTTAGAATAATACGAGGCTTTTGAGCCTAGCTGATACAGTGATTTCTGATAAGAGAACTTTATGTTCGACATACTCTACCCTTGGCTCAAAGCCTTTCACCTTATCGCCGTTATCTTCTGGATGGCAGGCTTACTCTATCTCCCGCGCTTGTTTGTGTATCACAGCGTTGCCAAAGTCGGGGGTGAATTAGAGGCGAAGATGGAAGAGGCAGAGGTAAAACTTCTGCGGACCATCATGAACCCGGCCATGATCACGGCGTTTATTCTAGGTCTTGTACTGATTGGCTATAATGCGGTGGCAGGTGGTGTGCCGCTTTGGCTTTGGGTTAAAGTTGCGATTGCTTTTACTCTTATTGGCTATCATGGATTTCTAGCGAAAACGCGCAAAGAGTTCTTAAACGGCGGACGCCCACGGTCAGAGAAATTTTTCCGCCGCATTAATGAAGTTCCAGCCTTTGCCACGATTGCCATTGTTATTCTCGCAATTGTAAAACCGTTCTAATTTAACATAGGGCCGTTTGAGCGTTATAGATTCAGCCCTAAACCTACCGTCTTGACGATCGCGCCTGTTTCGCACATAAGATGCGCATAAACGCGGGCCGTCCTGGTCTGTAGCTTTTCCGAAACTTACATTACGAGACTCATATAATTGAGATTTTGACCGCAAATGGCGTTCAATCGGATAGCCTTCACTCCCCTAAGATTAAAGACACACACATGACTGACCTATTAAACCAAGACTTGGACGAGATGACAGCTATCTCGCTTGATGATCTCAAAAAACTGAAACCTAAAGAATTGATCCGTTTTGCTGAAGACGTGGGCATCGAAAATGCGGCGTCCATGCGTAAGCAAGATATCTTCTTTGGTATCCTCAAAGACCTTGCCGAAGATGATGTGCGTACGGATGGATCTGGTGTTCTCGAAGTTCTCCAAGATGGATTTGGGTTTTTGCGTGCGCCCGATGCAAATTATTTGCCGGGTCCCGATGATATTTATGTTGATCCGAAGTTAATCCGTAAATCAGGTTTGCGGACAGGCGACACAGTTTCTGGTCAAATTCGTTCACCTAAAGACAATGAGCGGTATTTCGAACTCTCCGAAGTGACCTCAATCAACTTCTCCACGCCAGAGCAGGCACAGAATAAAGTCCACTTTGATAACTTAACGCCGCTCTATCCAGATGAGCGTATGCAGATGGAAATCGAAGACCCGTCTCGAAAAGATAACTCTGGCCGCGTGATCGATATTGTTGCGCCAATTGGTAAAGGCCAACGTGCCCTTATCGTTGCGCCGCCGCGAACAGGTAAAACGGTTCTGTTGCAGAACATCGCGCATTCCATCGAGAAAAATCACCCAGAGTGTTACGTTCTCGTTCTGCTGATTGATGAACGTCCCGAAGAAGTGACAGACATGCAGCGCAGCGTAAAAGGCGAAGTTGTGTCTTCGACCTTTGATGAACCTGCAACGCGCCACGTACAGGTTGCCGAAATGGTGATCCAAAAAGCGAAACGTTTGACAGAAAACGGCAAAGACGTTGTCATCTTGCTCGACTCGATTACGCGCCTTGGTCGTGCTTATAACACAGTGGTTCCATCCTCTGGTAAAGTTTTGACCGGCGGTGTTGATGCGAATGCGCTGCAACGTCCAAAACGCTTCTTTGGTGCCGCGCGGAATATCGAAGATGGTGGTTCATTGACGATTATTGCGACGGCCTTGATCGATACGGGATCACGTATGGACGAGGTTATCTTTGAGGAATTCAAAGGTACGGGTAACTCGGAAATTGTCCTTGATCGCAAGGTCGCAGATAAGCGGATTTTCCCAGCAATTGACGTCACAAAATCTGGTACACGCAAAGAAGAACTCTTAGTGCCTGCCGATGTTCTACAAAAAACTTACGTTCTACGCCGTATCCTCAACCCGATGGGTACAATGGACGCGATTGAATTTTTGCTGTCGAAATTGAAAGATAACAAAACGAACAGTGATTTCTTCGATTCAATGAACACGTAGCGATCATAATGAGTCCGCGGGATTGATTATAACGAAGTGCTGAAACCGCCAGCTATTTCTGGCTTTAAGCGATTTAAGGCCTTTGAGTTTATCTCAGAGGCCTTTTTCTTTGAGTGTTACGTTTTAGGGCTTACCCGCGAGAAGACATAGCCGCCGATTGCCCCTGCCAGCATTTGTAACCCAATACCTGATCCGTCCCGCGCACCTGCGATCATGTGAATGTCGAAGAAAGCCTGTTTCATTGAAAATAGCATTATGAGGACTGCGACAGCACCTGCGGTTATATAAATGATGGGACGTCCAAATTTTGCGAGACGAAAGACAAATGCGCCAACTGAGAAGGCGATCAAAAGGGCGACCCCGACAAATAACGCATAAAGTGTACCGAGGTATCGCAGGTCATAAAGCGTCATAGAGAGGCGTTCGGCTATTCCAACATCCGCGCCAATATTACTCAGCCGGGCAATAACATTTTGCGTTTGCAAGCTGACGCCAAGTATAACGGTTGTTAATACCGCTAAAATCCAAGCTGTAGCGCGTTTGAAAAATGCTCTCATATGACTATGGCTAGGGCGAAGACTAACAACAGGTCAAGTGGGAGCTTATGATGCGAACAAAAAAATGGATGTCGACCCTGTTGTTGACAGGCATTCTGATGACGGCTTGCCAAGAACCGCAGCCCGCCCCTGAATTGACGCAACGCCTCTCGTCAGAGTTTGACATCAAACTCATTGGTTCAGGCCTCATAAATCCTTGGTCTGTTGCCGTTGCACCAGATGGAACATATTTCATTACTGAAAAAGCGGGCAAATTATATCATTATAAATCATGGGGACGACAAACCCTGAAAAATCTGCCCACGGATATATTCAACGAAGGCCAAGGCGGATTGTTGGATGTGGTCGTTGCTCCAGATTTCAAAACATCGCGTGAAATCTACTACAGCTATGCGTATGGAACATCTGATGCCAATGGAACGGCGCTTGTCCGCGCAACATTGCCTGAAGAAACAAAATCACCGTCTGATCTCGTCAATCCCACCGTTATCTTCCGCGCAAGCCCGCCGAAATCAGCCGCGTCGCATTTCGGCGGGAAGATTGTTTTTCTACCCGATGGGACTTTGGTTTTATCTCTCGGAGACGGGTTTTCTTACCGCGAGGATGCTCAGAAAGCTGACACGCATTTAGGTAAGCTCGTGCGTTTGACTCGTGATGGCGGTGTGCCGTCCGACAACCCTTTCATTGGGCAAGAAAAAGACGGGCGCGCATTCAAACCGCAGACCTATTCTATGGGTCATCGGAATGTTCAGGGCCTAGCCGTTGATCCCGAAACAGGCATCTTGTGGGAACATGAACATGGTCCGCGCGGCGGGGACGAATTGAACCGTATTACACCAGGTGCAAATTATGGTTGGCCACTCGCCACGAAAGGCCGCGATTACCAAGGGGCGCGAATTACTCCGTTTGAATCCTATGAAGGTATGGTTGACCCCGTCCACAGCTGGGTTCCGTCTATCGCGCCATCAGGTCTCGTGATTTATCGCGGTGACATGTTCCCAGAGTGGAACGGGGATGCGTTGATTGGTGGATTGGCAAGCCGCGATTTACGCCGCATTGACTTAGAAAATGGGAAGAGTGTGGGAGAGGTTGATTTACTCTCTGACTTAAATGGGCGCATTCGAGATATACGAATTGATACGGATGGCGCGCTTCTGGTTTTGATCGAGCATGCAGAAAAAGGCGAGCTTTTGCGGATAACGCCAAAGTAACGTGTTCTCCAACAGCAACTGTAATTGTTCTTGCGAGTGACTTGCAAAGTTATTGACACTCATTCGCAACCGCACTATCTAGGGTGCATGATCCATTGTATCTGTAACAATATTAATACGACCAAGGTCGATGCCGCCGCAGCCAAAGGGGCTGAAACGGCTGCTTGTGTGCAAAAGGCCTGTGGGACGCGATTCAATTGTGGTCAGTGCAAAGAAGATATCAATGCCCGCCTCCAAAGCTGGCGGATGACAAACCCAATGTTGCAGGCTGCCGAATAAGTCGCGCAATCGTCTAATCATTGCAATTAAAACGCATCTGCTAAGATATCGCCGCGAATGATTTTCACGTGCACAGATAGCTATTGACGAAATTGCTGTTCCTCCCGACTGTAGCCTAAATACCCCACACCCCAATGAGGCAACATCATGCGCGGCGACCCAAAAACCATCGAATGGCTTAACACAGCTTTGAAAGCTGAACTTACAGCGATCAATCAATATTTCCTCCACTCCCGCATGCTCAAGGATTGGGGCGTCACAAAGCTGGCGAAAAAGGAATATGAGGAATCCATCGAGGAAATGAACCATGCCGACGAAATCATCGAACGCATCTTATTTCTCGGAGGTCTCCCGAACCTACAAGACCTCGGCAAACTCTTCATTGGTGAAACGGTCGAAGAAATCCTGCAATGTGATATGAAACTCGAAGACCATGCCATTCCTATGTACCGAGATGCCGTGGAGCATTGCGAGAAAGTTCGTGACTACGGCACGCGTGATATCTTGCAAAGAATTCTGACCGAAGAAGAAGAACATGTTGATTACCTTGAAACGCAATTCGACTTGATCAAACAAATGGGCATTCAAAATTATATCCAACTGCAAAGCGGTAGCGTGTTGGATAAAGAAGGCTAACGACCTACCTTAAATATAACTGCAATATAATGTCGTGGCAGGCCCCGCCTTAACGGCCTGCCAAGACTTTGCCTTTACGACCTGTTCATCATGATCCGGGTTGGTTTCATATCTATAGCATTACTGCTGATCTCGGGCGGGCTTTCGGCCTGTGGTTCTGCGCCGCGCGTTGATACCAAAAAAGACAGCGCGCCTACGGTGTCCGGGGGCGGGATTGTCCTCAGAGATGCTGCCGCTTATTCTCAACTTGACCCGCGATGGAAATCTGACCGCCTTGGCCCAACGCGCGATACGATGGGCAGTGATGGTTGCCTCGTAACGGCAACCGCTATGGCCCTGACAAACTTGGGCTTTCAGACAAATCCAAAAGATTTGAATCAGCGCCTGACCCAGACAAAAAGTTACACGAAAAATGGTTGGCTGATTTGGGATGGTATTCGCCGCGTCACTGAAGGACGCGCCGTCGCAACATTCTACGACAAAGTCGACGCACCTACGATTGATAAATGCCTACGATCTGGGGATTATCCGATGGTGCAATTTTACCTCCCCAATGGCCGCTCACACTGGGCGATGATCGTGCGCCATGATGCGCGTGGTTATCACATGCGTGATCCCTTACGTACGAGTAAAAAACCCCTGATTTTTCCCGCTGGGGTAAAGGGTTTTCGGGCTGTGCGATGCGTGGGATTGGCGAATTAGATGGTAACCCTATTTTCTTTGTTACCATTTCTTGTCTTACTTTCTTGTGTACTTGTAATTCCTAGTTTTGTTGTGCTGAAGTGGAAGGCACATCCGGTGAAAGCGTTTTTTTAGCAGGCGGCCTTCTGTTTTTTACGTTGATCATGCTTGGAGTATTGGCGACCACAAACTCGCAAAGTTACAGTGAATTCCATTATACTGATGGACTTATATTTGCTGTCATTGGGTTCACGATTTTCTTACCTATCCTAGCGATGATTCAATGGATTGGGCGTCACCGATTTAAGCAAAAGGCGAAGCTGTCTCTCGAACAAACGAAAGAAGCCTTTGAGTAAATACAAAAAAGCGCCGAACACCTCCCACTTATCGACGCTTTTCTTTAGTCGTTGGAAGTTGGCTTAGCCTTTATTACCCATGACTTTGCCCAAGATGGCCGTCAGGATGCCGCCGCCGACACCGCCAGAAACAACACCGCTAATGATGCTCATTGGGTCTAAACTTGCGCCAGCTGTCGGGTCAGCAAAAACACCTTCAAGTCCTGGGATCATTGGTGCGAGTGCGGCCAAGCCGCCGCCGCCAACGATACCAGTTACAGCACGACCTAAAGTTCCCATGTTTGAGTTCATGAGTTTACCTGCGCCAATACCGCCGCCGGCACCGCTGAGTAGTCCTATGATTAATGTGACTGGATCCATGATATTCCCCATTGTATTTAAAACCCCACATTTAGTTGTGGTTAAGAAAAGGTGACGTTTTTCAACGGAACGGGCAAGTAATTTAGTTTATAATTCTAGCTAAAATAGTATTTATTCGTCTTTTTGAGATAAAGTTCTTGATTTGTTCTGCGTGTTCTGATTGCATTACGGCAATTACTATCATTTTCTTTGCCGAGGCCCACATGGTCGCCAGACTTACCACTGTAGCTTTTCAAGGTACCGAAGCGCGGCGTGTGGATGTGCAGGTACAAGTCGTTTCCAGCGGTAAGCAGATTTTTAATGTTGTTGGCTTGGCTGATAAATCTGTTTCAGAAGCCCGCGACCGTGTACGTGCAGCTTTCGTCGCTTTGGGCTTACATCTGCCCGGTAAACGCATCACGATTAACCTTGCTCCTGCGGATTTACCCAAAGAAGGCGCGCATTACGATCTTCCAATTGCAATAGGGTTATTGGCCGCAATTGGAGCCATTCCTACGGATGCGGTTGAAGGCTTTGCTGCTATAGGTGAATTATCCTTAGACGGCACGATTTGTGCCGTTCCGGGTGCGCTACCCGCAGCCGTTATGGCCAGTAGCCATAATCTTGGATTGATTTGTCCCGAGCCCAATGGGGCAGAGGCGGCGTGGGCAGGGGACCTTCCTCTGCTCGCGCCGCAAACTCTAGTGCAATTGATCAATCATTTTAAAGGTACACAAGTCCTTGCGCGCCCCGAAGCAGGTCAGATGCGAGACGTTAAAAGCTCGCTGGATATGCGAGATGTGCGTGGACAGGAGACGGCAAAACGCGCCTTAGAAGT
The DNA here is from genome assembly GCA_938003545.1 of uncultured Caulobacterales bacterium. Taxonomy (GTDB): domain Bacteria; phylum Pseudomonadota; class Alphaproteobacteria; order Caulobacterales; family Maricaulaceae; genus Litorimonas. Next base: position 8,907 of record CALKXY010000013.1, read on the forward strand.
GGCGGCAGCTGGAGGACATAATTTATTGATGGTTGGACCGCCTGGTTCAGGTAAATCTATGTTGGCCGCGCGGTTACCCGGGTTACTGCCTCCGCTTGAAGCGAATGAGTTGCTGGACGTATCAATGGTGCATTCCGTGGCGGGCTTGCTGAGTAAAGGTGAATTGTCCCGCGCGCGTCCATTTAGATCTCCGCACCATTCTGCGTCTATGGCAGCAATGGTCGGCGGCGGATCAAAAGCGAAACCCGGCGAAGCATCATTGGCCCATCGGGGCGTCTTATTCTTAGATGAGCTTCCAGAATTTACCCCGCAAGTATTGGATAGTCTTCGGCAGCCGCTGGAAACAGGCGAAATTTCTGTGGCCCGCGCGAATGCACATGTATCTTATCCTGCGCGATTCCAATTGATTGCTGCGATGAACCCTTGCCGTTGCGGGACGGGCGGTGCGGATGGGAATGCCTGTCGACGGGGTGTGCGTTGCGCGGCTGATTACCAAGCCCGCGTGTCGGGACCTTTCATGGACCGTATTGATATTCAAATTGATGTCCCCGCTGTTACGCCAGCAGATTTGGCGCTTCCGCCCGCCTCCGAAGGTACGGCGGAAATCGCAGCCCGTATTGCCGTTGCCCGAACCCGACAAATGGACCGAAATGAGGGCGTGGTGAATGCGGCGCTCAGTCAAAATGTTTTGGAACGTGTGTCGGAACCAGATGTTGATGGACGCAAACTATTAGTCAAAGCTGCAGAAACCTTGGGTCTAACCGCGCGGGGCTATCACCGCGTATTACGGGTGGCCCGAACTCTGGCTGATTTATCAGGCTCAGAGGGTGTTCATCGCCTGCATATCGCAGAGGCCTTGTCGCACCGCCGCGCGCGAACAGGTCTTGTCAGCACGCAAACGACACCAAATCTGACGGGTCGAACATCATGTAATCCGTTCTATTCGTGATAATTCGCGAATAAACGGCCTAAACCTTAACAAGGTATTGCGAAAATACTGTGAGAAAGCCTGATTTACCTTACTTCGGTAACCGTTTTTTCAGATTGAGGGTGCAGAAGGATGAGGACGCCTTAACCATATTTGCGCCGCGAAATCGTCGTAGCTCATGTGAAGACGGGTAAAATCGGGGATTGACCTATGTCACCAGACGACATCTTTGCCGCACAATTTTGGCCTTGGCCTGATCCTGCCATCAAGCGTGATGCCCAAGGGCGCGTTCTTTTCGTAAATGCCGCTTTCCTGGCACTCTACGGTGGGCGTGTTGAAGATTGGCGCGGAAACGCTGTTGGCGGTTGGCCCGCACCTCAGGCTGTAACGGCTCAGGGCGTAGCGCCCTACAGATTTGAAACACGCCTGCCTGCAGGCGATGGGTCAGAACAGGTTTATGATTGGATGGAGCAAACTCTAGCCGACGGTAATGCGTTTGCTTTGGCCCGAAATGTTACTGTTTTCACACAGGCTCCCGACCCAACTCCGGGCGAGACGCTGGTGCCTGAGACACAGTATGAAACACAATATGCGGCGCAAGCCCCACTTGCTCAGCAGGCAGACACTTTCGCTGCTGCGCCCAATGATGTCTTTGGATCAGCTGATGCTCAGACTGCGCCGCCTGCGCAAATAGAATCAGCCCCAGAGTTGCAGACAGATGTCTATGAAGCGCCCGCTTATGAGCCAGCGCCCGCAGCGACTCCGCCTGCGCACATGGCTGCACCTGAAATTCCAGTTCCAAATATTGATATCCCAAATATAGATATTCCGTCTGATGACGCTTATGCTTTGAGCGCCGATATACCGGCTACTCCTCCAGCCGCGCCTGAACGTGAATTTGAACGCCGCGCACTTCCTATTGAAGATGAATCCGCTGTATTGGGCAATAACTGGCGTGATGCTGTTATCGCCAAAGCCGTCGGTGCATCTGAGATCGCGCCAAATACTGCACCGCAAGCGGCTGCCGAAAATCCAGTACATACGCAAGCCGTATCAGAAGCGAACGGGCCTATCCGCATTTTGCTCGCCGAAGATAATGCCATCAACGCATTGCTAACGCGGACACTCTTAGAAGCTGAAGGCCACACGGTTGATACGGTTGAAGATGGTCAATTGGCTGTCGAAGCCATGAAAACCGCGTTTTATGATCTGATCTTCATGGATATGCGGATGCCGAATATGGATGGCCTAGAGGCGACGCGAAAAATTCGCACCTTACCAAATGTTGGCAGAACCCTGCCGATTATCGCACTTACAGCCAATGCATTTGATGATGATCGCAACGCCTGTTTCGACTCGGGTATGAATGACTTCATGACCAAACCTGTCAGCGCCGAGGAATTATCAGAAAAAGTCCGCGACTGGACTAGCGCAGAAGCAAAAGAACGTATGTCCCAAGCGGCCTAAACGCGTCTTAAGTCACTGAGAAATCATCAAAGGGCCGCAACGCGGCCCTTTTGTATGTCCGCAGTCTAGGTTAACGCTGTGGGATGGAACATATAGATAGACGTCAAAGCTGGCATGAAGCCCTTCGCAGTTATGCGCAGCCTAAGATGTTGGCTATGTTGGCTTTGGGCTTTGGTTCTGGCCTCCCATTTATGATGTTTATATCTAAACTTTCGCGCTGGCTGTCGGAAGTTGGGATAGATAAGTCGACAATAGGCTTTTTCTATTGGATTGGCTTGGCTTATGCGTTGAAATTCGCATGGTCCCCCGTTGTAGATCGAGCGCGTATACCAGGGCTGACAAAGCTACTGGGCCAGAGGCGATCATGGATGCTCGTCGCTGTGATTGGCACGATCATAGGGATGATCGTGATTTCAGGCGCAAACCCATCTCCTGATATTGCAGGTTCTCTTACGCCAATCATTTTTGGGTGCTTCATTCTTACGTATTCAGGCGCGACATTAGATGTCGCTGTTGATGCATGGCGTATTGAAAGCGGAACAAATGAAGAGCAGGCAACTTTCGCAGCCGTCTATCAGCTAGGGTATCGTTTTGCGATTATGGCCGCAGGATATTCTTTAATTCTTGCAGATATTGCGAGTTGGCGCATCACCTATCTTGCGACAGCAGGTATGATGGGCGCAGTGGCTGTTATTATATTCTTTGTAAAAGAGCCCAAGTCCGCAGAACGTCGTCCTGCTATTGGGCTTTCAGATTCTCTACGTGCCAATCTCATCGAACCATTTTGGGATTTATTCCGGCGGTTGGGAAAATGGCTCATACCCGTTTTTGCTCTGATAATTATTTACAGGTTGTCCGATTTCACAATGGGCGTCATGACCCAGCCGTTATATGAGGAATTAGGATATACCAAAACGCAGGTAGGGTTGGTCCAGGGAACATTTGGGCCTTGGCCAATGATAGCAGGCTCGATCATTGGTGGTCTGGTTGTTGTTCGATATGGTTTGATGAGGGCTCTTTTTTTAGGCGCGATAATCATGATCGTAACCAATGGAGCGTTCGCTTGGTTGGCGCTCCAAACAGGAGCTGTGACTTGGAAATTACTTGTAACAATCTTCTTTGATAATTTGGCTGTTGGTATCGTTGGTACGGGTTTCATTGCGTATATGTCATCGCTGGCTAGCCGTGAATATGCTGCAACACAATATGCACTTATGACATCGGCATGGGCTTTGTTTAACAAGATTGCCGCAGGGTTTTCAGGCATTCTTTATGATGCTGTTGGCAGTTTTTCGTTCTTCTTGATTACGGCTTTATTTGGTGTTCCAGCCATCTTACTTCTACTTTATATCTGGCGTTTTGGATCTCCCATTGCGCGCGGCATAGACATGCCAGAAACAGAGACATGACCACCACCAAACTCGATACCGCAGCGCCAGAAAAACCGCATAAGCTGACGCCTATGATGGCGCAGTTCATGGCGATTAAAGAAGGCGTTGGTCCCGAAGCCGTCTTGTTTTACCGCATGGGTGATTTTTACGAGTTATTCTTTGATGATGCTGTGCGCGCTGCGGCGGCGCTAGATATTGCCCTGACTAAGCGCGGTAAGCATTTAGGTGAACCTATTCCGATGTGCGGCGTGCCTGTGCATTCGGCGGAAATATATCTTCAACGCCTGATCAAAAAAGGCTTTCGCGTCGCGGTTTGCGAACAAACGGAAAGTCCTGCCGAAGCCAAAAAGCGCGGGGCAAAGTCCGTTGTCCGCCGCGAAGTTGTCCGCCTCGTCACGCCGGGAACGATAACTGAAGACTCGCTCTTGGATGCACGCGGATCAAACCTCATCGTCGCGCTTTCACGAACGCCTGCGGGAGATCACGGATTGGCCTGGGCGGATGTATCAGATGGCATGTTCAGAACGGCGTCTGCCCCAGCCAAAGATGTCGCCACGCAATTGGCTGCGCTCAGTCCACGTGAATTAGTTTTGCCAGAAGGCCTTTACTATGATGCGGATTTCATGGCGACGCTATCAATTGACGGAACGGCCCTGACGCCGCAGCCTGAAATGAAATTTGACACGCGCGCAGGCGAGCGGCGTTTGTCAGAACGGTTTAAAGTTGGCGGTCTGGACGGCCTTGGTGATTTTTCGAAAGCTGAAATTTCAGCGGCTGGGGCATTGCTGGACTATTTAGAACTAACCCAAGCTGGCGCACCTGTGCAGCTTTCCGCGCCCAAAGCGTCTAAGACTAGCGGCTTTCTTGCCATTGATCCCGCGACACGGGCCAGCCTTGAAATTGATCGCACGCAAAAAGGGGCGCGCGCAGGCTCGCTTCTTTCCGTGATTGACCGTACAGTAACGGGACCGGGCGCGCGTGAGCTTTCGACGCGGCTGAACCGACCTTTGTTAGATGTCGCTGATATTACAGCGCGTTTGGATGCCGTCGAGTTTTTCCAAAACCAAGAGACTTTACGTCGCGCCTTACGGGGGCACTTACGCGGTGCGGGCGACATGGCGCGCGCGGCGTCACGTCTGGCCTTGGGCCGTGGCGGGCCGCGTGATTTGAAAACGCTGTCAGATACACTTCGTTTGGGCGAGACGATCAACGCCCATTTCGCCCAAAGTCCAGACATTACCCCGCCTGCAAATGTGGATGCCGCCTTGTCTGGCATTAGTCTTTCTAATGCGCCGAATATTGCAAAACTCGCGCGCGATCTTGCCAAGGCTCTAATGCCGGATGTGCCTATGTTGGCGCGGGATGGCGGGTTTGTGGCAACGGGATGGACGCCAGAAATTGATAAGTTAAAAACCTTGCGCGATAATTCTCGCCGCCTCATTGCAGGCCTGCAAGCTGATTATGCAAAGCTGGCGGATATTTCGACGCTGAAAATCAAACATAATAATGTCCTTGGCTATTTTATCGAAGTCACGCCGAAATATGCGGACGCGATGTTATCCAAAGGCCCAGAAAGTCCCTTCATCCATAAACAAACATTGGTTTCGGGTGTCCGCTTTACGACTGTTGAACTTGCTGATTTGGACAGTCAAATCGCCAGTGCGGCTGAACGTGTTACAGCGTTGGAATTGGACGTGTTCAATGGATTTGTTGACCGCGTGATTACACATGTCGAAACCATCCGAGATATGGCCGCGCATTTGGCGCACTTAGATGTTCAAGCCGGGTGGGCCATTTGGGCTGAAGAAAACAACGCTGTGCGGCCACTCATCAATGATGGCCCTGATTTTGATATCAAAGGGGGACGCCACCCTGTCGTCGAAGATGCGCTGCGCAAATCCGGCGCAGCAGCTTTTACGGCAAATGATTGTGCGCTGTCATCTGATGCTAAATCAGCCGCGCGTCTGACCTTGATCACGGGGCCGAACATGGCGGGTAAATCGACGTATCTTCGTCAAAATGCGTTGATGTTTATTCTAGCGCAAGCGGGCGGATTTGTGCCTGCTGCGTCGGCCAGGGTTGGTGTTGCGGACCGCTTATTCTCGCGCGTGGGCGCGTCAGATGATCTCTCCAAAGGCCGCTCGACCTTCATGACGGAAATGATCGAAACGGCCGCGATCCTCAATCAATCAACAGAGCGTAGCTTTGTGATTTTGGACGAAATTGGACGGGGTACATCTACATTTGATGGCCTTTCAATTGCATGGGCGAGTGTTGAGCATTTGCTGACCGTCAATAAATCTCGCGCGCTTTTTGCGACGCATTATCATGAATTGACGGAATTGATTGATGATCTAGACGGTGCGCAAAATGCTAGCTTACGTGCGAAGGAATGGGACGGCGATCTTGTCTTTTTACATGATGTCAGGCCCGGTGCTGCGGATCGATCTTATGGGGTTCAGGTGGCGAAACTTGCGGGACTTCCAATTGCAGCCGTTGAGCGTGCGCGGGCCGTTTTGGAAAGGTTGGAATCCGAGTCTGTAAATGCAGCGTCGACTCCCGTTGGACTGCCTCTTTTTACAGCGGCTGTCACAGCGCCGCCTGAGCCAAGTGAGTTAGACCTTGCACTTGCACGTTTAGACGTGGACGCCTTATCGCCCCGACAGGCGCTGGATTTGCTCTATGAGCTAAAATCCAAAGCAAAGGATAAAGAAGGATAATATGGCGTTTTCTCCTCAAGCTACGGCTGGGATTCCAGACCGTGTTGCCGCCCCTGAAAAAGGGTTCTCACGCGGCAATCTAGTCGTTGAACTTGATGACTTGGCCGCTGAGGGCGGATCTGACTTGCGGACAAATGTACTTGCGCATTTAAAAGACAGCTTGGTGGCCGCGAAAAATTTTGCGCGAGAACGTTTTGAACATGGACGCTTGGACGGTTTAGAAACTGCGCGTGTTTTATCGGCGGTTCATGATGGTATTGTTACCGCCCTTTGGGATTTCACGACGCGTCATGTGGTTGTGGCTGAAAACCCAACCGACTCTGAACGCATTTCGCTTTGCGCTGTTGGCGGTTATGGACGCGGGGAAATGGCCCCAGAATCCGATGTCGACCTCCTTTTCCTGACGGCAGATAAATCGGGTTCCGCACATACAAAAAATGTGACGGAATATATGCTCTATATGCTCTGGGATTTGGGCCTGAAGGTCGGGCATGCCTCGCGCACAGTGGAACAATGTTTGAAACTTGCCAAAGAAGATCAGACGATTTTGACCAGCTTGTTGGATGTGCGGCATTTATCAGGTGATGAAGATTTGTCCGAAGATTTATATCGCCAATTTCGAAAGACAATCACGCGGGGCAAGGGGCGTATATATATCACGGAAAAACTGGCTGAACGCGATGCGCGCCATGAGCGCGAAGGCAATTCCAGATATGTGATTGAACCCAATATTAAAGAGGGAAAGGGTGGTCTCCGTGATCTTCATGTCCTTTATTGGATTACGCGATATTTGGACAAATCCGGGAAGATCACTGATCCACAAGAGGCCCGAGATTACACCAAAATGGGGTTGTTTGATGAACGTGCTGCACAACGGTTCCGCCGCGCGGCAGACTTCCTGTGGCGAACGCGCCATCATTTACATTGGGCGGCCGGTCGCCCGACTGAACAACTTGGTTTTGACATGCAGGTTCGTCTGGCCCCGAAAATGGGTCACGCCGTTGAAGAGGTCGAAGTCGCCGTTGAACGTTTCATGCGAGAGTATTTTACGAATGCGCGCGAAGTCGGCGCGCTGACGCGTATTGCTTGCGCTAAACTTGAAGCACAAAACGCCATTCGCCTTCCCAAAAGTTTGGATAAATATTTACCGGGTTCGCGCCGTAATTTGAAAAATAAGGATTTTGTGATTGATCGCGGACGTTTGATGTTTTCGGATCCGATGACGATCCGCGAAAAGCCTTCGCAAATCTTGCAATTATTTGAGACAGCGGGACGCCGTAATATCGACATTCATCCCGACGCTTTTTCAGATATTGATTTTAGGCGAAATCTGATTGATCGGGATTATCGCTGCAATCCCGAACATTCAAAGATTTTTCAGAAAACATTGCTCAATGCCAAAGCGCCTTATGCGACACTGAAGACGATGAATGAGGCCGGTGTGTTGGGGCGTTATTTATCTGAATTTGGCGGCATTGTCGCGCGCACGCAATTCAATATGCATCACGCCTATACCGTGGATGAGCATACGCTACGCTTGATTGATAATTTTGATAATCTCGCAAAGGGCCGTTTGGCAGATGAGATGCCGATTTGTACAGATATTGCCAAAGGCTTCACCTCCACACAACGCCTGACAATGATGTTGACTTGTTTGCTGCATGACACAGGCAAAGGCAAAGGCGATCAATGTATTGAGGGCGCACAGCTCGCTCATCGCGCCTGTAATCGTCTGGGTATTCCGCAGGATATAACGGATGATGTCGCGTGGCTTGTGCGGCGGCATTTGGATATGAGCGAAACGGCACAGCGGCGTGATATTTCAGACCCCGATACAATTGCCAGCTTTGCAAAACTTGTCGGCTCTAAACGCCGCCTTGATTTACTGGCGGTTCTGACGGTTGTTGATATTCGCTCTGTTGGCCCTGGGATCTGGAATGACTGGAAGGCCACGTTGTTACGCGGGCTTTATATGGCGACACATGCCTATCTCGAAGGTCGGGATGAACTCGCGCCTGCCGCAAAGGCGGCCTCCCGCAAAGAACAAATTTTGGAACGCCTGCCTGAAGGTGATCCGGAATTTATCGCGCCCATCACAGATTCGCTTCCCGATACATATTGGACGGGGTTTTCGATGGCGAAGTTGGTCATGCATATGCGGTTTTTTGAAACCTTGCTGAAAGCCGACCATAACCCACGTGTAGATTCGGCGACGAAAACCCGCGTAAACCCTCGCCGAAATGTCACAGAACTTTGGGTTTTGACGCGCAACCGTCTAGGCTTATTTAGAGACCTATCCCTCGCTATTACATCCAGCGGCGCGTCCATTACGGGTGCGCGTCTGAATACGGGCGCAGATGGCTTGGTCATGAATGTGTTTTACTTGTTGAGTGTTGATGGCGAAGCCTTTGGGCAACAGTCGGCGCATCTTTTGGATAATTTACGTAAACGGGCGCGCTGGGCGGCGGACGGCAAGACCGAAGACCTGTCTGTGCCTAAACCAATCCGCTCTCGCCGCGCAGGCGCTATCCCAGTTCGGCCACGCGTGCGGTTTCCTAAAACGGGCAAAGACAGCGCCTGTATAATCGAAGTTCAGGGCCGTGATCGCCCCGGCTTACTTTATAGTTTGGCGGCAGACCTGAGCGAGGAAGGCTTTGATATTACCTCGGCTCATATTGAGGTGGTCGGCACAACGGCGGTTGATGCATTTTACGTGACATGTTCGGACCTCACCGAAGCCCGCAAGAAAACAATACGTGCGCGTCTGCTTAAAATCCTGCGTGACCCAAACGCTGAAAAAGCGACATAAATGAAGCTCCTGCGTTCCACAGCTGTAATTGGATCGCTGACGCTTGTGTCGCGTCTTTTGGGTTTGATACGGGATATTTTAATTGCCCGCTTCTTGGGCGCAGGTGTTGTATCAGACGCATTTTTCACGGCCTTTAAACTGCCAAATGTCTTTCGCCGCATGTTTGCCGAAGGCGCATTTAATGCCGCATTTGTTCCGCTTTACGCCAAACGCATAGAACAAGACGGCGAGGCCGCCGCAGATGGATTTGCGAGTGAAGCCGCTGCGGCTTTATTTTTCGTCGTTGCTATCTTGGTTATTGCGTTCGAATTGACGATGCCTTGGGCGTTGAACATTATTGGCTACGGCCTAGCGAAAACCCCAAATGCGGCGGGGATAACGCCATATGATTTGGCTGTCTTATATGCGTGGCTGACCATGCCATATTTGCTGTTTATGTCGATGACGGCTTTGTTTTCTGGGGTTTTGAATACGCGCAATCATTTTGCATTGGCAGCGGGTGTGCCGATTGTTTTGAATATTTTGATGATCGGGACTCTTATTGCGGCGGGCGGCTTGCAGTGGTCACAACGCAATATTGGTCTCTCTTTATCGGGCGCGATTACAGTATCGGGCGCGGTACAAATGGGTCTCGTCATTTGGGGATGCCGCAAAGCGGGTGTGAAATTTGGCCTACGGCGTCCACGATTCACACCGGGCGTGCGCCGCCTTGTGATTTTGGGTGTGCCAGGCATCATCAGCGCAGGCATCACGCAGATTAACTTGCTCGTCAGTCATGTGATCGCAACAACCCAAGAAAGCGCCGCTAGTTGGCTGACTTACGCGGATCGTCTTTATCAATTGCCATTGGGCATCATTGGAATTGCGATGGGTGTTGCCCTGTTACCAACGCTATCGCGCTCCATCCGAGCTGGCGATGAAGCAGGCGCAAAGACATCTCTAAATCGCGGTATAGAGATTTCGCTTTTCCTGACATTACCTGCCGCTGTTGCGCTTTATGTTATTCCTGATTTCCTGATCTCAGGCATTTATCAACGCGGCGCCTTTACAGCAGAGACGACGGCGCAAGTTGCCAAGGCGTTGCGCTGGTTTGCTCTTGGCTTGCCTGCGTTTGTATTATTGAAAGTTTTGACGCCTGCTTTCTTTGCACGCGAGAATACGCGCACGCCGATGATTTGGGCAGGCGTGTCTGCGGTGATCAACGTGTCTCTCGGGTTTACCTTATTTCATAAAATTGGGTTTCACGGCTTGGCTTTGGCGACATCTGTTGCGGCTTGGGTGAATGTGATTGGCTTGTCGGTTCTGTTGCGCCGTTCTGGTGATTTGACGCCCGATGCGCGTTTATTGCGGGGCCTGCCTCGCATGATGGCTGCGAGTGCGATCATGGGGGCAGGGCTCTGGTGGGTAAATGCGCGCTTACCTGAACTCGGTGCAAAAAACATCCTGCTGGACTTTGTTTGGTTGGGCGGTGTCGCGCTCTCAGGCTTTATTTTATATGTGGTGGCCGCGACCCTCTTGCGGGCCTATGACCCCGCCGATATAGGCAAGGCGTTTTCTCGCCCTAATAAGGCACCCTAAAAGCGCGCTGCGCGCCAAAGGCATATTGAATGACTGATACATATACTGGACCCGACCGCGTCTTTTCTGGCGTTCAACCGTCTGGATCTCTCCATCTTGGGAACTATCTTGGCGCATTGAAGAAATTTGCTAAATTGCAAGATGAAAAAGACTGCGTATTTTGTATCGTAGACTTACATGCGATCACAGTGCCGCAAGACCCAACGAAGCTCGCGGATCAAACCCGCGAAATCGCGGCGGCTTATTTTGCAGCCGGCGTCGACCCGTCCAAAGCGATTGTCTATGCGCAATCATCAGTGCGCGCCCATACAGAGTTGGCGTGGTATTTTAATTGTGTCGCGCGGACGGGCTGGTTGAACCGCATGACGCAGTTTAAAGATAAAAGCGGTAAGAATGCCGAGAAGGCCTCTGTGGGCCTATATACATATCCTGTCCTGCAAGCGGCTGACATTTTGGCCTTTAAAGGCACCCATGTACCCGTTGGGGAAGATCAAAAACAACATTTGGAACTCTCGCGTGATATTGCAGCTAAGTTCAATCATGACTTTAACGCACCAAACTTCTTCCCACTGCCAGAACCTTTGATCAAAGGGCCCGGTGCAAAGGTTATGTCTTTGCGCGACGGGACTAAGAAGATGTCAAAGTCTGATCCATCCGATGCGTCGCGTATTAATTTAACGGATACGCCAGACCAGATCGCAAAAAAAATCCGCAAAGCGAAAACGGATACGGGCGCTGTGCCCACGCATGCAGAAGAGATGAAAGGTCGCCCAGATATTGCGAACCTTATCGGCATATATGCCGCACTGTCAGAACGTAGTGAGGCTGATATCATGAAAGAACATGGCGGCGGACAATTTGGCCCGTTCAAAGCTGCCTTGGCCGAAGTTGCAGTTGAATCCCTGCGTCCTGTAACGGAACTGATGAACCGCTATTTGGCCGCACCAGATGAAATTGATATGATTTTGTCTAAAGCTGGTGACGCCGCTGCCGAAATCGCAGACCCAATCGTGGCGGATGTTCGCCGCATTATCGGGTTTAGAGGAGCTTAAATTATGCACCCTGTTTTCAAAACACTCACTGCGGTTGCCGTGTCGGCATTCGCGCTTTCAGCCTGCAATGCAGAGCACACACACTCCGGCGAGGGCATTGAAATTTCAAATGCTCGTATCAATCCGCCTCTGCCGGGACAAACCACAGCCGTTGCATTTATGCGTCTTGATAATCACGGCGATGATGATCGCCTGTTATCGATCTCTACACCTGCCAGTGGACGCGTAGAATTGCACACGCATACAGAAGACGGCGGCGTTATGAAGATGCGCCGCGTGGAGGGTATTGCCTTGCCGCATGGTGAAACAATTGATCTAAAACCGGGTAGCTATCACGTCATGATGTTTGATGCAGATGCCGCATTGGGTGACGAGACTGTGTTAACATTGGATTTTGAAACGGCTGAAGATTTGACCATTGTTGCGCCGATCATCATGCGCGGAACATTAGCCGAGGATAAAATGAACAAGGGTGATATGGACCACGGAAGTCACACCAAAAAATAACTGACTATTTGAAGGCGAGTGGCTTAGGCGGTTTCGTTTTCTTGATACGCGTTAACTCATCTCGGAAATTTTCAAACCGCGTTAACGTGGTTGGGTGAGAACTATCTCCCGATCTGCCGCCTTCATGAGGGTGGGCGGCGCGTTCCCAATAAGCCACGGCGGCGTCAATATCGTAACCCGCACGCGCCATCAGAACGAGCGCCATACGGTCGGCTTCTAATTCTAAGGCTTGGCTTTGTGCCCTCTGCGTATGCCCTGCAATGACGTGTCCCATTTCATGGGCAATCACGAGCGCCAGATTTGTGTCGTCTGGAACGGAGGTCATTAAGGCAGAGGTGATTAAAATATCTTGCCCATCTGTATGACCGTTTATAGCTTGAGAAAATACGACTTTGGCTGGAATATCACACGCCGTATTCGGTTTGATGCGTGCAACATATTCTCGGCCCTCAGGCGTACGGATGCGCACTTTCGATAGCACGCTATCAAATCCATTGCGGACAACGGCATGATTATACGTCGTCATAATCGGGTCAGGGCTGATGGCGTTTTTATTGATGGCTATGATTTGATCGCCCGGCGCGAGGCGTTGTTCTGCCGCCGAGGTGTCAGGGCGAACACTACGAATAAATAATCCGCCTTCGCTTATTCCCAACATCATTTTCGCCATCGGGCGGATGGTTTCGGGATAATCATCCAAACGATGCGTCGCAAAGCCCGGATCACGAATGGTGTCAGGGCAGAGCGCCGTATTGGCCAAACGCAGAGGGGCCGCGACACGCGCAAGCCGCGCATTTAGGGCTTGGTATTCTGCTAATACATCTTCAAATGTTGTCTCGTCTGAACGTGATGACGGTAGCTCTGGTAGAGGTACATTTGCAATTTCAAACGTGTCATTAGAGATTGGGTTGGTTGGTTGATCCGTGTCTGGCGCAGCGACACTCTCGGCACAGGCAAGCAAAGACAAAGCTGCGATACATAGAACCAGATGTTTAACTGCCGCTAAGATGCGTCGCTCCGAGGTTTAAAGTTTGGCACTAAGGGGACACCCGTTTTTTGTTTCGCCTGGATTTCGTCGCGGCTGGCCCGAATGCGCAAATAACGGTCAGGGAATGTTGGATGCGTTTTTGCGCGGTTGATTCCTTTTGGTGAAACGGTTGCTAATCTCTGCCAAAAGGCTTCTACAGTGTCGGGAGAATAGCCCGCACGGACGAGGTAATAGAGGCCTACATAATCAGCCTCGCTTTCAAACGGGCGTGTATATCGCGTGCCGCCAAAGCTCACGATGTAATTCCCAATAATCTTGCGGATATGGCCCATCGTATTATGGCCGAGTTCATGCCCAACAACGAGGGCCAGCTCGTCATCGCTTTGCGTGAAGTCTATCATGGCCGCTGTCACAGTAATATTTCGACCATCGGCATAAGCATTAATTGCGGCGCTACTGCTTAGTTTCAGATTATAATCACAAGCGGTAACAGGCTCTACGGAGAGTGTATGCTTTTCATTGCCGCGTTGAATCGTGACAATATTATCGGCCAAGACACTGTCCCAGGCATCGCCGCCTAGGTCCGCAGGCTCGCCTTTGTCATTCAAGATCACGTCGCCGCGTTTGAATCCTGCCACTGCGGCTGGACTGTTGTCTGCAATCTGAAAAACGCGCGCCGTATCATCTGCGCCTAATACGCGTTCTGCTGCGGACCGCAGCCGTTTGGGGTAGGATTTTAGCGTATGTGTTTTCACGCCGATAGACGCGCGGACTTTAGGGCAAAGGTCGGCATTCGCAGTAAGAACAGGCCAACCTACATTTAGTAACACGCCCGTATTGGATTCAATCTGGCGCAAGGCATCGGTTTCTTGACGTTGCGTTTCTGCGGCGAGGTCTGGTGCGTTGATATCAGGTAGAACCGTATCCAGTCCGGCACATGCGCCCAAGGCGGTGCAAATTAAAAAGGGGGTTAGGTATTTCGCGGCGCGTAGGGTCATTACCATTACACCTTGCACCGTAACATCACATCTGGTCAATGCGACTTGCGTATCACTGTTGCGTGTCCCACATAGCGGATATGTTTATACAAACCGAAGATACGCCGAACCCGGCAACGTTGAAATTCCTCCCTGGACGCGAAGTCGTGGGTCCAGATGGCCGCGTGCGCGAATATACGCGCGGCGAAGCCGTTACGGATGCGCCCATGGCGGAAATGTTATTCATGATTCCAGACGTACATCGCGTCTTTTTCGGCAATGATTATATCTCTGTGACGCGCGGCGAAGATGCGCAATGGAAACATCTAAAGCCTGCAGTTCTCGGCGCGATTATGGATTTCTATGTCGCGGGCGGGGTGCCGCTGTTAGATCAATTACAAGCGGGCGAAATTGATGAGCGCGTCTATGAAGGTGAAACGCTGGAAATCGTAGAGCAAATCAAAGAGCTGATTGAGCTACGTGTTCGCCCTGCCGTAGCCCAAGATGGCGGCGACATTGTCTTCAAACATTTAGATGATGCGGATGGCACTGTCTTTTTGGAAATGCGCGGCGCCTGTGCTGGCTGTCCGTCTTCAACACAAACCTTGAAGCATGGTATTGAAAATCTATTGAAACATTATGTGCCTGAAGTGACAGGCGTTGAACAGGCTGTGGGTTAGATCCAATGCTTGTCCTGGGTTTGGACACAACAGGCTCCGATTGCTCTGTTTCTATTGTCGATGACGCGGTTGTCCTCGCTCATATCAGTCGAAACATTGGCCGTGGCCATGCCGAAGTTTTGGCAGGTATGGTCGTGGAGGCCTTTGAAGCCGCCAATCTAAAGCCAAGTGATGTAGACCGCCTCGCTGTATGTACGGGACCGGGCAGCTTTACAGGACTACGCGTTGCACTGTCTTTCGCGCTAGGGTTTGCCCTGCCGCGGGGACTGCCTGTTGTGGGGATTGATGCGTTGGCCGTTACAGCGCAATTCTATCATTTCAATAAAAGTTTTGAACGCGTCGAAGTTTACCGTGACGTGAAACGCAATGAAGTCTTCAATCGCGTTTACACCCTAGGCAAACCCGAAGGGAAACCTGTCGCGATGACTGTTGATGACATGCAATATTACAGGGAAAGATCAAACACCCCCCTCGTTGAAGCTGTAACTGTCGACACACGCATCCTCGCATGGCTGGCAATTAACCGTGACCCCGCAACACATCCCGCAGAACCGCTTTATTCACGTGGTCCAGATGCCAAGTTGCCGGGGGGTAAATCGCTCTGATGGCTTTAACGGTCAGGTCTTTGACGGCACGGGATGCCCGCGACATGGCCGCCATTCATGCGCAAGCCTTTGCGCCGCCTCACGGAACAGGCGGCTGGGACGCACTGGAAATGGCAACCCATACGCAGAAAGATATATGTTTAGGGGTGGATATGGACGCGGGTTTGGCCGCTTTCATCATCGTATCATCCGCAGCGGACCAAGCCGAAATCCTAACACTTGCTACGGCGTCATCTGCCCGTCGACAGGGGTTAGGCCGAGAGATATTGAAAGCTGTTACGCCCAGACTTAAAAATGACGGCACTATCGATCTGTTTTTGGAAGTTGCCGAGGATAATGCACCTGCCATTGCGCTCTACCGCTCTACGGGGTTTATCCCAATGGGGCGACGCCCTGGATATTATCGCCGTGCAGGTGGGCGTGTCGCGGCATTGACCTTGTCGAAAAAACTCTAAACTAAAAACGGCTGCAGTGCTGGACGGCGAGCCTCGCGCGGCCTATTAACCGTATATGACCAGTATTTTAGAAACCAGATGTATAGAGCGCGGCCTGCGCATGACAGAGCAACGGCGCATCATCGCCAAAGTTCTGTCCGAGGCCACAGACCACCCAGACGCCGAAGAAGTCTATACGCGTGCGAGCCAGCATGACCCAAAGATTTCTCTCGCGACGGTCTACCGTACAGTTCGCTTATTTGACGAAGCGGGCATTATCGAAACACATGATTTCCGTGATGGCCGTGCGCGCTATGAGCTCGCCGAGGGCGAACATCACGATCATTTAATCGATGTGCAAACAGGTGATGTCATTGAATTTGTTGATGATGACATTGAAGAGCTTCAAAAAAAGATCGCTGAAAAACTCGGATATGAACTCGTGGATCACCGTATGGAACTCTACGGACGGAAAAAAACAACTTAATCTGACGACATGTTTTCGCGAAAACTGATCGATACTGAAGTGGCAGAATGGCAATTCGACCACTTTGCAATGCTGATTGATAATTTCGAAAAGGCACCGGGTCTCGCGGATAGATCCCTCATGCTGCCAACAGCAGAGTTTTTCCCTGAGTCTAAAAAAGGTTATGGGACGCAGGCCCAACATCTTTTTGACCTCATTAAAGACCAGTTTGGTTTCAATGTTTTGGATAACTTCGAATTAGAAGGCCATGTGGGGCGTCCGCCTACGTCTTTGGGTGGGGTCGCGATGGTCCAAACGCACGGGCAAATGGCGTGCGGGACCTATCAAAATATCCCTGGCGGACTCAACCGAGCCCGAGAAATTATCCGTTATGATACAGGGATGGAGGATCAGCCAAACCGCTTGATCGCAACCTTTGCGCATGAGTTGTCTCACGCGCTACACCACCGCTCGCGCGAATTCTTACATGTTGATGACGACCTCTATGAGCTGTTTACGGACCTAACTGCGATTTTTATGGGCTATGGCATTTTCCTCGCGAATACGCGGTTCGAATTTTCACAATTCTCAAATGGTGATACCCAAGGCTGGCAAGCCCAAGGCGCAGGTTACCTCCCCGAAGCGGACATGGTTTTCGCCACGGCCCTATTCATGCGGATTAAAAACATCTCGATGGAAAGAGCGATGCCGCATCTAAAACCACGCCTGCAAAAGATGCTGAAAAAAGCATGGCGGCAATTGGACCGACATATGGATGAGGTTGAGGCGCTGCAGGTTAGGGTGCCGTTGGGAGGGTAGGCCTTGCCCAAACGCCCCTGCCCCCCTATAGGCTCGCCAACACATATTGGAGCTTGCCCCTATGGCTAACATGTCACCCCGCGATAAATCCGCGCCCCGTGACGTCGATACCCCTGCGATTATCGCAGCTAAATCTGACGTTACGCCGCCTGCAAATACCAAAAAAGTTTTCATCAAAACCTATGGCTGTCAGATGAATGTCTATGACAGCGAGCGTATGGCCGATGTTCTCGCGCCAATTGGTTATGCCCCCGTTGATACGCCTGATCACGCCGACCTCGTTATTCTTAATACCTGCCACATCCGTGAGAAAGCCGCGGAGAAAGTCTATTCAGAGCTAGGCCGTATCCGTAAGCATAAAGAGCAGAATAAACCCGATATGAAAGTCGCTGTTGCGGGCTGTGTTGCGCAAGCCGAAGGCGCGGAAATCATGCGCCGCGCGCCCGTTGTTGATATGGTGCTTGGCCCGCAGACCTATCATAAATTACCAGAGATGATCGCTAAAGTTCACCGCAGCTCGGGCGACGTCTTAGAAACAGATTTTGACACGATTGAGAAATTTGACCAATTGCCAAAACATCGCAGCGTCAAAGGGTTCACTGCATTCCTAACGGTACAAGAAGGGTGCGATAAATTCTGCACTTTCTGTGTTGTGCCCTACACGCGCGGTGCAGAAGTCAGCCGTAATGTCCAACAAATCGTGGACGAGGCCCGCAATCTCGCGGCACAAGGCGTGCGGGAAATCACGCTTATCGGGCAGAACGTCAATGCTTATATGGCCGAGGGTCCAGACGGGTCTCAATGGGGCCTTGGGCAACTCATCCGTCATGTCGCGCTCATTGGCGGGATTGACCGTATTCGCTTCACGACCTCTCACCCGCGCGATATGGATGACGAGTTGATCCGCGTGATCGCCGAAGAACCAAAGGTCATGCCATATCTGCATCTGCCGATCCAATCGGGCAGTAATAAAATCCTACGCGCGATGAATCGCGACCATACTTATGCGCATTACAAAGAGCTGATCGCTAAAATCCGTGCCGCTCGACCAGAGCTGGCCTTGTCAGGCGATTTCATCGTCGGCTTCCCTGGCGAAACGGATTTGGATTTTGAAGAGACAATGAAATGCGTCGAAGAGATCGGCTATGCGTCTTCCTTTAGCTTCAAATATTCCATCCGTCCCGGCACCCCCGGCGCATCCATGCATCGGCAAGTGCCCGAGGATGTAAAATCTGAACGCCTAAAACGATTGCAAGACCTCCTTTACACTCAACAAGAGGCCCATAATAAATCCCTTATTGGGAAAACATTATCGGTGCTGGTCGAAGGTACAGGCCGCAAAGGCGGGCAACTCTTCGGCCGCAGCCCGTATTTGACGGGAACACATTTCGACGGCAGCGAAGCGTTGATTGGCACGATTGTCGATGTGACGATTACAGAAGCAGGACGGAATTCATTGGTTGGGGTTTTGGCTTAGTCCAATCGACGTTGACGCCGTAGTTCAGAGAATTTTTCATATTCTAGATGGGCATGTTCGTCCGCAACAATACGTTTGGTTTTACCTTTCCCGTGCAGAACAACGCGGTCGTTAAATTCTATGAACCTATCTAGTTCTGACTCTGCCTCCGACATGAGAGTCAATTTTCCAATATCAACACGGTCTTCAAAGAAGTCTAAAAGCATTACCGTGAGTCTATTTTTCTCGCGAATTTCTGACTCAGACAGATAATTATGCGCAACTGTAACATCGGCTTTTCTGATATTTTGGTTAGGCCAAATTTGAAGACCCATATTGGATTCATTCGCATTTGACCTTGAGTGAATTATTTCTGGCGCCGTGTGACTTGCCACGGCCCAAAGCAATTTGTTGTGAATCCGCGCGTAGAATTCCCTAGCTTGCTTTGAACTACCATCATAGTCTTGGCACATAGCGCAAATTGCGCGAATTTCTCTATAAACATTGGCCTCAGATGCCCGTATTTCGCGAATAATTTCGCGGAGCTCTTTGAGGCGATCAAACCCAGCTGATTGAGACAGCCTCTGTTTATCGACCACGAACCCAGACGTAGCGAATTTAACTAGGGTGCTGGTTGACCATTTTCTCAAAAGAGTGGCTTGCTTAGATTGTGTTACGCGATAGCCAACCGAAATGACCATATCGAGGCTATAAATTGATAAAGGTTTGGTAGATGTAGCAATGTGCACTTTTTGCACATTGCTCATTTCAGGGAGTTCCCCCTCGGCAAAAATATTGTTTATATGCTTTGTAATTGATGAGCGATCTTTACCAAAAAAACTGGCTATTTGAGCTTGCGACATCCAAAGTGTTTCATCTTGAAACCTGAATTCAGCCTTTATGCCATCTTCTGCTTGATAGATTAGAAAACGATCTCCGGTGTTTTCATCTTCCACTATTTGAACAGGCTTTTTGGCGTCGCCTGAATTCAATTTCATTGCAGCGAGTCTCTTGATTTCGTCGTCTTTTTTCATACTGATTCCTCACGCATTAAGCGTATTCAATCGTTATGAGTTTTAGCAAGGATAGAGAACAAAACAACAACATTAGTTTAAGGCTGGGTCAAATGAATGACCTCTAACCCGGCAAGGTATACGCCACTGGCGCGCCAGGTCCCAAATCAATGCCCAAGAAAATCCAAATCATCATCAGGACAACCCCCGAGACTAAGAGCCAGAGGGAGTAGGGGAGCATCATTGCGGTTAGGCTGCCGATGCCGAAATCTTTCTGCCAGCGTTGTGCGAAGATCAGGATTAGCGGGAAATAGACCATCAATGGCGTGATGATATTTGTTGCGCCATCTCCAACGCGGTAGGCGGCTGTCGCGCCCTCGGGCGAAATGCCCAACAACATTAACATCGGCACGAGTACAGGGGCGAGGAGCGCCCATTTCGCTGATGCGCTGCCGACGAATAAGTTCAGAAGCCCAGTGAACAGAACAATCAAGCCCAGCGTAATCGGGAGTGGAAGCCCTGAGTTTTCAATGCCATTCGCGCCATGCACGGCAGAGATCAGGCCAAGGTTCGACCAATTAAACATCGCTACAAAATGTGCTGCTGCGAAAGCGAGAACGAGATAATAGCCCATGTCCTTCATCGCATCGGCCATCATTTCGACCAATCCGCGATGGTCAGAAATGGTGCCCGCCGCTTTGCCATAGGCCCAACCTGCTGCGAGGAATAGGATCATAAAGCCCGCCACAAGGGAGCGGAAAAACGGAGTTGCCGTGACATACCAGGCTTGTTCAACGCCTTCTGCAGGTTCGTTCAGTAATGGCGTACCAGGCGCAAAAGTCATGAGCGCCCAAAGCGCACAAACAGCGAGCATTGCCAGACCTGCATGACGCAGACCTTTGCGTTGTTTGTCTGTCAGAGGTTTGTCCTCTTCGCCATATTCGGCGGCTTGGCGCTCATCTGGCACCCATTTACCGAGGCGTGGTTCAATGATTTTATCCGTAACGAACCAGATCGTCGGAAGATAAATCACCATCAAGACTGCGATGAAATACCAATTCCCTGCAATATTCATAGTCCAACTCGGATCTAGGCTCGATCCATCCACGGCGGCTTCGGTAATCCCAAACAGTAATGCATCGAGCTGCCCTGGTGATATATTCGCAGAAAACCCGCCCGATACACCCGCAAAGGCCGCGGCGATGCCGGCCAAAGGGTGTCGCCCGACGCTGGCGAATAAAATCGCGGCCAGCGGGATCATCACAACATATCCTGCATCTGCCGCATGATTGGACAACATGGCAACCAAAGCTACAACAGGCGTCAGCAAAAACAACGGCGCACCGCGCACGGCTTGGCGAATACCGGCCGCGAACAGTCCGGATCGTTCGGCCACGCCCGCGCCCAGCATGACCACAAGAACATAGCCGAGCGGATGGAAATGCGTAAAGGTCTTAGGCATTTCGACCCAGAGGCGTTGAATGTTTTCAGCCGATAAAAGAGAGGCTGATTTAATGACCTCAGGCGTGCCATCCGCATTGAGGGATGTCGGGTGATTGGCACTCACACCGAACAGTGCGCAAAGGACAGACACGACGACCAGAAATAAAATCAGATAGAAGAAGATAAAAACAGGGTCGGGTAACTTATTCCCCGTCCGTTCCACCCAGGCCAGAAACCCTTTTGCGGGGTCTTTCGGTTTTGAGGATAGGTCTTGATTTGAATTGGACATTAGAAAACCCCTGAAACGTATAACAACTGTTAAAACGTTTCTTGTCATCGACGCAAGGACGCGCTGCGGGAGAGTTTAGTATTCTGGCGATAGTTAAAACTATCACATATGAGCTTTGTTTTATTCCGATTGAAATGACACGCTTTGAAAGAAGTCATGACACCTCGACTCGCAAGCCTTTGTGTAAAAAATAGTCAAGCGAGATAAAACACGTGACAAATTTTCATCACCTCCCTGCAGTTTTGATCATTGGCGATCATGATGTGTGACTCCTCTTATTTGGAAAATATATGAAGCGTGTGCGGGGACATAAGTCCGCCGTCATAGTGGCAATAAGATAAATCTTTTGCTGAAAGCCAGAATTAAGGAAAGACAATGTCTACCAAAGATACATTTAAATACCCTACATCTGCATCGAAGATCAAAAAGTGCCTTGCTGTATGTTTTGTCGCAGCGACAAGCCTTTCTTTCGTACAATCAGCAACAGCTTATGAGGTAAATATCACGGAGCATTCCGTTGAAATTGGACGAGTGGCCTTGAAAACGGAAGCAGGTCTTCAGGAAACATATCAGCGGCTGGTTAAGAAGGCAGAACGTGTTTGCAGATTGGGAACAACAGTCAATGATGAAGGACGTGTCATTTCTTTTGAGGCCTGCAAATCCAATTTATTGGAGCAATTTGTAGAAAGTATCGAAGAGAAAACGCTTATCGCATATCATAAAGAAATGGTCGGGGCTGCGACATAAGAGATCATAAGAGGCATTTTTGCATAAAAGGGCCGCATATGTTGCGGCCTTTCGCGTGTTTATGGGTCACGAGGTAAACGCACTTTACCTCTCGCCATGTGCTGTTGGACCACCTATCTTCACCGCATGAGCAAAAAGACCGAAATATTTGAATTTGATGATGCTGATTTGGTGCGTCGTTTGTGTGGGGCCAACCATGCAAACCTCGCGCTGATCGAAGAGGCTTTTAAGGTTTATATCGAGGCTCCCGGTGCCGCCGTGCATATCAATGGTGATGGCCCATCCGTTGCGCGCGCGGGCGAGCTGGTCAAAGAAATTTATCAACGTCTTGAGCGCGGTTGGCCGTGTGGGCCGACAGATATACGCGCGCTAATCCGCGCTATGGGGAAAGGCAAAGTCAAAGCCGCGACCGTTGATGCCATAATTCCGTTTCCGCGCCGCAGCCCGATTGTACCGAAAACGCCGCGCCAAGAAAAATTTATTCATGCCATGCGTGATCAGACGATTACATTTGGTGTGGGTCCAGCGGGCACAGGGAAGACGTTTCTTGCGACGGCTTATGGCGCGTCTCTTTTGGCACGCGGCGAAATCACAAAGTTCATTGCGTGCCGTCCTGCGGTTGAAGCGGGCGAGCGGCTCGGGTTTTTGCCGGGCGATTTGAATGAGAAAGTCGATCCATATATGCAACCCATCTGGGATGCATTGCATATGGTGTTGGGCAAGGATGAAGTTGATCGCCGCCGCGCAACGGGGGATATCGAAATCGCGCCACTGGCGTTTATGCGTGGACGGACATTGTCCGATGCTTTCGTTGTGATTGATGAAGCGCAGAATGCAACAATACCGCAGATGAAAATGGTGCTGACGCGCCTCGGGGAACGCGCGAAATATGCGGTCACGGGTGATATCACCCAGACGGACCTACCGCGCGGGCAAACCTCGGGCTTGGCTCATGCCCTCGGTATTTTGGAAGGCATCAAAGGGATTGAGCAGATCAAATTCCTCTCCAGCGACGTCGTCCGCCATCCGCTCGTCGGCAAGATTGTGAATGCTTATGAAAGTGGTCCGAAGGATTAGAGGTTTGGCTGTATGGGCTCGCTATGAAATGCGTCATCGACATTGCGGAAAAATCAGACGACTGGCCCCCTTGTTGTGACAGGATCGTGGCGCGCGCAGTGAATGCAGGCGAATGCCAACTCGAAGACCCGCGCGGCGGTGAGCTCTCCGTTGTGCTGACGGATGACGCGCAGGTGCAGGCTTTAAACCGCGACTACCGGGGCAAAGATAAACCGACGAATGTGCTGTCCTTCCCGCAAACGGGTGAATTATTGGGCGACATTGTTTTAGCCCACGAGACGGTGGTCCGTGAAGCCGCGGATAAAGGCGTGCCGTTCGAGACGCACTTCACGCATCTCGTCATCCATGGCTGGCTGCATTTACAAGGTTTTGACCATGAAACTGAAGTTGAAGCTGTCGAGATGGAGTCCATTGAAATTGCAGCCCTCGCGACGCTCGGCATTGACAACCCGTATCAGGTAAACGACGACTAATTTTATTATGACCGATGAAAGCCGACTGCCGGCACCCCAAAAACGTAGTTTACGTAATCTTCTCAAACGCCCTAACCCAGAGGCCGTTGCAACACCGCGCGCATCGGATTTATCCCAGCGCCGTATGGTGACAGCGGCAGAGCGGTTTCACCGCTTGCGCGTTGATGATGTGATGGTACCGCGCGCAAATATTGTCTCCGTTGAGAGTACGTGCACGCTCAAAGATTTGTCCGATGCATTTAAAACGGCGGGTCATTCGCGTCTGCCTGTTTATAAAGAGACGCTCGACGAGCCCACAGGCATGGTCCACATTAAAGACTTGCTGCCCTATCTGATGCTAAACGCAAAGGGCCGAACCAATAAAACCTATCCTGATAAAAAAGTCCTGCAATATATAAAGCGCGAAGTTCTCTTCGTACCGCCCTCTATGTTGGCGCAAGACTTACTCCGGCGTATGCAAGGCCGACGTATTCACATGGCGATTGTCGTAGATGAATATGGCGGCACAGATGGCCTTGTGACGATCGAAGACCTCATCGAAACCATCGTCGGCGACATAGATGACGAACATGATGAACAAGAGCCTGAGGTTCAAATCGTTACAGGCAAGGGCGGCCGCTCTGTCTGGGAGGCGGATGCGCGTATTCATATCGACGACTTTGAAAAAGCCTTGGGCCGTGATTTCGCAACCCCAGACGAAGAAGATGATGTTGATACGTTGGGCGGGCTTATTTTTACATTGGCGGGGCGGGTGCCAGAACGCGGCGAGATAATCCGCCATGCGTCAGGCCTAGAATTTGAAGTCATGGATGCAGATTCCCGTCGTGTGAAACGTCTGCGGATTTCCGACTCTAAACGCAAAATACCTGCTGCTGATGAGAGTGCCCCCAGTGAGAGTGCCTCCAGTCAGACAAAAGATAGCGCCGCATCAGACATTAAGCCTTCTGCGGGTTAAATTATGCAGATGCCGTTTTTACTAAAGTTAGACGGTTGGGCAGGTCGAGGGATAGGTGTTGGATTTGGGGCGCTGGCCGTCTTGGGACATGCCCCGTTTCATATCTGGCCGATTGCGCTTTTCTCCCTCGCCATACTTTTCGCGCGACTGCAATGGGCCGCTAAAATTGAGCGCCCTGGGCGGCGCGGCTTTTCGGTCGCATTCTGGTGGGCCGTTGGATATTTCGCGGCAGGTACATTTTGGGTGGGCTCGGCCTTTATCGAACGCGGTGCAGAGTTCATTCCGATCATGCCGTTTATGGTTGCAGCTTTGGCGTTTCTACTCGCTGTGTTTTGGGCGCTGGCAGGCGCTTTTGCGGCCCGCACGCGCGTGTCAGATTTTTGGGCGATATTCGTTTTTGCAGCGGCTTTTACATTAGCTGAAATAACGCGCGGGCACATCTTTGGCGGATTTCCGTGGAATCTCCCTGCTTATATTTTTGAAGCTGGATCGCGCCCATCACAAGCGGCGCGTTGGCTCGGGGCTTATGGTTTGTCTGCTTTGGTCTTACTTATTAGTGCCGCGTTGGGGCGGGCCATATTCTGGCGCAAACGTGTTTACCCTGTAACAATGGCGGTCCTTCCTCTTCTCGTGATTTACGGGATTGGACATATGCGCTTGTCAAATGCTGAACTAGAGTTCCATCCTGACGTGCGCCTGCGCATTGTGTCCGTGCCATTTAAACAATCTGAAATGATGACGCCTGACACAGCCATTGGTGTGACCAATGATTTCATTCGCGCGAGTATTTCCCCTGGTATCAAGGATGTGACTCATGTGGTCTGGCCCGAGGGGGCCGTTCGTGGGTTTGGCGGTCCAGCCATGGATGACCCGAACTTGCTGAATGCGGTGGGTTCATTGTTTTCTGATGGAGATTCCACGCCGCCTGTGTGGCTGATGAACTCGCTTCAGACCGATATAGAGCAAGGACGCCTGCGATATTATAATGCATCCGTTGCAATTACATTTGACGCAAATGGTGTGGCGGCTGTGGCGGCGTCGAACCGAAAGCGAAAACTTGTGGCCTTTGGCGAACATATCCCATTTATGGATTGGTTCGAAGATGTGCAGTTTCCACTGATTTCGACAAATCTTGCGTCCATCTCGCCCGCAAAGAAAAAGACATTAGTTGATTTTCCTGGTCTTCCGCGTGTCTCCCCTCAGCTTTGTTACGAAGTCGCGTTTCCTGGCTTGACGCCAAATGATGCGCAAAACCCTGCGCAATTTATCTTAAATCAATCTAATGATGCGTGGTTCGGGCGCAGCGCCGGACCAGCTCAACATGCCAATATCGCGCGATATAGAGCTATTGAAACAGGCCTACCAATTGTGCGAGCTGCGTCGAATGGTATCAGTGGTGTATTCGACCCATATGGCCGCATTCACGGTAAGGTTGCAGTGAAGGATGTGTCTTTTCTTGATACACACTTAATTAAACCATTGAAATTCAACAGTAAAATTAGAGTTCTTGAAATCCTGCTACTCTTGATAAGTTTATCAATATGCGTCATAAGCTCGCTCATTGGTAGACGTGGTGTGGGACTGCGTCGCGAATTTAAAAAGTAACACAAAACACGTTCGTCATCTGAGGTGGGGGCACCGAGACTTGAGTCATTGCGACTTTGGTCATTTGGCACCGAACGTAGATGGGATAAATATGACTGAAAAACTTGGGCCACGTTCGCCGAACCCGGTGGACGTACACGTTGGTGCGCGCGTGCGCCTTCGACGGAAAATACTTAAGATGAGTCAGGAAAAACTCGGTGAGCAGCTGGGTGTCACCTTCCAACAGGTTCAAAAATATGAACGTGGTGCAAACCGTGTTGGTGCATCCCGCCTTTGGAAACTTTCAGAGGTTCTAGATGTCCCTGTCGGATTTTTCTATGATGGTTTGTCCACGGAATATGGTGGACAATCTGACAACCCTGCTTTGTTGTCTCAAGGACCTGATAAGTCACCAATCGTCTATGACTTCATCAATTCCACCGATGGTGTAAGCCTTGCGAAGGCTGTGTTGAAAATCAAGAATAAGGCCGTTCGTCGCCAAATTCTCGAACTCGCACGCTCTTTGGGTGATTCCGAAGAAGAATAGCACTTTATTGCGCGGCCCTTGCAGCCTATAGGCCCCTTCGTGGTCTCGGATGGGGCTTAATTTGCAATGGGTAAGGCATGACCTTCGACCGCGCTTCAAATACATATCGAACATTCGGGCGGGCCAAGGGCCGCCCGCTATCTCCGCGTGTCCAAGCGGTTTGGGATGAAACACTCCCAAAACTGCAATGGGCAATTGGCGGGCCCCTTCCCGATCTTGGGGCGAAAGATGAGCTTTGGCTCGAGATCGGGTTCGGCGGCGCGGAGCATTTACTCTGGCAGGCAGAAGCCCATCCTGACATTCACCTCCTTGGTGCAGAGCCTTTTATGAATGGTGTGGCCAAAGCTGTGCGCGGCGCAGCTGAAGCTAATCTTGAAAACCTATCTTTGCATCATGGCGATGTTCGTGATGTCCTTGCGGCTTTGCCTGATAATGCGCTGTCGCGGATTTTTATTCTGTTCCCAGACCCGTGGCATAAATCCCGTCACCATAAACGCAGATTGTTGCGCTCTGAATTCATCGCAGAGCTTTACCGCGTTTTAAAGCCTGGCGGCGAGTTACGTTTTGCCTCTGACATCATACATTATGTCGACTGGACGCTAACGCGGCTCAAAAAGCATGGTGGCTGGACCTTTACCCACGACGTCGGCTCGGATTGGCGCGTGCGCGGGGATGACTGGCCCGGCACCCGATATGAAGCCAAGGCAGGCCGCGAAGGCCGTCCTTGCCATTATTTTAAATTCCTAAAAACCTAACCCAAACTTAGAACTGGAACCGCTATGCGTCCGAATAACCGTGCCTTGGATCAACTCCGCGATGTCTCCTTTGAAACAGGCGCTAACGCCTATGCCGAAGGGTCCTGCTTGGTGAAATTTGGCGGAACACATGTATTATGCACAGCCAGTATCGACGAAGGCATCCCGCGCTGGCTCAAAGGTAAAGGTCGCGGCTGGGTTACGGCAGAATATGGTATGCTTCCGCGCTCCACACATACACGAAATTCCCGTGAAGCCGCGCGTGGTAAGCAAAGCGGACGGACGATTGAAATTTCTCGTTTGATTGGACGTAGCTTGCGGGCCGTGATCGACTTAGAAAAATTAGGCGAACGCCAAATCATCATTGATTGTGATGTTATGCAAGCCGATGGCGGAACACGCACAGCGTCAATTTCTGGTGGATGGGTCGCACTTTGGTTGGCCTGCGAGAAACTTGTGACGGATGGTGAGTTGACGGAAAACCCTGTCTTCGCAAATATGGCCGCCGTGTCTTGCGGTATCGTCGACAGCACTTGCCGTCTAGATCTGGAATATACCGAAGACAGCGCGGCTCAAGCTGATGCTAACTTTGTTCTGACAGACAAAGGTGGCATTATTGAAGTCCAAGCCAGCGCCGAAGACACGCCGTTTTCAGCGGATGAAATGTCAGAACTCACGCGTCTCGCTGTGAAGGGCATCAAAGACCTTTGTGCGTTGCAGCAAGCTACGATTAAATAACTCTCCCGTAAATCGGATTTTCCTCATGACTGACCGCCACACGCTTTTGTCTTCAATCGCATCCGAAGCCGACCGCGATATCTCTATTGCATCGCTTTTTGAGGCAGAGACAGATCGGTTGTCGCGGTTCGTTATGCGTGAAGGTCCGTTGCGGGCTGATTTTTCCAAACAGGCCTTGGATGACGCGGCTTTGGCGGCGTTGCTAGATCTCGCGGCGAAATGCGATTTGGAAGAATGGCGCGCGAAACTTTTCTCGGGCGAACGGGTGAATACATCCGAAGACCGGGCCGTGCTTCACATGGCCCTACGCGGTGTTGGCGGAACGGCAGAGAATAAAGCTGAAGTTGCGGCAATGCGTCAGCGTCTGGCGGATTATGCCGACGCCATTCGCAGCGAAGGTAAGTTTAAAAATATCATTCACATCGGGATCGGCGGATCAGACCTCGGACCTCGCCTTGTTGCAGATGCGTTCGAAGCCAGTGCAGACCAAGCCCTTACTTTGCGTTTTGCAGAAAATGTTGACGGTGCATCAGTCAATGATGCGGTCAAAGGTTTGAACCCTGCGGAAACTTTAGCCGTTGTTGTCTCCAAGTCTTTCGGGACACAAGAAACGAAAATGAACGGCGAATCCGTGCGCGATTGGTTGGGCGAATTTGGCAGCTCAAATATGATTGCCGTGACGGCCAACCGCGATGGGGCCGAAGCCTTTGGCATATCAGGCGAGAATATCTTTGATTTTTGGGATTGGGTTGGCGGACGCTATTCCGTTTGGTCTGCGGTCGGTTTGTCTTTGCAAATCGCATATGGTCCTGACGTCTTTGCCGATTTCCTCGACGGTGCGCGGGCGATGGATTTACATTTCCGCGATCAACCATTGCAGGAAAACTTGCCGGTCATGATGGCGTTGGTTGGCATATGGAATCGCAATGGCCTTGGTTATGGGTCGCAAGCCGTCATTCCTTATGCGCGTCGCTTGCGTAAATTCTCGGCCTTTCTCCAGCAGTTAGAAATGGAAAGTAACGGAAAATCCGCAACACGCGCAGGCAAAGCCACGACTCTAACCTGCCCTGTCATCTGGGGCGATGAAGGTACAAATGGTCAGCACGCCTTTTTCCAATGGTTGCATCAGGGGCCAAGCGAAGGCCGATATGGCGGCGCGCCCGTCGATTTCGTGGCTGTCCTAAAAGACCACGAAGATCGTCCTGCGCATCATACGGCGCTCCTTGCGAATTGTTTCGCACAATCCGAAGCCTTGATGTTGGGTAAATCCGAAGATGTTGTGCGCGCAGAAATGGGCGGTCATGCGGATGTAGACGCGCTCGCGCCGCAAAAATCTTTTCCGGGTAATCGTCCATCAACGACACTTACACTGGACGCGTTATCGCCAAATGCTTTGGGTCATTTGATTGCGCTTTATGAGCATAAGACATTTGTCCAAGGTGTGATCTGGGATGTGAATAGCTTTGATCAATGGGGTGTGCAGTTGGGGAAAGTTCTCGCGACAACGATCTTGGACGAGATGGATGCAGGCCAATCCGGCATCCACGATGCATCGACCACTGCGTTGATGCAGCTAGCAATATCATAATTTAAGTGCGGTAGTTAGGGCGGGCAGGGACCTACGTTGGGGGCAACCAGTGTAGCTCAACCTGCCCAGGCTACTGACGTTCATCCCCCCAGATGTGGACGCCTGTAACCTTGAAAATTTATTAAGGTTTTTAAGCTGAATGCAAACTGAACATCTTTTGATCTAGCTCTAGACAGTGCCGAGCTACACGCCTAGCGTGTTGTTAAAATAGGGACTCATCATGACTGACTTTAAAAAATGGACAACGTTTGTTGTTGTCTCACTCTTCGCGTTGACTTCATCGCAGGGTTTAGCTGCCGCTCAAGAGGCGACGTTGGAAAATCAAGTCAATGAGACTTTGCCACTCCTACCGATATATGAACTAAATGCTGACACTTATGAAACAGAGGCAGAGAAAATAGAAGTCGAAGCCAGCATTGCGGAGGTAAATAATTTCAATGCTTCACTCTCGCCAAAGACAGGCGAAATAGAGCTCGCAAAAGCAGGCGTAACCTTAAATATGGGCGAGACACATTATTACTTAAATGCAAAAGATTCGCAGAAAATCCTTGTTGATTTATGGGAAAACCCAGAAAATCCAAATGTTTTGGGAATGATTTTTGAACGTAATACAGACGGATATTCAAATGAATATGCCGTTGCAATTTATTTTGAAGCCACAGGTTA
Source organism: uncultured Caulobacterales bacterium (assembly GCA_938003545.1). Classification (GTDB taxonomy): domain Bacteria; phylum Pseudomonadota; class Alphaproteobacteria; order Caulobacterales; family Maricaulaceae; genus Litorimonas. The sequence continues at coordinate 39,659 of CALKXY010000013.1, forward strand.
TGTGTCTGATGAAGATGCGGCAACAATCGATTATGATGACCTACTTAAAGACATGAAAAAGCAAACGAAGCTAGAATCTAAAATGCGGATTGCAGAAGGTTACGGCGGTTTAGAATTAATAGGCTGGGGTGCGAATCCAAAATATGATGCCGAAAACCATAATGTATCATGGGCGCAACTGATTAAATTCGAAGGCTATGACACAAATACACTCAATTATAATATGAGGTTTTTGGGTAGGAAGGGCGTTTTAGAATTTAATTATATAGCAGATGAAGAATCATTGCCTGTCTTGGAGGATGTCATGCCGACCATGTCTGAAATGGCCGCGTTTAAACCTGGGCACCAATATACGGACTTTAATCCTGCGACAGATAAAATAGCGACTTATGGAGTAGCCGGCTTGGTAGCAGGGGGTGTTGTTGCCAAAAAACTGGGTCTTTTAGGTGTATTGCTACTGTTCCTAAAAAAGGGATGGATATTGATTATTGCGGCTTTGGCGTTTGGCAGACGATTTTTTATGTCGATTTTCCGAGGCAAGTCTAGCGAAACAGGCGTATAAGACCTGTGGGACTCCGACGGGTCTGATGTTGACGTTATACGTGATTTTATTCGGCGCACCAATGTGACGCGAATTCCATTTATCGACCAGACGCTCTTGTCGATGTCTATGCTTAGCTCATATGGAAAGGGATTTAACCCCAAACACCTAGCTCAGCCCTGCTTCGTTAATCGCGACGACTTGATCCATGAAAATGGTGTCTGCGGGAATCTAGTCTTTCCTCTTGCGCTTTGGCGCAGTAGGACGCGCATATGTCCAAGATGAATAAAAAGAACAAACCTTTCCGTCCCAAAGCGCGCCGCCCCCGCGGGTTTGAAGATCGCTCTGCCGAAACGCTGCGTGCCGAAGCGCGGCTAATTCAGGCGGCGTTCTCTGTCTATGATATTCATGGGTTCGAGCCGCTCCAAACCCCTGCCTTTGAATTTGCGGATGCGCTCGGAAAATTTCTGCCAGATGATGATCGCCCAAACACGGGCGTCTTCGCCTTGCAGGACGATGACGAACAATGGATGAGTCTGCGCTATGACCTAACTGCACCGCTCGCACGTTTCGTGGCTGAAAATTATGATGCCCTCGCGAAACCTTATCGCCGCTATCAGGCGGGCAGTGTTTTCCGCAACGAAAAACCCGGACCGGGACGCTTCCGCGAATTTACACAATGCGATGCCGATAGTGTTGGCGCAGCGGGCGCTGCCGCCGACGCAGAGATGATTATGCTAGCCGCCGAAGTTATGCGCGCGGCAGGGTTGAAAGACGGACAATATGCGATCCGCGTCAATAACCGTAAACTCCTCGACGGTATTCTGGAATCCTCTGGTGTACCCAACACAACTGAGGGCGCAGAACAACGCCTGCAAGTGTTGCGCGCAATTGATAAATTAGACCGCCTCGGGGCAGAGGGCGTCGAAGCCTTGCTGGGCGAAGGCCGCGAAGACGAGTCTGGCGATTATACGGACGGCGCGAAATTAAATGCAGCGGGTATTAAAGCCGTCTTGGGGTTCACAACGGCATCATCCGAAAACCGCGCGGACACAATCCGCACACTTGAAGGATTGATGGGCACATCTGAACGCGGCCTCGACGGCGTCAAAGAACTTATTCAAATCGACTCAATTTTAAATGCTGTCGGATTTGGCAATGACCGCGTCAGCTATGACACGTCTATTGTGCGCGGCCTGGGCTATTATACAGGCCCTGTGTTTGAAGCCGAACTCCTGACTGAAATTAAAGACCGCAAAGGTCGCCCTGTTCGTATCGGCTCTGTTGGCGGCGGCGGGCGCTATGATGACCTCGTCTCACGTTTCCGCGGCCAAGCTGTGCCTGCCACAGGGTTCAGTTTTGGCGTCTCGCGTTTCTTGACGGCACTGGAACGGATGGACGCGCTGGAATCTTCCGTCAAACCTCCCGTGATTATTTGCGCCTTTGATAAGGGCCTCATGGGCGAATATTTCAAACTCGCGGGCGAACTGCACGTCGAGGGTATCCGCGCCGAAGTCTTTGTCGGCGCAGGCAATGTCACCAAACAAATGAAATATGCTGATCGCCGCAATGCCCAAGTCGCTGTCTTAATGGGCAGCGACGAAATGGACGCAGGCCAAGTGACACTTAAGGATCTATACGAGGGCGCAAAAGCTGCCGCTGCAATTGAATCAAATGAGGAATGGAAATCTTCTCGCCCCGCCCAAGAAACAGTCTCGCGCGCAAATTGGGTCGCGGCTGTGAAGGCGATGTTGGCGGGTGCATAAATTTCGATAGGCACAATCATCTGTGTTTGGTATAAATTGCATGTGAATTTGTAAGTTTGAAAACTTAATCCGCGTCTTGCGCAAAATAAACACGTTCAGTTTCAATTACTTATAAAAATATCAAGAGATGCGTCCTTGGGTCTATATTTGTAGGCTAGTTTAAACTTGTCTTCTCACAACGGGCGACCAAGCGTACGTTGGCTTGTTCGGTGAGGAGCGGCGCTTGTCATTGGATGATGCTGGGTAACGTCAGCAAAGTTGGGTGGCCTATCGCGAGCTGATTGAGCCTAGACTGTTCTGTTCGGCCGGTAGTGGAGAAAGGCGTCGTCGCGAGGGTCCCTCTGGGGCCGAAAACCACATTGTTATTCCGGTTCCGCCGGGCCCTGAAATACCCTCGCGAACATCCCGTAAAACGGAACATTTTTCTAACGAAGACAACAGAGACTAAGAGATACAGGAACTAAAGCGGTTCCGAGGATAGCGAAGCCCCCCGCCAGATGTTCACGCGTTTAACGCGGGATTATGCGATGAGCTTTGCGGTAATATTAGAGGGTCCGTAGATTGCGTTGTGATGCGCGGTGTTGAGTCTTGCTCTGAACGCGCCGTGGTTGTTTCCAATAAAAAACCCCGCCTTGTGCAATTCGCTTTTGCGAAATGCACGATGGCAGGGCTCTTTGTGAGACATGGGAGGATGTCCCGTATATTTAGATGTCGCCTAGGCTGACATTTTTTCTTTGGCTGGATCACGTAGAACATATCCACGGCCCCAAACGGTTTCGATGTAATGTTCGCCTGCTGTTGCGGCTGCGAGTTTCTTACGCAGCTTACAGATGAATACGTCGATGATTTTCAATTCTGGCTCGTCCATGCCGCCATAAAGGTGGTTGAGGAACATCTCTTTTGTGAGGGTCGTGCCCTTACGTAGGGAGAGCAGCTCTAGCATTTGGTATTCTTTGCCCGTTAGGTGGACGCGGTGATCGCCAACTTCGACAGTTTTCGCATCAAGGTTCACTTTGATGTCGCCTGTTGTGATAATGGACTGGCTGTGGCCTTTGGAGCGGCGAACAACGGCGTGGATACGCGCAACAAGTTCGTCTTTATGGAAAGGCTTTGTCATGAAGTCATCAGCGCCAGTGCCGAGACCGCGAACTTTGCTGTCGATGTCATTTGTACCTGACAGGATAAAGATCGGTGTGTTGACCTTTGCCATGCGTAATGTTTTCAACACGTCAAAGCCTGGCATGTCCGGAAGGTTGAGGTCGAGCAGGATAATATCATAGTCATAGAGCTTGCCGAGATCGACACCCTCTTCGCCTAGATCCGTTGTGTAAACATTAAAGCCCTCAGACTTGAGCATCAGCTCAATGCCTTGTGCCGTGGCCATGTCATCTTCAATTAGAAGAACTCGCATTTTGTCCCCTCCCAGGCGATTCGAGATCCCGTCGAACGCCGAGATATAGTTAATAGAACCTCTGACGTAGGGGCATTGCGTAAATCAAGTGTTAACGACAATAACAAGACTGTTAGCGGATAGCAGAGAGCGTTTTCAGAATCGGGTCCGTAACGAACGTCTTAACGGGGCGAATGTGCCTTCATTTTCGCTTAACCACACTTTTTCATCAGAACGTAAACCTAACAGGGTATGACTAATCAAGAATGGCGATGGGCCGGACACGGGAGACAACTCTCGGACGACCTTTCGATAAGAGTGAGCAAGGTATTAGGTGATACCTCAAAGGGTGGAATAAAGAATGGCGCATTCAAGCGAACGTAATCTTGTGAAGACGCGGTTTCAGATCGAAGATCTTCAGAAACGTATTTCAGTGTTGAGCGCCACGCGTGAAGATCTTGAGCGTCAAGTGCGTAAGCTGAATGATAGCGTCCCCGAAGATGAAATTGATGCGAGCGCGCAAAAAGAAGGCTATGTTGCTTATGGCAGTTACGCCAAGTCAGTTATCGCACGTAAAGAAAACTTACGCCGTACATTGGGCGACATTGGCGCGCAAAGCGGACAGCTCGCGGATCAGCTTAAAGTCGCACTTGATGCGTTGGACAGCTTCGAACGGATTAAAGCCCGCCGTCTAGCTGCAAAAGCCGAGCGCGCAATGGCCCGTAAATCCGCCTAAGCTCTTAACGGCCAGACATTTTAAAGCGGTTCCGTGAGGGGCCGTTTTTTTTTGGCTAACTATCATCATCGCCTTCGACCCAATCGTAAAGTTCGCTGAAACCTGATGCGTCTGCAATGACGTCCCATTCCGTTTCGGGGGCATCGGCAGGTTGGACCCAGAACATCATGGCCATGACGGCCATCGCCGCAACACCGCCCATCGCCCATATCGGGCGGCGCGTCGTTGACGTATTGGCAGGTTGAGCTGTTTCAGCTGCCGCGAGAATCTTTGCGGATAAATTTCCGCGCGGGGCAGGGGCTTGGTTTTGGGCTAACATATGATCAAGATCGGTCATATTGATAAGCTCGCTTTCTGGTCGAGGAGGTTCGTTTTGAGTTTTGCGCGTGCGCGCGACAACAGGCTTTCATAAGCCTTTTCATTGATGTTTAGGGCCGCCGCGCCATCGGCTTGGCTGGCATGTTGGTAGTAAGACAAGACAAGAGCCGCGCGTTGCCGTTCGGGCAACGTCAATATTGCGGCTTGTACCCGTTGTGCTGTTTCGGTTCGGACAATTTCTATATCTGCGCGAGGCGCGGGGTCTGTTCGGTCAGGTACGGTATCAGAATAAATCGGCCGTTTTCGGCGACGATCATCAATAGATAACCGCGTTGCGACGCGCCGCAACCACGTCAAGATACTCGCGTCGCCATCGGTTTTCCAACGGGGTGCGGCTTGCCAAAAGCGCAAGAATGTTTCTTGCGCAATATCTTCAGCTTGGCTGCGGTCACCTGTCATATGCCACGCCAGGCCATGCAATCGGGTCAAATGTCGATCCATCAAAGCTGAGAGGGCGGCAGAGTCTCCAGCCTGCAAAGCAGGCAAGAGGTCGATATCTGGATCAGAACGCAGAGTTATTCTCCGCGCTTCACACCATGTTTGCCTCTACGGCCTTTGCGCTGTCGGCCTTCGCCTTTGACTAAAATGCCATCGCCATTTGCATCCATGCGGGCGAATAATTGATCTGATATGAGGAGGTGTTCATCGAGAGACACAAAGCCATCGCCATTTGCATCGGGGCGTGGACGCTCGGCTCTGCGAGATTTTCGATCTTCGCGTTTGTCTCCACGCTTAGCTTTACGACTTTCGCGCATGGCGGCTTTTTCATCCGTACTGATTTTTCCGTCGCCATCCGTATCGAATTTTTTGAGACGCTCAACTTTGTGGGCGTCTGATGTTTTCCGTTTGGTACTCATTTCCGCAGGCGAGAGACTGCCGTCCTTATTGCTGTCCAAACGTTCAAATCTTCGTTCTGCGCGTTTATCGTGACGCGCTTTTTTTAGAGCTTGGCGCTCATCCGTGCTGAGAAAATTATCATTGTTCAAATCTGCTGCGGCGAAACGCTCCATCGCAGTTTCTGTGAACTCGGCTTTCGTAACCTGGCCGTCTTTGTTCAAATCTGCTTTAGGGCCAGCAGCGATTAAGAGCGTTGCACCTGATGCGATCAAGGCAGTTGTAAGAATTTTACGTGTCATTTTGTGTCTCCACTAAGAGGGGTTTACACATAACACACGGATGACACAGACAAATCCTTCGCGCAGGACTGATGTGTAAATGCTTTTAAGCGACCGCTCTGCGAGCGGCTTGGTCGCGCATTTGTTCGAGTAAGCGGGTCTCAATGTGTAAGTCATCGACATGTCCCGCATAGGGGGTTGGCGCACCTAGATGTTCGCGGACTGTGTCAGATAACATTAATGCCGTTTCTACGGCGTCGCATTTCTCGCCAGTTGAGAGCACGAGGGGGTCAAAATCTGGAGCCCGTCGGCGGACAGCATCTACCATCCAGAACGCGCGCATAAAGTCATCGCCTTGTGTGTCATAAGAGACAACGGAGACATCGGAGGCCGCTCCTAATCGGACATGCGCAGGCGTGCATCCGACCTCTGGAACCACAAAAACCCAGTCGTAAGATAGGGATAAAGCCGCCAAGAGGCCTAAGGCATCTTCCAGACTTTGAGGGCCTACGGCACCTGCTGTAAAATGCTCATTTGATGTTATGTAGAGTGCATCGCTGACCTGTGCGTTACCGCGGGCAACGTCGTCCAATGTGCGAGCGTGCACGATACCGGAACGCCTCAAAAGCTCTCCGCCAACAGCATCGAGGATTAAAACAGTTTCGCCGTAGCTGGCAGCTTTGCGGCCTAGTTTTACGACCAGATCATAGGTTGCGTCCGACTCACCGCTGGCCGTGAAGAGGCTAACGAGCCGGCATGCCGGTTCATATGTGTCGCCTTGGACCCGTCGGGCCTTATGTTTGAGCTGGGCCATGACGCCCTTTCGAATTCACCAAATACCAATCGGGTCTTTGCCCGTTTCGCTATATTTACCTGCAACGACCTAAATTTTGGCGAACAAGCGTGGTAAATCTGGATTAATCTGACATTTACGAAGGTTTAAAAAATGCAGTCCGAAATTTGGAAATGAAGGTTGAAGGCATAAAAAAACCGTCCTGGAGGGACGGTTTTTAGAAAAATAATTTATATGCGCGCGTTAGCGATATTGTTGTACCCGCGTTGTCCGAAGACCTGCAATACCGTAGCTTTCAATCGACCGTTGCCACGACATAAATTCTTCAGCGGAAAGTCCGTAGCGTTCCAAGGCGCCGTCTAGTGTCAAGAGACCGCCTCGGACGGCCGCAACAACTTCTGCTTTTCTGCGGATTACCCACCGAACAGTGTTCGGCTTGGGGAGGTCAGCTAAGGTCAAAGGTGTGCCCTCTGGTCCGATGACGACATTTTCGCGTTTTATTTTGCGATCTAACATGTGCTTTTGCCCATTCATTTAGTCCGCCCACACAGACCTGTTTTTGTTATGTCATTCATCTAAGCGACAGGGTCTTAAAAACAGTTTAAAGAAGCGCAAAAAAAGTGTTTAGATACAATCGTTTACGAAGGTTAATGGAATCGGAATTATCGTTAACAAGCACTTACATGGTTCGGCAGCGAATTGATTCTATTGAGTCTTTTGTTCGCGGCTGCTGCGGCCCTTGTATCGACTTGGGACATAACCCGCCCTATATGCGCGAGAGAAAAAAGGTGTATTTTTTTTGGATGACATGGCTCAAACGTTGAAAAGCTCTAAAAATTCACTCGGATTCAATAAATCCGAAGCTGAAACACGTGTCGTTGTGGCGATGAGTGGTGGCGTGGACAGCTCTGTTTGCGCGGCATTGCTCGCGCGCGAGGGATATGACGTCATCGGCGTGACCCTGCAGCTCTATGATCACGGCGAGGCGATCAAAAAAGCGAAAGCCTGTTGTGCAGGCCAAGACATCTATGATGCCAAGCGCGTTGCCGAGGATATGGGGTTCCCGCATTATGTCTTGGATTATGAATCTAATTTCCGCGAGCAAGTAATTGAGGATTTCGCCGATACATATCTGAAAGGAGCGACTCCTATTCCCTGTGTGCGTTGTAATCAGACTGTCAAATTTAAAGACCTTCTACAGGTTGCCCGTGACCTTGGTGCGGATTGCATGGCGACAGGGCATTATATTAAACGTGTCGAGGGTGCGGATGGGCCAGAGCTTCACCGCGCATATGATGGCGGGAAAGATCAATCTTATTTCTTGTTCGCGACAACGCGCGATCAGTTAGATTTTCTGCGTTTTCCGTTAGGTCATTTGGATAAAAGCGAAACGCGCCGCCTTGCGGTCGAGCTTGGCCTAAATGTTGCGGCAAAGCCTGATAGTCAGGATATCTGTTTTGTCCCGACAGGGAAATATACAGATGTGATTGAAAAACTTCGCCCAGAAGCCGCGAAGCCCGGAGATATTGTTCATCAAGACGGGACGGTGCTCGGCCGTCACCGCGGGGTCATGTATTATACGATTGGTCAACGTCGGGGGTTAGGCCTCAAAGACGGTTCGGGGTCTGATCCGTTATTTGTGGTCGCGATTGATGCGGATAGCCATCAAGTGATTGTTGGTCCGCGTTCGGCGCTAGACCGTGATACATTGTGGATGGACGATGTGAACTGGCTGGGCGAAGGGGAATTTGGGGCGCATCTAGATGGAACAAAAATCCGCGTGAAAGTTCGGTCTACGCGTCCTCCTGCTCCAGCGCGGTTGGAATTGCGCGGGAATAACATGGTTGTTGTCTTGGATGAACCTGATGTTGGGCTGTCACCTGGTCAGGCCTGTGTGTTCTATGAAGACCGCAATGATGCGGCGCGGACGCTTGGCGGTGGGTGGATTACGCAGACGGCGTAAAACATTTGCGAGATAGCGAAAAATTACGACCCGTTAACTAGCTCTCCACGGAAGGAGGGATTAAGTTCACCTGTCTACACTTACAGGAGAGACTTATGGCCATAATGAAAACAATCGAAGTAATGAGCGAGAGCAGTGAGAGCTTTGAAGCCGCTATTGAGCATGCCGTTGAGCGTACAGGCAAAACTGTCAAAAATATCCGTTCCGCCTATGTGAACGAAATGTCGACATCCATCAAAGGTAAAAAGATTGATAAGTACCGCGTTAACGTAAAGATCACATTTGAAGTTGGTGAATAATTTTAGGCTCTACGTTTTAAAAGCGTAGACATCTTGAATATGAATTAAGGGCTGCCCGTTTTGAACGGGCAGCCCTTTTTTTGCCAAAACCTCTGCCGAGATGAAACGGATAGAGAGGTGGATAGAAAACCCTGCGCGTCTCTGTAACCATTCATGCATTTGGTATGATTTTATTTAGGCGGCCTGTTTTGGGTCAAAATAGAATGGCGTTAATGCGTCTATATCCATTTCACTTGCTGGTATTGCCTGTCTACGCTCTGTAATGAGGCGCAAAGAATTTTCGAAAGGCTTCCCCATGTCATCTGATTCCGTTGTTATTGTTGGTCTTGCGCGTACGCCGATGGGGGCGTTTCAAGGGGCGTTTTCTACCGTTACCGCGCCGCAACTCGGATCTGCTGCGATTAAGGCGGCTATGGCTGAAGCGAACGTTGCGCCTGAAGATGTTGATCAAGTTGTGATGGGCTGTGTCCTGCCTGCGGGTCAGGGACAAGCGCCCGCACGTCAAGCTGCACTCGGGGCTGATCTACCACTTTCGACCGAGGCGACGACGGTTAACAAAATGTGCGGGTCGGGTATGCAAGCCGCCATAATGGCGCATGACGCGATTAAAGCTGGATCGATCGATATTGCGGTTGCAGGCGGTATGGAGAGCATGACGAACGCGCCATATTTGCTGCCGAAAGCGCGTGGCGGTATGCGTATGGGTAATCAGGCAGTTATCGATTCCATGATGCATGATGGGTTGACCGATGCTTACGATAATAAAGCGATGGGCGTGTTTGCAGATCAAATTGCATCTGAATATCAATTTACGCGTGAACAGCAGGATGCCTATGCGATAGAATCTGTACGCCGCGCACAAGCCGCCGAAGCCGATGGAAAATTTGACCGCGAGATGACATCTGTCACAGTCAAAGGGCGCAAAGGCGACACGGTTGTGTCTAAAGATGAAGGCCCGTCCAATGCGCGTCCCGAAAAAATCCCGAGCTTGCGCCCCGTCTTTAATAAAGAAGGCACTGTTACAGCCGCGAATGCCAGTTCAATAAATGACGGTGCTGCGGCATTGGTTTTGATGCGCCGAAGTGAAGCCGAAAAGGGCGGTCATAAAATTCTCGCTGAAATCGTATCACATGCGGCCCACGCGCATGAGCCCTCTAAATTTACGACGGCTCCTGTCCATGCGATGCATAAAGCATTGGGTAAAGCAGGCTGGTCTGCTGAAGATGTTGACCTCTGGGAAATCAACGAAGCCTTCGCCGTGGTCCCGATGATCGCAATGCAAGAGCTTGGCTTGGATCATAACGTGGTCAATGTGAATGGTGGCGGTTGTGTCTTGGGCCATCCTATCGGCGCATCAGGTGCGCGCATCATGGCGACATTGATTGCGGAAATGGAAAAACGTGACGCCAAGACAGGCATGGCCTCACTTTGTATTGGCGGCGGGGAAGCCACGGCGATGTGTTTGAAACGGGATTAAGGTGCTCGTGCGTTTACTGATTTCGGTCGTTTTATCTGCTGGGGCCGCAGGATGCGCATCGATCCCAAATGTTTTTTCAAATGATTTACCTGCTCCCGTTACGCCAGCGGAGGTGCAGGCTGTAAAGTATTCGAAAGACAACTTAGAATCATATGGCATTCTAACGTTTGCTAGGCGTAGTCCGAGTGCGGTTCTGCAAAACGATCAAAACATATATAATTGCGCAGATTTCGGGTCTGCCTTGAAAGCACAGGCCTTTTTTCTTTCAAATGGAGGGCCTCATGTTGATCCAAATGATTTGGATCGGGATGGCGATGGTTTTGCCTGTGAATGGGACCCACGTATATTCAGCACGAAATCGACTTATGTACGGCAAGGCTCGAATTGCCATTGGGTCGAGGGGTATTATCGCAAGAGCGGAACATATGTTTCAGGTCACCAGCGATGTCGCTGATGACTTTTTTGTATTTGATGTTCGTCGTATCTTTTGCCTAAGCCAACGCTGTCTCAAACAAGGCTAGCTTGCGCGCCCACGCCTTATTCGCTGCAGTTTCGTTATAGACCGCACTATCGGGCGGGCACCATCCATGTTGAGTGCCTGCATAGACTTCGATTTCTGCATTGTTTTCTGTCGCAGCGAAGGCGTCTTTCAATATTTTTTTGTTGTCGGGATCGCGTTCGTCATCATTCGCTGCGACCGCGATGAGATAATCGGCGCTCATTTTCGGAATAAGGAGGTGCGGGCTGTCCGCTTTTTCGGTTGCTAAACCGCCGCCATGGAATGAAGCGCCTGCGCCGATACGGTCGGGCAGGGTTGCCGCCGTGATCATCGTCATTGGCCCGCCCATGCAATAGCCTGTTGTGCCAATCTGGCGTGAGGTATCGACAGCAGGTTGCGCATCAAGCCATTTCACGAAGGCTCTGGCATCTGTTCGGTTCGTATCCTGAGACAGAGCCCGCGCATAAGGAATGATTTTGGAACGGACCTCAGGATCGCGGAAGGTTTGACCAACCTCAACCAGTGGCGCTTTGACCTGACGGTAATAGGGATTGACGACCAATGCGGCATAACCATCTGCAGCCAAACGTTTTGCCATCATTTTAAACGCGGGACGTAGGCCAACAATGTCAGGCCATATAAGGACGGCTGCATGAGCGCCGGAGGCAGGATGCGCGAAATAGGCGTCTGCAGTGCCGTCCGGCGTGTCGATCATCACGTCAGATTCGGTTATACCTTCTGCGGTTTCGCCGGGCGCGCAACCCGCAAAAGCAAGAGAAATTGCGGCGCCGCCTGCTAAGAGATTGAAGTCTCGCCGCGTCAGTATTTTCTCGTAGAAGCCCTGATTTTCTAGTTCGGTAATGTCATCGCACATTTGATCTCTCCTACGGTGGAGAGATCAAGTTATGCTGAAAGGCGGCTAGTCGCAAGCGCGGCTTAGTTAATGCCCGCCGCCAAATGCGCCCGTGATCACGCTGTAATCCGTGGCAATTTGATATTCTGGATCATCATCTGAATCGATGATGAGCTGGCCTGCACGATTTAGCAATTTATGACAATCGCGCGTGAGGTGACGTAATCGAATGGCTTTTCCAGCTTGTGTGTATTTTGCCGCCAGACCTTCGATAGCTTGCAAAGCGGATTGATCTACGACGCGGGAATTTGCGAAATCAACGATAACCATATCGGGGTCATTTTTGATGTCGAACAGATCATTGAAACCTTCGATAGACCCGAAAAATAAAGGGCCTTCAATTTTATAAACCTTGGCCTCGCCTTCTTCTTCCGCTTCTGCGTCGATGTGTTTTGCGGCGCTCCATGCATAAGCAAGTGCCGAAACAATGACGCCAACGACAACTGCAACAGCCAGATCATGATACACTGTCACAACAGTAACCAACACAATGACGAGCGCGTCGATAAGTGGGATCCGGCGCATGATCGTCAGGGACTGCCATGCGAATGTACCGATTACGACCATGAACATCACGCCGACCAAGGCCGCGAGCGGGATCATGCCGATAAATCTCGATCCAACTAGAATGAACGCCAGTAGGAAGAGTGATGCACTAATGCCCGACAGGCGTGTTCGGCCTCCAGATTTCACATTGATCATGGACTGCCCAATCATGGCGCAACCGCCCATGCCACCAAAGAAACCTGTGACGGTATTTGCAATACCTTGCGCGACGCATTCTTGTGACGCGCCGCCGCGTTCTTCTTTGATCTCGCCGACAAGGTTTAGTGTCAACAAACTTTCAATCAATCCAATAGCGGCCAGTACGAGCGCATATGGGAATATGATTTGGAGTGTATCAACGTTCAATGGAACGGATGGTATATGCAAGGAAGGTAAGCCACCTTTTATTGAGGCTAAATCGCTGACGGTTTGAACATTCAGATTTAATCCGATGACAAGGGCCGTCACAAGCCCAATGCCGACAAGTGGGGCTGGGATGGCTTTGGTCACTTTCGGTGTCACCCAAATTAGGAACATTGTGAGAGCAACAAGGCCCAGCATCAGCATGAGCGGCGTTCCTGTGAGCCATGTGCCTTCTAGTATATGAAATGGTCCGTAATGTTCGCCGGGAATGCGGACGGGTGGTTCGGATTGGAACTGCGAAAGTTGAGCCATGCCGATCACAATGGCGAGGCCGTTCACGAAGCCGAGCATGACAGGATGGGGCACAAGGCGAATGAATTTACCGAGCTTAAACACGCCCGCCCCGATTTGCATAATCCCCATAAGGACAACGGTTGCGAAGAGATACTCAACGCCATGATCCGCCACGAGGGCAACCATGACAACGGCTAGTGCACCTGTAGCGCCGGATATCATTCCGGGACGTCCGCCGATGATGGCTGTAATCAGTCCAACAATAAATGCCGCATAGAGACCCACGAGAGGTTCGACCCCTGCCACAAATGCAAAGGCCACCGCTTCTGGCACTAAGGCCAAAGCAACAGTTAAGCCTGCGAGGAGTTCGACCTTCACGCGGTTCGGCGTAAAGGTCAGCGGCCCTGCAGTTTTACGGGCGGGAATTGATATAGAGTCGGCGAAAGCCGCAAGCGTTGAACGGATCATGAAATCTTACCAAATGGTGGTTTGCCGCGCCTTAAGCCCGCAACCCCATTAGAGCAAGCTGTTCAAGCGCCTGCGGCTGAAATCAACCTTCTGGCCTAAGGGCATATCCTGCGGAGCGAACGGTCCGAATGGGATCTTTACGTTCATTTATTTTAAGGGCTTTTCTAAGGCGTCCAATATGGACATCGACGGTCCTGACCTCGACATAGACATCATGCCCCCAAACCGCATCGAGCAACTGCTCGCGTGAGAACACTTGTCCTGGGCGCCGCATGAAATGTTCGAGGAGACGAAACTCTGTTGGGCCTAGATGGATATCTGTGCCAGACCTAGAAACACGGTGCGCTTTCGTATCAATTTGCAAATCACCTACGATGATCGCATCCGATAGAACATTGGATTGCATTCGTCTCAAAAGCGCACGAATGCGCGCGAAAAGTTCTGGAATAGAGAACGGTTTGACGAGGTAATCATCCGCGCCGATGTCCAGTCCTGTGACGCGGTCATCTTCCTCGCCTCTGGCAGAGAGCATAATAATGGGCACGCTTGCAGTGGCGTCTTTTCGTCTCAACCTGCGACAGACTTCAACGCCTGAGAGTTTAGGTAACATCCAATCTAGTAAAATCAGGTCAGGGAGGCGTTCATTCACCATCAATATGGCCATATCACCGTCTTCGGCTAGAGCCGTTTCAAACCCTTCTTTTTGAAGATTATATTCGAGCAATGTGGAGATTGCGGTTTCGTCTTCGACGATCAGGACATAGGGGGTCATAATATCTCAGGCTTATGCTTTAGAACTTGTTGCAGCAAAGACGACTGAAAAGGATGTTCCAGAGGTTTCATCTTCCATGCGTTCTGTATCTTTTATATGGCTGCCATGCACAGATTGAACGAATAATCCGGCGCGGTGACGCATAACAATATGCTTTACGATGGCGAGACCAAGGCCTGTGCCTTTTTCTTGCGCGGGTAAATCGCCCGCAACTCTGTAAAAGCGTTCCCCAATACGCGGTAAATGTGTCCGAGAAAACCCGGGGCCATTGTCAGAAATCACAGCGCGCCAAACGGGGTTTTCATAGGGAGCAAGATTTACAATGCGGCGGAATCCAGCCCCTTTACGTAGCGGAAGTGGGAAGGCCTCGCCGCCCCAACGGGGGAACTTTTTCAACTCCGCGCGAACGGTTGAGCCTTTAGGGGACAGTTTTATCGCATTTTCTAACAAGTTCAGAAAAAGTTGAACGCATTCATCTGTTTTCCCAAATGTTGTCGCGGGTGTTCCGCTTGGTAAGTCAACAGCGAGTGTGACGTCACGAGATTTAGCCAAGGGGTCGAGCGAGTCTTTTGCGGCTTCTATGGCTTTACGTAGATCGGCTGTCTCTGACGGTGCGATGTGTTCACTGCTTTCAATACTGCGTAATGAGAGCAAGTCCGTCACGAGGCGTTGCATGCGGTCGGCTTGTTCAGCCATGATATCAAGGAATTTTTCTCGCGCGATGGGGTCGTCTTTTGCATGCCCTTGTAGCGTTTCAATATAACCTTTGAGGGAGGCTATGGGCGTTTTTAATTCATGACTTGCATTGGCAAGAAAATCGGCCCGTTGTTCTCGGGCTTTTGCAGCCTGTGTCCGGTCGGCAAGTACAGCGAATACAACATTATCTTTTGCGTTGTCGTGTTGAACAGAAATCGCTCTGGAAAAATCAATGTCTAAATATCGTTCTGTTGGCTGTAGGACGTGAATTGATAAAGATTCAGGTATTTCGCCATTGAAGGCACGTTCGATTTCTGGGCGCACGGATGATGTGCGTAAATAAGCACCCACTGGGCGCCCAACCATGTTTGGTGACAGCATGGTTTGCGCGGCTTCATTTGCATGAATAATTTTCGCGCTTTTATCTAAGGCAATGATAGCGCGAGGAAGGGAGTCTGTAATTTCCTCGAGAGTTTCGCTTCGCAGCCGTTCCATATCAGTGTTTGAGAACTGCAGTTTCGGTGACGTCGAAAGTGGCCGGATCGAGCGGAAGTAAATCCAAAGTGAAATAATCTCGAAAATAATAACGCAGGCCGTAGCCAAGATTGGTGCTTGCGTTAAAATTGCGAGCATTAAGACTGAGCCAACAGCAATAGCGGCAATGATCAACCCATCAGGGGTTTGGGATTTTTTAAGAGGTGTTGATGGCACAAGCGTTAGCGTGTCCAATACGAATGAGTTTTCCTATTTGCGATCTATCGGAAAGACTGCCGTAAAGACAAGGTCTTTAAATGATGTGGTCAGGTTTTTTATGGATGTGGTACAAAATTTATGTGGTCTTTTGATGCGTTTGACACGTATTTTTTACAAGCTGTGTGAAATTTCACGAGACGTTGGCTATATTTAATATATTTATGGCTGGAAGGCTAAATTATTATCGTTTTTCAATAATTGTTGATTGACTTTCGCTATATAAACCGTAGGTAAGCTACATGTGGCTAAGATACAGTATATCGAATAATTTTCGTTTCGCGGCGTCCAGTGCCGTGGTGGCTATAATCATAAGCGGTTGTGCTTCACTTGATCTGAAGCCCGAAGCGACGGTTGTCGCGCCTCAGGCTAAAGTCATAGAGGATGTGCCTCCGCCGCAAGATTGGATTGTGCCAGCGCCCGATGCGCTTCCAACAACGGATTGGGTGCGGGCTTTCCCTGATGCAGCCCTTATCGAATTAGTTGACGAGGCCTTGCAGAATAATACGAATATCGGCGCGGCATATGCGCGCCTTGATGCTGCTATCGCAAATGAAAAAATTAGTCGCTCCCGCCGATTGCCGACTGTGTCTGGGAGTGGTGGTGTGTCGCGAACAGAGCGTGCGGCGGATTTTGCTCCAGATAATACGGCAATAAATATCGGCCTCAGTGCCAGCTGGGAGCCTGATCTTTGGGGGCGTATCTCTGATAATATTGGCGTATCTGAGCTAGAGTCTGAAGCGACGGCTAGTGACATTGCTGGTGCGCGCTTATCTATCACGGGGCAGGTTGCGCAAACTTGGTTTAGCTTAATCGAAGCCCGGCTCTTGGCGGATTTGTCAGAGCGCGATATTGAAACGCAAGAACGTGCTTTGCGGTTGACTCAACGCCGCTTCGAATCTGGTGTTTCAGGTAGTTCCGATGTTCGCCTTGCGCGGTCTTCATTCGCGCAAGCTGAGGCGTTGCAGGCCTCTCGGAAACAGCGTCTGTCAGCTTTGTCTCGTCAGTTGGAGGTTTTGCTTACGCGTTACCCCGCGAGCGCCATAGAGGCTGCTGTTGATTTGCCTGAATTGCCGTCTCTGACGGGTGTAGGCGCGCCAACTTATATCTTATCTCAGCGTCCAGATCTGATTTCAGCGGAGCAACGGTTAGCCTCGCAAGGTATTCAGATTGATTTAGCACGCAAAGCTCTTTTGCCTAGTTTATCGCTGTCTGGGTCTACATCAGCGGCAGGCGGAGGCCTTAGTAGTTTCTTTGATGTTGATGCGCTTGTGGCAAATATTGCGTCAAATTTAACCGCCCCAATTTTTCAAGGCGGGCGCCTGCGTGCGAATGTTGAGGTTCAAGAGGCGCTGTTGAGGCAACAGCTTCAAACTTATGTCGGTACGGTTTTAAATGCATATTTTGACGTTGAAAATGCGTTGGACGCGGAAGGCCGACTTTTAGAGCAGGAAACCGCACTGCGTGTTTCTGTTGACGAGGCTTTTCGGGCTGAGGAACGTCTGGAGTTGCGCTACACGGAAGGGCTAGCCACCATTTTGCAGCTATTGGATGCCCAGTCGCGTCGTATATCTGCTGAAGGTCAACTTATCTCTGCGCGTGCAGAGAGACTGCAGAACAGAGTTCGTTTACATGTCGCATTAGGCGGGGGCGCATATGGCGACGTGCCACCTGACGCTTTACCTGCCTTCTTAAGGGATCAAGGATAACACCATGGTCAACACAAAAAGCGATTATTCTGTGCCTGAACGTAAAGGTGGCTTTTTAAGGAAGTTCCTTGTGGTCGCGATTCCGTTTGGGATTATCGCCGCGTTTTTTATCGTAACTTCAATTTTCATCGCTTTGACGAAAAAGCCCAAAGAGAAGAAACGTAATTTCAATACGCTGGCTGTGATTGCAGATTATGCGAAGGTGGAAGATGTGCGGCTCGCCGTCCGTACGCAAGGCGAGGCGCGTCCGCAGATTGAAATTGACCTCGTTCCACAAGTCGGTGGTAAAATCGTCTATGTGTCGCCTAATTTTGTTGAGGGCGGTATTTTTCGCAAAGGCGAAGTCCTCGTGCGGGTTGAAGATGCTGATTTTAAAGTTGCCGTGATCCGCGCAGAAGCAAACGTTGCGCAAGCGCAGCAAGTGCTCGTCCGTGAGCAAGCTGAAGGCGAAATTGCGCGTCAGGATTATGAAGAATTAGGCCGTGGTGATCCGAGTCCGCTGGCATTGCGTGAGCCTCAAAAAGCGCAAGCGCGCGCCTCATTGCAAGCCGCTGAAGCTGAACTTGAAGGCGTGAAGTTAAATTTGTCTCGAACCGCTGTTATCGCGCCTTTTTCAGGACGCGTCAGAACGAAATCATCTGACATCGGTCAATTCGTGACACCGGGTAGTCGTTTAGCTCGTATTTTTTCGACAGATGTTGTCGAGGTGCGCTTACCTCTATCTGATGATCAATTGTCAAAACTAGACTTGCCGCTGGCCTATTTTGCTAAAGATCGCGCAACCGCACCTAAGGTAGATTTGAGTGCACGCGTTGCAGGTGAAACGCGGCATTGGGATGGTCGTATTATGCGGACAGATGCAACTTATGACACGCAAACGCGTGCACTTTTTGCAATTGCTGAGGTTTTTGATCCTTATGGGAAGGGCGCATCTGAAGATGGTGTACCGTTGGCCCCAGGCCTTTTCGTTGATGCAGACATTGCAGGTAAATCATTTGAAAACGTTATTGTGATCCCGCGTGACGGACTTCGGCCACAAGATCGTGTATTTGTCGTTGATGATAAAGGTCAGGCAGAAGTGCGTGATGTTTCTGTTTTAGACACAGACCCAATGCGCGCGCTTTTGAAATCTGGCGTCGCGGCAGGTGAGTTGGTTGTGTTGTCTCCGATGGAAGCCTCTCGCGTCGATATCACGCTTAAGGTTTTAGATGCGAACAACCCTGAAAAAGTTCTTGTTGATCCGCCTAAGCCGGACTGGATGACAAAGCAGAACGCCGAAGATGGCGGCGATGATAAGAAGAAGAAAAAGAAACGGCGCTGGGGTAAAAAACCTGACGGGGATGACAAGAACAGCGACGCAGACAAGGATGCGGAAGAGAGCAACGCTGATAAAACGTCTAATGCAAAAGATTCAGTGACCGAAAATGAGCCAAGCAAGACACAGGAAAATTAAACCATGAAAAACCTCATTGCATGGTTTGTTAAAAATCCAGTTGCTGCCAATCTTTTGATGGTGGCAATGTTTGTTTCTGGTGCCTTTGGATATATGAGTTTGGAGCGTGAGTTCCTCCCAGGCACCACAATCAATGGCATGACCGTTAGTGTCGTATGGAACGGCGCATCCCCGCGTGATGTGAATGAGCAAATTGTGACACGCGTCGAAGAGGCTGTCGATGGTTTAGATGGTATTGATTATATAGAAGCCACCGCCAGTGAGGGTGGCGCATCTATAAATATTCGAACAAAGCTTGGCATTGATTACGAAAAAATGTTGGATCAGGTGAAAAACCGTGTTGATGGCATTCAAAATTTACCACCTGACGCCTTTCGCCCCCAAGTTTTCCGCTGGGATGCAGAAGTCGATATTATGTATCTTGCGCTTTATGGGCAGGTTGATCGTCTAACCCTCCAACGCGCTGGTAATGATTTGCGTTTAAAATTGACGCAGCTGCCTGGTTTGCAGCTCACAGAACAAATTTCAAAAGTGCCAGAACAGGTAACCATTGAAATTTCTGAAGATGCTTTACTCCGCTATAACCTGACGTTTAGCCAAGTGAGCCAAGCGATTTCGGCTAGTTCCGTAAACCTATCGGCAGGGACTGTTGAAACGACGGGCGGAAATTTACAATTGCGAGCTCGGAACCTCGCGGATTCGAAAGCAGAGTTCGAGAAGATTATCATTCGGCAAAGCTCAAGCGGCGGCATCGTACGGGTTGGCGACGTGGCGAATGTCATTGATGGTTTTGATGATGACAAATTTGCAGCTGCGTTCCGCGGGCAACCTGCCGCTATTTTTCGTGTCATTTCACCTGAGACTTCAAACATCACCGAAGCTGGCGAAGCTATTCGGGCTTTTGAAAAAGAGATACAGGCGTCCCTCCCGCCTGACCTGACATTTAGTATCTGGTTCGATGGCTCCACGATGTTCGATAGTCGTATGACGCTAATCTCAAGTAACGCACTGTCTGGGATGGCGTTGGTTCTTATCGTTCTGATGTTGTTCCTTCGCCCTAAGGTCGCGATTTGGGTCACTCTGGGTATTGCTGCGGCTTTCGCTGGGGCGCTCGCCATTGCACCTGCGATTGGTATTACGCTGAATATGATTTCGCTTTTCGCCTTCCTCCTTGTGATTGGGATTGTGGTGGATGATGCGATTGTTGTGGGCGAAAGTGTGCACTTTCATGTCGAAAACGGCATTGATGGTGAACGCGGCGCTGTGGCAGGTGCAGGCATGGTTGTTAAACCTGTCTATTTCGCGGTGATCACAACTATCATGATGTTTGTCCCGATGATGCTGTTGTCTGGACCTATTCGGTCTATGTTTGAGCAAATTAGCTTGGTCGTCATTGCAGTTCTAATTTTCTCTTTAATTGAAGCCTTCTTTATTCTGCCGGCTCATTTACGTCATCTGAAACCTGTTGATCCAGAAAAGGTAACGGGCATTCTGAAGTTTCAGCATAATTTGGCGGAAAGTCTCAATACATTTGCTCGGAAGATTTTCCGACCGCTCGTCGCAACCTTACTGCACTTCCGCTATATTACGGTTTCAGTCTTCCTTGGCTTGATGGTCATGGCTGTCATGCTTCTTGGATCAGGGGTCGCGCCATCTGCGTTTTTGCCTGAAGTCGAGGGAGATATGATTCAGGTGAATATTCGTTTCCCTGAAGGCACAACATTTGAGCGCCGTGAACAGGTACGCCAACAAGTGGATAGCGGCATTGATCGACTTAATGCAGATTCTGAAAAACTCTTCGGAACGGAAGAGGGTATCATTTCCCATCCTGGAACGATCACCGAAGGACGAGGCGTTCAAGGGTTTTTAGGTTTGCTGGACAGTAGTAAACGTAACAACGTTTCAACGCGCGAAATTGCAGATAAACTCGAAGAATATGTAGGTCCAGTTAGCGATGCGTTCCGCGTAGATTACGGTTTCACTGAAGGCGGTTTTGGAGGTGGTGGCGGCCTGTTTTTTGCTGTCGCATCGGATGATGAGGATGATCTTAAGGCGGCGGTGTTAGATCTTAAAGAGGAAGTCTCTACCTTTTCTGGTGTTGTCGGAACATGGGACAATCTTGAAAGCTCTGCATCTGAAATTCGTTTCAACATGAAACCGGGCGCAGAAAGTCTCGGCATCACATTGCAAGATGTAACACGTCAAGTGCGGCAGGCTTTTTTCGGTCAAGAAGTACAACGTTTGCCAAGAAACGGAGAAGATGTCCGTGTGATGGTGCGGTATCCGCTCGCGGCACGTGAGAGTATTGATAGCTTGAATGATCTTCGTATCCGTGGCGCGAATGGCGTAGAAGTGCCTCTTTATTCGGTGGCTGAAGTCAGTTTCGCAGAAGGGGTTTCGCGCATACGTCGCCGTGACCGTAAACAGGTCGGTTACACGGGTGGTCGCGTGCGCGGTGAACCACAAGTTCAAGGTGAAGTAAGAGCGCAGTTGGAAGAAGAATTCTTTCCTGCCTGGAAATTGCGTCACCCCAATGTCGAAAAAGTTGAGGTTGGTGAAGATGAAATTCAGACAACCCTGGTCAGAGAATTGAGCATTAGCGGTATTGCAATTTTGTTCATGATGTATGGATTGCTCGCGATTGCCTTTAAATCCTACGCTCAACCTTTGTTGATTATGATTGCGATTCCTTTCGCCTTTATCGGGATGATTTTTGGTAACCTCATTACAGGTGTTCCATTTGGTATGATGAGTGTATTTGGATTCTTTGCAGCGTCCGGCGTGGCGGTGAATGATAACCTTGTTCTGATCGATTATGTGAACCGGCTTCGTGCGAAAGGTGTTGGAGCGTATCAAGCCATGTTGGATGCTTGCGTTGCGCGTTTCCGGCCAATCCTACTGACGTCCGTCACAACTTTCGTTGGCATCATGCCAATTTTGTTTGAGACATCGACACAAAGTGAGTTCCTCAAGCCTATGGTTGTGGCACTGGCATTTGGGGTGTTGTTTGATTTCTTCCTGACCTTGATGTTAGTCCCTGCGTTATATGGCGTGGGTGTTGACATTAGCCGTTTCTTCAAGGGGCTTTGGACGGGTGAGAAACAAGCTCCCCTCGGGTCACAATATGATCCAGATATGATCTTGGCACTTGAAGACATGGAGATTGCCAGTGACGTCGATCCTATGGACACACATAATACGGGCGGCAATAAAATGCCTGCGCCTGCAGAGTAATTAAAATAGAAACGTCTCGGAGGACAAAACGTGACACTTAAATCAATTATGGGGACGAGCTTTGCTGTCCTCGCTCTCTCTCTAGCCGCGTGTAGTGACAAGAGTGCGGACATAACAGCCGACAATACGATTAAATCCGCAACAACAGAAACAAAAACGGCTGTACTCGGTACATTTGGCGTCTCAACAGAAAATATTGATTCCTCCGTAAAGCCGGGAGATAATTTTTACGAGCATGTCAATGGCGGTTGGCTGAAGACGATGGAAATCCCTGCCGATCGCTCTCGCTTTGGGGCATTTAACGTGTTGAGCGATCAAGCTGAAGCACGGGTCCGCACGATTATTGAAACGGCTGCGAGCAAATCAAACCCAAGCGCCGATGAAAAACGTATTGGTGATTTCTACAATGCCTATCTCAATATGGATGTGATCGAAGAGAAAGATCTCTCTCCTATCAAAGATGATTTGGACCGCATTGGGGCCGCAAAAACGCATGATGATATTCTTGCGCTGATGTCGGACGCCTCCATGGGCCTCGACTCCCCTGTCGCGCCATATGTCTATATCGATGCAAAAAAGAACGATGAATATATCGTCTATATGACGCAATCTGGCCTCTCTCTGCCGAACCGCGATTATTACTTTGATGATAGCGAAAAGGGACAGAAAATCCTGTCTGGCTATCGCGACCTTGCCGCCACGATGTTGACTGAAGCTGGCGTGGAAAACGCCGAGACGCGTGCAGAAGCTGTCGTCGCGTTTGAAACGGCTTTGGCTGAAGGACACTGGACCCGCGTGAAACAACGTGACCGTGATTTAACGTATAATAAGATGAGCACAAAGGAACTCGCCGAAATGGCGCCTGGTGTGAATTGGGACATGATGATGAAATCATTAGGTTTGGGCGGACAAGACACTGTGATTATTCGCGAAAAATCTGCGGTTGAAAATGCAGTAAAAGTGTTCGCAGATACATCTGTAGATGTCTTGAAAGATTATCTGACGGTAAGTTTGATGAACGGGCATTCTGCTTATCTTCCTGCGCGTATTGATGATGCAAATTTTGAGTTTTACGGCAAAACGTTACGCGGTCAGGAAGAACAACGTCCTCGCTGGAAACGGGCAGTTTCTGCGGTCAATGGAACGCTCGGTGAAGTCGTCGGCAAGGTTTATGTTAAAGAACACTTCCCGCCGAATTCCAAAGTGCAAATGGATACGCTTGTCGAAAATATTCGTGGCGCATTCAAAGATGGCATCGACGGCTTGGAATGGATGGGCGACGATACAAAAGTGCAAGCGCAATATAAACTATCTAAGTTTAACCCAAAAATTGGCTACCCTGACAAATGGGAAACATACAAAGGTTTGAGCGTAGATCGTGATGATCTGATCGGCACTATCCAATCCGCGCGGGCGTGGTCGTGGGAAGATCAAATTGGTCAACTCGGCCAACCTATTGATCGTGACGAATGGGGTATGACACCACAGACTGTGAACGCCTATTACAACTCAATTTTGAACGAGATTGTTTTCCCAGCGGCGATTTTGGACGCACCATTCTTTGATCCGAACGCTGATGCTGCCGTCAATTATGGCGGTATTGGTGCAGTTATTGGCCATGAAATGGGACATGGTTTTGATGACCAAGGTCGGAAATCTGATGGTGACGGCATTCAACGTGATTGGTGGACGGAAGCTGATGCTAAAGCCTATGAAGGTCGTGCTAAAATTCTTGCGGATCAATATAGCGAATTTGAGCCTTTACCGGGCGAGAATTTAGATGGTAATCTTGGTCTGGGTGAGAACATTGGTGATCTAACGGGCGTCACTATGGCCTATGAGGCCTATAAACGGTCGCTAAACGGCAAAGAAGCTCCAGTGATTGATGGATATACAGGTGACCAACGCTTCTTCATGGCATGGGCGCAGGTCTGGGCCATCAAATGGCGCGACGAAGCCTTGTCTGCTCAAATTAAAAATGGTCCGCATAGCCCAGGTGAATATCGTGCGAATGGTATCGTGCGCAATTTCCAACCTTGGTATGATGCGTTTAACATAACGTCTGACGACGCTATGTATCTGGCACCAGAAGACCGTGTCAAAATTTGGTAAGTTGATTAGATTTAACTGTTTCAAGCCCGTTGCGATCTTTCGCAGCGGGCTTTTTTGTTTCTGTATGGACCTATGTCTGTCACTAAGGATTTGATAGATTTGGCTCAAATCAGAGGAGCCATAAATTGGCAAGCGCAGGTACAGCCCTCATTATTGGCGCGGGTGATGATACGGGCTCGGCAATTGCTAAGGCGTTTGCTCATAAAGGGTTGACCGTTTGCGTAACACGCCGCCCGCGTCACGTTGATAGGCTCGAGGTATTGGTCGATCCGGGCTGAAGGTGGACAGGCCCATGCAAAGCCATGCGACGCGCGGGATGAAGCCGCCATGATTGTTTGTTCGAAAAGATTGAAACGCTCTGATTTTGGAGCGCAATTATTCTGCCGCCTGCGCGAGGGCCCAATCTGCCTTGATCATATCGGCTGCTTTTTCAGCAATCATGATCGTCGGCGCATTTGTATTTCCAGATATAACTTGCGGCATGATTGACGCATCCACCACGCGCAGGCCATCTACCCCATGAACTTTCAATTGCGGATCGACGACGGACATTGGATCAGCCGCCAAAGATGGTCCCATTTTGCATGTGCCGACAGGGTGGTAGACCGTGTCCGCCCGCGCAATAATATCTGCACGTAAATCGGCTTCACTGACGGCGTCGGCTCCATAAAGTGGGGTGCCTCGCGCGGCGTCTAATGGGGGTGATTGCATGATTTGCTGCGTAACGCGCGCTGCTTGATACAGTTTCTCTACATCATCAGGATGTGTCAAAAATGCAGGATCAATTGCAGGTGCATCAGATGGGTTGGCAGAGTTTAACGTGACTGTGCCGCGGCTTTTCGGGCGCAACAGGCAAACATGGGTCGAAAAGCCATGCCCCCATTGCAATTTACGTCCATGATCATCAACGATCGCGATGACGAAATGTAGCTGGACATCAGGTGAAGGCTCGTTCCGATCTATATAGAGAAAGGCTCCGCTTTCTGCGAGATTAGACGAGAGCAGGCCCGTTCCTTTTTTGCGGTAGTTAGAAAACGCCTTGATCATATTCAATGCCCCACGGAAGGAAAACCCAAAGGTCTCCTTGGACAGGTCTCGCTTGCCCTTATAGGCAGAGAGCCAGTCGATATGGTCTTGCAGATTTTCGCCAACGCCAGGCAGATCATGAATTAGTTCAATACCGTGGGGTGTTAAATTCTTTGCGGCTCCGATACCTGAAAGTAACAAGAGCTGAGGGGAACCAAATGCGCCGCAAGAGATAATCACTTCTCGCGCGGCTTTGAGCTCAATGACCTCTTTCTTTTTCCGCAAATGCACACCCGTTGCACGACCACTTTCTATCAGAATTTTTTCGGCCAAGACCTCTGTTACAACATGTAGGTTCGGGCGATCCATTGCAGGTTCGAGGAAGGCTTTAGCCGTCGACCAGCGCAGGCCTTGTTTATGCGTCACATCGTAATAGCCTGCGCCTTCTTGGACGCCGCCGTTGAAATCATCATTGATCGGAATTTGTAACGTCTGGCAAGCGTCAAGAAATCCTGTGTTTAAGGGCGAACCGTCGCGGCGTTCAACGCGCAATGGGCCGCCTGTACCATGATAGCTATCTGCGCCTTGGTCTCGGTCCTCGGATTTTTTGAAATAGGGCAGTACATCGTCATAGGACCAACCAGAGTTTCCTAATGCGGCCCAATTGTCATAATCTGTGCGATGTCCGCGAATATAGATCATGGCATTCGTGCTGGAGGAGCCGCCCAGAACTTTGCCGCGAGGCTGATACCCTTTGCGCCCGCCTAGGCCTTTTTGTGGAACTGTCTCAAATGCCCAATTCCGCTTTTTTGTAATCATATTGACGATCGTTAGGCCAGGCGTCGATACGCTCCAATGTTTATGCGTCGGGCCTGCTTCTAAGAGGCAGACGCTCACATTTGGGTCTTCTGAGAGGCGCGCCGCGAGCGTGCAACCCGCGCTGCCCGCGCCGACAATGATGTAATCAAACTCTCTTTTCATTAGAGAATTTTCTTCATCAAACCGATCATTTTGCGAGTCTTATCTGTGTAAGGTGGGAAGAGGTTTTTCCCTTGGCTCCATTTGGATTGAATAAAGACACCCTTCATATGAGAGAAACTCTGGAAGCCGGCTTCGCCGTGATAGGCTCCCATTCCTGATGGACCTACGCCGCCAAATGGGATGTCTTCTTGGACGACGTGCCAGGCCGTTTCATTTACAGATACGCCGCCTGATATGGACTCGCGCAGAACCTTGTCGCGATTGGCTTTATTCTCGCCGAACCAATAAAGCGCCAAGGGACGGTCGCCTTTTTGTATAGTGGTCAGAGCATCATCCAATGTTTCTGACGCAACAACGGGGAGGAGAGGTCCGAAGATCTCTTCTTGCATGATTTTCATATCTGGCGTCGTGTTCGTGACGACGGTGAGCGGCACGCGGCGTTCTTTGGCGAGCTGCTGCTTATCATCATCTCCCGCTGTACGGATTGTTGCACCTTTATTTTCTGCATCCTCCAGCAGGTCTTGAAGACGCGCATAATGCCCGTCGGCGATGATCGTTGTGTAATCTTCATTACCTGCAACAGTCGGGTAAAACTCTTCGGCTTTTGAAATCATGGCGTCCGAAAAGGCGTTGATCTTGGCTTCTGGCATCAGGACATAATCTGGTGCGACGCAGGTCTGTCCGGCATTGATCAATTTCCCATTGGTGATCCGTGCAACGGCCGTTTCCATTTTGACGCTCTCGTCAATAATAACGGGTGATTTACCGCCAAGTTCGAGGGTGACAGGGACGAGGTTTTCACCTGCGGCTTTCCCGACGATGCGGCCCACACTCGTTGAACCTGTGAAGACAAGATGATCAAAGGTGAGGCCTGAGAAAGCCGCCGCTACATCTACGCCGCCCGTCGCAACGAAGACTTCTTCATCCGTAAAGCCTTTCGCCAGAACCTCTTTCAGAAGTTGGCTCATACGAGGCGTATATTCGCTGGGTTTGATCATGGCGCGGTTACCAGCCCCAATTGCGCCGATTAACGGCATGATCGCGAGCTGAAGGGGGTAATTCCAAGGGCTAATAATTCCAATTACGCCAAGAGGCTGCGGGATGATCACGTTCTTAGCGGGTTTATATTGCATCGCTGTGGGCGCTTTGCGCGTCTTCATCCACTTTGGTGTGTGTTTGATGGCATGAGAAATACCGCCCTGAATGACGAGAAATTCAGCAATGATTGTATCTTCAGCCGCCCGATGCCCAAAATCATCGCTGATGGCTTTAACAAATTCAGCTTCATGACCAAGGATAAGGTCGCGCAACGTTTGCAACTTGGCTTTCCGCGACGCCCAATCTGAATTTGGTTGCGCATCAAAGGCTGCGCGTTGCGCAGCGAGGATGGCATTGAGTTCAGCTGGTTTTGTCGTATTTGCGCTATCGGGTTTGTCTGGATTGATGCGGACCATTTTGTATTTCCCTCATATTTCTTTTGTACTGTCTACACGAAAAAGGGTGCGGCCCGAAGACCACACCCTGAATTTAGCTCATGCCGTATTGTCGCGTGCGGTTAGAAGTTTTTCCTAACCGTAGCGCCAAACATACGCGGCTCTTGGATAAAGGCCGAACGAGACCCAGTCCGGAAGACAGTGTTAAATGTCACGCCGCGTGTTCGTTCATTCGTCAAGTTAGTCGCCCAAAGCTCAAACGCATACCCATCTTCTTCATTGGTAATACCAATGCGCGAGTTGATTTTCGTATTGCTCGGTTGAATATCGAATGGGTTCGGTGCCTGCGTTGCAAGAACGACAGCCTGCGTCGATGTCCGGCGATCACTCTCGTAACGCAATTGCGCATTTAAGAAGTAGTTTAGGTTTTCCGTTAGCCTACCTTCATAATTTGCACCTAAGATACCTACGGCATCAGGAGCATTCGTGAGTGAGTTTCCGCAAAGTGAAGTCACGTTGATCGGAACATCTTCTCTGAGCGCCGCAGAGTCGCCACCTTCAGCACAATCATCTGGATAGCTGGCATCGAGAAGCGTCAGTGCACCATTCAATGTCAACCCATCAGTAGGACGGGCCACAGCTTCGATCTCAATACCTGTAGAGTTCGCTTTCGGCACGTTAAACGTCGTGAACTGCGCACCTGTAAATTCGAGAACTTGGAAGTTATCGAAGTTTTGGATGAAGCCAGCGACGTTCAATGTCAGACGATTGTCCAAAAGACGAGACTTGAAGCCAATTTCATAGGCATCGACTTCCTCAGACAGGAAGCTCGGGTCTGCACCACCTGAAGCGGCAGTTGAGTCCAAGTTGAACCCACCCGATTTATAACCATGGGTAAAGCTGGCGTAGGTCGAAACAGAAGGCGTGATTTCATAACCAATTTTACCCGTATAAATCAGCTCTTCATCCTTGAATGTATCGTCAAATGTACGTGGCAACGGGAGAGCTGCTGCTTGCGGTAGGTCAGCAGGTGCTAGAAATGCCAAGCAACCCAGTCCAAAAATATTTGTACCAATTGCAGCGGGTGCCAATGGAAAATCTAAGTCAACGCGGACCAGTTCACCATTTTCGATTACAGGCACAGGCCTGAGGTTTTGCAATGTAGCGGGACAAATTTGATTATTCACATTGGACTGTGAAAAACTGCCGTCTTTGCTTTCGTCCGAATAACGAAGTCCAATTGTTAAGGAAAGCTGGTCCGTAACGTCGAATGTATTGTGTGTGAAAACAGAGAAACTCTTACTGTCTTGCGCATAATTTTGAGTGATGGAGGTTCCCGCAGGATCAACGCCCAGTGCCGTTAAAATTTCTTGTCCATCTGCGTCTGTAAGGAAAGCACCATCTGCGTCTGTGGCGAACGTCCCAGAAAGCAGAGTGAGTGGGTTAGCCCCAAATCCGTTGTTAAACAAAGCTCCAACTAACTCGCCATAATCTTCACCTAATTCAAAATTGGTCTGTTGGGTGATGTCTTCATCTGAATAATAGGCACCGACCAACCAACTAAGGCGATCATTCATCGCTGAGCCTTGAATACGCAATTCATGCGTCATCGTATCGATTTCAACAGGACTATTTATGACGTTAAAAACATCCAAACCAGAGAAATCAGAATCATAGTTTTCGGTTGCGTCATATTTACGCAAAGAGCCGATATAGATTACATCAGCATTATCGCTGATGGGGTATTCCAGTTCAGCCGTAAAACCCGTTTGGTCGCTGCGCGGGCTGGGTTGGAATGAGGCTCCGGCGATAAGATTATCAACAGCCGCTTGCGCGCCATCATCATCATTTGCGCCAATGGCAACATCGGGGCCAACCATACCGCCGCGTGGGCCTAGGCCAACGTCAGTAAATGAACCCCGTGTTTCCACACCAGATTGCTGAACTTCTAAAGCGGCGCCAACGGGCGCGGAGCTTTCGGAGTGGTCGACCAATAGGCGACCTTTGAAGCCATTATCGGCTTCCCAACCGACTTGTCCCCGCAACATAAATTGATCAATACCGTTGGAAGAGCCAATGCGGTCTCCGTCCCGATCAAAGAGTTTGATATATCCATTCCTGTTGCGATACGCACCGGTTAGTCGCACTGCGACTTTGTCTTCGACAAGCGGAATATTCACGGCCCCTTGAAGGCTTTGATGATCCAGATTGCCGAATGTTGCGTTCACGAAACCGCCGAATTCTGACAGCTCGGGGCGTTTGTTGGTAATGTTCAGTGCGCCCGCGGACGTGTTACGTCCGAAGAGTGTACCTTGCGGGCCGCGTAGGACTTCGACGCGTTCAACGTCAACGAATTCGCCAAGTGCGATACCTGGGCGAGATTGATATGCGCCATCGATAAAGACACCAACTGCGGACTCAAAACCAATATTATTCGATGTTGTACCGACGCCGCGAATACGCAGCACCACTGTCCCCGAAGCTGTTTGTGCTTGTGAAGATGCAAAACTAGGCGCGACGATGGATAGGTTTTGGACGTTTACAACGCCTTGCTTCTCCAAGACTTCAGGTTGTAAAACAGTCACTGCGATTGGCACATCTTGTAGAGCTTCTGGACGACGTGTCGCCGTTGAAATAATTACATCTTCTCCAAAAGATGTATCTTGACCTGTTTGGGCGAATGCGGTGGATGCGGACATTAAGGCTGTGGTTGATAAAAGCGCAAGGCCTGCGCTGGCAAACTTATTCATTAAACTCTCCCCGAGTTATATAAGACAACATCCCGAATTTTTCCGGTGACGTTGGAAGCTTGATTTACGAAATATTAATTCGTTACAAGTGGGAAAGCTGAAATGTTCTGCCAACAAATATGCATAAGCAAAGTTTTTTATACTTAGGCTCTAGTTTCGTCCGGCCTTTATTAAAGCGGCAAACATATGTCGTGTGCGCCCGCTGAGATCGTCTTCGCAGGCTGCAATTTGTGAATAACGACGGCGGAGTTTTCCGGGCGCGTCTTTCAGGCGCCCGACGCCCCAGCGTTCTGTTGCGGCGTAAATCCGCGATAGACGGCCCGCGGCACCCGATAGCGGTACAAAGCCAGTCACAACATCCGCAGAGGCGCTGGCGTAGTGACGTTTATATCCATCTAAACCTTCGCCCATATCAATGCGTCGATACCCTGTCTCTTGGCTGGAATCGATTAAGGCCTCTAGCAGCTGAATGCCGGGCGCGTATTCCGAGAGAGCGTCATCATAGGCGACCATCCAACTATGAAAGACAGTCCCATCTGACAGGCCTAAGTCAATTGCGGCGAGACGGTCCCCGAAATAAAGGGCATGCATGTCGCAACGTAGATTTGCTTTTTGGCCGCGCTCCCATAGGGTTCTGATCAAATCCTGTGTCCAATCTGCCGATAGGACATCATATTTCCCCGTTTGTGTAAATTTTTCTCGCTTCCACGCGATAAGGGTTTGGTAAACATCAATATCGCGCGAATAAAGTTCCACGCGTCTTGGGCCAATGTCTTCTTCGGATTTGCGGGTACGACGGCGATTAGATTTCAAATGTCGACGATATGATCCGTCGCGCGCGGCGCGCCATTCATCCGCTGTCGTATCTATATCGATGGCTGCAGTTTCTGTTTTTGACAAAATTTGCGTTGCCCGCAGACGCGACGGGTCTGTCGCGCAGCTGAAATGGAAAGCGCCTATGTCTGATCCAGTTAGCAGTGCGTCATAGGTGAGGGTGTCATCAGATGTTATAATGCCGTGGTAATCACTCATAGGCGCACCAACGGGCCGCGCAAAACGTTGCCCTTGCAACGGTAGAAAGGCCGTAGGGGCTCCGTCAGGCCCATATTGGCATATAATGCGCACGTCAGGACGTAGTTCAGATAAAAGTTTTGTATAATCGGGGTGGAAATACGGTGACTGCAAGGACGGTTTACTTGCGCGCATGCGCGTCCATCCAGCCCAATCGGCCTCGCTCATTTCGTCGGGTCGCTTTAGCAAATTACGCGACGTCATATGTCTATCGGTCTGTCCCACACTCGGCTGATAATGCATGAAGGCTAAAAACGGATTAAAGTCGGCGCTTTTATCTGCACTAAAAGTTATTGACGGCAGTCATGAAATTATCGGATGAAACCCAATGGCTGGCCATTCGCATTCACATCACGATCATGACCACGGACATAGTCATGGAAGCGGACATCACAGTCACGCGCCAACAGTGAATGAGAATAACCGCTGGCGCGTTGGGCTGGCTGCACTTTTGACGGGTGCATTTATGATCGCAGAAGTCGCAGGCGGTCTCATCTCGGGCTCACTCGCTCTGCTGGCGGACGCGGGACATATGCTCACGGATTTTGCGGCCCTAGCGATGGCGTGGGGCGCGTTTAAAATTGCGCAACGTCCTGCGAATTGGCGTCATACGTTCGGTTATGATCGTTTCTCAATCCTTGTAGCTTTCGTGAATGGATTGACGTTGTTCGGTGTCGCAGCTTGGATTGTCTGGGAAGCCTTCCATCGATTTATGGAGCCGGGCGACATTCTTGCGGGCCCGATGCTTTGGGTCGCCATTGCAGGTTTGTGCGTCAATTTGATCGTCTTTTGGATATTAATGGGAGCGGATCAGCATAATTTGAATATTCGCGGAGCCGTACTGCATGTCCTTGGTGATCTTTTGGGGTCAGTTGCCGCCATTGCGGCCGCCGTAATCATCCTGACGACGGGATGGGTCTTAGCTGATCCTATTCTCTCGGTTTTAGTGGCTCTGCTTATTCTGAAATCCGCATGGGGATTAGTTTGCGAGTCTGCACATATTCTGCTGCAAGGCGCACCTGATAGTCTCGACAGACGTGAAATTAAAAAAGATTTATTAGCCGAAATTCCTGACCTTCGCCGCGTTGATCATGTCCATGCATGGGCTGTTACGCCTGAACGTCCAATCATAACGCTCAACGCCTATATCGACCCAGCCGCGCGCGTTGAGCCTGTTGCGCTGGCGATAAAAGCGCGTTTAGCCGAGCGATTTAACATTGATCACGCCACCGTCGATGTCATGCGCGAGGGTTAGTTTAAGTCGAACCCCTCACGGAAACGTCTAAGGAACTCTTTTTGATTTATGTCTGGCGCATCACCCGAACTCGCGACCTGCACAAGCATTTCGGCTAAATCTTTCGCATCTTCTTTCCCAACATATTTTCGAAGCACTTTTGTCATCGGCGTGATTGCGGATTCAGGTAGAACGATGTCATACGTTAATCCATCCATTTGGCGGATCATGCCGTCAGCCATGTCAGGCGTTAGCTGCATGTTCGTTATAAGCTGAGCTTCCATTGTGGCTCTTGCATTATCCTCAATACGGCGTGACTGTCCTGCGCGTGCAATCATAATCATGAGGACAGTTGCAGCTTCGACAAGTGTTTCTATCAGATCAAATCCACGTTTATTATGCGCTTTTTTGAAGCGTCGCTGACGTGGCAAGTTCTTGGCGTGAATCGCAACCCCTCGCACAGTGTTGGCAGCGTCACTAATGTTTTTCCGATTGGCCGATAAACGAAGCGCCCAAAAAAGCGCCGTGCCAACAAGGGCTACAAAACCGAGTATAATATGCATTAATCAGCTTTAGCGTGAAATACTTTCAAATTCGTTTTTACGCACAAACTTTCAAATTTATCCTACCGACAACTGCGACTTGGTCCCATATCTAGGTGGAAGTGATCGGCGTGCGCGGCATTATAGTCTGGCGATAAGGTCACTTGAAATAAGTCACAAGCTGCCGTGCGAGCTTCGCGTAGGAAGTTGGCTTTTTTGCGGGGGCCATCCCAGTGATTTATAATCTGTATCAATGTTCCGTCCGCGAGTTCAAAGGCGGATACATCCCAAGCGTTTGCAAAAGCATGTTCAGACCATTTACCTGATCCATTGCCGCGCTGCCGGCGGCAAGAATAGCTGCCGTAATGATGGATTTTCGCAAGCGGTTGATCGAAATGTTTACGGGCAAGCGCATCGACTTCGCGTTGCCATAGATAAACAGCGACAGAGAGCGGGCATTGCATATTGCTCTCGCCTGGGGCGAACATTGTTTGTTCTGTGCCATATACAACGCGCGCGACATCCCAGCCGCATACGTCTTTACCTGCGCCTGACTTTGGACGCTTTGGGTCGGCAGGTATCGATTTATAATCAACGCTATCGCGCGCGACGCTCATGCAGATGTCAGAAGATTTCAGATTAAGCGCAAGAAGTTGGTGCCGTGTTGCTATGCCTAAGGGGTTCGACGTGTCCAACGGTTTCCAGAACAAATGCTGCGGTGGTACGTAACGGTCTATCGCCCAGATACCTCCGCCGATAATGACAGCGAAGAATGCTGTGACGATCGTGCCCCATATCCAATCGCCCCGGTCCCGTTTCATACGAGCAAACACCCAACTTTATTTAACCAAACAAATGACCTGCGCGACGCGGCGGTCTCGTCGTAGCTTATCGGCAGATTGCCCGTAAGAGTCCAAGGATAAAGGCTCTACGCCTATTCCGGGGGATGTAATAATGCCGCGAAGGTAGCGAGGTGCAACAGAGTAAATCCGGCCTCGGCGCGGGGATTCGGCGCTGACGACACCGATGATTTCGCCGTCTTTATCCAGTACGGGCGCGCCAGATAATCCGCCTAGAGAGCCGCTGAGATTGCGAGAGCGACCCAACTCAGACCATGCCAAAATGGCTTCATCATTGGTGTAACGCCCGCGCACTTTCATGCGGTTGCGGGCAAGAAGACTTCCGACGACCTCACCAGGTTTGCCCTGCGGGTAGCCGATAAAATAGCCGACTTCACCTAGTTGTCTTTGGCTTTCCAAATCAGCCGGGAGAGGTTTGCGGGACCATTCGGATGTTAAAACCGCCAGATCCGAATTTTGTACAATTTGCGTTTTTACGGGGACAATGCGACCTGACCCAACACGTAGACCCACATGGTTACAACTATCGACGACGTGGCGAGCGGTGAGCCACATGCCATTCTTATCGATTGAAAAGGCTGTACCCGTTCCGGATTGCCGTGGGGCAACGTCGACTAACACAATTTCATCCCGTGGGGAATCAGAAGGAAGGAGAGGGCCAAGCTCTGGACTGTCGGGTGGGTCGGCCACGACAATATCTTGTTCGACGCCATAGGCCGTCCAAACGAAAACGATCAGAACGAGGCCGTAGATTATCCAATCAGGAAACCGTTTTTTCGCCTTGGCTTGATATCCGTTGGGACGTCGTGCCATGAATTATCCCGCAATAGCGAAAGCAAGGATAAGCGAGCCCGCAATTTTAAAGGCTGCTAAAACCAATGTAGGCGCAATTTCATCTCGTTCAATCCGCTCAGGCATCCCGCGGAAAATAATATAATCTGTCATGCGGAAGAGGAAAAGCTGGAAAATTAGAGCGAAGGCCGTCCAAAGCCCAACATCGAACAATGAAAATTTATTGATCAGACACGCGGCAACAGGCAATGCTAGGCTAATCACTAAAGCTGAAAAATGAATGGCCGCGGCTATATTTCCAGATTGAACTAATTCAATTTCTTTGTGAGGGGTTAGGCTTACGTATGTGAAAATGGCAGCCATATAAATTGCTGCTACCATAAGTAGGTAGAAAATTAGATGTGGGAAGCCAGCCGCGAGGCTTTCAAATGCAGGCTGCATGAAGGGTCCGTTATGTTATCGTTGTGCCCGTGACATTCGGCCCCACATTGCGCGAATATCTCCGAGTTCTGTTTTCAAGTTTTGTTTGTCCGGCGCAAGTTTTTTGTGCGACCTATCAACACTTAAGTGATTAATTTTCGGCGAGCTTGGCTTCTTTTCGCAAAGTGCTTGCGCGTTTCTTCTCGCTATCGCTTTTTAATTGCCCGCAGGCCGCGAAGATATCTTGTCCACGCGTTTTACGAATGGGGCTGGCATAGCCAGCGGCATTGACCATGTCGGAGAAAGATTTGATCGTTTCCATGTCTGAACACACATAGTCTGAACCGGGCCAAGGGTTGAACGGAATGAGGTTCACTTTGCAGGGAATACCGCGCAGTAATTTGATAAGTTGTTTGGCGTGCCAAGGTTGGTCGTTGACACCTTTTAGCATTACATATTCAAATGTGATCCGGCGCGAGTTGGAAAGGCCCGGATAATCGCGGCAGGCTTGCATTAGCTCTTTCAGCGGATATTTCTTATTGATGGGCATGATTTGACTGCGCAATTCATCATTCGCAGCATGTAGAGAGATCGCAAGCTGAGCGCCAGTACGAGCCCCCATTGGGCCAATTTCTGGTACCACGCCAGATGTGGAGACCGTGATACGGCGACGGCCAATGCCGAGGCCCTCGGGGTCGCAAATCGTATCCAGCGAGTCCCCGACCATATCTGTATTATAGAGCGGCTCTCCCATACCCATGAAGACGATATTGGTGAGTTTGCGGTTTTCTTGTGTTGTGGGCCATTCGCCCAGATCGTCGCGGGCAATAATAACTTGCAGGACGATTTCGCGGGCTGTTAGATTGCGGACCAATCGCTGTGTGCCTGTGTGGCAAAATGTGCACGTTAATGTGCACCCGACTTGGCTGGACACGCAAAGCGCGCCTGTTTTTGAAACGTCGGGGATGAAAACACTCTCGACCTCTACGCCTGGCGACATGCGGATGAGGTATTTGCGTGTTCCGTCAACGGAGATCAGACGCTCAACGATTTCCGGACGGTCAAGTGTGAAAGCCGCTTCTAGCTTCACGCGTAGAGGCTTGGCGATATTTGTCATTTGATCAAAAGATGTGACGCCGTAATTGTAGATCCAATGAAAGATTTGTTTCGTTCGCATGCGAACTTTTTTTGGTTCAATACCGATACGCAATAATTCTTCTGAAATATCGTCACGGCCCATACCCACGAGATGCACTTTTGTACTCGTAGGCGCAGCAATGATTGGCGCATTATCGATGAGGGTCGTTGTGGACATGGCGGGCCTCTATCATGTGCATGCCCAAGCGCAAAGCGGTGACTTCATAGCGCGAATCCGCTACGACTTTCTTATGACAACCAACACACCCGAATTTACAGTCAGCGAACTCGCCAACTCGCTCAAACGCACGGTTGAAGAGACCTATGGTCATGTGCGTGTGCGCGGGGAGTTAGGGCGGACGACGATTGCGAAATCGGGTCATTGCTATTTGGATATCAAAGATGACCGCGCGGTGATCAATTCCATCATTTGGAAAGGTGTTATGAACCGCCTCTCCATGCGGCCCGAAGAGGGCATGGAGGTGATTTGCGAGGGCAAGCTCTCGACCTATCCAGGGCGGTCTAATTATCAGCTCATCATTGAGAAAATGGAACTGGCGGGCGCAGGTGCGCTTATGGCTCTGTTTGAGAAACGTAAGAAAATGCTGGCGGCAGAAGGTTTATTTGACGAAGGACGAAAGGTTGAATTACCTTTTTTGCCTAAGACAATCGGCGTTGTTACATCGCCAACTGGGTCTGTCATTCGTGATATTTTGCACCGGATTACAGATCGGTTCCCCAGCCATGTCCTCGTTTGGCCCGTGCTTGTGCAGGGCGACAAAGCGGCGGAACAGATTGCAGGCGCAATTAATGGGTTCAACCATGCCGAGGGATTTCCACGTCCAGATGTGTTGATCGTCGCGCGCGGTGGTGGATCAATGGAAGACCTCTGGTGTTTTAATGAGGAAATCGTGGCCCGCGCGGCGGCAAATTCCAAAATCCCGCTGATTTCTGCCGTGGGGCATGAAACGGATTGGACGTTGATTGATTTCGTCGCGGATTACCGCGCGCCCACACCGACAGGGGCCGCCGAAGTCGCTGTGCCTGTACGTGCGGATTATGTTGAAACCGTTGAAGATTATGGTCTGCGGTTATTGCGGGCGCTGCGTCGTTCGACGTCTGAACGCGCGACGACTTTGCGCGCCGCGCGCCTGCCGCGGATTGACGCAGTGCTGGCCCCCGCGCGGCAAAGACTAGATAGTGCGCGGGCAACGCTGCCGCCGATTTCGCGCCTATTGGAGCCTAAGCAAAACCGCCTGACCCGCCAAGGCCAAGCTCTGCAGTCCGCTATGCGCTTTACGAAACAACGACAGTCAACGGACCTAACACGCCAATCTGAAACGCTCACAAGATATGCTCGAACGGCTGAATCTGCGTTGAAACGACAGATTGAAACGCAATCCCGCCGCCTTGACCGGGCAGGGAAGCTGCTCGACGCCTATTCATATCAAGGCGTCTTGGATCGAGGTTACGCGATGGTGCGGGATGCGGACGGCAAAGTCGTGCGGACGAAATCTGCGGTAATATCAGGGCAGGGCGTGAGCCTCACTTTTGCGGATGGCGAAGTTGGTGCGGTGATTTCAGGTAAATCTGCACCGAAACCCAAGCGCAAATCTGCAACGCAGCCTTCTGATAAAAAACAGGCGAACCTGTTTTAATCCTGCGCCTTTCAGCCTAAGTGAAGTGCATGACAGGTTTCTTTAAAAATCAGGGCGAGGCTAAAATCCATTTTGGCGCGTCAGACTTCACAATCATGGAAACAGGCAGCTATGTCCTGTGCTCCGTCACAGGCGAGAAAATCCTGCTCGAAATGCTCCGTTATTGGAATGCCGACAGGCAAGAAGCGTATAAAGACGCCGCCGCGAGCCTAGAAGGTTTCAAACGCGCAGGCGCGATTTAACGTGCGCTGGCTGTTCGCCATACTCGCGATTGGTTTGACGGCTTGTTCTGCTGAACCTGAAGCTGAGGCACAGATTCCTTGTCTGCAGGGTTTTGAGACTGGGCCCATTGTTGTAAATAATAAGACGTTTGCAGCAAAAGAGAATGCGATAAAAAGAAGACAAGAACTCTTCTCCAACGCTTTTGCCGAAGCTCTTGCAAAACTTCGTACTAATCCAAACGAGACGAATATCAGAGAGGCAAGAAACCTGCTTCAACAAGCTGATTGTGAGAACTTTCCAGAAAGCCAAATGGTAAATCGGCAAGCCTTGCGCAGTCTGTTAAGAGGTGACGAAGCAAAATCTACTGTGAACTTGGCGCAGATCAACTCTGTCGAAGGACTTCTGGCTGAAATTCGTAAAAATGCTGATCGAGTGTCCGAAGCGAATAAAAGCCGCGAGACAGATCATGAATGGCGCGGAGCTACTGAAAATGATACCGAAATTTCTAAATACAGAAGAATATTGAGTGAAATAGATAACCTCGAGCTTTTTTTATCTGGTGACCTTAATGGTAATCAGAGAGAGACATTAATCGCGGAAAGAAACGCATTGTTAGCTGAGGCTCTCTCTATCAGAGAAACATCTCTCACCTGCCACGGCATCGCCAAACAAGGCGGTCTTGTTGTCTGCCAAACGGTCCCCAACGCTAAAGTCGACGTTGGCCGTTCCGAAAACGATACTTACACGCAAACCGCTGATGCAAATGGTATTGTCATCGTCGGTTTTGATCGCGATGAACCTGCTGCGTTTGTTCGCGTTGGCGATGAGCGCATCGATTTCGACATTACACCCCGCGAATATGACACCTCTCGCATTGATGGACTGCCGAAGAAATTCGTCAGCGAATATACGGCGGAACAGCTCAAACAAATCCGTGCGGCGAGTGCGCTCAAGAAAGTGGGTTTTGCGTCCAAGGTTGACGAGATTGGGTTTAAAGATGGGTTTATCTATCCCGTCACGACCCACACCAAGACGACGAATTTCGGTGCGCAGCGTATTCTCAATGGTGACCCGAAAAGCCCGCATTTCGGTGTCGACCTCGCCGCGCCGACAGGCACGCCCATCCTTGCGCCCGCTGATGGCATCGTTAGCCTCGCCAGCGAAGAGATGTATTTCGAAGGCTCCCTGATCATGATCGATCACGGACAGGGCCTGATTTCATATTACCTGCATAATCAAGATGTGATGGTCGAAGAAGGTCAGCGCGTTGCCCAAGGCGAGCAGATCGGAACCGTTGGGTCCCGAGGTCGTTCGACAGGACCGCATTTGTGCTGGCGTCTCAAATGGCGCGGAAGAAACCTCGATCCAGAATTACTGACGGAGTGGCCGCAACGTGGTTAAACAACCCGACGATTGTCAAACTATGGTCGAGGTCCGCGAAGGCGTAGATGCGCTGGACCGCGAACTCGTGCGCCTGCTCGTGACACGTCAAGGCTATATGCATGCTGCCGCGCGCATTAAACCAAACCGCGCCGCTGTATATGATTCAGACCGTATCGAAGATGTTGTCGCAAAAGTCTTGATTGAAGCGAAAGGCAAAGGCCTCTCGCCCGACATCGCAGAACCAGTATGGCGAAAGTTGATCGAACGCTGTATCGCGCATGAATTTGGCGTTTATGATGAGACGCGCTCTGAGGATGCTCAGAAAACCGCCTAATTCTTAGGTTTCCGGTAGAGCGCCTTCGGCCAGCGGCGATGGACCCAAAACCATTGGGCAGGATTTTCGCGAATACGGGCTTCGATGAATGCGTTGACCTGCGTCACGCCAGATAAAACGTCTGCGTCCCGTTCTCCTGTTTTTTGCAGGGTAATCGGAGGATGAAATGTCACCACGAACTTTGATCTATTCCGTGTTACCGACATCGGTAAAAGGGGACGACCTGTTTTCAACGCCAACCTCACGGCCCCTTGTGCGGTCATGGCAGGTTCGCCGAAAAACGGAACTTCGACACCTGTATTGAATTTTTGATCATTCAGAAGCGCGACACTTTCGCCGTTCTTCAAGGCTTCAAATAATTCTCGTCCGCCCGCATGGCTGGATTTTTTGACAAGGTATTTCGTCCCATAGGCTTCGCGTTGTTTGCGTACGCGCGCGTCGATCAGAGGGTTGTTGATCTTGCGATAGGTGATGCGAACGTTGTGGTTTGATTGGGTCAAAACCGTCGCCATGATTTCCCAATTGGCAAAGTGCCCTGTCACAATAATGGCGGGTTGATTGGCTTCAAATATATCTAGGCCAATGATCTCGACACGGCTGTTGGGGGTAAAAGGCTTTAGGCGATCTGTGAGAGGGAACTCGGTGAGTGTACGTCCTAAATTATCCCATTGTGCCCGCATGAGGGATTTGATTTCAGTGTCCGATTTGTCGGGGAAAGCTGTTCGTAAACCGGTTTCGGCGATCTGTTTTTTGGATGTCAGTGGCCCTAAGCCTCTGACTAAAAATGCACCTAAGCCTGACACAAATCCAAAGGGTAAACAGCGCATTGCGCCCGTCATGACATCATAGGCGAAAGCCTCTACGCGATCTTGAAAACTTGGCGTCATTTGGCGGCTTCGATGATAGGGTGCAGTAGGCGGCGCAGGGTGAGCTCGTCTTCGAATACGACGGACACAGGCCAGATTTGCACGCCCTTCCGATAGCCTTTGGGAAGGCGGACATAATCTTTTTCTGTCGTAATTAGTCCTGCGTCCATTTCCGATGCGAGTAAGAATAAGCTCTCAATATCTGAATCCTTATATTTGTAGTGATCTGCAAAGCCTTCCGTCTCGATGACATTCGCGCCTGCACGTTTCAGGCTATCGAAAAATTTGGCAGGGCGGCCAATCCCAGCAAAGGCATAAAGCGGACCTTTCGGGGCAGGCAGTCGCGGGGCCAAATAGGCGGGAATGGTAATGATGCCCCCGAGTTGTGTACGCAAGATTTCAGAGATTTCATATTCTGGCGTTGGTTTCATCAAGATGACCGCATCCGTGCGGTTGAGCGCGGCGTCCAAATCCTCTCGCAAGGGACCTGCGGGGAAAACGCACCCATTTCCAAAACCAACTTCGGCATCAACAACGAGCAAAGATAATGTTTTAACGAGCGACGGGTTCTGATGTCCGTCGTCCATGATGATAACTTTTGCGCCATTCACAACGGCGGTGCGCGCGCCTTCATCGCGTCCAGCCGCGACCCAGACAGGGCCATATCGGCGCAGGAGTATAGGTTCGTCGCCAACATCGGCGGCAGTGTGGTCAGGTTCAACTGCTGTAGGGCCTTTCTCGCGTCCGCCATAACCGCGCGAGAGGCCATGCGCTTGCACATTCATACGCCGCATGGATTGCAGGAGATAAGACACCACAGGCGTCTTTCCCGTTCCGCCCATCGTCGCATTGCCAACGCAAATGACGGGAACACCCGGGTCTAAGGCTTCCGTTGTTTCCAACCGCCGTGCGGCGGCCTTGGCATAAAGCCAACCGAATGGACGCAAGACAGTTCGTAGAGCCGTCTTGGCTTCTGGGCCGGATGTGTGGTTCCAAAAATCGGGCGCTTTCATATTAACGCTCTTAATTGGGCAACCGTATATTCCAACACACCATTACTCTCTTCGGCGACAAGTTTTGCACGTGCAGCCATTTGCTGTGCGGCCGCGCGGTCGTTTGTCAAAGCTAGCGCAGTGTCGCCGAGGCTTTTGCCAGAGGTAACGCGCATGGCGGCGTTTGCAGCAAAAAATTGCGCATATATGTCGGTGAAACTCCCCACATGCGGGCCTGTCAATATTGGCACGCCTGCGCGTGCGGCTTCGAGCGGGTTATGTCCTGTCAGGGTTGAATGCAGTGACCCACCAATAAAGGCGAGATCCGCTAAATCTAACGCTAACCCCATCTCGCCCAATGTATCCATGAGGTAGATGGATGTGTCTTCGGAGGGCGTTTCACCTTTGGATCGTTGCGCAATTTTATGACCTGAACACATCGCGGCAATTTCGTCGCCGCGTTCAGGGTGCCTCGGCATGAGAATGAGGAGCATATCCGCGCGCTTGCTTAGCCCCGTTTCATGTGCCGTCAGGATATCGGCCTCTTCTTCGGCATGGGTGCTGGCCGCGAGCCAGATGGATCGCCGTCCTGTCGCCGCCTTCAGACGGTTGGATTCTGTCTTATCATAACTAAGCGCAGGCGCGGCTGTTTTTAAATTCCCGATCTGGCTAACAACATTCCCGCCTAAAAATGACAGGGCATTATGGGTGAGTGTGTCTGCGGGCAATATTGTGTCGAAACATGAAAATATCTGCCGTGCAAATTTACGTTTGGCGCGCCAACGGTCAATTGAGGCTTGATTCATCCGTGCATTAATCAGTGCCATTTTCGCGCCACTCGCCTGTGTTTGTAGCACAAGGTTTGGCCAGATTTCACTCTCGGCCCAAATCGCTAAATCAGGCTGCCAATGGGCGAGAAAACGGTCAACAAAACTCGGCCCATCTAACGGAACCATTTGATGCATAGCGCGGGGCGGCAGACGGTCCGCCATAATCTTGGCAGAGGTCAGAGTTCCGCTGGTCACCAAAACATGTAGCTTTGGGTCATCGCTCAAGAGGCGTTCAATGAGCGGCAGCAACATTGAGGTTTCGCCTACGCTCGCGCCGTGCATCCAAATTAACGTGCCGTCTGGGCGTGGGCGAGAGGCAATGCCTTTGCGTTCGCTGATGCGGGCAATGTCTTCCTTACCAGCCTTCAACCGTCTTTTTAGGATATAGCCCGCGAAGGGTTCCAATCCGCTCATGAGGCGTCGATATGTC
Source organism: uncultured Caulobacterales bacterium (assembly GCA_938003545.1). Classification (GTDB taxonomy): domain Bacteria; phylum Pseudomonadota; class Alphaproteobacteria; order Caulobacterales; family Maricaulaceae; genus Litorimonas. The sequence goes on from CALKXY010000013.1 coordinate 82,887, forward strand.
CCTGCCCAGCTCATTTGGCTCTCTCAGATGCAGGATCGATAGGGGCATGACCCATGGCCATGTCGGCTTCGGCGAGCAGGTCATTCATTTCGGTTTCGATTGAAAGACGAAATTGTTCCAAATCTGTGTCTTCGGTTTCGGATGGAATGTTTACAGGTGTTCCCCAAAGGATGAGGCCTCTGCCAAAGAGTTTGGGAAGAATAAAGCGATCCCAGCTGTTAAATTGCTTGCGGCGCTGTACTGCGAATGTGCAGGGCATGATCGGCGCGCCCGTTGCGCGCGCGAGGCGCAGCGGACCTTCGCCTAAACGTTGCCGCGGACCGCGCGGGCCATCTGGCGTGATTACGACACAGCCGCCGCCCCGTATAGCAGTTAATGCGCCCGCCGCTGCGGCGTCTCCGCCTTTGGACTTGCCAGCTTTTTTGGCACTGCCGCGTATCGTTTTCAGTCCAAGGGCCTTGCACGTTGCCGCTACGACTGCACCGTCGCGGGACCTAGAAATCATGACATAGGGGTCTAGCTCATTCGCTTTCCAGGCTGAAGTTAGCATTAAGAATCGCGAGTGCCATGTCAGCGCGATAACTCCCTCATGTTGACCCAAAATATGCGTGACGCGTTCTGCGTGGCGAATATCCCATTTTGTGGTGCGTTTGATCAAGCGCATATATTGCGCGACGGACCAGCCGAGGGCGGATTGAATGGCTGGACGCCGCAAAAGACGTTTGAACACGCGCGGCCTCCCTGTTAGCGAACCGTTATATGACTGACCTAAGCGATCAACCTCTAGACCTCAACAACCCGCGTGACCGGAAACAGGCGCGGCGTGACCTCGTTTGGGGCGATCACGGCTTTTTACGCACACGTTTTCCGAATCGGCATGATTTGGGCGGCGGTATGTATCGCGAGAATCAACCGTCACCTGAACGGATTGCAGTGCTGGCGGACGAAGGGATTAAGACGATCCTGAACCTGCGCGGCCCGAGCCCCAAAGGGTTTTACCTGTTGGAATGCGAAGCCTGCGAGACACACAACATCGAATTGATCGACTTTCGCGTCTACTCCCGTGACGTACATACGGTTGAGAAAATTCGCGGTGCGAGGGACCTATTCGAACGGATCGAATACCCTGCCGTCATGCATTGCAAATCAGGCGCAGACCGCACTGGATTTATGGGCGTTCTCTATCGGCACTTTCATATGGGCGACACGATTGCCCAGGCCCTTGCCAGTGAATTGACGCTCAAAAAGCTTCACGTGAAGCAAGGCAAGACGGGTATGTTGGACTTCTTCTTTGACGATTACCTGAAATACGCCGAGGGTAACGACATTACATTTATGGAGTGGGTCGAAACGGTTTATGATCCCGTCGACGTGAAAGCGCGTTTTATGGATCACTGGACGGGTAACCCGATTAGCGAGCTGTTGCGGCGGGAGTAGTCCTAGCGGGATAGTCCTGCATAAAGGCCGCCGCGTTGTCGCAGTTCTGCGTCTGTGCCTGTCTCAACCACGCGGCCATCATCAACAACGCATATCTTATCGGCTTTGCGGATTGTCTCTAATCTATGCGCGATGACGAGGGTTGTTCGGCCTTCGCTTAAGCGTTCCAGCGCGGCTTGGACTTTGGCTTCGCTTTCCGTGTCGAGCGCAGATGTGGCTTCATCGAGCAGAAGGATAGGCGCATCGCGCAGGATGGCGCGCGCGATGGAGAGGCGCTGCTTTTGCCCGCCCGATAATCCCGCACCCTCTTCGCCCAGAACCGTGTCATAACCATTCGGCAGGCGGGATATAAAATCATGGGCATCGGCGGCTTTTGCCGCGTGGATGATGGCGTCGCGATCCGCCTCTAAATCCCCCAAAGCTATATTTGCGGCAATGGTGTCGTTGAACAATACAGCGTCTTGCGAGACGACAGCGATATGGCGGCGGAGACTAGACTGTGTGATCTCGCGCACATCTTGCCCGTCGATCATCACGACGCCGCTTGTGACATCATAAAGGCGCGGGATGAGATGCATGATTGTGGACTTTCCGCCGCCTGACGGCCCGACTAAAGCCGTCGTTTTTCCGGGTTCTGCGGTCAGATAAAACCCGTCCAACGCAACGGTGCCATCAGGATATGAAAACCCAACATCAAGCAATTCAATACGGCCTTCGATGACGTTGAGGTCAGAGGCGATAATCGCGTCTTCTAATGTCGGCTGTGTATCGATCACCTCGAAAATACGCCCAACAGAACTCAGGCTTTCTTGGATGACATTATTCAGCGTGCCAAGCGCACGAAGGCGCGGTGCGAGGATGAGCAGCCCGCCCAAAACGCCCGCAATTTGTCCGCCTGTCGCCGTGCCTGATCCAAATTGCCAGACTCCGAAAATAACAACGGCAGCGATGACGAGGCCGCCGACGACTTCGAGGATCGGGTCAACCCGCGCCTGTTGCGTGATGAGTTTGAGGTAGAGGCGAATACGTTCGGAGAAGCTGGCATCAAGGCGGCTTTGTTCACGAGCTTCTAAGCCATAGGTTTTGACAAGTTGTCCTGCGCCGAGGCTTTCTTTTAATTCTGCCGTCATGCGGCCAATATGTTCCTGAACCTCGCGTGCATTCCCGCGCAGACGTTTAGAAATCTCGATAATAGGCCAGAGGGCGAGGCCAAAGACGACCATAAAAATTGAAAGCTGCCAGTTGAGAAAGAGCATCGCACCGATAGAAAAAATCACGGTCAATACGTCTTTGACCAAATTGCCCAGCACGCGCACCAATCCGGCGGAGACGACAGTGACGTCATTGGTGAATTTTGCGATTAATTCGCCGGTTGGCTCGGACTGACTATCCGCAAAATCTCGGGCATGGGCCGCCCGCAGCATTTGCGTCTGCATCTTGCCGACTGTGTTCAAGGCAATGGTGTTGGTAAGAATGCGCTGGATATAGCCGCCAATCCCTGCGGCGAATGTCAGGCCTAATATAACAGGCAGCACGATCACGGCGTAGCGTTTGGCTTGTGCGGCGCTGTCACTGGAATTTGCGCCAGCATCTAATCCGCTGGCGGCGTCAATAATGAGGCTGATGAGATAGACATATCCGGCTGTGGCAGCCGCGAAGAGGGCCATGAAAAGGACGGCCAATATGAGCCGCCCCTTTTGAGGCCAAATATAGTCACGCCAAAGGCGTGCAATGCGAGCGCGGTCGGTCTGGGCGGTATCGGACACAATGGCCGCGCTTGGGACTACCCAATAACGCCGTCCCCATCTGGGTCGATCAAGTCATGGGCATGCAGGATGAAATAGCGCATATGTGCGTTATCGACAGTGCGTTGCGCGGCAGATTTCCACGCTTTGCGGGCGTCTTCTTTATTGGCAAATGCGCCAACGAAATCGACGTCTGTCAGGTCTTTAAACTCAGTTCGATTTGGATCGACCAACTCACCGCCAATGACGAGGTGAAGGAGTTGAACGGAATTCATTCCAGCAGTATCTTTTTTACGATCAGACATACGAGTCCCCAAAAATTTGTAATCTCGGCCTTTTGTGAATTGGGCCAGATGTGGTTTCACTTCGGCCAATAACAAAGCGTGCAGTGTCGGGCCAGCACAAATCACGCCCAACCCCGAAGTCGTTTCAGTGTCGAAATGTGGGCTTTGGCCGCGAATGTCTGTGATAACGGCTCCAGCCTCTGTTGCGATTAAGGCCGCAGCGGCCACGTCCCAATCGGATTTCGGCGTAAAAGCTATGGTTGCGTCTGCATGTCCGCTGGCGACCATGCAAATTCGATAGGCCATTGAATTCGCGATGCTGACCTTCATATCGGGGAATCCTAGTCGCCGAAATTTACGCGGGTAGCCGACCATATTTATGTCTTTGATTTCGGCAGGGTTTGTGGCCGTTATCGGTTTTCCGTTCAGGGTCGCGCCGCCGCCGAGGCACGCTTCATACAACTCATCCATCAGGGGGTTAAACACGACGCCTGCGATAGATTGTCCCTTTTCAATGATCGCGACAGACACTGCAAAATTTGGAGTGCGGTCAATGAAAGCGCGGGTGCCATCAATCGGGTCCACGACGAAACTGCGCGGGCAATCATGACGGGAATGATCGTCTTTGGTTTCCTCGGATAGCCAGCCATAGCTGGGACGTGCCGCCCGTAAGGTTTTGTCGAGGAAGTCATTGACGGCTATATCGGCGTCCGTGACGGGAGAGCTATCGGACTTGTTCCAAGTTTTGGAATCATTCGCTTCAAATGCGGTCTTTGCAATTGCGCCTGCGTCCAGTACGGCTTGGCGAAGCAAGGCCAAGTCTTCCTGCGGTAGGACGCAGCTTGGATCGAGTGTGCTAGGCGCCAGCAAGGGTTAATCCTTCGCAGAGGATAGAGGGTGCATTCGTCGCTCCGTCCAGTTTTAAATCATTTGCTGGGATCATGGTTTTAAACATCTCGCGTAAGTTACCCGCGATGGTGACTTCTGAAACTGGAAATCCACGTTGGCCGTTTTCAATTTTATATCCAGAGACACCAACTGAATAATCGCCTGTATTAGAGTTTAGGCTAGGGCCGAACATTTCTGAAATTAGGAAGCCTTCACCGATGTCAGCCATTAGTTGCTCTGGTGATTTTTCGCCCGCCGCCAACCATGTATTTGTGGCGGAAACGCCGGGCGGAGAGCCAATCCCGCGCGTGGCGTGGCCCGTCGGGGCGATTCCCAGTTGTCGCGCGCTGGACATGTTCAGTAGCCATGTCTGTAAAACGCCGTCTTTGACGATATGGCGCTTTTTCACGTTTAGGCCTTCGCCGTCCCAAGGGCGTGATCCATCGCCGCGTACCAAGAAAGGGTCGTCAATAATCTGGATATGCGGCGCGCAAATAGCTTGGCCTAAATCCTCTTTTAGGAAGGATACGCCGCGCGTAATCGCAGGTCCGGAAATCGCGCCAAGGAGCGCCGCGATCAACCCGCCTGAAAGCCGTTCGTCAAAAAGGATCGGAAAACTTGCGGAAGGAATTTGACGACCGCCCAAACGTGCAACGGCGCGTTGGCCCGCTTTGCGCCCGATTGTGGCAGGGTCAGGGAGTGCGTTGAGATAACGTGTGCTCTCAAAATCATAATCGCGTTCCATTGCACCACCTTGCGAGGCGATTGCGGAAACGGACAGGCCGTGACGCGACGCGCGCCACCCGTCGCGAAAACCTTGGCTGGATGCAAAGGCAAAGGCGCTGGTCGACCAACTGGCGTTTGCGCCTTCGGCTTGCGCAACGCCGTCAATAGATAGGGCGGCGGCTTCGAGTTCATGCGCGCGGGCTTTGAGTGTGGCTGGATCAATTTCTGCATCATCCCAAACATCCAGCGCCGTTGCGCCGCCAGGTTTTGAGAGGAGTTCAACGTCAGGTAGGCCGCAATAAGGATCTTCTGGCGCCAGTTTCGCCATCGCCACTGCACGTTCTGCAAGGGTGCGAACGCTGTCTATGGAGAGGTCCGAAGATGAGACGCAGGCCTGTCGTTTTCCGATCATAACGCGCAAGCCAATATCGCGGCCTTCGCTGCTGTCGATATCTTCCAACGCATTATCCCGCACGGCAATGCCAATACTACGGCCACGTGTGGCAACGGCGTCAGCTTGTTCGGCTCCCGCGTCTTTGGCAGCCTTTAGTAAGGCTTCCAAAGTTGGGTAGAGAACGTCAGCCGTCAGAGGATCGGATTTGGACATATATATTTAAGCCGCAGAAAATGTGAAAATAAGGATGAGGATGTAAAGCGCCTGCCCGATAAAGGTGATGAGGGTCAATAGAGTCCCAACCAAACGCCCTTGAGAAAACGCTCCAGCCATACCCATTGCATGTAAAACGCGTCCGATGAAGAACGCTGCGCCAAAGATGTGCAATGCAATCGGATGCGCGCCCAACATGGCAAGCCCAATCAAGCCGAGTAAGGCAAGCGGGGCATTTTCAGTGAAATTCCCATGCGCGCGAATGCGCGATAACATCAAATCATTCCCGCCGTCGCCAAGGCTGATTTTTTCACCCAGACGAATTTTTCCGACGCGGTACATAAGCAGCGGCGCGAGGAGCATATTAAGTGCGATGTAAAGTGCGACGATTTGAAAAAGTGTCATGTGATATTCCCCAGAGGTTCGTTGTTTTAATTAATTATCTTGCAGATCGAGTTTAGCAGCATCGGCCAAGACTTTTCTGTGCGTTTCAGGCGGTTGTGCGCCTTGAACGGCGATTTGACCGCTATAGATGAAGAAGGGCACGCCCGATACGCCCAACCCACGGAAAAAGAGGATTTCATTTTGAATGTCCACTTTGTCCTGATCCCCCGCCAAAAGGTCACGCACACGTTCCGCATCCATGCCAATGTCGCCTGCAATGCGGCAAAGGATGTTAGTATCGCCAATATCTTCGCCATTTTCCATATAGGCGCGAAAGATATGTTCGGCGCAGGTCGGGCCCAAGTCTTGACCTTGCGCCCAGCGCATTAAACGATGCGCATTAAGTGTATTGGGACGGCGCGTGATAGCTTTAAAATCAAAGGTAATTCCAGCGTCTGGACCTGCGGCTTCTAAATGCGCGCGCATGGATACCCATTTAGAGTCGGGTTTGTCACCAAACTTATTTTTCATATAGTCGCGATAATCTGCGCCGCCCTCGGGGACGGTTGCGTCTAGCATATAGGGACGAAAGGCGAGGTTTGGTCGCGGCTTTGTTTTATCTGCGGCTTGCAAAAATTGCTTATACCCCAACCAGCACCATGGGCAGACGAAATCAGACACAAAGTCGACTTCGACGGGTACATTCGCAGGTTTGGAGGATTTACGTTTAGCCATTAGGCTCGCTCTACCGCGCGGGGCAGGGCGAGTCCAATAGCGAAAGCTAGCTATCGTCGCTTACGTTTGTAATAGGCTTTGGCATTGGCACAGCGTTGCGCGAAATCGTCTGATCCGACGAGTGTGCGCTCCATCTCTTCAGCCTTAGTGATTTCGGACGCCGTTAGACCTTGCGATTGAAGTGTCTGGCGCAGTGTCTCTCTGTCTTGCGCCTTGCCGTAGAGCCTGACTGCAGCGCGATATTCTGCTAGGGTTAGTTCGTATTTCAGCACATGCGTCACGCAGAGGCAGACGTCTCGGCTACCCTCGCTGCTACTGGCTGTGCCGCGACTTTGGCGGCAGGCCAGATTGAGAGCTTTGTCATCTTCAAATGTATTGGCATCGCGGGCGAGTGTGGGTCGGGTTGAGATTATAGGCGTGGTTTGCGCGGTGGCTGTGAAGGCCTGCGGGTTAAATGTCCAAGGTGTGAATGCCCCAAGCGAAAGCAAGCCGAGCAATACGGCGGATATAATATGTTTATGTTGCGTGAGAATGCGCCCCACATCAGCCTCCCTAGTAGCTATTCTTGACCTCTATTAACTATGATTAGGGCAGAAATTTGTTCCTTTAGGTGTGGTTTTATTTTTGTGTGCGGACGTTGTCTATAGATTGTGCTAAAAATTTCATCACGGCGGCCGTTTCCGTCTCGTTCAAACCGCGCGTCAGGCGTGTATTGAAGTCGCGAAAATCGGCCATGACGTCTTCGCGTACAGACCAGCCTTTATCGGTGAGATGCACGGTGCGTTGGCGGCGGTCGCCATAGGACTGTTTACGCATGATCAACTCGGCTGCTTCCATACGGTCCACCAATCCTGTGATTGCGGCATTACGACGACCTGTGCCTTCGGATAATTCGGTCAGCGTGCAGCCATCATCATAGCCAAGATAGACCAGCACAGCCGCCTGTGCGCGGCCCAAACCTGATCCTTCAGCCAGCGCGCGGTCTGCGGCTTGCGCCAATTGAAGATAGGTTCGATCGAGAACAAAAAAGAGACGTCGGTCGACTGTGCGGGCAATAGCCATGTAATTTTCCGTTATCGCGGTCATATTTGACGTCTTTGGCTCAACTACGCCTATGATACAACTAAACCTGCGTTGAACGCGGCCTGATGCGCGCATATATCACGTATCATCGCCTGCGCAGCTATAGTCTCCAGAAATAATAAAGGCTCCTGCACAATATGCAGAAGCCTCATTTTGAAGTTTGGGTCTCGTCGGGACGCACTGCCCGATTTCAAGATAGATATGTCTTTACCCGCGTTCGATTTTTACGAAGGTGCTGATCTAACAGCTTTGGGAAGACCCCTCAAAACAGATAAACAAATTGCACCTCCTCTCAAAAACGCGGCCCCACAATGGGACGGCTCTTATGAGACTTTAGTGACGTGCAATTCGCATTTTGACAAGTCCGAAAATTCAAGCGAAGGGAAAGTGTCGCGATTAGCTTTCGATAAAGTCTAGGGCGACGCCGTTATTGCAATAACGCAAACCTGTTGGCGCAGGTCCATCTTTGAATACATGACCCTGATGTCCGCCGCAGCGTGAACAGTGATATTCCGTGCGCGCCGCGAATAATTTGCGGTCGACTTTGGTGCCTAATGCGTCCTCGATGGGTTGGAAAAAGGACGGCCAGCCCGTGCCTGAATCAAATTTCTTATCCGATGTGAATAATGGCAAGGCACAACCTGCACAGACATATGTGCCGACGGCTTTGTTGTCATTTAGCTCCGAAGAGAACGGGCGTTCCGTACCTTCTTTGCGTAACACACGAAATTCAGTATCGGTCAGGCGCTCGGACCATTCACGCTCTGTGAGGTTGGCCCAATCGATATTTGAAGTGGATGTATTTGTCACTTTACCCTCCGAGGCTTCCGCCCTTGATTGTGTTTGCGAGCACGCCGTTAAAGCCAAGGCTCCGACTGATAAACTCAATTCACGTCTGGTCAGCATGGAAAAATCTCCGTTTCTAGCCAGCACTATACAGCTACATACGTCTGACACGCCATACACGATGCCGTTACGGTTGGGTGAGTTTCATCCCGAATGTGTTATAATCGATACGAGTGTTGGGCCTAGGAAAGCGAACATCACCAGAAGCCCTGCTGAAAAGTTCGACTTGAACCTCTTCAAAGCATTTTGAGCGTTTTCAGGTTTTAAAGTAATCAACTGCCAAATGAGGTGAAACACCAGTGGCAGCGTAAATACTGACAGGAAGATTGCGTCGAATTGATTATAGATGTTCCAATACACTGAAAATATGAGGGCTAAAAATGCGGCATAAGATACGCCCACACCCAACTTAACCTGTCCCCCAAACTTCCGCGCAGTGCTCTTAATTCCCACCATTGCGTCGTCTTCAATGTCCTGACACGCATAGATCGTGTCATATCCCACCGTCCAAAACATCAGGCTGATATAGAGGATAAACAGCGGTAGGCTGACAGTTCCCGTCTTTGCGGCATAGGCGACCAAAACGGCCCAATTAAATGTCAGTCCCAGCCAAACTTGCGGGAACCATGTGATCCGCTTCATAAAGGGGTAGGCGGCCACCAAGGGTAAGGCGAGCAGGGCTATAGCTTTCGCGAGGAGCGGTAGGCAGAGCCACACCAAAAACCCAACACCGATTTGCGCAAATGTCCAGATCCACGCTTGTTTGGTTGTGATTGTGCCAGCGGGCAGGGGCCGCAGTGCCGTGCGCTCGACCTGCGCATCCAAATCCTGATCGACTATATCATTATAGGTACACCCCGCCCCGCGCATCGCAATCGATCCGATCAGAATCAACACCGCCCAGATTAAGTCCGTCCAACTTAAGCCGTGGCTCAAGCCTGCAAAGGCCAGCCCAATCCAACCCGGCAAAGCTAGTAACCAATAACCCACAGGGCGGTCCAATCGTGACAGCTGCAAATAGGGACGAATCCCCAGCGGTGCGCGGTTCACCCAGTGGGTTTTCGTGCTGTCGGCAATGGCTTCAATATCGGTGACAGGTGGCATAATGCGCTCTATAGCAGGCTCATGCGCGAAAACTATACGCTTCCGAGATTACATATTGCCGATGATGTGTCGGAGGGCGCGCAGATAGACCTGCCGCGCGAGGCTGCACATTATTTAACCAATGTGATCCGAAAATCCGTCGGCGATTCTGTCCGTATTTTTAACGGCGCAGCGGGGGAATGGCGGGCAGAGATCGTATCTGTCGGGAAACGCGCGGCGACTCTATCGGTCATGGAGCAGTTGCGCAGTCCAATGGCCTCGCCGGATGTTACGCTTATCTTTGCGCCCGTTCGAAAACACCGCACGGCCTTTATTATTGAAAAAGGTACAGAGTTGGGCGTGCAGACGTTCCAACCCGTCCTCACCTCGCGTACGCAATTCCCGCGCCTCAATGTCGACAAAGCCAGCTTGCAAGCCATAGAGGCGGCAGAGCAAACAGAACGCCTCGATGTGCCCCACATCCGCGATGCTAAACCGCTCTTGGATGTCTTGGCTGCATGGGACGGCACGCCGATATTATTTGCGGATGAAGCGGGTGATGCAAATGCTGCGCGCGAGGTTTGCGCCAAACTCCCCGCACCCATCGCCATTATCATTGGCCCCGAAGGTGGGTTCACGGAGGCCGAACGGGCAGAGTTGCGCGGGATGCCCAATGTCCACCCTGTGACGCTGGGCCCAAGGATACTGCGGGCCGATACGGCAGCGGTGGCTTTGTTAAGTGTGTGGCAGAGTGTGAGCGGAGATTGGTAAAGTTTGTCTGATGAAGCTTACAGGGATACGAAATGGTCGACGGCAATAAATTGATCGCGCTTTTAGCTAAATGCCCTTGTGGCGGGGTGACGGTCAAATTGGACCACACGCCTGACTTCATTAATGATTGTAATTGCAGTTTGTGTACCCGTTTGAACGCGCGATGGGGGTATTTTAATACATCTGATGTGTACGTCACAGGGGCGACGCATACATATGTTAGGCCTGATAGACTTAACCCTGTTGTCGAAATCCATAGTTGTAAAACTTGTTCAACGACCACCCATTGGTGCCTGACGGAAAGTCATCAAAAAACAACAGGTGTTAGTGACGCAATGGGCGTCAATATGGATATCTTTGCAGATGATGATTTGCGCGGCGTAGAAATGCGGTTTCCAGATGGTGCGGCGTGGAGTGGTGAGGGGCCATATACATATCGAAAACCTAGTTTGATTTTGGAGTAATGAAAAAGCTTTGAAATAATGATCCTTGTTTTGCAGAAATAATAATCATTCCACTTCAATTGCTTACTGCAAAAATCAAGAGAATGATCCTTGGTCCCAAAAGCTATGATACATTACAGAAGTTCTTTCGGACACGGGACAGGCGAGGCCTCGCTTGCTGGTACCGAGAGACGGTGGGGTTAAGCGTCGGATGGTGAGACATCTGGAGGTGCTGGGCCTTTTGGAGTGAGAGCCGACCGCCTTGTCTAATGGCATGACTTGCGGGGACAAACAGGCCGCTGCATCAAAAACCGCTGCCGCGTGGCCGT
>CALKXY010000014.1 GCA_938003545.1 uncultured Caulobacterales bacterium
CGCGCCTGACACATCGCCGCGCGGCGATGGCGTCGCCAATGACGACGCCTATGATATGGGGCAGGGCGCGGGTTTTTATGTCGATGCAACGCAGACGCCTTGGGCTGAGCATTTTCAGATGAAAACCTATATCGAAGATGAATTACCGCATCTTATCGCCAAAGCATTTCCTGCTGCCGATATGTCTCGCCAAGGCATTACAGGTCACAGCATGGGCGGGCACGGCGCGTTGACCATCGGGTTGCGTAATCCCGATACATTCAAATCCATCTCCGCCTTTTCGCCCATCGTTAGTCCAATGAACTGCCCTTGGGGCGAGAAAGCCCTGTCGGGATATTTGGGCGATGACCGCACGTCTTGGGCGCAATATGATGCGTGTGAGTTGATCAAAAACGGCGCGGGGCCAACGGCATTGCTGATTGAACAAGGTCTCGGTGATGATTTCTTAGCGGAGCAATTAAAGCCAGAGCTCATCGAGGCCGCATGTGAAGGCACGGGTATCGATTTAACCGTTAATCGCCGCGCGGGATATGATCATAGCTATTATTTTATCTCGACCTACTTAGTAGATCACATTGCTTGGCATGCTGAAAAGCTGACATAGGCATAAGGCCTCTGAATAATTTTAATGGCCGCAGGGAGTTTATGGTGGTTAAAAAAACACTCGACCGAATTGACCGAGCTATTTTAAGGGCTTTGCAAGCGGATGGGCGGATGACGAACTCTGACCTTTCTAAACACGTAAATCTGAGTGCTACACCCTGTCTTGAGCGAGTCCGCAGACTTGAACGTGACGGCTATATTGAAAGTTACCATGCAAAACTCAATGCTGACAAAGTGGATGCAGGATTCCTAGCCTTTATAACGCTCTCACTTGATCAAACGAATGAGAATATTTTTGCAAAATTTAAGGCTAAGATCGCAGAAATTCCCGAAATCATGGAATGCCACATGGTTGGCGGAGGGGTGGATTACATCTTGAAAATTAGGACGGCCTCTATGGCTGATTATCGTCGTCTTATGGAAGAGCGTTTTTCTGAAATCCCTGCTATCGCCTCTACAAGCAGCTATTTCGTTATGGAGTCTGCAAAGGATAGTCGATTCTACCGCATTCCAAATGATTGAGCCTTTATGCGATTGTCTGCTTTGATTGTTAATTTCAGCAATAATCACTATAAAGCGGTTAATTTACAGCACTAAATATCTATAATTCCCTGTATTTGTTGGGATGTTCTGCTGCCTCTTATCTATGCTTTGGCTAAATTATAGCTTTGAGGGTGGTGAGGCGATGCCGCAAAAAAAGACAAATGATTCACAGGTCTCTGTGGGTCTCGACTGGGTCAATATGGTTAAGTTTCAAGCCGAAGACTTAGCCGTTGAAAGCCTTCTAAATGACGTGCGTCCAGATGCTGCTGCGCTTGAAGACATTCAGGCGAAGGCTGCTGCTCTAGTTGAGGCATTTCGGGCGGATCCGAAACTCAAATCCTTGTTGGACGCTTTTTTACAAGAATACGGCCTATCGAATAATGAGGGCGTCGCGCTCATGTGTCTAGCCGAAGCTCTTTTGCGTGTCCCTGATGCCATGACCCGTGATGATTTGATCGCAGACAAGATCGCCCCCGGAGATTGGGCCGCACATATCGGGGAAGGTACGACGCTTTTGGTTAATGCCTCGACATGGGGTTTGTTGATGACCGGTAAGATCATTTCTGGCGGGCAGTCATGGATGCAAAACCCTGTTACACTCATAAAGCGTTTGACGTCGAAAATGGGTGAGCCTGTTATTCGGATCGCTGTAGGGCGCGCGATGAAACTTCTTGGCGGTGAATTTGTGCTGGGAGAGACAATTAAAACCGCCATTGCGAGGGGTAAGAAGGCGTTTGGTCCTAATCAAATCTACTCATTTGATATGTTGGGTGAGGGCGCGCGTACCGAGGCTGATGCTTTGCGGTATCTCGAGTCTTATTCTTTAGCGATCTCTACCGCGGCAAATATGGATGAAGCCGGCGATGTTACAGGCCGTTCTGGTGTGTCGGTCAAATTATCGGCGATTTTCTCGCGCTATGAATTTGCAAACCGCGATCAAGTTTTAGATGTGGTCGTTGCACGTTTGTCCCGTTTGGTTGAAGAGGCTCGTAGTTCAAATGTAAAGCTGACGGTCGACGCTGAGGAAGCGGATCGCTTGGAATTGTCACTTGAAGTTTTTGAACGCGTTGCTCGACAAACAGACTTATCCAACTGGCATGGATATGGGTTAGCCATTCAGGCCTATGGAAAAAGATCCCGCCGTGTGATTGCGTGGGTCGCGTCTCTTGCGCGTGAACTGGACTGCCAATTTATGGTGCGTTTGGTGAAAGGGGCCTATTGGGATGCCGAAATCAAACATGCGCAAGAATTAGGGTTTCGCGATTTTCCTGTCTTCACACGTAAATCGACAACTGATCTATCATATTTGGTTTGCGCACAGGATATGCTCGACAATACCGATGTTCTGTTCTGCCAATTTGCAACACATAATGCGCATACAGTTGCTGCCGTCATGCATCTAGGCGTAGGCTTCACATCACGCTTTGAATTCCAACGTCTTCACGGAATGGGCGAGGGCATTTATGAGGTTGCGCGGCGTCAGTATAGTGATTTCCCGACGGTTCGTATTTACGCGCCCGTAGGCGGGCACAAAGACCTACTTGCATATTTGGTTCGCCGACTTCTTGAGAACGGGGCGAATAGTTCTTTTGTCAATCGCTTCATGGATGCTGATGTGCCTGCAAATGACATCGTACGAGATCCCGTATCCGTAACCCGTCGTTATGCCGAAAAGGCGCATCCGCAAATCCTTAAACCAGAAAGTATATTTGGTATGTCACGTTCCAACTCAAAGGGTCTCGACTTGACTGATCCAGCCCTCATGAAACAGCTAAATCCCGTCATTGAAGCCGTTTACGGCGAGACCTTTGCTGTCCAGTCTGTGACCTCGATTGATATGTTAAATTCAAATGGTCAGACGAGTATTTTAAACCCATTTGATCCTAATGATGTCTTGGGAACGGTTACATCGGCAGACCCAACGCGTTTGGATGCAGTCTTTACTGTAGCCAAAGCGGCACAGCCTGACTGGAATAGGCGAGGTGGAGTAGTGCGCGCTACAATCCTAAAGGCCGCTGCTGACCTGTTAGAAGCCCGCACAATGCGGTTCATGGCTATCCTCATGCGAGAAGCGGGGAAGACACATGGTGATGCTTTAGCTGAAGTCAGGGAGGCTATTGATTTTCTAAGATATTATGCGGCCCAAGCCGCAGCGGAGTTTGAAACCGGAGAGGCATTACCGGGACCAACGGGGGAGTCTAATACACTCCACCTTTCAGGACGTGGTGTTTTTGTCTGTATTTCACCTTGGAATTTTCCACTCGCAATTTTCCTAGGGCAAGTTGCGGCCGCGCTCGCCGCAGGCAATGCGGTTATCGCGAAACCTGCTGAACAAACGCCAATCATTTCGGTTGAAGCCACGCGTTTGCTTATTGAAGCGGGCGTACCGACCGCAATTTTGAATACTGTGCTAGGCGGCGGCGATGTGGGAGCAGGTTTAACGCGTCACCCAGATGTCGCTGGTGTCGCTTTTACGGGCAGTACCGCGACAGCAAAGTTGATAAATTTAACGCTCGCCCAAAAAGATGGCCCAATTGTACCTATGATCGCGGAAACGGGCGGTCAGAATGTTATGTTCGTCGATAGTACCGCGCTTTTGGAGCAAGTGGCTGATGATGTGGTAAACTCTGCATTTGGCTCTGCGGGGCAAAGATGTTCAGCTTTGCGCGTTCTATATCTTCAAACTGATATAGCGGACACAGCATTGGAGATGATCCGAGGCGCGATGGATATGCTTGCAGTTGGTAACCCAAGGCTTCTCGCATCGGATGTTGGTCCCATTATTGATGCGCCTGCTGCAGATGCTTTGAGAAGCCACATTGCAAATTTTAGGGCGAAGGGGTTTAAGTCACATCATACAAAGATGGGTGAAGAGACCAAACAAGGGTATTTCGTGGCGCCGCACCTGTTCGAAATAAATGCGATCGCGGATTTGGAAAAAGAAAACTTTGGGCCAATACTCCATGTCATTCGATATGAAGCCTCTGCACTGGACGCAACATTGAGCGAAGCCTTCTCTACAGGGTTTGGTCTAACCTTGGGTGTCCATACGCGCATGGATCAACGATGGGAGAAAATTTTCCAACGTGCGCCTGTCGGGAATACTTACGTTAATCGGAATATGACAGGCGCGGTTGTTGGGTCGCAACCTTTTGGCGGACAGGGCTTGTCAGGGACAGGCTTTAAAGCGGGAGGTCCGCGCTATATTTATCGTTTTGCGACTGAAAAAACATTGACGATAAATACAATGGCATCAGGCGGAAACACAGAGTTGCTTACGTTGGATTAAGCGGGTGGCGCGTCTTGGAGTTGTTTCAGGATGTTTGTGAAGTTATCGACTCCTTGTGCCCCTGTCACAAGGTGCTTGCGGTCAAAGATGACGGCGGGAACACCGCTGATACCTTGCTGAATCCAGAAACTTTGTTCCTGTCGAACACTGTCTGCGAATCTTTGGTCGGCCAATACAGAATGTGCCTCGGCGTGATCGAGGCCAATGCTGCTCGCGATATCTGCTAAAACAGTATCATCCGAGAGATTGCGTCCGTCTGTAAAATGTGCGGAAAACATTGCCAGTTTCAGGTCAGACTTACGGCCATGCTCTCCAGCCCAATGTAGTAATTGATGCGTATTGAACGTGTTGTGCATATGAGAGTCGTCTGTGAAGTTAAAATCGAACTCTAAATCAGAGCCAATCTTGGTCATGTTGGTACGGTTTTGAGCAGATTGTTCAGGGGTGGAGCCGTATTTTTCAGCTAAATGCTCACGCACATTTTGTCCTTCGGGCGGCATTTTTGGGTTCAGTTCAAAGGGATGCCAGTGGACCTCGTGCTCGGTTTTCGTGTTCTCTAAGGCTTTTAACAATTGACGATATCCAATGATGCACCACGGGCACATCACGTCAGAGACAATATCGATACGGAGGGGTTCGGTCATGGCATGCCCTTTAGTGTTGAGCCTTTAGGCCGCTTTTAGCGTTTTTCTGAGCACATCTCGAGCATCCATTGTCAACTCTAATGAGCGTAATCGAGCGGCGTGATCATGGAAGTTCTTCGCAATGATGATCTCGTCGGGTTGTAGCTTTTCATAAAAGAACGATAGGCGCTCCGCGACAGTCTCAACTGTACCAACGGCGCTGACTTGCAACATGGATTCGACATGCGAAGCGATGTGCTGTGGTACCTTAAACCCGCGAACAGGGCGTGGTGTGAGGCCGCGTTGATTTGTTATAATTCCAACGAAAGCCTGAACCAAAGTTGAGAAGTGGTAATAGGCGTCTTCTTCCGTATCGGCGGCAAACACGTTACAGGCCATCATGAAATAGGGTTTGTCCAAATGCGAAGAGGGAATGAAATTGTTCCTGTAAACCTCTGCAGCTTGAAACAAATGGCTGGGCGCAAAATGAGAGGCAAAAGCATAGGGCAGCCCAAGGCGCGCCGCGAGTTGTGCGCCAAATAAACTTGACCCTAAAATCCAGACGGGAACATTTGTGCCTTCTCCCGGAATGGCCCGTACGGAGGTGGTGGCCCCATTCTGGGGTGCCGCGAGATATTGAATGAGTTCTTGAACATCTGTTGGAAAATTATTCGCAGCCTGCTCATAGTCCTTTCTTAGTGCATTTATGACGCCCATATCGCCGCCCGGTGCACGGCCTAACCCAAGGTCAATGCGCCCAGGGTGTAGAGTTTCTAAAGTCCCAAATTGTTCTGCGATGAGTAAGGGGGCGTGATTGGGCAGCATGATGCCGCCAGACCCCAAACGGATGTGTTTTGTCTGCGCGGCAACATGCGCAATTAGAACAGAGGTCGCAGAGCTGGCGACGCTTTTTATGTTGTGATGTTCTGCATACCAGACGCGATTATACCCGAGCGTTTCGGCGTGTTGCGCGAGGGCGACGCTGTCAGAGAAACTTTTTGATATACTTCCGCCTTCGATGACTTGGGCGAGGTCCAGAATTGAAAACGGAAGGGTCATTGTTAGGTGCCTCTAGGGAGGTCTTCACC
Source organism: uncultured Caulobacterales bacterium (assembly GCA_938003545.1). Classification (GTDB taxonomy): domain Bacteria; phylum Pseudomonadota; class Alphaproteobacteria; order Caulobacterales; family Maricaulaceae; genus Litorimonas. The sequence continues at coordinate 6,147 of CALKXY010000014.1, forward strand.
GAAGAGGCCTTTCTGTAATAAATCAAGGCCAAGCCTCAGCTTTACCCTATGATTCAAAGCTCACAGATTTCCGATATTGTCGAGCAGTACGTAGAGCTCAGCGAGTTTTTTCTTACCAATTTGCGACTCAATTGCTTTATATTCAGCCTCGCTCAAAGGCGACATTCCATCATAAAGATTGCGGCCTTTCTCGGCGAGGCGGATTCGTTTTCTGCGATTGTCACCTTCAACTGCGAATCGTTTGACTAGCTCTTGCTCTTCCAAAGATTTCAGAATGCGCGTCAAACTTGGCATTAAAAGCATTGTTTTTTCAGCCAAAGCCGTCGCCTCGATACCATCCGAACCATATAGCGCGCGTACGACGCGCCATTGTTGTTCGGTGATATTGTGATCACGCAGGATAGGACGAAAGTGCGACATCACACTTTCACGCGCTCTCAAAAGCGCCATGGGCAGGTTCTTTTGAAAGTCGCGCAATTCATTGGTCATGGACTAGACTATTTCGTCTTTGACTTCATTACGCAAGGTGCCGACTGCTGGGCAAGTTACCTCTACCACGTCACCTGGAACCAAATATTTCGGTGGATCGAAACGCGCACCCGCGCCATTTGGCGTGCCTGTTGCGATAATGTCGCCGGCTTTTAGTCGTGCAAATTTTGACAAATATTCAATCTGGAACTCAATCGGGAACATCATGTTCGATGTGTGGTCATCCTGACGTAGCTCTCCGTTGACGCGGGTTTGAATCTGCAAGTCTGTCAAGTCAATATCGTCAGTCAAAGGCACCATCCAAGGCCCAAGCCCGCCAGACTTTTCAAAGTTTTTGCCTTGTGTGACATTGAATTTCGCATGGCGAACCCAATCGCGAAGTGTGCCTTCATTCATAACGCAAAGCCCTGCGATATGATCACGGGCATTCTCGCGTTTAATACGACGGCCTTCTTTACCGATGATGACGACGATTTCGCCTTCATAGTCGAGCTGATGTGATTCCGGTGGACGTTCGATGTTTTGTCCGTGGCCAACAAAGCTTTCGCGAGAGCGCATAAAGACTGACGGATTTTTTGGGGCTTCAGAGCCGTCTTTATATTCTGCGTTCCGATTGGCGTAGTTTACACCGATGCAGAAATATTTTTCTGCTGTCGTAATAGGCGGCAATAAAGTGACATCGTCTATATTAAGTGTGGCTGTGCCCGCTTCAACAGCGGCTTGCGCTTCAGCTAATTTATCTGCTTTTAAAACGCTGTGGAGATCACTGAAGTTATCCGTGATGTCGACGATCTTGGTGGTGTCTGAATCCTTCAGTCCACCGAGTCTTTGTTCATCGTTATATAAGAATGTGACAAATTTCATTTTTCTATTCCTTGACTTCTTGGTCTGAGAAGATACTTAACATGTTAAGTTTATTGGTCAAGGAGATTCCGTGCCGCATATTATCGTTGAGCATTCCAAAGGTATCGCAAAGACTCTCTATATACAGAGATTGCTGGGCAATCTGCATGAGGCGGCAATGAAAATGCCTGCGCTGCCAACGGGCGGTATTCGTACCCGCGCGCAGTCGTTTGAGCGTTACCGAGTCGGTGACGGCGCTCTTGGCAGAGAGTTTATTTATATCATCATACGGATCGGTCAGGGTCGGACGGATGAGATTAAGCGTGAAATCGGAGATACCTTATTTGAGGTTCTGACGGCATTCACAAAGGCGCATTTCGACGCCGGAAACCCACTCTCTCTCGGTCTTGAAATTCAAGAGATCGAAAAAGACTGGACCTGGAAAAAGAACAATATCCACGACATCATAAAGGGTAAGAACTAATGGCTAAAGTAACATTGAAAAAAAGCGATTTGGATAAACGGATTGCTAAAGCACGTAAACATATGGCGCGGTTTCGTAAGGAACCTTTAGGCCATTTCATCAATGGTCGTCTTGTCAAAGGTAAATCAAAAGAGACTTTTGAAAATATTACGCCCGTTGATAATTCTCGTCTTGGCGATATCTGGTCTGGCACTGCCGCAGATATAGATGCAGCCTCTAATGCAGCGCATAAAGCGTTTCTTGATGGCTGGCGGGATATGGATGGCGCCAAACGCCGCGAGATTATGTATGCGATTGCGGACGGTATTGAGGCTCGCGCGGATGAAATCGCAATGGTCGAATCTATGGACACCGGACAACCAATTCGGTTTATGCAAAAAGCGGCCATTCGCGGCGCGGCAAACTTTCGCTTCTTTGGTGATAAAGCCGTCGAAGCGGGCAAAGGCCTAAGCCTTCCGGCAGCGCATCATCACAACTTCACAACGCGTCATCCTTTGGGTGCAGTGGGCGTTATTACGCCGTGGAACACACCGTTCATGCTGTCGACATGGAAGATTGCGCCGGCTCTTGCTAGCGGCTGTACTGTTGTTCAGAAGCCTGCCGAGTTTTCGCCATATACGGCGATGTTGCTTTGCGAAATTGCCTATGACGCAGGCTTGCCGAAAGGTGTCTTCAACGTCGTAAACGGTCTCGGCGAAAGTGCAGGTAAAGCCCTGACGGAACATCCACATATCAAAGCGGTTGCTTTTGTTGGCGAGAGCGTAACGGGGTCGCATATTCAAAGGCAGGCTGCGCCAACGCTGAAGCGTTTGCATCTCGAATTAGGCGGAAAAAACCCATGTATCGTTTTTGACGATGCAGACATGGACCGCGCCTTGGATGCAGCTGTGTTTATGCAGTTCTCTCTGAATGGCGAACGTTGCACATCCTCTACCCGCCTTCTGGTGCAAGACAGTGTTTATGATGCGTTTACGGCAAAGGTCGCAGCGCGAATCAATAAAATCAAAGTTGGCCACCCGCTGGATTCGAACACTGAAATCGGACCGCTTATTCATCCAACACATCATGAAAAAGTCATGAGCTATTTCGATATTGCCAAAGAAGATGGCGCGACAATTGCTGCTGGCGGCGCACGTAAGGGCAAAGAAGGTTGTTATGTCAAACCGACATTATTCACGGGCGCAACGAATGACATGCGCATTGCTCAAGAAGAGATTTTTGGTCCTGTTTTAACGGCGATCCCGTTCAAAGATGAAGCTGAAGCCATCAGAATCGCGAATGATACGGAATACGGATTGACGGGTTATGTCTGGACTGAAAATTCCTCCAAAGGGATGCGAGTTGCAAAGCAACTTGAAGCAGGAATGATCTGGATTAACTCAGAAAATAACCGCCACTTACCCGCCCCATTCGGCGGTATGAAATCATCGGGTATTGGCCGTGATGGCGGTGACTGGTCGTTTGATTTTTATATGGAAACAAAAAACACCTGTGTCGCATATGGCACGCATAGTATTCCGAAATTAGGCGCGTAAGCAGGAGGCCATTATGGCATTTGCATCAATGAATCCCGCAACAGGCGAAACTGTTGCGACATTTGAAAACATCAACAAAGCTCAGATTGAGGATGCACTCGCGTCTTCATGGGCGGCGCATCAAACGCTGAAGTCGTGGTCGATGGAAGACCGCAGAGCCGCCATGCATCGTGTTGCTGATATTTTGGACGCCGAAGCCGAAGAGCTTGGCGCTATTGTTACGTTGGAAATGGGTAAGACGTTGAAGTCGGCCATTGCCGAAGTGAAAAAATGCGCAGTTGGCTGTCGCTATTATGCAGATAATGCAGCGGATATGATGGCAGATGAGTTTATAAATGCGACGTCCGCGACGACATATAAACGCTATCTCCCAATGGGGCCAATCATGGTTGTCATGCCGTGGAATTATCCAATGTGGCAGGTCTATCGTTTTGTAGGCCCTGCGCTTATGGCTGGGAATACGGGCTTGCTCAAGCATGCCTCGAATGTCCCGCAGTGTTCGCAATCCGTCGAAGATGTTGTCCGCCGCGCAGGTTTCCCTGAGGGGGCGTTGCAAAGCCTTTACATTACCACTGGCGAAGTTGGTGATATGTTGCGCGATGATCGTGTGCGTGGTGCGACTCTGACCGGCTCCGAACGGGCAGGGGCGTCTGTTGCTTCGATTTGTGGGCAAGAAATCAAGCCGACTGTTTTGGAATTGGGCGGGTCTGACGCCTTTATCGTGATGCCAAGTGCAGATTTAGATAAAGCTGTTAATATTGCTGTGACAGCGCGGACTCAAAATTGTGGGCAGTCATGTATCGCAGGGAAACGATTTATCGTCCATGCAGACGTTTACGATGCGTTCAAGGCTAAGTTTAAAGCGGGTATCGAATCGCTCGTCATTGGTGATCCAAATGATCCAGAAACGGACATAGGACCGCTTGTCTCAGAAGGGTCTCGTGATGAGATTGCCAAGCAAGTTGAGGCTGCACTTAAAGATGGAGCTGTGCGGGTTACAGGCGGGGAAGTCATCGAGGGGCCTGGATTCTTCTATCGACCAGGTATTTTGGAAAATATTCAAAAATCATCTAATGCCTATTATGAAGAAATCTTCGGTCCTGTTGCACTCCTGTTCAAAGTGAACTCGATTGAGGAAGCCATTGACCTCGCGAATGATAGCCCGTTTGGTCTGGGGTCTTCAATCTTCACGCAAAATAAGGTCGAGCAAGATCTTGCTATTGATGAAATTGAAGCCGGCGCGACATTCGTCAATTCCATGACATCATCCCATCCTGCGCTGCCTTTTGGCGGTGTTAAACGATCTGGATATGGGCGTGAATTGGCAGCAGAGGGCCTGAGAGCCTTCTGCAATGTGAAGACAGTGTCGATCTCTTAAGCGGTTGAACATTACTGTTGAGGGTGACGAATAAAGAGACATAATAGGTGTCTCTATCTCGTCATAGGTGTCTCTATCTCGTCATCCTCGGTTCTATGTCTCGGGCGTTTAGCTTGATTCATTATAAATCCTCACGACAAAATCGGTGGTGATGAATTTTTAATCCTCATGTCTTAAAAATAATAATCGTTTAAGTTCATAGACTTACAATAAGTTTCGACAGAATTATCCTCGGCCTGAAAACCTATGTCATGATACACAGGTTCTTTCGAACATGGGACAGGTAGGACGTCACCTTACTGGTTCGAAAGGCTGTGTGTGAAATAGGACTGGTTTGACAGCTTCGCCTATTATCTTACGCATTGGAGCCTGACCGCATGAGCTGCCGCGCTCGACATGCTAAAAACATGACGACGTAAGCGGTGTAGCGGGAGTATTTAAGAGGCCTTTGCGTAAAACGTCACAGCCGCAGGGTTATCACTTGCGTAAAACACATTTTTTATCCTCGGTACTCCGTCGTGAGTACTAACCCTGCGGGCCGTCCCGCTTTTATCTCAATCACGCCGAACCCTTTGATGGTCGGCTGCACCGTTCGCCTGCGCCATTGCTGCTTGAAAACTCTTTCGCAGGGCGTAGTCTGGTTTCATGTCAGATACAGGCCACACTGCTAAAAAAGCTCCAAAGAAAACGCGGGACGAACGCTTAGCTGAACAGCTGCGTGCGAACCTAAAACGGCGAAAACAAGCTGTACGAAAATCAAAAGCGGCCACAGCTGATACGACCTCTGACCAACTGCCCAAAGACTGATCGGGTCCTAATCTTGACCTGACACATTCCGAACAATGCGATGCCTTGAAATCGCCTGCAGGCCCGCATAACACCCGACATAACAAGGCCCTGTATCAGGGCCTAAAAACGGCGTGGAAAACGGCATGGACAAAATTGTCATAGAAGGCGGATTCCCGCTCAACGGTGAAATCAGCATTAGCGGTGCGAAAAATTCCGCGATTAAACTGATGGCTGTCTGCTTGCTGACGGATGAGCCTGTCACCCTCACGAACATGCCGCGTTTGCGCGACACGCGCTCCATGGCTGGACTGCTTCGTCATCTCGGTGTTGAGGTGGATGAGGGCGAGGGCGATGTGATGAAACTTCACGCGCCAAAGCTCTCGGAACTGACTGCGCCATATGATCTTGTGCGAAAAATGCGCGCGAGTTTCAATGTGTTGGGGCCACTTCTTGCACGAGAACGAAAAGCCAAAGTCTCGCTTCCGGGCGGCTGCGCTATTGGTGCGCGCCCTGTTGATCTACATTTGAAAGCTCTCGAAGCTCTGGGAGCGGACATCAAATTAGATGCAGGATATGTGATTGCATCTGCGAAAGATGGCCTAAAAGGCGGGGAGATTACCTTCCCATTCGTAAGTGTCGGTGCGACAGAGCACGCCATGCTGGCGGCTGTATTGGCTGATGGTGAGACGGTTCTAAACAACGCCGCACGCGAGCCTGAAATTGCTGATCTTGCGAATTGCTTGAATGCGATGGGCGCAAAAATCATGGGAGCTGGTCGCTCAGAGATTCGCATTCAAGGCGTCGAACGACTATCGGGTGTGAAATATGCCGTTGTCCCTGACCGGATCGAGGCAGGAACATATGCATTGGCCGCGGCGACGGCAGGTGGTTCAGTTCGTCTGACCAACATCCGTTCTGATCATCTGGGCTCCCTCTGGCCGTTGATCGCGCAAGCGGGCGCGAAAGTGTCTCTGGATGAAACTAGCGTGTTAATTGAACGTGGGGGCGGGCGTCCAAAGCCTGTGGATGTTGATACGATGGCCTATCCGGGTTTCCCAACTGACCTGCAGGCCCAGTTCATGTCATTCATGTGTTTAGCGGACGGCGTCTCGATTATCCGCGAAAATATATTTGAAAACCGATTCATGCATTGCCCTGAATTGATCCGTATGGGCGCAGACATTACTGTGACGGGCCGCGAAGCTATTGTGCGGGGCGTCAAAGAGTTTCGAGCCGCGCCCGTTATGGCGACAGATTTACGGGCCTCGGCTTGTTTAATAAACGCAGGATTGGCAGCACGCGGTGAAACGCATATTAGCCGTGTCTACCATCTGGATCGCGGCTTTGAACAAATTGAAGTCAAACTCCAGCAATGTGGCGCACGGATTTCGAGGCAAAAAGATGACTAAGTTAAAACTACGCGCCACCGAAGTTTCAGACCTCGAGGTCATTGCGAGTGCCGTTCAAGACGGCATTTTTCAGATCGGACAATCTCGCTTTGATTCAACCGCCCGCAGCTTTACCTTGCGTCTTTCGCGGTACATGCATGAAGTCGCAGCTCCACACAGGATTGAATCTGGTCTAAGGTTTGATGGTGTATTGAACGTTCGAAGTCAGGGCGTTGCGCATGATAAATCAGAGGCTTACGCCGTTGTCTTAGGCGTAACATTTGAGGAGACTGATCTACCTGCTGGTTATCTCAATCTGACTTTGGCAGGCGGCGGCATTATTCAAATTGAAGTCGAGGCTGTCGATATTACGCTCGCGGATATCGGCGAACCCCGCATAACAAAAAAAATTCCAACCCATGACGGATAGTGAAAACCACTACATTGCCGAGCTTCATATTGATGAGGATAGTCTGCCTGTCACATCAATAGAAATGCAGCATGAGCGGCGTGTGGCGATTTTTGATTTACTGGAAGAGAACATGTTCCGTCCACTCGACAGTGAACGCGGGCCGTATTCACTTCGCTTGAGCCTACAAGACGGTCGCAGGCTAGTGATGGATGTCACGCGAACAAATGGATCGCCGCGCGGAATTTATAATATCTCACTCGTTCCATTTCGGCGAGTCATCAAAGATTACTTCATGATCTGCGAGAGTTACCATAACGCGATCCGTACCGCGACATCGGCACAAATTGAAGCCATCGATATGGGGCGACGTGGACTTCATAATGAAGGGTCGCGCATGCTAACGGATTCATTGCGCAATCAGGCCGAAGTTGAATTTAACACCTCGCGGCGACTGTTTACGCTCATCTGCGCGCTTCACCGACGGACGGTTCAATGAGAATACTCTTCATATGCCAGCTGAATTCCGTGCGCTCGCCGATGGCAGAGGGCCTGCTACGTCAACGCCTCGGGGATCACGTGGATGTCCAGAGTTGCGGCCTGACGCCCATAGAGCCAAATGATTTCATGCTTAGCGTGATGCGGGAAATCGGTATTGATATGTCAGAGCATGAGCCCTTAGCTCTTGCCGATTTGCAAGATGACACATTTGACCGCGTCATTGCTTTCACATCGGCGGCGCAGGCCGCAGCTCAAGCTGCGTTTGAGGGTACGGATGTGAAAATCGAGCTGTGGGCCGTACCTGATCCAGGTGAGGGATCGCTGGACGTACGAGCCTTGCTCAACAATTATCGCGCTATTCGGACAAATATTGCGACCCGTCTGGAGCGAGAGTTCCGTAAAACCGCATAAAACCCTTTAAACCCGTTGCAATCTACTTATATAGCGGCGGTATTAAACGCCGAGAAAAGGAATTAGTTTGGCTAAAGAAGAACTTTTGGAATTCGAGGGTGAAGTTGTAGAGCTTTTACCTAATGCGACATTCCGCGTGAAACTCGTGAACGATCACGAGATCATTGCCCATACTGCTGGCCGCATGCGTAAGAACCGTATTCGTGTGCTTGCTGGTGACCGTGTCACTGTTGAAATGACACCTTATGATTTGACCAAAGGTCGGATCACGTACCGATTCAAATAGTAATGCCGGGATGAAACCCTTCATCCTGGCCAGTGCCAGTCCACGCCGTCGTGATCTTTTAGGTCAAATCGGTATGGTTCCAGCACAAATTATTCCAGCTGACATCAATGAAGATCCGATAGACGGCGAACTTCCACGTCTTCACGCCTTGCGTTTGGCATGTGAGAAGGCGCAAAAAGTTTCGGGCGAACATTCGGGAAAAATCGTTCTGGCGTCGGATACGGTTGTTGGTGTCGGACGACGTATTTTGCCTAAATCCGAAGATCGGAAGACAGCTGAAGAATGTTTGCGCTTACTGTCTGGCCGCAGTCATCGTGTTTTTACTGGCGTTGCTGTTATTGACGAAGCGGGCGAAATGCGCTCTCGCGTGTCCGAAACGCGATTGAAAATGAAACGGCTAAACGAAACCGAAATCACTGACTATTTGGATAGCGAAGAATGGGATGGAAAAGCAGGCGGTTATGGCATTCAAGGCCGCGCAGGCGCATTCATTCATCACCTCTCTGGCTCCTACACAGGCGTCATGGGACTTCCAGTCTATGAAACCCGAAACCTTTTATTGGCGGCATGCACATGAAACGTAGAGCCGTAATTGAAGAGGCCGTCGGTGAACATCGCGCTATTCTCTATGAAGGCCGCCGCATGGTTGAAATCCATGTGGATCGCCCGTGGCAAAATATTCCGCGCACGGGCGATAGATATGTCGCACGTGTGACATCTGTTGATGCATCTGTTGCAGGCGCTTGGGTGGAATTGACAAAAGACACATCTCCTGCCTTGCTGCCATTTGCTGCGCAGCGCGATATGCCTCGATTAGCAGAAGGCCAGAGCGTAGAAGTTTCTGTCTTGCGTTCACAAATCGGGTCGAAAGGCGCGACAGTCCGCTATATAAGTGAGACTGATAAGGCTGTTGGGTTGCTTCAACGCCTTACATTACGTGAACGTCTGACTGAACGTTTTCCCGACATTACATTTGATGAGGCAGCCGTGAATGCGGTTGATGATGCGTGCGATACATCGCTTGCCTTGCCCGGCGGTGGCTCCATCACGATAGAGCAAACGCAAGCCTTGCTGGCGATTGATGTCGACAAAGGCGCAGCGATTTCTGCCGCTAGTGCCGCGAATGAGGCTGCAAAATTGATTGCGTCACAGCTAAGATTGAGGGCGCTTGGTGGATTGGTGATTATTGATTTTCCGAATTTGCGTCAGCCAAAGCAGCGCAAGACATTAGAACGGACACTGGAAGCTGCTTTTGAGGCAGATCCGAATATCGCAAAGTTCAATGGCTTGTCGCGTTTTGGCGTGATTGAAATGACGCGTGCGAAACCAGATTTATCTTTGGATGAGCTTTTGAATGATAAATACGGGGAGCCAACAATTCAAACGCAAGCTCTACGGGCGCTGCGCCGGTTGACGCGAGAAGGGGCTACCTCTCCTGGTGCGAAGTTAGAGTTATTTGTGCCTGCAGCGGTTCTGAAATGGCTGGAGTCTGCGCCATTCGATTGGCGAGCTGAAGTGACGGACAAAATGGGCGCGCGCTATAGCGTTGTCGAAGGGCCAGCCATGGATGTGAAGGCCGACAGATGACACGTTGCACATATTGCAAGCGCCAAGCTGTTGTGGAGAACTTCAAGCCGTTTTGTTCCAAACGCTGTGCCGATTTGGATTTAGGGCAATGGTTGACAGGTGGTTATGCCATTCCAACGCAAGACTCTGGGCCTAGTCACCACAATGATCCGGAAGAGTCTGACCCTTATACTCCGGCGAATGATTAGGTGTAAGTGTCGAACACTGCCTTTGCGTCAATGAAATAATCATCAAAGCCTAGGGCTTTGCTTGCCGCTTCGACGCTATCGCGGGTGACATATGAAAAAGCCGAGACGCCGATATTCGCGCGCTTATAATTCTCCACTAATTCGCGCGTGACCATATTTGCGGGGACGCAAACATTATTGACCAAGGCCCGTATTTCACCAGTGAGCGTACCATCAACAAACCAACCTGACCGTTCGCCGTGAACCCTGCGCCGAGTTGGTCGGATGATGTCACCGTCAATGGCTTCGTAAACAGTATGAAGAGACCGAATGGCGGCGGTGGGGTTTTGACACCAATGCGACAGCGTTAGCTCTGCATTTGGCAATAGGTCGCGAATAGCGTAAAGTGTTTCTGGCAGCCAACTGACCCAAACAATACGATCTGCAATTCCATGCGCATGGGCGAGGGCAACCAGCATGTCCTCAAACCCCGCATCTTTCATATCAACAAGAAGTCGGGCTTTGTTTGGATGTTCTGACGCTGCTTTGAAAAGTGCATCCGCTGTCGGCATATATGCAAACGTACCGCCGATTTCAGATCGATCCATAGCCATAATTTCGCAAATTTTACGCAACTGACCAGCATGATCTAAAGCGGCTTCGTCGTGGTAGATCAACGGTGTTCCACAACGGGAAACACGTATATCAAATTCAACCTGTGCAACGCCAAAATCAAGAGCGGCTATCAGCCCCTCGATTGTATTTTCACGTGGTGAGAACCCACGAAACCGATGAGAAATAAGTTGTGTAAGATCGACCATGCTGTCGGCTTAGCCAAAAAAGACTAGAGGTCAAATCCGCCCCATAGAACGGTGTAGGCTTCACATTGGATGACGACGCTTTGGTATTCTGACAGATCAATTGAGGCTGGAATAGTATAGCTTTGCTTACCTTGGTGGGATTTCAAAACAGAGAGGCGAACGGCGCTTTCATCTACTTCTTGCGCGGAGAGAGTGGAGAGGGATTCCTTGCTCAAATACACTTTAAGGTCAGGGCCGTTTTTTGTCTTGAAATCTTCAGAAAAAACGAGCTTCGTTTCTCCAGAAATTTTCTCAATACTTGCTGTGCCATTTATAGCATAGCGTTTCTTTACGAACGATTTCTCAACCTGATCTTGTCCAAAACAAGGGGTGGAAAAAGCCAGACATGCTGTAATCAGTGCGATGTGTTTAATCATGATACAAGGCTAAGTTATTCTGCTCTACCTGCAAGTCACACTGCTGTGAGGTATGTTTTCATATGAATGTTTATACATATCAGGTTTTGTGAAATCTAACGGTACATTTTTAAGATATTCTAAATCCGAAGATTTTCGTGATGCGTTGTACGGCTAAGTTACTGAATTTCATGGTTAAGAAAATATTAAATAATTGCTTGCGTTCGAAATATTTATAAAATAGCTAAAAGGCAGGTTTAAGCGGTGGGCTGAAATGCTCCCCTTAAACGTGTGGGTAAAATGGGGCTGAGGGGCGCAATCTCTCTAAACTCTGCGGTATTTCGACAAAGGGGTCGGTGTATGCGCAAGACCATCTGAACCGTGTAATGCGGTAATCTCATGCCGGTCAGGGCAATGCACGATGCTGCGCGCCTGATGCGTAATGTGGCCCGTAAAGGTTGCAGGGGAGCGGATGTTTTATGCATGAATGTGCATTAAAGCAAAAATATTGGATTCAATCAGGACGGTCGCACGATCCTCGTCGTGGACCTAATGCTGTGTGCGGTTATCTCCTCCTGCAACTGACTTTCACACCTACAGTTTTGGTCTCTTTTGCCAAAGGTAGGCGGTTAATCTCTCTCGAACGTGCTGGTGCATTGGCACCTGAATGGTTTCGATCATCCTCCATAAAACTCAAGCAATCACTCAAGTCCCGGGCATCGTCTGGGATTTCTCACACACCTCATAATAACGAACTTCTGGAGAATATCTCATGGTATTAGGCGCATCCATAAATGTAATCGAAGGCAACAATATTGTTAACACAAATGAGGACAGCGATGGCATCCTCATTACAGGCACATTTGGAGTCTCTCCTGGCGAGACGCCCACTACAATAACTGTTACTGTGAACGGCACCCCGCACATTGTACCTCTGGCTGACATCATTTTTGATGCTGTGTCAGAAACAGGCACATGGTCACTTACCTTGGCTGCAGGAACAACGCCCTCTGCAGGCAATCCATATTTAACTAGTGTCACAATTTTTGACAGCTCTGCCGCTTCATCCACTTCTAATGGGCCTGTATTTAACGTCGACCTTGATGCACCTGCCGCGCCTATTGTTCAGCTAAACAATGACACTGGCACAAACGGAACTGACTTCATTACATCTGATGGAACTTTATCCGTCACAGCCGCTGAAACTGGCGGCGTCATTGAATATTCTACGGATATGGGGACGACTTGGAGCGATACAGTTCCAACAGCAACGGAAGGCCCAAATACGATCTTTGTCCGCCAAGTTGATGATGCGGGTAATGAAGGCGCGTCTACACCAATAACTTTCACGCTGGATACGATGGGACCTGTTTTAACGATCACTGATGGTCAAATGAACGCCGTTCATGCTGATGCTGATGGCGACATTACATTTACATTTACGTTTGATACGCCAGTATCTGATTTTGATGGGACTGATATTTCAGTCGCAAATGCCACGGCAGGCGTTTTTACTGCGGTTAGCGCGACAGAATATACACTGACAGTAACCCCAAATGCAGATTTAGAAGGTGATGTAACCGTTAGCGTTGCAGCCAATGCCGCCACAGATGCCGCTGGAAATGGTATTGCAGCCACATCAGCTTCGCAAACCGTCGATAATAAAGCTCCCATTTTAACGATCACTGATGGTCAAATGAACGCCGTTCATGCTGATGCGGATGGCGACATTACATTTACATTTACGTTTGATACGCCAGTATCTGATTTTGATGGGACTGATATTTCAATCGCAAATGGCACGGCAGGCGTTTTCACTGCGGTTAGCGCGACAGAATATACACTGACAGTAACCCCAAATGCAGATTTAGAAGGTGATGTAACCGTTAGCGTTGCAGCCAATGCCGCCACAGATGCCGCTGGAAATGGTATTGCCGCCACATCAGCTTCGCAAACCGTTGATAATACAGCAGATGTGGATGGAAACCTTGCGGTTGCCTTCATTGGCGGCGGTGGTGACATGATCTATAATGCTGGAGAACCAATTCAGGTTGAGTTCAGCGGTATTGATACTGATATTGCTACAGCCTCAATTACTGTTGTCTCTGATAATGGTGGTTCGGTCTCAAGAACTGTTGCGGTTGATGGTACGATTACGCTCACACCTGCAGAGCGTATGCTTCTTACTGACGGCAATCTTACAGTTACATTCGATGTTGAAGATAACGAAGGCAACACGGCTCAAGAAAGCAGCAATAGTTTCTCGCAAGACACGATGAACCCGACGTTGATCAGTGCGGTCTTTGATGATGTTGAGTTAAGCGATGCGGATGACGGTAATACTGTGTCTCTGGTGCTTACTTTTTCAGAAGATATGGACACGACCGATGCAAATGCACTGACAGTTGGTGTTAATACAACGGCGTTCACAGGTGAGACTAGATCATGGAATGGAACGACAGATACTCTTACTGTTACTTACACCTTCAATGATACAAATATAGATATCGACAATCTGACAGTCGACGTAGATGACGCGGCAGATGTCGCGGGCAATGCTATCTTAGCTGTGGTTGGTTTCGGCACTAATTCTTCAATTGATACACTGAATCCAACATCTGCGACCGATGTCACGTCGAGCATCACCATTGATGAATATGCTGAACCGTCAGATATTGCGCTTTCAGGTCAAGGTCTCCTGACAGGTTTACCGGACAGCGATGCGGGCGGACCACTGTCTTACAGTTTTGGCTCCAGCGGAAACCCTGGAATGGCGTTTGGTTTCGTTACAGGGGCCACAGTCGGAACAGTTGATCTCATTGTAACCGATCCGAATTATTTCGACTTCGAAGACCGCGCTTCTATTCCTGTTGATATTATTGTTACGGATGCCGCTGGAAACACGACGGAGAGTACATTTACGGTCAATCTAAATGACATAAACGACAATCCAGAATTTGATCTCGGAACCTCTTCCGTTGCGGAGACGGTTATTGAACGTGCAGATACGAATGATGCTGCAGAGAACGACCCAGATGGGTTTGGCGCCGAAGGTAGCTTGTTCTTCACGGATGATGAAATCACAGATACGCATTCCGTGTCTGTTACCAATTTAACCTCCTCAAACGGAGATTTCCTTGGCCTGTTTATCGCGGGTTTGGCTGATCCATCTGCGGGTGATGGCAATGGCCGTATTGATTGGAACTTCAATAATGTCACCGCATCCCAGATGGATATTGTGGACGCTTTGGCAGTCGGAGAAACGATTACGCAGACATATGATATCACGGTCACGGACAATAATGGCGGTGTTGGTTCGCAAACCGTTACAATTACGATTCAAGGCACGAATGATGCTCCGCTGATTACGGCGGCCAGCACAGACGGATCAGCTGAAATCAAAGAAATTAGTGAAACAAACATGGCGCCAGACCCAGTCGAAGGCGACACACTTTCTGACACGGGAACACTCACATTCTCCGATATTGATACGAGTGATATGCACACGGCTGGTATTGACGTTATCGTAAATGATGGAACAGGTGCGCCGATTGCAACGCCTCTCGGTGCATTGACTTTAGGGCCGTTAGATCAAACCAGTGACACTGTGGAATGGACATTCACTGTCTCCGATGCGGCCATCGACTATCTCGGTGAAGGCGATACAGTCGTTCAAGTCTACACCGTTACTATCGACGACATGAATGGCGGCACCGCTGAACAGGAAGTTTCCGTTACGATTACAGGAACAAATGACCTTCCGGTTATTAACACCGTCACGAACCCTGCTGGCGTAACAGAAAATACGGATGCATCGACTCAGGCGCTATCCATCGCAGGTAATTTTACCGTTGATGATGTTGATGTTGGCGATGTGTTAACAGGTGCTGTTTCAGGGGCTGCGACAGCAGAATTAGCCGGAAATGATATTTCTGGTGACATGCGTGTCGCTGACTTTATTGTGGCCGGAAACCTGACGTTCCCTGCGACAGCAACCAATGACGGCACAACGCAGACTTTGAACTTTGACTTTGCTGCCAACGGCAATCTTGACTTCCTACGTGACGGAGAAATTCTGACACTGACTTATGCTGTCACAGTTGGTGATGGCACGGGCGTATCTACGCCCGAAGACGTCGTGATTACGATTACGGGCACGAATGATGTGCCAACAATTACAGCGGCAACAGTGAACACGACCAATCTTGTTGAAGATGGAACGGATGTCACATCTGTGTCGTCTGTGATGGGCGATGTTTCGTCTGAATGGGGTGATCTAGACGCAACTGAACAAGCTATGCTGGCCGTTACCGAAGGTTCAGCGGGCGCAGATGCACAAACAGCTCTAACATTTGACGGATCTGGCTTGGGTGCTTCGGCTGGCGAAGCCACAATTTCCGGCACATACGGTTCGCTCTATATCGCGGCAGATGGTTCCTATCGTTATGTTTTGGATGATAACGATGGCGATACGGAAGCTCTGAATGCGGGTGACTCTGCGACGGACACGTTTAATTACACAATTGCAAATGGTGCGACGGCCGCAGATATGGCGACGTCCACGATCACTGTAAATATTGACGGCTCGAATGATCAACCCACGATTTCTGGTGCAGAAGTTAATGCAACAGGCCTCGTTGAGGCAGGCCTAACATTAGGCGCAATTGACAGCACTAGCGGTGATGTTTCGACGTTGTGGAATGATGTTGATGACGGAGAGACTGTCAATTTAGCTGTGACTGAAGGCTCTGCAGGTGCCAACGCACAAGCGGCTCTTATCTTCAACGCTATGACGGGCGAAGCCGCTATTCTTGGGACATATGGCACGCTCTATCTCTCGGAAGATGGAACTTACCGTTATGAACTTGATGATACAGATGTTGATACGCAAGGTTTGAATGAAGGCGATATGGTCAGCGAGGTGTTTAACTACACAATCGCAAATGGCGCGACTGCGTCTAATATGGCGTCCTCAACAATTACTGTCGACATCACGGGTACGAATGACGCACCGGATATTACCTTCGCCGTTGGCGATGACGTAGGCAGTGTAACCGAAGCCGGAATCGACGCCATGAATATGGCCATTGTCGACACACCGACGGCGACAGGAACTCTGGATCGTAGTGATGTAGATTCTGCGGATGATGCGACAAATGACACATGGTCCATCGATGGGTCTGCGACAGGCACATATGGAACGCTCGCAATCGACCAAAATGGCGTTTGGACATATACTTTAGACAATACAACTGCAGGCGCAGCAGACATGCTCGCGGCTGGAGAGTCGGATACAGAAACATTCACTGTTCGTTTGTCCGATAATGATGCGACCAATGAAGGTACGGATACGCAGGTCGTCACCATTACCGTAAATGGAACGAATGACGCGCCGATTATTACGGCGTCTGGCAGTGACGTCGCGGTCACACTCAATGATGTTGCAGAAACTGCAGCTATGGATCCGACTTTGGACGCGGGCCCTCTTACGAGCACGGGTAATCTTGCCTTTGATGATGTGGATGCGTCTAACACGTTCACGGCAGCCATTGATGGACTTGCGACAACGGGCATTACGGCTGGTATTGACGGCGCAGTTGACCTTTCCGCTCTCATGACACTCAGTAGCTCCACTGTAACAGAGGGTGGGGGTGTAACTTGGAACTTCAACGGTGCTGAGACGATCTTTGACTATCTAGCTGACGGTGAAAACCTTGTTCTGA
This sequence comes from uncultured Caulobacterales bacterium, assembly GCA_938003545.1. Taxonomy (GTDB): domain Bacteria; phylum Pseudomonadota; class Alphaproteobacteria; order Caulobacterales; family Maricaulaceae; genus Litorimonas. Next base: position 23,353 of record CALKXY010000014.1, read on the forward strand.
CATACACAATTTCTGTGACGGACAATAATGGCGGCGTAGATACACAAGAGGTCGCGGTTACTATCCAAGGCAGCAATGATGAGCCAATCATAGTTGCAACGGATATTTCCGATGACGCTGAAGGTAATTCTTTGATCACGGTCAATGGTGGCGGGAATGCAATTCCGCCCATGGATGCCGGTGACGACATCGTCACGATTGACCTTCTCAATGACGCAGTTGACAGCTCAATGGGGGCGGCCATGATCACGTCAATTTTAGAAGTCGACGCTTCGGATACGCAATGGATTGACACAGTGAGCGTTGCCGCAGCGACGGATGCGGCGACAACGGCTGCTTTGACAGCAACTGGATTCTCGACAGGCGATCTAGTTGCCTTATTCGATGTTTCTTCAGACGATGGTGTCTTCACTTATGACAGAAACGCATTGTTGCTTGATCGCATGGATAGTGGAGAGTCTGTCACTGTCGAGCTTACATATTCTGTCAACTCAGGCACTGTGGGTGGTGTCGCAGATACAGAAATACAGACTATATCTCTGACAATCACAGGTGCAAATGACGCACCATATTTCCTAAGCGCGCCAACGTCTCTGGTTGGGTCTGTGAATGAGGAAGATGACGGATCAGCAGGTGAAAACGCAATCACTCATACAGAATCCGGCACAATTAGGTTTGATGATTTAGAGTTAAATGACGGCCATACAGTCACTATTCTTCCGGTTTCGGAAGCTGACACTCCGGCCTTGTCAGATTACATAGGGAATTTGTCTTCCGGATTCACTGGCTCCGCAATGGGGGCAAATGAAGGGGAAATCATTTGGAGCTATAGCGTTGCTGACAGCGTTATAGATAATCTGACCGAAGGCGAAACGATCACACAACGTTACCGCGTCAGCATTGACGACGGCGACGATTCTGTCAGCGAAGATATCGTTATTACGATCACTGGCACGAATGACGCGCCTGATGTTACGGGTGTCTTGAATAATGCGAACGCAGTCGCAGCCCCTGCTGATTTCTCATTAGTAGAAGACGGCGGCGTAGTCGATACTGAAGCCGCAAGCGTGCAAAATATTCTAGGTACAATCGTATTTGATGATATCGATGTGAATAGCCTCGATGCCGTAACAACGGCAGCCGATATGCATTCTGCAACAGCAACAGTTTCGGAGGTCACACTCGGTGGTGTCGTTCAGATGGGATACGCTGGTCCGACTGGAACTTTGGATCTAGATTTAACGGCGGCAAATGCGTCGAATTCTATAAGTAATAATGCCGCGTTTGATTTTGAAATTGCGGATAGCGATTTTGACTTCCTAACGGATGGTGAAGTGCTTGAAGTTACTTTTACCGTCACGATTGACGACGGGCGCGACGCAAATAACACGACGACGCAAGATCTGACTTTCGTGATCACAGGTACAAATGATGCGCCGATGATTGCAAATGCGACGGTGAATGGAACGACGCTTGTTGAGGATGGTTTGAATGCAACGACAGTCGCATCTGTTACGGGATCTGTTGCGGGCGAATGGTCCGACGCTGATGCTGGCGAACTTGCGATGCTTGAAGTTACGGAAGGCTCTGCTGGCCTAGCGGCTCAAGCGGGGCTCTCTTTTAATATCATGACTGGCGAAGCTGAAATCGTTGGCACATACGGATCGCTTTATATCGAAGCCGATGGCTCTTATCGCTACGAATTGAATGACGCTGATGCGGATACCCAAGGCCTAAATGAGGGCGAAATGGTTACGGATGTGTTCAATTACACAACGGCCAACGGCTCTAATGCGGATGACATGGCGTCCTCTACAATTACTGTGAACATCATGGGCACAAATGATGCGCCTGATATTACAGCAACAGCAGGTGCAGAGGCTGGGTCAGTTACAGAAACTGGCATTAATCCAGTGGGTGCGGCCGTTGCAGGACCAGCGTCCGCAACAGGAACGCTGACGCCAAGCGATGTTGATACGGGCGATAATGCGTCAAATGATGCGTGGTCAATTACGGCTGCATCTGGCCAAACACAGATGGGCACGACGATTGTTATTGGGACCTATGGCACACTGTCCATCGATCAAGCTGGCGTATGGACATATACGTTAAACAACGCGTCTGCGGACTCACTTGATGCGGGCGATGTTGAGATGGAAGCCTTCACAGTTCAGCTCTCTGACAATGACGCTGCTAATGAAGGCACAGATACGCAAACCATTACAATTACGGTAAATGGAACAAATGATGCGCCTGTCGTCGCGGGGGCCTTGACTGAATCTGTAAATGAAGATGCAATCGCTTCGATTGATATGCTTGCTGGAGCAACAGATATTGACGCAGATGATACGGATTTAACTGTTGCAAATCTCTCGTCGCCTTTGCCCGATGGCGTTACATTTGACGGAACATCGACGCTTACACTCGACGCAGGTAATGCTGCTTATCAAAGCCTAACAGCAGGCGTCATCACGACGGCTATCGTTAGTTTTGATGTCATTGACGGTAATGGCGGCATTGTCTCGCAAACCGCTACGTTCACCATTACAGGTACAAATGATCAGCCAACAATCTCTGCGGCGGAAGTGAATGCCACAGGTTTGGTTGAAAATGGCCTCTTAACTGGCGGTGTTGCAAATGTTGCGGGCAATGTGTCTTCGCTTTGGGCTGATGCTGATATGGGCGAAACGGCTGACCTGATGGTCGTTGATGGTTCTGCTGGTGCAGATGCGCAGGCCTCACTGACCTTTGATGGATCAGGCCTTGGGGCCTCTGCAGGTGAAGCGACGATTATAGGTACTTACGGTTCTCTCTATATCGCGGCGGATGGGGCCTATCGTTACGTTCTTGATGATACTGATACGGACACGGAAGGTCTGAACGAAGGTGAAATGGCAAGTGAGCTATTTAACTACACGATAAGCAACACGGGTTCGGATGCGTCTATGGATGCGGGTGATATGGCAACGTCATCTATTACGGTGAATATCACAGGCACAAATGACGCTCCGGATATTACGGTGACGGGTACGAATGATGCGGGCAGTGTGACTGAAGCCGGCGTTGATGCGACAAATGTTGCAGCACCTGGCACGGCCACTGCGACTGGTACGCTGAATGCGAGTGATGTCGACTCTGGTGATGATGCGTCGACTGACACATGGTCAATCGTTACCCCTGCGACAGCCACATATGGCACATTGTCAATCGATCAAGACGGTGCATGGACATACACGCTTGATAATACGGATGGCAGCGCGGCAGATATGCTCGCGGTTGGTGACGTGCAAACTGACACGTTCACAGTTCAACTGTCTGATAATAACGTGACGAACCCAGGCACAGATACGCAGGTCATTACGATCACAGTAACAGGCACAAATGATGCGCCTGTCGTTGCAGCTGCGTTAAGTGCGTCAGCAATAGAAGACGGTGCCAGCGTCTTCATCAATATGTTGGACGGCGCGTCAGACATTGATACAGGCTCATTGATTTCTGTTGACGCAGCCAGCGTGAGTACGCTCCCAGCGGGCGTTACATTTGACAATGTCGCGGGGCTAACTCTCGATCCAACAGATGCGGCGTATCAATCATTGGCAGTTGGTGAATCCACAACGGTGACAGTGAACTATAATATCGTTGATGGTCTCGGCGGCGTTGTCGCGCAGGCCGCTAGCTTCGTAATCACTGGCACGAATGACATACCGACGGTGGCTGCCGCTCTTTCCGATACGGTTACAGAAGATGACGGAGCTCTAACGTTTGATTTGCTATCAGGTGCGAATGATGTCGATGCTTCGGATGTTCTTACTATTCAAAGCTTGTCAACAGCGGTCACAAGTACAGGTGATCTGGCTCTAACGCTAGTCGAGGGCGTAGACTACACATTGACAGGTTCGACCTTGAACCTGCTCGACACAACGGTTTTCGATGCATTGGATGATGGTGAAAGCGCGGCTCTTGTTTTCAATTACAACGTTGATGACGACAATGGCGGCGTTATTGCCAATACGCAGACAGTGTCGATTACTGGCGTGAACGATGCACCTGAAGCCAATGATGATGCGGCTAGTGTTAACGAAGGCGCGTTTGCTTTGTTTAACGTTGTCTTCGGCGGCTCTACAGGAATGGTTATCGATACGGACGTCGAAGGGGATGCCCTTACACTTGTATCTGGTACAGATGTTCTCGATGCGGCTAGTGGAGAGATGATTGCAGGCGGCAGTGCGTCTGTCTCGTCTGCCGTGCCAGGGTCTTTCTTCACAGAGTGGGGCGCGGAAGTGACGCTCCAGTCCAATGGCCTGATCAATTATAACGTCACATCTTCCAGCGCGTTATTTAACACTCTTGCGGCGGGTCAAACGGCTGTAGACACATTCATCTATACGATTTCTGATGGGGATGATGTTGATACGGCAACGGTTAGTGTCACGATCACAGGTACGAATGATCCAATCACGGCCAACGCAGACAGCATTACCTTCACAGAAGGCGATGCCCCTGCAATGGCTAACCTTACGGACAATGATACGGATGTAGATGTTGGACCGACGGCGACCAAGACTGTCACGGGCGTGACGGCGGGACCCGGTATTGTTTCTGTGACACCTGTCACGGGCGGGTTTGAGGTTTCTCTCAATTCTGGTGTTTTGATCATGGTCAATAATGACGGCACATATGACGTGACGGCACCAGATAGCCTTAACCAAGGTGAGTTGGTTTCAGGTCAATTTACATATACAGTTCAAGATGACGGCGGTTCGCTTTCCTCGGCCTCTGTAAATGTGAATATCACTGGCACGAATGACACACCGACTGTTGCTGCGGCTCTTGTCGCTGGAAACGTCGAGGACTCGGCCTCGCTCTTGGTGGATCTCCTCGATGGCGCGGATGATTTGGACAGTGCGGCTGTTCTCTCCGTGACCAATGTTTCGCTTCTACCTGATGGGTTCAGCCTGAGCGGATCAACATTGACGGTTGATGCCGCTGATATAGCTTACCAATCATTGGCGGCGGGCCAGACCCTCGTTCAGACAGTTACATATGACGTCGTCGACGTGGAAGGTGCTTCTGTTTCACAAAGCGTAACGGTTACGATCACGGGTACCAATGATGCACCAGTCGTCGCGGCAGCCTTGAGCGAGCCAGCGACTGAGGACGGTGTGTCTGTTACAATCGACATGCTGGATGGTGCATCTGATGTAGATACAGGTGCAATCCTTTTGATTGATAATGTTGATGCCGTGCTTCCGGCAGGCGTTACATTTGATGGAACATCAAGTCTCATACTCGACCCAGCTGATGCTGCTTATCAGTCATTGGCACAGGGCGAGACGACGACTGTTACCGTTGCTTATGATGTTATCGATGGCGTGGGCGGAGTTACGCCGCAAACAGCCAGCTTCGTTGTTACAGGCACAAATGATGCACCAGTTGTCACGGTCTCCGACCTAGTTTCTGTGACTGAATCTGATGTCTCTGATAACGTCACGATTATCATATCCGATCAGGTCGAAATTTCTGATGTCGATACATTAGACACGATTGTTGATTACGAAGCGGGTTCGCTCGCCTTTGATAGTGCAACGGGTCCAGTGCAAATCGATAGCAATATCGAGGACCTGTTTACGCTAGATATTGTGTCCGGAGAGATCACATATGATCGCGCCGCATTTAATTACCTAGCCGCCTCAGACAGTGTCGTGGCGACCTTTACCTTCACATCGGCATCTGGTCCTGATGTCGGATTGGCGCAAAGTTTGACAGTTACTGTTACGGGTGAAAATGATGCGCCTGTCGTTGCTGCCGCTCTAAGCGAGACTGTGGCAGAGGATACCGCATCCGTTACAATCGATATGTTGGATGGTGCATCTGACGTAGATACTGGCGCAGTTATCTCGGTTGATAATGTTGATGAAGTTCTTCCGGCAGGTGTCATATTTGATGGAACATCTAACTTAACCTTTGATCCGACGGATGAAGCGTATCAGTCTTTGGCTGTCGGCGAGACGGTGACTGTTACCGTGTCATATGACGTCATTGACGGTGAGGGTCCGAGCGGCGTCACGCCGCAGACGGCCAGCTTTGTCATAACGGGTACAAATGATGTGCCTGTTGTGGAAGCAGAATTAGTTGATAGCGCAGAAGAAAATTTTGGCATTGTTACCATTGATTTGTTGGAGGGTGCGTCGGACATTGATGCATCAGACGAGCTTTCAATTTCAAATCTCAGCGTTCTACCTGCGGGCGTTTCTGTCTCTGGTTCGACGCTCACTGTTGATACGAACCATGTTGATTTTGAATCTCTATCCGTTGGGGCTTCAGAGCTGATTTCTATTAGTTTTGATATAATTGACGGCAATGGCGGCGTGGTTCCACAAACCTTAGAGTTCACCGTGACGGGCACGAATGATGCGCCTGTTGTGAATGGTCCACTTACGGCTAGTGCCACTGAAGACGGGACATCTGTTTCAATTGATATGTTTACAGGCGCGTCCGACATAGACTCGCAAGATATTTTGAGTTTCACGAACCTTTCCGATTTGCCAGATGGTGTAAGCCAGATCGGGCAATCATTGATACTTGATCCTTCTGATGACGCCTTCCAGTCTTTAGCTGTTGATGACGTCGTTGAATTAACGATCACCTATAATATCTCGGACGGAATTGTTTCTGTGCCTCAAACTGTGACCTTCACAGTAACCGGGACAAATGACGCACCCGTCGTTGCTGCGGCCCTTGTGGATACGGCCGCCGAAGGCAGTGGCAGTGTCGTCGTCGATCTTCTAGCCGGTGCGACTGATGTTGACGATGGCGATATGCTCTCCATCACGAATGTCAGCGCATTGCCAGCGGGAGTAACGCTATCGGGCACTAGCTTGACAGTAGACACCGACCATCCTGATTATGACACGCTATCTGTTGGATTCTCATCCTTAATCTCAATCAGCTTTGACATCGTAGATGGTAATGGCGGTGTAACACCTCAAACACTCGACTTCACAGTCACAGGTACAAATGATGCGCCAGTTGTAAGTGGTCCGCTTGGACGATCAATTGACGAGGATATTGCACCAGATTCGGTCGACATGTTTGCCGGGGCGTCTGATGTTGACGAGTTTGACACGCTATCAATTACGAATGTTTCGACATTGCCTGACGGCGTAACGCGTTCTGGTGATACGCTTATGATCGACCCATCAAATACCGTCTTCCAATCTTTGGCTATCGGCGAAGAGGCCGAGGTTAGCGTTACTTATGATATTAGTGACGGGATCGCATCTGTCGGTCAGACAGTGACATTTGTTGTCGTCGGCACAAATGATGCACCAGTTGTCGCGGCCGCTCTGACAGCTGATGTCACCGAAGATGGCGCAGATGTTTCAGTCGATCTTCTTGATGGGGCCAGTGATGTTGATAATGGCGCGGTTCTATCCGTTACTAATGTGTCAACATTACCACCTGGCGTAACATTAGATGGGTCAACATTGAGCGTTGATGCCGCTGACCCAGCTTATCAAGCTCTGGCTGATGGTGTTTCGATCGATTTGGTTATCACATATAATGTTATTGATGAAGACGGCGGTTCCGTTGCACAAATGGTGACGATCACAGTCACAGGTACAAATGATGCGCCTGTTATTGCGGCAGCTTTAAGCTCAGCTGCGACTGAAGACGGTGCATCTGTCACGATCAATATGTTGGACGGCGCTTCAGATGTGGACGCGGGTGCGGTTATCTTTGTCGACAATGTCGATACAGAACTTCCTGCAGGCGTTACATTTGATGGCGCGTCGAGTTTGACGCTTGATCCGAGTGATGCGGCTTATCAGTCTCTAGCCTTAGGCGAGACTGTAACAGTAACCGTTTCCTATGACGTTATTGACGGTGAGGGTCCAAGTGGTGTCACACCGCAGACGGCTAGCTTCGTCATCACAGGTACAAATGATGTGCCAATGGTTGAGGCTCCGATATTAGCACCGATTATGAATGAAGATGACGCAGCAACGACTGTGGATCTTCTTTCTAGTGCGAGTGACGCGGATAATGATGCTGTTCTCAATGTTGCAAACCTTAGCGTCTCCGCTGGAGATGATAGTGGTGTGACAATCAACGGTAATCTTCTTGAGATTGACCCAAGCGCCTATAACGGATTGGCAGGCGGTGAGATCGTAGTCCTCACATACACATATGATATCGTGGATGAATTGGGCGCAAGTACATCACAATCTGCAATGATTGAAATCACGGGGAGTAATGACCTACCAATCGTCAATGCCGTCCTTGCGGATGCATCCGAAGATGGATCGTCTGTCCTGATTACAGGTGATTTCAGTGATGTTGATGTGACCGATGAGCTAGTTGTTTCAATCGATATTACCGAAACTCTCGGTGATGTTGTCGACAATATGGACGGTACGTTCACTTACTCTGCGAATGGTGCCTTCGAAAACCTGGATCAGGGAGCGACGACTGTCGATACATTCACCTATACAGTTGATGATGGAAATGGCGGAGTTGTAACTAACACCGTTAGCGTAACCATCACAGGTGTTGATGATGCGCCAGTAATCACAGGGACATTCACTGCCGTTATTTCCGAAGGGAATATTGGTGATAGTGTGAATAGTGTTCTTGGCGGTGCAATTGAAATTTCGGATGTTGACGACGGTGACACACCAGAATTTGCAGACATACAAGGCGTCGGTGAAAGCGAGTTTGGTACGTTTGAGCTCACTGCTGGCGTATGGAGCTATACCTTAAATGAAACCACGGTTCAGGATTTGGATGCGGGGGATATTGTCTCTGATAGTTTCGTCTTTATTGCGACGGATGGAACAGAGCAGAGCGTTTCAGTTGAAATCACAGGCACGGATGACGCGTCAGTAGTAACCGTTGTTGATACTGGAACTGTAACAGAGGGCGATGCAGGTGATATTGTCACTGTAAGCGGTGTCTTGTCGATTGATGATGCCGACGCAGATGACATGCCTGAATTTATCAGTGTGGCGACAGAGCCAAGTGATAATGGCTTCGGCGCATTTGATCTAAACGGTGAAGAGTGGACGTATATCCTTGATCAAGATGCAGTTCAGTTCCTTAATGAAGGCGAGAATGCTATGGATAGCATTACCTTTACTGCAACGGATGGAACAGAGCAGACGATTACTGTAACTATTCTTGGATCTGATGAAGTCCTGGTCGGCGATGCTGATAACAATATTCTTATTGGCACTGACTTTGTCGATGTGATCTCAGGATTAGCGGGTGATGATATTATTGACGGTCAGTTTGGCCTCGATACGCTTTCAGGCGGTGAAGGCGACGACACTTTCATTCTCAATGCGAGTGATGTCGATACTGTAGATGGCGGTGACGGATCAGATACGATCACGTTCGAGAACGGGCCGATTGCAGTGAACGTTGATCTAGCGGCGGGAACTGTCGATGGTTCGGCAGTCCTAACGAGTGTTGAAAATGTCGATGGATCTGTCGAAGATGATATGATTGTTGGTTCAGCCGATGATAATATCATTCAAGGTTTTGGCGGTGCAGATACGTTGGACGGCGGTTTGGGTGATGACACTGTGTCATATGCACAATCCAGCACGGGCGTGTCGGTTGAACTCGGATCAGGCTTCACTTCAGGCGGTGATGCCGAAGGGGATACGATCACAGGGTTCGAAAATCTCACAGGTTCTGCTTTTGATGACACGCTTTTCGGTTCCAGTTTCAATAACGTCCTAATGGGCGGAGCGGGTGCAGATATCATCAATGGCGGCGGCGGCGGTGTGAATACTGCGAGTTATGCTGATGCAGGCGAAGGCGTGACTGTCGATATGACGAATAGTGGACTTGGAACAGGTGACGCGGCTGGAGACACGCTCACAAATATCCAAATTGTTAGTGGCTCTGATTTTGACGATGTCTTCATCAGAGGTAATGATGCGCTGTCTTACAATGGACGGACAGGGACCAATGCGGTGTCATACCAGGCCGTAATGATAGGCGTTGTGGCTGACCTGCAATTAGGCACAACATCTGGCGGAGCTTCAGGTGATACATTCGAGAACATCCAAGATATTACAGGGTCTTCGTCAGAAGATCGCCTTCTCGGCAACGCGGATAATAACGCCTTAGATGGCGGAGCTGGTGATGATGCCGTGTTCGGCCGCTCTGGTGATGATGTCCTAAACGGTGGCTCGGGTGCCGATCGCCTTGATGGTGGTACGGGTAATGATACGCTTCTCGGCGGATCTTTCGCTGACGTTCTTATCGGTGGTGCCGGTGATGATATTATCGACGGTGGATCAAACTTCGATACGGCGCTTTACACGGGTCTAAGCTCAGGTGTCACAGTTGATCTGTCGGTTACGGTTGCACAGGATACTGGCGGCGGCGGTGTAGATACGCTTACACGCATTGAGAACCTGACAGGCTCAGGCTTTGACGATGTGCTGACAGGTTCATCCAACCGTAACCGCTTGGAAGGCGGAAGCGGTGATGATGTCCTCTTTGGTCTTGGAAATAATGATACCTTGATCGGCGGGTCCGGCGAAGATGTCTTATGGGGCGGTACAGGCGCAGATCGTTTGGTTGGCGGTACTGGAAATGATGATCTATACGGCGAGGGCCAAAGAGATCGTCTGGAAGGTGGCTCTGGCGATGACAACCTCTTCGGTGGGGATGACGTTGATAGACTCCTCGGGGGATCAGGAGATGACACGCTCGATGGTGGTAACGGCACGGACTTCCTATTTGGTGGGGCTGGCAACGATAGTTTTGTCTTCAATAGCGTTTCAGACTCAGGAGTCGGGCCTTTTAACCGAGACGAAATCCGAGATTGGAATGATGGGGATTTAGTCGATATTTCTGCGATTGATGCGGATATCACGTCTGAGGGCGATCAGGCTTTCTCCCTTGTCGCGGGCGGCTTCACAGGTTCTGCAGGTGAATTGATGATCCAAAACCTTGTGCGGAATGGTCAAGATGTTCAATTGATTAGTTTGGATGTGGATGGTGACTCTGTTGCTGACATGCAAATCATGATCTTCACGTCGATGCTCGATGCAGATGACTTTATGCTTTAAGTCTAAGATTTTGATATAATTGAAAAAGTGCGCGATTTATATCGCGCTCTTTTTTGTTCTTGGGTTAGTTGAAAATAGTAATTTGATGGCCTCAAATCTTTAAGGACCACGTTTCGATAGACCTTCGATTAATGCATCTGCCATTCTCTGCTGCGCTTTGATTTGCGTCTTAAGGTTCAAGCAGAGAACTGGCATGCATGTCTTATTGACATCTACGATATAAATTTTGCCGTCATGCTTGTCTCGCATCACATCGACGGCTCCAAAATCAAGTCCCATTTTTCCGCAAAAAGTTACAATAAGCTCTATCTCTTCTTTCGTGAAAACATCTTCAGGCGCTTTTATCTCAACGCTGAGGTAATAGGTGCCAAAGCGGTCATCTAGCGGTTTGTATTTGTGATAAACAAGCGCAATTTCACCAAGCACATACGCAACACGAAGATCTTCACTCATGCCTTCATTGAATGTGCTGTCGACAAGGCGTTGATAGCAATCTGATTCAGAAACGTCCGAGGCTTCAATCGGAAATTCTACGACTACACCGTCATGCGTGCCATTATCGTTTGATTTGCGAATAGCTAACCCTTTGTAAGTTGTCGGGTCGATACGCAATGCGTAGCCAAAAACGTCTTCAAATATATCGGCGACATGCTCTTTGGATATGTCATCGACACGGTGATTCAATTGAATGACACCCGTGTCTTTCGCGAAGTTTTTGTCATATTCAGAATATGTTTTATCTTCAAAAACAAAGGCATAGTCTGCTGTCGAGATATCTGATTGCACTTTTAAACCGGCCAATCGCACAACCTGCCAAATATTATACCAGGGACCGGGGGTTTGAGGATAAAAGGCTATGGTGCCATTCATACTAGGGCGAGCGAAAATCTGCTTAGTCTTCCTAACAGCAAAGTGAACATAGATTTTGAGAACGGCAGCGGCGCCATTCCAAAACGACTTATCGAGTTCAATTACAGCACCTGTAGACGCTATATGCAGACTCTTATCCTTGAATCTAATCCCTCGGAAATATTCGAAAAAGCGAAGCATTCTAGACGTTTCTAAATTGAAGCATTTTGGGTCCAAAAATCAGGAAGGATTGGGATTTAGTTGGCGCTCCTTATGTCTAATCTTATTCTCGACCTATTCAAGTTTTCGACATATCTCCGTGACTTGGCTGGCGACTGTCAATCATTCTGTTTCAAGTGCCATATCCTTCTTTGCCCAATATGTTTTCAAATCCTGTTTGACCTCTGGTGCCATAATATAGAGCCCAATGAGATTGGGAATAGCCATGACGAAAATCAGAGCGTCGGCAAAGTCTAATATGGCTTCGAGTTTGATCGCAGCACCGATGACGATGAAGATACAGAAAATCAGGCTGAAAAGACGTTCTTTGTTTTTGCTTTCCCCGAAAATATAGGTCCAAGCTTTTGTCCCATAATATGCCCATGCGAGCATCGTAGAAAATGCAAACATGATTGCAGCAAAGGACAAAGGAACAGGTGACCAAGAGATGGATTTCTCAAAGGCAGAAGAGGTGAGCTCAATACCCGCAACGCCGCCGGCCATAAGATACTCTGTCGGAAAGGCCGTCAAAAGTACAAGCCCCGTTAAAGTGCATATGACAACTGTATCAATAAATGGCTCCAGCAGCGCCACAAAACCTTCTGTCAGTGGTTCATCTGTTTTAACTGCAGAATGCGCAATGGCAGCGGAACCGATGCCAGCTTCGTTGGAAAATGCGGCGCGTTGAAATCCAATGATCATTATGCCCAAGACACCGCCTGTGACGCCTTTCATTGTGAAAGCTCCAACAAAAATAGCGATTATAGCTGCGGGTAATCTTTCGCCATTCATCGCAATAACGATAAGCGCACCGACGATATAGAGCAGGATCATGAAGGGGACGAGCCGAACCGTAACATTTGCGATAGATTTGATTCCTCCGATAACGATTGCCCCCACAAGAACAGCCAATATGATTCCAATGAGCCAGCCTTTCCCGGCCAGCATGCCTGCTTCTCCGCCAGTTACCTGTAATAATTGGACATAAGCCTGATTGGACTGGAACATGTTGCCAATTCCTAGGCAGCCGATAACGATACTGATCGCGTAAAACATCCCAAGAAATTTCCCGAAGCCAGCCATACCGCGTTTTTCCAAACCGTATTTCAGGTAATACATGGGACCACCTGACACGGTTCCGTCTGGATTGGTTTGTCTGTATTTAACGCCAAGTGTGCATTCTACAAACTTTGTCGTCATTCCTATTAGACCAGCGACAATCAGCCAGAATATCGCTCCTGGGCCGCCGATAGAGACAGTAATGGCTACACCAGCAATATTCCCGATTCCAACAGTTCCAGAAACTGCGGCGGTTAAAGCTTGAAAGTGAGAGATTTCGCCATCGTGTTTGGGGTCAGAAAATTTCCCGCTAACGATATCAATCGCATGTTTGAAGCCTCGAACATTTATAAAGCCGAGATAGCCCGTAAAAAAAACAGCTCCAAAAATAAGCCAACATACGATGAGAGGGACGTCAGCACTCCCTATGGGTACAGAATAGAAGATAAACGCGGAGAGCTTATCAGTAATAGGTTGAACAGCCGTGTTGATAGCGTCATCAATCCCTGCGGCATAGGACGAAGCAGGCATCAATATCATACTGAGTAAGAAGACAGCTCTAAAGTAAATTAAGTTGTAGTCATTTGATTTTACTGACTTCATATTATTCACGCTTTTTCCTGACTTATCAATTTTAAATCACGAGTCGGCGATGTTGTTCGTATAACAAATGGACGCCACTCAAAATTTTTGAGTTTAAGCCCTAACGCTTATTTAAAGAAGGTTCTCACGTGAATGGAAAGGGTATGATCAACCGCTACATCTTTCAAGTGCGTGGTAGGCAAGAAATACAACTTTCGCGCAGAAAGGTAATTCGAAACAATTGGAAAATGTTTTAAAAGAGGATGGTGCCCGAACCTGGATTTGAACCAGGGACACACGGATTTTCAATCCGTTGCTCTACCAACTGAGCTATTCGGGCTTCCTTAGTGGCGCGGTGTATAGGCGGGCGATTTCGTCGTGTCCACACAGTTTCTTCTCTAATTTACATATGTTTATTGTGATGTCATTTTCTTTGATTTTGAGAATTATTCGCACTAAAGGCGAGCTATGACAAAACGGCTGACCGACCTTGATAGAAACGAAACAGGTATCATCATGGATTTTGATGAGAGCGATCAAGATCTAAGTACCCGCTTGCGCGAAATTGGCTTTGCCGAAGGGGATAATGTCACGCCGCTCCATTTTGGGTTATTTGGTAAAAACCCTATTTCTGTACGTGTGAACGGTGCTTTAATCGCGCTTCGACGTCAGGATGCCAGAGCTATCCTTCTGAAACCATTCGAGAGTGAGGCATCCTCATGAGCGATGTACCAACACTTCGTCTGGCGCTATTGGGCGCACCGAACTGTGGGAAATCTTCACTTTTTAACGCCTTAACGGGTGGTAAGGCCAAGGTTGCAAATTATCCTGGCGTGACAGTTGAATACCGCAAAGGTGAATTTGCGTTGCCTAGTGGCCAAGAGATTGAATTATTGGACCTTCCGGGTGTGTATGGTGATTGCGGTCACAGTATGGATGAACGTGTGGCTTTGGACGCTGTGCGAGGCAATCTTGAGGGCGAACGCGCACCTGATGCTATTGTCTTCATGATGGACGCCAGCCACATCAACACGCATCTACACAATGTCCTCCAAGCCAAGAATCACGGACTACCAATCATTCTCGTGTTGAACATGATGGATATGGCTGCACGTGATGGCATAACGATTGATCTGCACGCGCTTGAGCGTGAACTCGGTATTCCTGTTATTTCCTGTGTAGCTGTCCGCGGGGCAGGACGGTCAATGCTTTTGGATCATTTGGAAGAATGGGGCGGAGATGTCACATTCGGCTCTGCGGCTACGCCAGATGCGGAAGAGGGTGACCTCAAAGCCTTACAGGCCAAAGCTCGTTCCATAACGAGCAGTGCCGTGAGCCGTGTTCAAAAGGCCGAGACCGCATCGCAACGTATTGATAATTGGGTTCTTCATCCGGTTTTTGGAATCGTGATTCTTTTCGTTATTTTATTTGTTATGTTCCAAGCGGTCTACTCGTGGTCCGGTCCCGCGATGGACTTGATTGAAATAGGTATTAGCGGACTGCAACGTGGTGCTGCGGCCATACTTCCCGATGGTCTCATCACGTCCCTTGTCGTCGATGGTATGATTGCGGGGGTGGGGGCTGTGCTCGTATTTCTACCGCAGATCATTATTCTTTTTGCCTTTATCCTCTTGCTAGAGGCTTCAGGATATATGGCGCGCGCGGCGTTCTTGGTGGATACACTCATGGCTAAAATCGGCTTGAATGGTCGAGCTTTTATCCCGCTTCTGTCTAGTTTTGCCTGTGCCATTCCTGGGATCATGTCGGCGCGGACGATCGAGCAAGAACGCGATCGCATCACGACAATCCTAATTGCACCTCTCATGACATGTGCGGCACGTTGGCCTGTCTATTTTTTGATAATTGGGGCCTTTGTTCCCGCGAAAAAAGTTGGCCCGTTTTCGCAACAGGGCTTGGTTGCATTCGGTCTTATATTGGTCGGGATTTTATTTGCGCTTATCATGGCTGCGATTTTCAAACGCACATTGACGCGCGGTGAATCATCTGGACTGTTGATAGAGTTACCCAGTTACAAAACACCTGTCTTTAAGGACTATATTATCGGTTTGTGGGATCGTGGCATGATCTTTGTAAATCGGGCAGGTCGCATTATTTTACCTGCTTCCGTCTTGATTTGGGGGCTCGTAAGTTTCCCAACTCACGCCACGACAACCGCTCAAACATGGGCAGGCAAAGTAGGTGGAGTGATTGAACCTCTGCTGCGTCCGATTGGATTTAACCTTGAAATCGCAATATCCCTTATTCCGGCAATGGCGGCTCGCGAAGTAGCGGTTAGCTCATTGGCGACGATCTATTCGATTGGCGATGATGATGTTGATACGAAGTTATCAGCGATTATCTCGTCGAATTGGACGTTGCCGACGGCACTGGCATTTTTAGCTTGGTTTGTCTTTGCCCCGCAATGCTTGTCGACATTTGCGATTATTCGTAAGGAGACAAATAGCTGGAAATGGCCATTATTTGCATTCGGATATTTGTTTGTTCTTGCTTACATCGCTGCGGGGATCACTTATCATACTGCGCTTGCAATGGGGCTGTCTTAAAGTCTTAATTTACTCGGTTTCTGGGAGTGTAACAGGGGAATCCTGAACTTCCTCAACCTCGAAATCATCCAAGAGCGCACCCGCACGTTCAGGTAATATATTCGCCATCAGCAATGTCTCGACTCGGCGTTTTGCGTCTTGTTTCAAGTCTTCATAAAACAAGTTTGATGGAAGTGTTCTGAATTTTGCGCCTACTGCACGTGGGCGACGTAAGGATTTGCTGCGAGGCGTATCAACATAGAGCAATCCATCTTGGCATTGTGCACCTGTCTGTTTACGTAGCGGTGCAGGTTTCATGTCAGGGTCCAAACCTTCCGCCGCGACACCGCCTAGGTGCAACCGTGCCGGGGCGTAATCCTCCGATTGTGTCCAAAGTAATGGATTAATGCAAAGTGTCGATCGGTTTGCAATGGCTTCATATGTCAGGCCATCATGCACAAGCGATTTTTCAGCAAACCGTTTCGCTATCACTTTGTCCTTTGGGGTGAAGCTACCAAAGGCCACAACACATTGTACGGTCTGCATTGAAGAGCATGGCGATAACCTACTGAGTGAGCCGTTAAACGCCTCCAAGGGTAAAGGGTGGTCAATGACATAGGCTACAGCGAGACGCTCTCGGAGTTCGCCTTGAAAGAAATCCGCAAGCAGGCGCTGAACATGGCTCGCGCCTTGATTATGCCCAACTAAGACAATCGGGCGTTCAGGTGGCGATTGTTTCAGGAAGTATTGAAAAGCGCGTTTCACATCCTGATAAGCAAAATCTTGTGCTTGTTGAGCATCTTCTCGATTTGTCATGAACGCATAAAGAGACGCTTGCCTATAATACGGCGCGAATAAACGGCCAGAATCGCCATAAGGTGCCACGTAATTAGGCCTGACAATACGTTGTAGCTTGTTTTTCCGCTTTAGGTCTTCGGAGGGTAAATTCCAATGTTCACCGCCGCGATAGACGCTGGGCACAACAACAAAGACGTCGCCTTTTGCAGTTGCCGTGAAGGGGTCAATATTCAAGTCTGGTTGTGCCAACCAGCTATCGACAGAGCTATAATCTGGCGGCGCAGGTGGGTCATAGGTTTGAAACGGCTGCCCTGGGTCTTGAATGGTTTGAAATATGTCATCTCGATAGACATAAACTAGCGCCAAGATCACTGAAATCATGCCAAGTAGCATCGCGATGAAGGTTTTGTATTTGGCGAAGTCTAATTTCATAATTACAGATATCTCTTTTTAGTCATATGATGGTCTAACGGATTGCAAGTCCAAGCGGTAGCGCCCATGAGGCATCGAACCAAAATTTAAGAAATTGGCATGGCCCGCCTATCAAAGTGGGTGAAACAGAGATGAGAGCGTTCAGTAGTCATGGGAAATAAAGATTCTCGACCGAAATTCAGCCTTTTTAAATGGGCGAGAAATAGGTTTTTTACGGGTGTTGTCGTCGCTATTCCTATTGTGGCGACACTTCTAGCCGTGAGTTGGGTCGTTCAAAAAATTGACCAGAATGTTTTTCGTATTGTTCCTAATCGGCTGAACCCCGAAACCTATTTGGGTTTCGCTATCCCTGGCTTGGGCTTAATCATCTCAATCGTTTTGCTGTTTCTATTGGGAATCGTCGCGTCCAATTTCATTGGTAAATCCATGATAAAATCTGGCGAGAAGTTATTGGACCGTGTTCCTGTCGTCAGTCCCGTTTATAACTCACTGAAGCAAATCGTGCAAACTGTTGCAGCGCAAAAGGATCGCGCCTTTCGCGATGTTTGCTTGATTGAATATCCTAAAAAGGATGTTTGGGCGATTGGCTTCGTAACGGCAGATTTAGGTGGTCAACCAAAAGAAGCTCTGGGTGAAGACATGGTCTGCGTATTCGTGCCAACAACGCCCAATCCGACGTCAGGCTTTCTTTTATTCTTGCACAAAGACAATATTCGTATTTTAGACATGACACCAGAAGAGGGCGCGAAGATGATCATTTCTGGCGGCATGGTTTCTGGCGAACAGAATGATGTTCTAAATGCAGGCGGTGGGCTTGAACTTAACACGAAGCGTTAAACACCCCCAACGCCGTCGCTATAATCAACCTTACTTATCCAGCTCTCATCATAGCGATGCCGTAGTCTTGTTCGAATAAATATAAAAGGTTTCTCGCCGCCATGCCGCGCGGCGTTGTTAACCCTGGGTCCATTTGAACTAGCAGCCGCGCGTCTTGTGTCGCCGTTTCCAATAGGTCTTTATGCTTATCTAAATTCGCGAGCGTGAAGCGCGGTACGCCCGATTGCGCAGCACCCAGAAGGTCGCCTGTCCCGCGTAATTCCCAATCTTTTTCTGCAATGAGAAATCCATCTTCAGACTGCCTCATGATTTCCAATCGTGCTTTTCCATTTACGGAAAGCGGGGCTTGATAGAGTAACAAACAAGACGATTTTTTGTCCGACCGCCCCACACGCCCGCGTAATTGATGTAACTGCGCAAGACCGAACCGCTCCGCATGCTCAATAACAATAATCGTGGCATTTGGGGCGTCGACGCCGACTTCGATGACTGTTGTCGCAACTAATATATCGAACTCACCAGCTTTGAACCGCTGGCTCATCGATTCCTTTTCAACGGCTGACAGCCGCCCGTGTAAAAGCCCGACACGATTTCCAAACATCGCGGTAAGCTGTCTATGTCTATCTTCAACAGAAGAGAGGTTTAAGACTTCGCTGTCTTCCACCAATGGGCAAACCCAGTAAACTTGATTGCCTTCTTTTACGGCGCGGCCAACGCCGTCGATGACATTGTCCAAACGGGCAAGGGGAAGGATAGCCGTTTCAATGGGAACGCGCCCTGCAGGTTTTTCATCCAATATAGAGATGTCCAAATCGCCATAGCTTGTAAGCGCCAGAGTCCGAGGAATCGGTGTCGCGGTCATCACGAGCAGGTCTGTAGCCGCGCCTTTTTCTGTCAGACGTAATCTATCCCGCACACCAAACCGATGTTGCTCATCAATAATAACGAGGCCTAAATTTTTGAACTCTGCTTTGTCTTGAAACAGAGCATGTGTGCCGACGATGACATCAATATAACCCTCAACCATGCCTGTAGCCAAAGCTACGCGGGCTTTACCTTTGTCGCGCCCTGTAACGGCTTCAACGGTGAGTCCCGCAGGCTCTAAAAAAGTGCGCAATGTGTCGACATGTTGCCGCGCTAGGATTTCTGTTGGCGCCATGAGCGCAACTTGCACGCCAGCTTCCGCAGCATAGGCGCAGGCTAAAGCCGCAACGAAAGTTTTACCGGCCCCAACATCGCCCTGCAGTAAGCGAGACATTCGATCTGGAGAGGCCATATCGGTTTTAATCTCCTCAAATGATCTCGCTTGAGCGCCTGTTGGGGGGAAGGGTGCGCCTTTCAATACGTCTTGAACGTAGTCGCCTTTTGCTGACAGCGCCCGCCCGCCTTGTCCGCGATTACGCTCTCGCACCAAAGCCATAGCCAGTTGTTTGGCGAAAAGTTCGTCATAGGCGAGACGGCGGCGGGGCGGACTGTCATCCTTAATGTCGACGGGGTGATCGGGACGATGCAGCAATGTGAGTGCGTCGCGGTAATCTGGCCAATCCTGCCTCGTTTGAAATGTAGGGTCGAGCCAATTGCCAAGGTCTGGGCCCTCAAGGACTTTCGTTAAAGCCCCGCTCACCGCTTTGCGCGCCATCTTCTGACCTAAACCCGCCGTTAGCGGATAAAGCGTTTCTAATTCGGGCAGCTCATTTGCCTTTTCAGGCTCCACCACATAATCAGGATGCGTCATTTGAAGCTCAGCGTTAAAGACTTCGCACTTTCCTGAAATAATCCGACGCGAGCCTTCAGGCATCATTTTCAGCATGCTCTGCGGATAGGCCTTAAACCACGTGAGTGTCATATCGCCCGTCTCATCGAAGACGCGAATACGATAAGGCCGATTTTTAGCGGTCGGTGCGATGTGGCTACCGACTGTCACCTCAAATGTAGCTATCTCTCCATCACGGGCGCCCGCAATAGTCGGGCGATGGGTTCTGTCGATCAGGTTTGTCGGCGGCGTAAGCACTAAATCCCGTAAACGTGGTCCCATTGCACGGGTGAGGGCGTCGCCTACTTTCTCTCCAACGCCTTTGAGGGTTGTTACGTCTGAGAAGTAAGTGTTGAGATCGGCGGGACGGGCCATGATGGGTTTTGATTGACGAGACATATTGCCCTATCTGAAACTTTGACAGCGTCTGCACAAGTGACACGGACAAATGAAACCGTTATGGCGCACCCATGATTGACCTGAATGACACCCCTGACATGGCTTCGCGCCGGAAGCGCCTTTTATATCGCTCGAATTACCGTGGTTTCAAAGAAGCTGATATGATTCTGGGCGGCTTTGCTAAAGCCAATATTGATACATTAACTGACCAAGAGGTATTCATGTTCGAAGACCTTCTGGGCGCGAAAGATCACGATATTTATGCGTGGGTCAACGGAACGCTGCCTGTCCCTGCAAATTACGATACACCACTTTTAAAACGCCTACGTGCGTTCAAACCTTTTACCTAGACCGCTATGCAAATCCAACTCTCCCGATATATCGGGCCTGAGCAAAAACTGACCGCTTCGGGGCTCCCCGAAGGTGCAGATGCTCTGGCCTTTACGAAAGCTGTTCGCAGAGAAAAAAAGCCAACGCTCTTTTTGGCGCGTGACGATACGCGTGCAGCCGCGTTCCAATCAGCATGTCGATTTTTTGCACCTGATATTCCTGTCTTGGCTTTGCCTGCCTGGGATTGCTTGCCTTATGATCGCGTGTCCCCCAGCCGCACATTAGCGGCGCGCCGGGCAGGGGTGCTCTTCTTCCTGACAACCCTAAATCCGTCTCAACCCTATATCATCGTGAGTACAATCGGTGCGGCAATGCAACAGGTTCCGCCGCGTGCTATTATTTCTGACGCAGGATTATCTGCCAAAGTCGGCGAAAACATGGAACGTGAACGCATTGAGCGTTATCTTACAAATAACGGTTATTCCCGCGCCAGCACAGTTGTAGAAGCTGGCGATTTTGCAGTTCGCGGCGGGCTAATCGATATTTACCCACCTACCGAGAGGAACCCTTTACGTCTCGACTTCTTTGGCGATGAAATTGAGTCCATTCGTGAGTTTGATGTGGATAGTCAACGCACAACGGCATCGCGATCTGAACTGACGCTCGCGCCTGTGTCCGAAGTCTTCATGACCGAGGAGTCTATCAGTAATTTCCGCCGAAATTACATCGCTGCTTTTGGCGGCGGGGTTAGTCGTGATCCGATTTATGCGGCTGTCGTCGAAGGCATTCGTCCGCAAGGTATCGAACATTATATGCCGCTCTTTTATGAGCATGTTGAAACAATTTTCGACTATATTGGGCCGCACACTCTCATTGGGATGGATGGGCTCCTTCAAGAAGCCAAGCGTGAGCGTATTGATCTGATTGAAGATTTCTACACCTCGCGGCGTGAGCATGCAGAGGCCCGTGATACGGGAAGCGGTGACCCATCCAAGACTGCGGGCCTATATCGTCCTCTAGAAATTGAACGGCTGTATCTGACCGATACACAATGGAAGACGCAACTAGCAACGCAGCGCACTCGTCAACACACGCCTTTCGAAAGTCCAATTGAAGGCACGATTGATTTTGGTGGACGTCCAGCGCGTAATTTTTCCGTCGAACGTCGAACGGAAGGTGTAAACGTTTTTGACGCCGTTGTGGAGCACGTCACAGAGCTGAGGAGCAGTGGGCAGCGCATTTGGGTTGGTTGTTGGACGGATGGGTCACGCGAACGTCTCGTCGGTGTCTTTGAAGATCAAGATTTGATTGTTCCGAAGGTGAACTCTCAGGCGGCCTTGGACAGTAAGCCAGGTGATGTCCGCGCCGTGCTTTTGCCTATAGAAAATGGCTTCACACTTGGGAAACTTACTGTTCTGTCTGAACAAGACATTCTCGGTGATCGGTTGATCAATCGAGGCCGAAAACGCAAAGCTAAAAACTTCATCGCCGAGGCCGCATCTCTGACGCCCGGCAACCTCATTGTTCATATTGATCACGGTTTAGGCCGATATTTAGGCCTGAAGACGCTTCAGGTTTCGAATGCACCACATGATTGTTTGGAATTAGAATATGCGGGCGAGGCAAAACTTTATCTGCCTGTTGAGAATATTGAACTCCTATCTCGTTACGGCAGTGGAGGGGACGGTGCCGTTCTTGACCGTTTGGGCAGCGCAGCCTGGCAAGCCCGTAAATCAAAAGCCAAAGGCCGTTTGCGCGATTTAGCCGCAGGGTTGATTAAGATTGCAGCCAAGCGTGCGCTTCGCAAAACAGAACCGATCACACCTGATGAGTCGACTTATAATGAGTTCGCAGCGCGCTTCCCTTATGCTGAAACAGATGATCAACTGAATTCAATTGATGATGTTTATAAAGACCTCGCGAGTGGTCGGCCAATGGATCGATTGATCTGCGGTGATGTAGGGTTTGGGAAAACAGAAGTCGCGCTACGCGCCGCATTTGCAGTGGCCATGGCGGGCCAACAGGTCGCCATAGTGGCACCAACGACGATCCTATCGCGACAGCATTTCAAGACGTTCAAAGCTCGTTTCAGAGGATGGCCAATCGAGGTAAGGCAGTTATCGCGTTTGGTTTCCGCGAAAGATATGAAACAAAATAAAGAAGATCTCGCGAGCGGACGATGTGAAATCATTATCGGAACGCATGCTCTATTAGCGAAAACAGTAAAATTTTCTGATCTAGGCTTGGTCATTGTGGATGAAGAACAACGTTTTGGTGTTCAACATAAAGAACGTCTCAAATCGCTTGGTGCAGATGTCCATGTGCTAACGCTGACGGCAACGCCCATTCCGCGTACTTTGCAAATGGCATTATCAGGTATTCGTGAGCTTTCGCTGATCGCAACACCACCCGTCGACCGTTTAGCGATCCGTACTTATGTGACACCATGGGACGAGGTTTCAATTCGCAAAGCCTTGCTGCGTGAGAAATACCGTGGCGGTCAATCCTATTTTATCTGCCCGCGAATTGCCGACATTCCGCGTATTGAAGAGTTTATGCGGAACGCCGTGCCAGAGGTGAGATATGTCATCGCCCATGGGCAGATGGGTGCAGGGGCCTTGGAAGACATCATGACCGCGTTTTATGACGGCGAATATGACGTCCTAATTTCAACCTCAATCATTGAAAGCGGGATTGATATTCCATCTGCAAATACGATGATTATTTATCGTGCAGACCGGTTTGGATTGGCGCAGCTCTACCAAATGCGTGGCCGTGTCGGGCGCTCAAAAGTGCGGGCCTATGCTTATCTCACAATGCCAGAGGCACAAATCGCAACGCAAGGTGCCCTTAAGCGTCTGAAAATTCTACAGTCTCTCGATAATCTGGGTGCTGGTTTTACACTTGCCAGTCATGACTTGGACATGCGCGGTGGGGGTAATCCACTGGGGGAGGAGCAATCTGGACATATTAAAGATTTAGGGGTCGAACTTTACCAACACATGCTGGAAGAGGCGGTTGCAGAGTTGAAAGACGATGAAGATGCTGTGCGGGACGAAACATGGACGCCTCAGGTTAATGTTGGTGTCGCAATCCTTATCCCTGAAGCCTATATTCCTGACCTTAATTTGCGCCTAGCTACGTATCGCCGAATATCAGAGATTGCTGATGATACTGAAGCGAATGCTTTGGCTGCTGAGTTAATAGATCGATTTGGCCCTATCCCGCAGGAGGTTGACCACCTTCTTAAAGTAATGAAAATCAAACGTTTGTGCCGTAAGGCTCACGTCGCAAAAGTTGATGCTGGACCGAAAGGTGTCGTCATGCATATGCGTCACAATGACATTAAAGACCCATCTATTATCATGAATGCAATCACAAAAAATCATGGATGGCGTCTGCGGCCTGATCAGACGATTTTAGTTATGGGTAATTTTAGTGAACCAAAGTTTCGTTTACGTGGGAGTGAGAAAGCTGTTGCGGCGTTAGTCGCTGACCCTGCTACCCATTAGGGTGCTACGCAGACGATCCATTTTCTCGTAAATCTGCGATTAAATCTGATAAGTGCACCTCTGCAGACCGTATATCTGTACTTATTTCAAGGATCGAACTTTGAGCGGTGAAGGTCAGCGCACTTGTGCTTCCCGCACTGTTTTCATAGGCGGAGCAATCTATCAGAGCTTTGATTCTGGTGAGAATGCGCTCAGCTTGGCTTTGGTCTGTATCGTAAAAGGCTAAGACGAACGTTTCATCGTCCCAGCGACAGACGACATCTTGCATACGGACAAGGTTTCCGATGAGGGATGCAATCTGCGCGTAAGCCGCTGCAATTGTTTTTGGCTCCACCGGATCTGTCGACACTGGTGTTAAAGTCAGCCCAATGAGGGCAAGTGGAAGGTTGGCTGCTTTTGCATCGTCCAAAAGGCGCGGCAGGTGAGCCGTCATGAAGGCTTGAGAGAAAGCACTACCTGATCGATCTCGAGTGGAGTCTGAGGTCAGTGCGAATATGTCAGACTTTAGCTGCTCATGAACACGATGGTAATTTGCGAGCTCTAAAATACGCCCACTTATCTCTTCAGGTTCTGCATCGACTGTAATGATATCCCGTGCGCCACGATCATAGGCAGCATCATGATCTTGGAAGACATCTTTGTCGATTAAGAAAAGTGTAGGCGTGTGGAAAAGTTTTGAGTTTCTTCGCATAGCTTCTGAAATGCTAAAAGCAGGCTCTGTCTGCTCCAATGCATTCATCACAACCGCATCAAATGGGTCCCCGTGTAGATAATCGAAGGCTGAGAAACTGGTAAAGGCAGCAACCACATCTACGCCTTTATCTTGTAATGCGTTGATGATGACCATGAAAGCCGGAGAGGCTTTGCCGATAAAGAGAACACGAAAGCGTCGATCTGGCGTCATGTCACCAATCTGCGGGTGCTCGTCAAAGCTCTCAGCAAGCGTTTCTAGCCGACGCGTGATTTCGTTCTCCATGACTCCTAAACGGATCATGGCATTTACGCGATTTGCGATTTGCGATGCATGCATTGGGGCAAACAGAGTTGAGTCAAATTCGTTTGATGCATCGGGTGAAGGTCTGGACATCGCGCCAATAATTGGAAGGGCGCGTGAGCAGAAATGTGAGCGGATTACTTTAGCCAGATGCGAGCCTCGTTCGGCATAATCCGTTAAATGACACAGGACCGCATCTGGAGCCTGCTTAGGGATCGCGCTCAATGTTTTACCATCGAAAAGGGCGAGTTGTACGTCCAACTCTAAACGCCGCAGATTGCTTGCGACGTCACGGCTTTCCGTTGGGTGATCAGATACAATCAAGACACGAGTCTGGCGAAGGCGTGGTTTAGCCTTCGCAAATTTATCTGTCGGAATGTTGGCTGCAGGAATCGGCATATTTAATGCCTAAGGCCGAAGTCCTACCAGCCTGTTAACCACATTAAATGTACCGAAAAGTTTACCAGCCGCAGGTTCGGTCTTTATTCTCTTCTTGAAGATAGGTCATGACGGGGTCGAAATACTCCAGGATTGCGGAACCATCCATTTCGCGTGTACCCGTGAAAGCTTCCAACGCATCTGGCCATGGCTTGCTCGCCCCCATTTCCATCATCGCGTTGAACTTCTCGCCAACCTCTTTGTTGCCATATACGGAGCATCTGTGAAGCGGGCCTTCAAAACCGGCTTGCTCGCAAGCGGCTTTGTGGAACTGGAACTGCAGGATGTGTGCAAGGAAATAGCGCATATAGGGCGTGTTGCCTGGAATATGATATTTTGCACCAGGGTCAAACGCATCAGATGGACGGTCTGATGGAGCTTTGAGGCCTTGATACTCTTCGCGCAATTCCCACCAGCCTGAGTTATATTCGGACGGTGAATATGTACCGTTGAAAACGTTCCAACGCCATTTATCAACCATAAGACCGAAAGGTAAAAAGGCGACTTTATCCATTGCTTGGCGCATCAAGAGTGCGAGGTCTGCATCATCACCGGGAACCGCATCCGCATCGAGCAGGCCAATTTCAACAAGATATTCAGGTGTGATAGATAGTGCGATCATATCACCAATAGCTTCATGGAAGCCGTCATTCGCGCCATTTTTGAAGAATATTGATTGATCCTTATATGCGCGTTGATAGAAATTATGACCGAGTTCATGATGAACGGTTGAGAAGTCCTCACCATTGACCTTGGTGCACATCTTGATTCGAATGTCTTCTTGGTTATCCAAGTTCCAAGCCGAAGCATGACAGACAACATCACGGTCCTTTGGTTTCGTGATCAAGGAGCGTTCCCAGAAGGTGTCAGGTAGAGGATCAAAGCCAAGAGAGGTGAAGAAGTCTTCGCCCGTTTTGACCATTTTCTTCGCATCATACCCTTTTGCTAAGAGGAGTTCCGTTACGTCTACACCCTTACCACCACTTTTCGGTGCAACGTCGTCATAGATGTTGCCCCAACTTTGACCCCACATATTCCCCATGAGGTCGGCGCGCATTGGTCCCTCTAACGGCACGACATCATCACCATATTTGCCATTTAGCTCTGCGCGAACATAGCAATGTAATTCGTCATAAAGCGGCTTAACTTGTCCCCAAAGGCGATCTGCTTCTTCGGAGAACTCTTCCGCATCCATGTCATAGCCTGCGCGCCAGAGGTCGCCTGCATCCTTGAAGCCTAATTCATCTGCGCCTTCATTGATGATTTTGACCATTTTGGAATAGTCGCCTTTCATCTTTGGAGAGACTGTGCGCCAGCCTTCCCAGACCGTCTTGAGGAGTTCTGGGTTATCTGATTTGGCGATGATGTCAGAGGCTTGTCCCAGATGGATTTTGCCGTCTGGTACTTCGTCTTCTAGAGACCCATCGCCATTTTGATCAAGAATGGCGATCACACCTTTATTGTTCACATCGATGGCGAATTCACCTGTGCCATACGCACTGTCTAGGCGCGTCATAATCTCAGCAAGTTCTTTGGCAGCAGCAGGACTGTCTGGCGCAGGAAAATTGGACCCGCGTAAGAGCCCATCCATCTTGCGACGCATATCAGCAGGTAGGGACAGGCTGTTATAACGTTTGGCTTGGTTGGATAAACGGGTCGACATATTTGCGCCTGCTTCCGACATACGCGCTTCTAGGGCATTCGTATCTTGCGTAATGAAGTTTGCTTTTACCCATGCGGTTTGCGCCGCATATTTTCCAAAAGCTTCTAATTCAATTTCCGCGGCTTCTAAAAACTCTTTGGCGCCTTGAACTGTAACGGCTTCATCAGATGTGCCTTGCCGCGATGCTGCCATGAGTTCCGAGCCAGGACGTGTCGTGGCTTCTGTTACTAATGTCTCAACGGCCCCAGCCTCTTGCTCAGCGACTGCTTCAACAGGTGTAGTTTCTTCAGCGCCTGAACAGGACACCAAGAACAAAGTGGCTACCGTTAGAGCCGTTGCGCCTAAGAGTTTTGTCTTCGTCATAATTACGTCCTCGTGCTATCTGTAGTAATTGACAGTTAAATTGGCGCCTACCAACATTTTACTGCAATCCCCTTTTGTTGGGTTTGTCGTAGACATAGGGCAGGAACGGTTCAACACTTCAGCTGAAATACTCTGCTGCCCACGGCCTGATTCCGTTATTTTTCCGTGTGGTGCGACAGAAAGGACACAATTATTCATGTCGAAGCCCGGCTTGCTACTCGTCAACCTCGGTTCGCCCGATTCGCCAACTGCAAAGGATACGCGTAAATATCTTGCAGAATTTCTTCATGATTATCGCGTCATTGATACATCACGTTGGATATGGTGTCCTATTTTACACGGTATCATATTGCGTGTGCGTCCACGTAAATCGGCCGCTCTATATGAGTCGATTTGGCATGAGCCTGAAGAATTCCCGGGGGATGAGGCTCCTTTAATCCGTATTACGCGCGCCCAAGCCGAGGGTATTCAATCACGTTTGGGCGAGGGTGTGCATGTCGAAATCGCCATGCGATACGGTAACCCCTCAATAGGTGACAGTTTGGATGCCTTAAAGGCGAAAGGGTGCACCAAGATCGCTATTTTGCCTCTCTATCCACAATTTGCGGGGGCCACGACCGCGTCCGTTTATGATGGTGTCGCAATGGCTTTGGAAAAACGTATGGACGTTCCAGAGCTTCGGTTCCTGCGCCATTATTACGATGATTCACGCTATATTTCGGCTTTGGCGAACAGCGTAGATCAACACCTCAGCACCCTAGATTGGACACCTGATACGATCTTAACATCTTATCACGGACTCCCGCAAAGTTATGTAGACAAGGGAGATCCTTACCAAACTGAATGTTTGGAAACGACGGAACTATTGCGCCAACACATGGGTAAAACCAATGCGGAGCTTTATGCGACTTTCCAGTCGCGATTTGGACCGAAGGCTTGGCTTCAGCCTTATACGGATAAGACATTGGAGGCCTTACCCGAAACAGGTGTAAAAAAAGTCGCTGTGATGATGCCGGGGTTTTCTGCAGATTGTTTGGAAACGCTCGAAGAAATCGCGGAAGAAGCCAAAGAGAGTTTTATTGAAAATGGTGGGACGCATTTCACCGCAATTCCTTGCTTGAATGCAGACGCTCTGCATCTGGACCTACTAGCAGGCCTTGCAAAGGAACGGCTTTTAAACGGTTGGCTTTAGCCGCTCAAATATGTCTTCAATTGTTAGTTTCGTGTCCAATATAACATCGGAACTAATAGTTGTGTCAGCTAACTCAGTATAGGCTTTCGCGCGAGATGCCAGCAAAATTGGATAACTCGTCAAGATGGCTTCATCTGGCGTTTGATTTGATTTGCGCTGGTAATGTCCATTCCAAACTAGAGGTTTGGGATGCTTAAAATATTGATCTTTCAAACGCTCGACAGCCGCGTCAGAAGCTGAAATATGTATTATAAACCAGCCGTTTATAAGTAAGTCTAGAATGTCCTTATTCGTATAGATTACGCTGCCAGTCGTGTCTAAAACAACATTTCCACCCTCGTATTTCACGGCCTCTGACGTTGCGCGTGTCTCTAGGGCGATAGATTCTATTTCGCGATCACGATAACCATCGGAATAGGGTTGACCCTGCCAAGCAGCAAAATCTTCCATGCTCCCGTGGCCCAGTATGTCTCTGATGATTTTATCAACTTCGATCAGTTCAAAACCATAGGCTTTGGCTAAGCGTATCCCAGTGTAACTCTTGCCAATATTGGACATGCCAACGAGCGCAATCCGAAGTCGGTTCTCTGCATATAAAGTTTCAAACGCTGTGCGGGTTAGCTTCATCAGGCGTGTATCGAGAGATAATCTGACAAAGCGTCCAATGTTGGCGCCATTACATGTACACGCTTTTTCTTTTTCATCGCTTTCGCCAAAGGTGTTGGCAAGGGGATTTCCGTGTGAAGAATGCGCTCAACACTATCTGCAAATTTGGCCGGGTGGGCCGTACCAACCGTTATACGCGTAAAGGGTTCAGGGACATCAGCTGCAAATTTTTCCATAGCAAGGTGCCCAACAGCCGTGTGCGGACACATGACATATCCAGTTTCCGTATGAATGCGGCGAATATGGCGTTCAGTTTCGTCATCTGTAAACGATGCGCCCCAACAGACATCACGAATGGCGGCGTAATTATTATCATGAAGGGCCACGATACGAGGAAAATTATTCGGACGGCCAATGTCCATGGCATTTGATAGTGTCGGCACGCTTGGGCGAGGGGTGTAAACGCCTGTGCTCAGATAATCGACGAATGGGTCATTCGCATTGTTACCGATTACAAACCGATCAATGGGGGCGCCCATCTTTTTTGCGATTAAGCCGCCCGTAAGATTGCCGAGGTTGCCCGACGGGATTGAATAGACAAGCGGACGGTTAGGGTAGGCGGCCTTGGCTTGGAGTGACGTCCAGAAATAGTAGAAACTCTGCGGAATGACGCGACCTACATTGATTGAGTTTGCACTCATTAGATCATGTTTTTCTGTCAGTTCACTGTTTCCAAAGGCTTGTTTGACCAGTTGTTGGCAATCATCAAACGTGCCGTCAACAGAGATGGCTTTTACGTTTGAGCGTGCAGTGCCCATCGTTGTGAGTTGTTGTTCTTGGACCTTACTCACGCCGCCTTTGGGAAACAGGATGAAGACCTTTATGCCTTTTTGGTCCAAAAATGCATCACCAATAGCGCCGCCCGTATCACCAGACGTCGCAACAAGAATCGTGCGTTTCTGTTTCGTTGTGCCCATCAGGTGACTTGCGGCACGCCCCATGAAGCGAGCTGCGAAATCTTTGAAGGCTAGCGTTGGTCCATGAAAAAGTTCCAGAACAAAATCTTCAGCATCGGGCGCGAGGGCGGGATCTAAGGCTTCGCCAGACAGTGTGCGTATCGGAACTGGGTAATTATAGGCGTCATCACAGATTTCATCTAGATCAGCTTTTGAGAATCGCTCATCGGTGAAATGTGTCGCGAGTTCCGCTGCGCAATCCGCAAATGACATAGCTCCCAGTCGCGCGGTTTCGTGTGGCGAGAAGAAAGGGAGCGCATCGGGCATCCATAAACCTCCACCAGGCGCAAGGCTTGCTAGGAGAGCATCACCGAAACTTGCTTTGATTTCGGAATCTTTATGAGAGTGATAATTCATGCGCGCTCCCTTAACGTAGACAGAATTTTGCGCAAGGTTTTACCGCGAACGAACATTGTGTGCGAGGATATTCACCATGGTTGCATGTGCAGGCGTATCGCCGATATTACGTATTTGATGCGGACGATCCGCTCTATATCGCAGGGTTTCACCGGCAGGCGCTGACCATGTTTCGCTTCCGACAGACACTTCTAGTGTCCCCGCGAGCACAGTTAGGTTTTCAATTGAACCTATTGGGTGGGGAGAGCTTTCCAAGACCCCTTCTGGCTGTGCTTTAAAGTCATACCACTGCACAAATTGGACCGTATCCAGTGATCCAATGATACGAAGTTCGCAAAGCCCGTCTTTTGATTGAAGCCTAGGAATGTCTTGAGGTTTGGCATGTTGAACCAATGCGCTTTCATTTGGTGCATTAGACATCATGGCCTCAACACTCGTGCCTAGAGCTTGTGACAGTCGCGATAACGTTGCCAATGTCGGGTTGGTTTCATTCTTCTCTATCTGTGAGATCATAGACTTTGCGACACCTGATAGATCCGAAAGATCGCCAAGCGACATCTTATCCACTTTGCGAAGTCTCAGTATCGTTTGGCCAAGTTTTTCAGACAAAGCTTCGGTTTCTGGACAGGGAACACGTTTTTGACGGGCCATAAACTTTTCGTGGGGTGCTAGATTTCTATTTGTTCGTTCTATATATAGAACAAATTGGTTCGATCAAGAGAACGACTCTAAGAATGAAAGTCTGAGATTCTAATGCAGTATCTTCCTATACACTTTGATACGCGTGGTGCAAAAATCCTCGTTGTAGGTGGTGGTCCAGCTGCTGAGGCCAAGCTACGCACTTTACTGAAAACCGAAGCAAATATTATTGTGGTCGATACAAGCGTTGGCCCCGAAGTCGCGCGTTGGGCTGAACATGGGAAGCTAGAGTGGATTAAGCGTGACTATAAAGATTCGGATTTAGAGGGTGCGTCGCTTGTTTATGCTGCGACTGAGGACGACGCCATAAATGCAGTTATTGCAGAGGCGGCGAGCGCGCGCCAAATTCCTGTTAACGCTGCTGATCAAAAAGAGGCCTGCCGCTTCATTACACCTGCGCTCGTTGACCGCGCGCCGGTCCTTGTGTCGATTGGTACAGAAGGAACCAGCCCAGCATTGGCGCGAGCTCTAAAGGCGGATTTAGAAACAAAGCTTCCACCTGAAACTGGAGAATTTGCACTCAAAACCAAACAGCTAAGAGATAAAGTTAAGGTAATAATGCCAGATCTAGCTGACAGGCAAAGATTCTGGGCCCGTATTTTTGGTGGTAAAGACTTAAGCGCGATGTTGCGTGTTCCACGTGAAACATTGGAAGCAGAAGTTGAAGCTGAACTCGCTGGGCGTGATGAGAGCGCAGGCAAAGTTATTCTTGTCGGCGCGGGGCCAGGTAATCCTGACATGCTCACAACCGCCGCCCGCCGCGCCTTACACGCCGCAGATGTTATTGTTTATGATCGCCTCGTCAGCGATGGCGTTTTGGAATTAGGTCGCCGCGAAGCAGAGTATGTTTACGTTGGGAAAACGCCAGGCGAGCCGTCGATTGGGCAAACTGCGATCAACGAGATATTGGTAGAAAAAGCACGCGAAGGACTTGCTGTCGTGCGGTTGAAATCAGGCGACCCATTGATATTTGGCCGCGCGGATGAGGAAATTGATGCCCTCCAAGCTGTCGATATCCCCGTCGAAATTATACCCGGAATCACGTCTGCCGCCGCCGCAGCTGCAGCTATAAATGCGTCACTGACGACTCGCGGCACAAATAAAGCGATATCTTTTCTGACAGGCCATGATGCCAAAGGCTTTGCTGAGCAGGATTGGGTATCTCTTGCGCGCCCTGGCGGGCGAGCCGCGGTCTATATGGGTGTTGGTGCAGCGCGCTTTATTCAAGGACGCTTGATGTTACACGGCGCTGAATCAGACAGGCCTGTTACCGTTGTAGAAAACGCCTCACGCCCTAATCAAATCATCACCTACACAACTTTACGAAATCTCCCCGAGGACTTGGTGGCGGCAGGTATAAAAGGCCCAGCTATTTTGTTGATCGGATATGCAGAGCGTCGAAGTCTAACTGAGAAGAGGCTCGCCGTATGAGCACGTTGAAACATAAGGGCAAAGGCCCGCAATCCATGACCGCCAATGAATTACGGGATGGATATAGCGTTTGGTTGGAT
Organism: uncultured Caulobacterales bacterium; assembly: GCA_938003545.1. Taxonomy (GTDB): domain Bacteria; phylum Pseudomonadota; class Alphaproteobacteria; order Caulobacterales; family Maricaulaceae; genus Litorimonas. The sequence goes on from CALKXY010000014.1 coordinate 56,595, forward strand.
GAAAACTTAGATTGGACACGCGATTTCAAGCGCGCGTTGCGGACGGAAGATCAAGACTTGATAGATCGTATGCAACTGAAAGCTGATACGGATGAGAAGGCTAATTTTGTTGTTGGTGTCTATTTCATCGACATTGAACCTGACACAGGATTACCCGTTCGCTACCGCGAGAAATTTCGCGTGAACGGCCCATCTTACGACACAGCAGACTTGCTGGAGACCACATAATGTACCGCTATGATGAATTTGATGCGCAGCTTGTCGCTGACCGCACACGCCAATTTCGAGGACAGGTTGAACGCCGTCTTGCTGGACGTTTAAGCGAAGCTGAGTTCCGCCCACTGCGGTTGATGAACGGCCTGTATCTGCAATTACATGCGTATATGCTTCGCGTTGCTGTTCCTTATGGCACTCTGAATAGTGAGCAATTTCGGATGCTTGCGCATTTGGCCGAGAAATATGACCGCGGATATGGCCATATCACGACGCGTCAAAACATGCAGTTTAATTGGCCGAAATTACCAGATGTCCCTGATATGTTGGATGATCTAGCAAGCGTTCAAATGCATGCGATCCAGACATCAGGTAATTGTATCCGAAATGTCACCTGTGACCCATATGCTGGCGCGACGGCGGAAGAAGTCGAAGATCCGCGCCCTATGGCGGAGTTAATTCGTCAGTGGTCAACATTGCATCCTGAATTCACATTCTTGCCGCGCAAATTCAAAATTGCTGTCACGGCAGCAGAGAAGGACCGCGCACTCATCAAAGCACATGATATTGGCATTCAGATTGTCCGAAATACTAACGGTGATGTTGGATATAAGATATATGTCGGCGGCGGCTTGGGCCGAACGCCAATTATTGGACAAATCTTACGTGAATTCCTGACAAAGGGCGAATTGCTAGCCTACCTCACGGCTGCGCTGAGGGTTTACAACCGCTATGGTCGTCGTGATAATAAGTACAAAGCTCGTATTAAGATATTGGTGCAAGAGACTGGAATTGAAACGTTCCGTGATCAAGTTGAAGCTGAATATGCGTCTATCGACATTAGCGATATTGCCGTATCTGAAGAAGAACGCAATCGCATCACTGCCTATTTTGCACCGCCAGAATTTGAAACTTTGGACAACGATCCAGCAGAGCTACAGAAAGCTCTGGAGGCAAACAAAGCCTTTTCACTTTGGGCGAAAAACAATGTTGCGGCTCATAAGGCCTCTGGCTATGCGATCGTCAACATCTCTTTGAAGCCGAAAGACTTGGCACCTGGAGATATTACAGCGGCCCAAATGCGGGCTGTCTCCGATATAGCGGACAAATATTCATTCGGTGAGTTGCGCTCGACGCATCAACAGAACCTTGTTTTGCCGCATGTTAAACAATCCGATCTTCTAGCTCTCTTCGCAGAGTTGGAAACAGCAGGTCTAGCGGCAGATAATATCAACCTCATCACTGATATCATTTGCTGCCCAGGTATGGATTTCTGCGCACTTGCCACGGCGAGGTCCATTCCCATCAGCCAAGCGATTGCTGAACGCTTCGCAGATCCAGAACGCCAGCGCACTATTGGTGAAATGCAGATCAAAATTTCTGGCTGCATCAATGCCTGTGGGCATCATCATGTCGGTCACATTGGTATTCTCGGCTTGGAAAAAGCGGGTGTCGAATTCTACCAAGTCAAACTTGGCGGTGATGCCTCCGAACATGCCGAAATCGGTAAAGTGACGGGACCAGGCTTCTCGCAGGAAGAACTGGTCGACGGCATTGAGCGTATGGTCGACTTTTATTTGGAAACACGTGAGGACAGCGAACGCTTCCTCGACACATATCGACGTATCGGCATCGCGCCGTTCAAAGAGGTGCTTTATGCCTAGTCACACACTCATCCAAGATGGCCGTGCGCGAGATGCTGCACGGTTTGCGGATCCTGCCGCATTGGAGGCTCTAGACAGTAATGAAACCATTGATGTTCTACATATTCCCAATGATGCTGACCTTGACATTTTAGCCCCTGCGCTAGGCCGTATTGAAACGATCTTGATTGATTTTCCCGCTTACACAGATGGGCGCGGGTTCTCTCTCGCGCGTCAATTGCGTAAGAAATTTGGCTATGAGGGATTGCTGGTTGCAGACGGTCCCTTAATTCCAGATCAGCATGCTTTCGCATTACAGTGCGGGTTTGATGCGGTGCGTCTGGATGATGCAACGCTATCGCGGCATACGATTGCTGATTGGCATGCTGCGCTTGATGAATTTGATATGACCTATCAGCGGGGATATGCCGTGAAGGCTGGACCTGCGACCTCTGTTTTTGATGCGCGAATGACGGCCATAGATGCCCGAAAGGCGGACGACCCTTTTTTCGGTCACTCGGCGGAGTTGACGCTACGTAAGGCGATTGAAAAATTCGATGGGGACATCGTGCTGGCCACATCTATGGGCGTCGACTCAGCTGTCCTCTTGCACATGGTCTCGCGGATTAATCCGAACTTGCCAGTAATTTTCCTTGATACTGGAAAGCATTTTAGGGAAACTTTAGCCTATCGTGATGATCTGGTGAGCCGCTTTGGTTTGACAGGTTTCCGAAACATCACACCAAACCAAGCTCAAGTTCTGTCAGAAGATCCTGACGGAACGCTCAATCAATCCGAACCAGACTCCTGTTGTGACCTGCGCAAGGTGCGTCCGCTTGATGGTGTCATCAATGGGTTTGCTGCGCGAATTACGGGCCGCAAACGGTATCAAACACCGGAACGGGCAAATATGTCTATTTTGGAAGAGGCCGCCGCAACGGGCAGTCCGCAATCCAAAGTTAATCCGCTCGCTTATTGGACGGCAAAAGACGTCACTGCATATATGCGCCAACACGACCTTCCGCCACATCCACTTCTCGCAATTGGGTATCTCTCAATCGGGTGTCAGCCCTGCACAACACGCGTTGCAGCAGGTGAAGATCCGCGCGCAGGTCGTTGGAGAAACAGTGATAAAACCGAATGTGGTATTCACATGGTTGACGGTAAATGGGTGTCTATTGAGACGAAAGCGACGTTTGAAGCGTTTTAAGTCTAAGGGAATTACACCGACGCAGCTTAGTTGTTTCGGTATAATCTTGGCATTTAATGACGACTCTGAAGCTCTTTAATCACACGCTCAAACTTCATATCTTTGGCCGCCAATAAAACGAGTGTGTGGTAGATCAAATCTGCCGCCTCGCTCACTAATTTATCATCGGTTTCAGCAACAGCGGCGAGGGCGGTTTCTACGCCTTCTTCGCCGACTTTCTGCGCGGCACGGCGAAGCGGTCCTTGCAAGAGTTGCGCGGTATATGAGCTTTCTGGATCGGCAGTCTTACGGCCTTCGATAAGTTGTTCCAAATATGATAAGAAGCCGACGCCGTCCGCGCCTTCATCGCCAAAGCATGAAACTGTACCCTCATGGCAGGTTGGCCCAGTCGGACGGGCTTTGACGAGGAGTGTGTCATTGTCACAATCAATCGTCATGTCTACAAGCGCGAGCGTATTGCCGCTCGTCTCGCCCTTGGTCCAAAGCATTTGACGAGAGCGGCTATAGAATGTGACGAGGCGTGTCTCATTGGTTTTTGCAACAGCGTCAGCGTTCATGTAACCCAGCATCAAAACCTGCAACGTATCTGCATCTTGGATAATAGCAGGGACAAGGCCTCCGCTTTTTTCAAAATCTATTTTCACGATCTGACCTCTATACCTGCACGTCGTAAATCTGATTTCAAATCAGGGATGGCAATCACTGATTTGTGAAAAACAGAAGCGGCGAGGGCCCCGTCTACATTGGCTTGTTTGAATACATCTTCAAAATGTTCAGTTGCGCCGGCACCGCCAGACGCAATTAAGGGGACGCTGCATATAGCGCGAACAGCTTTAAGCTGCTCAAGGTCATATCCTTTACGTACGCCGTCTCTGTTCATACAGTTTAGAACGATTTCCCCTGCACCGCGTTTAATCACATCTTGGACCCAATCGAGTGTCAGTCGGCCTGTCTCTCGTGTCTTGTCGGGATCGCCTGTGTGGGATTTAACGCGGTAAGTTTCACCATCGGCAAATGTATCAATTCCGACAACAATACATTGAACGCCATATGCTTCGCTGAGTTCATTCACGAGGTCGGGCCGCATGAGAGCGGGAGAGTTGACGCTGATTTTATCTGCACCCGCCGCCAAGCGCGCGCCTGCGGCTTCGACGGTTTTTATTCCACCTGCGACGCAAAATGGGATATCCAAGGCGCGGCTAACCTTCCCGACCCAATCGGGGCTGACCGTACGGTCATCGACCGAAGCAGTGATGTCGTAAAAAACGAGTTCATCTGCACCTTCATCGCGATAACGCAGTGCGAGATCAATGATGTCGCCGACGTCTTCGTGATTACGAAACTGCACACCTTTGACAACACGCCCATCACGTACATCCAAACATGGGATAATTCGGCGGGTTAGCATGTGATGGCTTCGGGCAGGGTGAAAGCACCTTCATAAAGGGCTTTGCCAATGATAATACCGTAGGGGGCAATCGCTTTGAGGTCGCGGACGTGGTCCAATGTTCCGACCCCGCCTGAACTGATTAAGTCCAGAGTCGGAAATTCGGTTTGAATGCGTTTGTAGAGATCAATATTGCCGCCCGTTTGCATACCGTCTCGGCCAATGTCCGTTACCAAAATTGTTTTTAAGCCAGAGCCAAGAAAGTCTCCTAGCACATCCCAGAGTGTTTTCTTAGAGGCCTCTGTCCAGCCTTTTGTCGCAGGACGAAATTCACCATCTTCGCCTTGGTTCACATCGAGAGCGAGGCAAATCGCATCCGCTCCAACCTCGCGGAGCCAATGTTTGACCATCTGTGGATTTGTAACCGCAAGGGATCCAATCACAACGCGCTCCACACCGCCATCTAGCAACCGTTTTATTTGAGAGAGGTCACGTAAGCCCCCACCTGTTTGTACTTTAATGTCTGCGGAATTTGCAATTTTCAGGATAAGATCAGATTGTTCCGCATGCCCATTTTTTGCACCGTCCAAATCAACGATATGCATCCATTCCGCACCTGCGGCGGCATAGCCTTGCGCGACCTCAACTGGATCGGCTGCATAGTTAGTGCGGGCGTTAAAATTACCTTTTAGAAGGCGAACACATCCGCCATCCATGAGATCCATTGCCGGGAAAATCATAGCTTTATGTCCAGAAAATTCTTGAGGATTTGGGCGCCGGTTTTAGAACTCCGCTCGGGGTGAAATTGACAACCCCAAACATTGTCTTTGCGCGTCATGGCAGTGAAGGGCGTTCCGTACTCGGCTTGAGCTAATGTGTTTTCGGAAACATCAGCTGCGAAAGAATGAACGAAATAAGCGTAATCACCTGCCGTAACACCCTTTAACAGAGGGTCTTTTTTTAGGGGGGTAATTTTATTCCAACCCATATGAGGGGAAGGCAAATTTCCTGTTTCCAAAGCGCGTATAGCGCCAGGGACGAGGCCTAAACCTTCAACAGTATCGCCGCCTTCTTCTAGTGTTTCGTAGAGGAGTTGCATGCCTAGACATATTCCGATCACGGGTTGATCCAAGGTTTTCAAAACAGGCTTCAGATTTTTGGCATTTATGCTTCGCATGGCAAAGGGCGCAGAGCCTACGCCGGGCAAGACGACACGATTGGCCGTCTTAATGACGTTTGCATCATCACTAATGATCGGCGTGACACCTAGGCGTTCAAAGGCGTATTGAACTGACGCCAAATTTGCGCAGCCCGTATCAACGATGACAAGGCTCACAACGTACCTTTAGTAGATGGAATTTCACTGCCTGACACAGCAAAGGCTGGGCGTAATGCGCGGCCAACGCCTTTGAAACAGGCTTCAATCATGTGGTGCGAATTATCGCCCTTAACGTCGACATGGATTGCCGCACCGAGCGTTTGCGCGAGGCTTTCGAAAAAGTGCGGGCACATCTCGACAGGGAAGTCTCCAACGTGATCTGTGGGGAAGTCTCCGTTGAAAACAGCTGCAGGGCGACCAGACAGGTCAATTGCGACCTGTGCCTGTGTTTCGTCCATTGGAATGACATAGCCATACCGACCGATACCTGCTTTATTTCCGAGGGCTTGCTTCAAGGCTTCGCCAAACGCCAAGGCTGTATCTTCAACTGTGTGATGGGCATCGATGTGTAAATCGCCTTCGCAGGCCATAGTTAGGCCGAATCCGCCATGTTTGGAAATTTGTTCCAACATGTGATCGTAAAACCCAATGCCCGTTTCGATTTTAGTTTGCGAGGCATCGTCCAAATTCACGCGCACAGAAATGTCTGTTTCATTCGTCTTACGGAACGTTTCGCCAATGCGGTCAATGCGTTTGTCTGTATCAACAACGCCAAAGGCCTGTAGCGCAATTGTGTTTTCTTCTGGTGAGCCAATAGATACTCTCATGCGACCTGTGGTGGAGCGGTAGTCGCGTATTTTGACATTGAACTGACGGAGTTGAGACAGAAGTGCAGCTTCGTCTTTGACCTCAAGCAGGAGGAAGTTTGCGTCAGACGGATAAACGGTTTCAACATATTTGGATTGCGAAAGCCCTTCTGCCAATCGCGCGCGCTCAGTTAATGTTTCCGCTAAACGTTGCGCATGGACAGACATAGCAGAGGGAGCGAGCGCATTCAGGATAGTCGTCTCAACAGGACGCGCAATCGGGTAGGGCGGAAGGACTTTAAGCAGTAGATTAATCACGCGGGCGTCGGCCAATAAAGCGCCGCCCCTTACGCCTGCAAGGGCATAGGCTTTCGACAACGTGCGTAAGACAACAAGGTTTTGCACATGCCCGATTTGATCAACAAGGCTCTCTTGTTTGGCAAATTCTATATAGGCCTCATCTACAACAATCAGCGTTTCGGGGAGTTCCGCGCAGACCTGCAATATTGCATCACGTGTCAGGCTGTTTCCCGTTGGATTATTTGGCGAGCAAAGAAAGATCATCTTCACGGATTGATTCCTGCCCGCTGCAATCACACCAGGAATATCCCATTCATATGACGCGCTGAGTGGAACTTCGACAATGCCTGCACCCTGAATATCTGCGCAAGTCTTGTAATATCCAAATGTTGGTGGACAGGTCAGAATGCTGTCCTGTCCGGCTTCGCAAAATGCACGCAACAGACATTCGATGCCTTCATCCGCACCGCGGCCAACCATAAGTTGGTCAACTTCAACGCCATATAATCCAGCTAAACGATTGACGAGTTTTATAGGCTGTTGTGATGGATAACGATTGAATCCTTCTGCACCAATAACGGGCGGCGGTGCATATGGGTTCTCATTTGCATCCAGATGCAGCGCATCTGTCGCGCCGCCGCGCGCAGAATATATCGACATCGCGACCACAGATTTACGGGCTATACTATTCGGCCAATTTGTCATTGCAGCGCCTCCAGACGCAAAGTCACGGCACGTTTATGTGCGTCCAAGCCTTCCATTTCGGCCAATCGCTCAACAACAGGACCGAGACGTTTCAGTCCTTTTTTTGTGAGCTGTTGGATCGAAATATATTTCAGAAAACTATCAAGAGTCACGCCTGAATAGGCCCGCGCGGCTCCATAGGTTGGAAGCGTGTGGTTCGTTCCGCTGGCATAATCACCAACGCTTTCAGGCGTCCAAGGCCCCAAGAAAATAGAGCCAGCATTGCGGATCGCGCCTACATAGGCTTCAGGGTCACGTAGTTGAACAATCAAATGCTCAGGTGCGTAGCGGTTGATGATGTCTATAATATCGGCTCGATTATCAGCAATAAACATACGGCCATAACCCAAGGATTCACGTGCGATGTCTTTCCGTGATAATGTCTGTAATTGCGTTTCGATTTCTGCTTCGACAGCATTCGCAACAGCGTCATTTTCTGCGACACAAATAACCTGCGCAACAGTATCATGTTCCGCTTGGCTGAGCAGGTCAGAAGCAACGAAGGCTGGATTGGATGAACTATCCGCCAGAACCATCGCTTCGGACGGACCTGCGGGCATATCAATTGCGGGACCACCTGCTTCTTGGGCAACAAGGGCTTTAGCCGCCGCAACCCAAGCATTTCCGGGGCCAAATATCTTATCACATTTCGGAATTGCTTCGGTGCCATAGGCTAAAGCCGCAATAGCTTGTGCGCCGCCGACGACAAATAGTCGGGTGACTTTACAGCGAAAGGCAGCCGCCAAAATGACAGGGTTCACTTTACCGTTTTTAGCAGGCGGCGTAACGACGATTCGGTTTTGAACGCCCGCCACCTTTGCTGGCACGGACAGCATCAACAAGGTCGAAACTAAAGGGGCAGTTCCGCCGGGAACATAAAGGCCTGCGGTTTCAATCGCACGTGCTTCACGACGGCAAACGACGCCTGGTTCAGTTTCAACTTCGATAGGTGCAGGAATTTGTGCCTTGTGAAAGCGTTTGATATTGCGCTGGGCGCGTTCAATCACCGCCTTGTCTGAGGCGGAGAGGGCGTTCCAGGCTGCTTCCAATTCAGAGATTGGAACTTCCAAGGAATCCAACTTCACACCGTCATATTTTTCCGTCAGACGGAAAAGTGCAGCATCTCCATTGTCTTTCACATCGTTCAAGATACCCCGTACGTCGTCGATCAACGCGGCATTAGATATTGCAGCCGGACGGGCGAGGGCGTCATTACGCTCTGATACGTCTAGATCTTTCCAGATGAAACGGCGCATTAGCTCATCATTTTTTCGATAGGCAGGACAAGAATCGCCCGCGCGCCGAGAGCCTTTAATCCCTCGAGTGTTTCCCAGAATACAGTCTCTGTACAAACCGCTTGGATCGCGACCAAATCGTCTTCACCCGCGAGCGGCATGATTGTCGGCGCGTCTGATCCAGGCAAGAGGTCTGTTATCGCCGCCACGGCGCTTTTTGGCGCGTTCAACATAATGTATTTGGTTTCCGCAGACTTCAAAACACCATCAATTCTGTTCATCAACTTATTGAGGATGTCAGCCTTTGCAGGGGACAGCTCGCGGTCAGATGTGATCAAAACGGCTTCACTCTCTAGGATCGTTTCAAACGCAGCCAAGCCATTCGCTTCAAGCGTCGCACCAGAGGACACTAAATCACAAATGCTCTCAGCGATCCCGATAGATGGCGCAAGTTCGACAGCGCCTTTCATCTCCACTAGTTTTGCGTTCAAGCCCTGTTCCGAGAGATAGCGCGCGGTAACGCCAGGATATGTTGTTGCAATACGCGTTCCGTTTAAATCGCTAGAGGATCTAACTTTTCCGCTCTCACTCGCGGCGAGGCAGAGCTTACATCGCGAGAAACCCAGTCGCATGGCGATCTTGGCGTCAAGCGGGGTTTTCGACGTGAGTTGTTCTTCAACCAACACGTTTTCGCCAACGATCCCAATGTCGGATGCATTATTCGCAACGAAAGATGGAATGTCATCATCGCGTACTAACAAAAGATCTATAGGCATGTTTTTCACGCGGGCCAACAGTCCGCCACCGCGTATCGAAAATCGTAAACCACACTTTTTCAAAAGCGCAAAGCTATCTTCGGCCAAACGGCCTTTCTTTTGCAGAGAAATGCGTAAACGGTCGGTCATGTGTCATCTTTCTTTCCGAGAACGGCTCGGTAACCCCCATGGGGTTCATCACGAAGGAAACGTGCTACGCGGCCAATGGTCGTCGTTGAAACACCTGTGTCTGCCTGTATCTCACGATAGGACTTCTCGCCCTCATCTAAAATCTGAGCAACGTGCCAACGTTCTATTAATGCGCGAAGCTCAGCTGGAGTGCAAAGGTCGACAAGAAAGGCGCGAACGTCTTCCTTTCGTTCCAAGCGGGCCAAGGCGGCTTCAAGTTCGATATGTTTTGTCGTTTGGGTCATTGTGTTAGCGTGCTAATACGCTGTTACAATTTAAGCTCAATAGCAAACTTCAGCGGATCACTAGATTGCTAGAAAAGATTTCTAGGAAATGGCGGGCGGGGAGGGATTCGAACCCCCGATAGACTTACACCTATGCCAGTTTTCAAGACTGGTGCATTCAACCACTCTGCCACCCGCCCGCGGGTACCTTGGTCAATGAGGAGGGCGCATAAGATGTAATGATCTGATGATCAAGCCTCTATTTCGTTAACGCATCAGTTACCTTGTATTTTGAGGCCGTGTTAGGTCTGTTTTCAAACCTGCATTTAAGCCTGCCCATTTAGGTTACCAATTACAGAAGAGACCAATGCCGATGTCCAAGACATGACGCAATGGTCACTCGGCCTGCAGCGCAGGGCTATCTAAAGAGGTGACTATAATGTTGAATGCAAAACGAGTTGGGATGAGTTTAATCGCGGCAATGCTGGGCATAGCCGTCACTGGGTGCGCCTCTACGAGCGTAACCAAATCGGTTAAAGCGGCTCCAATCGTATATAAGGTTGGCGATGGTCCAGCTAAATATGCATCGCTTTCAACACCCCGCGCACCAACATCGCGGGCTGTGCCAGATAGTTACATTCCTGCTCGCCCGATGCCTGCGCCGCGTCCAACTCAGCGTTTTGATCAAGCGAATGTCGATACTGATCTTTATAAGCATCAGCGTATCGGCAAGCGTTATACGATCATGGGTAAGTCATATACACCTAAGCATCAGCCAAATTATGACGTTACAGGCACAGCGTCTTGGTATGGCGATAAATTCCACGGCAAACCAACGGCAACAGGCGAAACATACAATAAGAATGATCTGACGGCCGCGCACAAAACCTTGCCGCTTAATTCGATGTTATTTGTCACAAATATTAAGACAGGCAAAACATTGATGGTTCGATTGAACGATCGTGGCCCCTTTGTTGGTGACCGCATTATCGATCTGTCTCAGGCGTCTGCTGAGGCCCTTGGAATAACGGGATTAGGTCAGGTTCGCGTGCAATATGCAGGTCCTGCGGATCCTATGGCCGCGAATCGGGCTCCAGTACGGGCTCCCGTCGAAATCCCTCGCCCAATTGAAGAGTTCGTTGAGGCTCCCGCTGCAATACCTGCGCCACGCCCAGCTATGCCGTATAGTGCACCCACGCCGGCGCCATATGTGCCAGCCCCTCATACTCCAGCTCCAGTCGCTCCTATGTCCCCGCGTGCTTTGGATGGAACTCCTGAGCCAGACGGGCAAGTTACCCTCACGATCAAAGGGCCAATCCATGTTGCCAGTCATACAGGCTCAAGCCCGCAGCTCATTCGTGAGCGTCTAGAAATGAAATAAGGTTATAATCGCAGAGGTCTGCCTTGCGATTGCCATATCACCATGCGACGAAATGCGGTGTCCTGAAACGGACACCCTTTTTTGATTCGTAGATCGATAGGTTTCGTTGCCGTGTTCCGTTCATTTTCTATTCTCCCGCTTTCCGTCATAATAGGCGCCAGCCTCTGCCTTACGGCTCCAGCATTCGCGCAATCTGGGTTTCAAACGGAGGCACCTCATGCCGTCATAATTGATGCCGTAACTGGCGAAGTCATGTTTGAGAAAGATGCCCGCGCGCCGATGGCGCCTGCCTCAATGACAAAAATCATGACGGCTGATCTCGTTTTTTCTGCACTCACCGAAGGCACATTGTCACCTGAAACTGAATTTACGGTGAGTGAAGATGCGTGGCGTCGCGGCGGTGTCAAATCCGGCTCCTCTACGATGTTCTTAAAAGTTGGGTCAAAGGCGAGTGTCTCAGACCTCTTAAAAGGTGTGATCATTCAATCCGGAAATGACGCCTGTATCGTTTTGGCAGAAGGTATGGCGGGGTCAGAAACCGCTTTCGCAGAACTAATGACACAGCGCGCGCGTGAGCTCGGCTTAAGTAGCGCAACATTTCGCAATTCTACAGGTTGGCCACATCCAGAACATGAAATTAGCGCGCTTGATCTCGCCAAATTAGCCCAGCAACAAGTCGTGACTTACCCTGAATTTTACACGTTATACGCAGAGCGTGATTTTACATGGAACGGAATCAAGCAGAGCAACAGAAACCCGATTCTTGGACGCGTTACGGGAGCAGATGGTCTGAAGACAGGTCATACGGAAGCCTCGGGCTACGGCCTTGTGGGGTCTGCCTTACGCGGCGATGACCGCCGCATTATTGTTATAAATGGCCTATCTAGCCAATCTGCGCGACGCGACGCTGCGACTCAGCTTATGGAAGCCGCGTTCACGCAATTCCGTGTTTATGACCTACATGCGAAGGGCGTCGAAATGGCGAAGGTCGATGTTTACATGGGCAAAGCTGAAACTGTCCCCGTCGCGCTGACGCAAGATATTCGCAAAGGGCTGCCGGTTGTCGACCGTAAGAAAATTTCATCCCAAGTTCGTTATTTAGAAGCTAAGGCCCCTGTCGCCAAAGGCGACAAAGTGGCGGAACTTGACGTATCACTTCCCGGACGTCCGCTGGAAACTTACGACCTTGTCGCGATGGAAGATGTCGCGCGCAAAGGACTGTTTTCGCGGGCGTGGACGGGTCTATTGGCAAAGATTAGAGGCTAAACATGGCGCAAGGTAAATTCATAACTTTCGAAGGCGGCGAAGGCGCAGGTAAAACGACGCAAGCGAAGTTGCTCGCCGAAGCCCTTGAAAAAGCAGGCGTTGAGACGTTGCTGACCCGCGAACCCGGCGGTACATTTGGTGCGGAAGCTATCCGTAACCTCGTGCTTGAAGGCACTTCTGACCGTTGGTCAGGTATGACCGAATTGCTGCTGATGTATGCTGCGCGTCTCGATCATGTCGAAAAGCTGATTAAACCTGCGCTAGAGCGCGGGGTCTGGGTTCTGTCAGATCGATTTGCAGACTCGAGTTTGGCCTATCAAGGTCATGCAAGAGGCCTCGGCGCTGATCGCGTAAAGTCTGTTCATGAGGCCGTCATGGGTGGTTTTGAACCGGACCTAACGATTTTGTTCGATATGGATCCTGTGCTAGCGCAAAAACGTGTTGAGACTCGCGGTGAAAATCTCACGCGTTTTGACGCTGAAAGTCTCGATTTTCACAAAACTCTACGTCGGGCATTTCTAGATATTGCGGATGAAAACCCAGAACGTGTTCACACCGTTGATGCGGATGGATCACGTGGAAATGTTCAAAACCGTATTCTCTTCGCTCTGACAAAGACGTTCCCTGAGCTTGCGGGAAAAGTGGGGGCTTAATTGCGCACCATTGAGAATGCTGAGGCTTTACCTGAAGCGGACCGTGCAGACGGATGTCCGCATCCAAGGGAGGTCTATTCTCTTTTAGGGCATGACGTTGCCGAATCTCGGTTTTTAAAGGCCGTGCGTTCGGGGCGCATGCATCATGCTTGGTTACTATCTGGACCGAAAGGTATCGGTAAAGCCACACTCGCCTATCGTATGGCGCGGAAACTGCTCGGCGGCGATTCACTTCTGTCGACATCACTCGATATCCCAAAATCTGATCCCATTGCTATGCGGGTTGAGGCGCTCACTCATGGCAATTTATTTGTGCTGCGACGCCCTTATGACACCAAGCTGAAACGCTTTCGGCAAGATATTCCTGTTGACCGCGTCCGTGAAGTGTCTGGGTTTTTCCAAGAGACGGCCTCCGAAACAGGAAAATGGCGCGTGTGCATCATTGACAGTGCGGATGAGTTAAACCGAAATTCTGAGAACGCTATTCTCAAATTACTAGAAGAACCTCCGTCCAATACATTGTTTATAATGATTACATCAGCGCCAGGTCGGCTGCTTCCAACTATTCGATCTCGATGCATGGCCTTAGAGCTGCGTGCCGTTTCTGATGATCAAATCATGAGCTGGTTGTCGGACCATGGCAGCGGGTCACCTGAGCTTTTAAAGGCGGCCGTCACATTGTCACGAGGGGCGCCAGGTAAAGCCTTGGCGCTTGTTCAAAATGCTGATGTCGTATTGCGATCACTCTCGGATTATATCGGATCATTAGGGACACCAACATTGGACGTGGACATGACCATTGCGAAGAGAATGGCCGAGAAACGAAACCAAACATCTCGTGGTTTATTTTGGGATGGCCTTGACGATACAATCCATGCGCATGCCTTGTTTGCTGCAACAGGCCAATATGAGGGGCCGTTTTCTCCTGCTAAAATTAACCGTTCGGCGAAAATTTGGCAAGAAAACCACGCTCGCTTACGCGATGTACGTCGGGCTGAAGCGGCCATCAATCTAGATAAGACCGCAACCATGTTCGAACTTCTCTCATCCATAAGAGCTGCCAGATGATTGTAGATAGTCATGTTAACTTACACGGCGAGAAATTTGCCGAGGACTTGGACGACACAATTGTAAGGGCGCGCGATGCTGGCGTCGGCCCCATGTTGAATATATGCTGCCACCTGAAAGACATAGAGGCAGTTTTAAATGTCGCGCGAATGGATCCAAATATCTGGGCGACAGTCGGCACTCATCCGCATGATGCGAAAGACAATCCTGACATAACAGCCGAGACGCTAATCGCATTAGCGCAAGACCCGAAGATTGTAGGAATCGGCGAATCAGGCCTTGATTACCATTATGACTTTTCACCGCGGGATGTACAGAAAGCCAATTTCCAAGCCCATATTGAAGCCGTGCAAGAGACGCAACTCCCACTCGTGGTTCACACGCGCGAAGCGGATGATGACATGATGGAGATGTTGCAGACGGCCTATGCGAAAACGCCATTCAACGCGATTATGCATTGTTACACGTCTGGACAACGTTTGGCGGATGCGGCGGCTGAAATGGGCTTTTACTTTTCTGTATCAGGTATCATGACGTTTAAAAATGCGCATGACGTCCGCCAATGTATTGAACGCATGCCAAAAGATCGCATCATGCTTGAAACCGATTGCCCCTATCTCGCGCCTGTTCCATATCGCGGGCGCCGCAATGAACCAGCTTACGTTGTCGAAGTTTGCAAAGCCCTCGCAGAGCTTTTCAACTGGACCGTTGAAGAGACAGCGCAGAATACGACGGACGCATTTTTTAATCTTTTCACCAAAGCGAAACGGCCAGTATAATGGGATTACGCGCCATCATTTTGGGTTGTGGATCTTCTGGCGGTGTTCCGCGTATTGGCGGAGATTGGGGTGTTTGCGATCCATCTGAACCAAAGAACGCGCGTACACGCAGTTCGATTTTGATTCAAAAATGGGAAGGCGAAGCGCAGCCTGATCCGACAGCCTGCACCAACATTTTGATCGACACATCGCCTGACTTGCGCGTTCAGCTTTTGCGTGAAGATATCAAGCATTTGGACGCCGTATTTTATACGCATGATCACGCCGACCAATCGCATGGCATTGATGACCTGCGGGCCATTGCCTATCGGATGCGCGCGCAAATCCCGACCTATATGGATGCGCATACCAAGACGCATGTTTTTGAACGATTTAACTATTGTTTTGAAATGCCAGAGGGCCGCGTTCATCCGCCTATCTTGGCGCTTCAAGATTTGATCGCAGATGGCGTTGTGTCAAAGGTTGAAGGTCCTGGCGGGACGGTCCGCGTTGAGACTCATGAGGTGAGTCACGGCCCGACGCCGTCACTGGGTTTCGTTTTTGATGGGCAGCTTGCATATAGTCCTGATGTTTGGGGTGTTGAGGACGAAACAATTGAACGCCTAAAGGGCATCCAATGCTGGATTGTGGACGCCCTACGATACAGCCAACATCCGACCCATGCGCATGCGGATAAGACACTGTCTTGGCTGGCACGGGCCTGTGCGAAATCGGCAGTTTTGACGAATCTACATATAGATATGGACTATGCGACGCTGCTGAGTGAGCTTCCATCAATTGTACGACCTGCATTTGATGGCATGCAAATTACGGTCTGACATTCCACGCCGATAGAGTTGGAGCCTTTGGCCGCAGCTCAATAATACCATAGGATCCAGTTCGCAATTTCCGAGGTGCATCAGATCCGTTTTCAATCACATCCAATACAAATCTTGCGACGCCATTAGACGTGACAACAAGCGTGTTCGATTCATGCGAGCATGAAGCAAGAAAGGCTTGCCATGCCGTCCGCAGATCGTTTGGATTAACTGTCCAATCTTTCGGCGGAACGGCGTCTGTGTCCCAGAGATTAAGGGCAGCTTGTCCGATCCTTGCGACAACATCTGTTTCGGGCTGACCTTCATCTGGACCATAGTCAATTTCAGTCAGAAAATGTGCCAAAGCATATGTCTGTTTGCCCAAGATCGCCTCGGCCGTTTCTTTGGTGCGTTTCAAATCCGATGAATAGGCCATCTTAAACTCCACATCCTCGAAGTGTTCTGCGAGATTTTTCGCTTGCAGTTTTCCCGATGTCGAGAGTGGTAAATCAGTGCGGCCACCCACGCGCAAAAGCATGTCACCTTTATCAAAGGTATTGCCGTGACGGACGATGTAAACGCGGCCCATGTTCATGGTTGAAACGGGTCGCCATAGTTTGCGATCAGAGCTTCTGCGCGTTTCAGGTCTTCGGGCGTGTCTATCCCAGGCGATGAAATCTGCGGCACATCTACACGAATAATTGCGACATACATCCCGTTTTCAATGGCACGTAACTGTTCCAACCCTTCCAAGGCTTCGTAAGTACTTTGCGGGAGCGCGTTAAAATCCTTAAGGGCGCGCTGCTTAAACCCGTAAAGCCCGATATGTCTTAACACTGGAGACAGTGGTGATCGATTGCGAAGGTCTGCCTCTTTGCGGATTGCAGGCAATATATTTTTCGAAAACCAAATCGCGCGGCCGTCTTTTTCAACAACAGTCGTGCCTGAAAAAGGGGTCGTTAGTTTTGATTGCCGCAACACATCTAAATCTGCCCAAGATAATTGAATTGCTGGCGTTGCAATATCGACATTATCATCTTTCAATCGCAAAATAACAGCTTCAATATGTGCGGGATCAGAAAAGGGCGCATCGCCTTGTAGATTAATTATGATCTCTGCATCAGGTCGATATGCCTGCGCTGCAGCAAGTGTACGATCACTTCCTGATACAAGGTCTTTGTCAGTCATCACAACAGGTAGGGCGTGAGTTTCGCAATGTTGCAAAATGTCCGCATGATCTGTTGCGACCACAAAATCTGCGCCTGGAACGCGGGCAGCCACATTTGCCGTTCGGCGCAACATGCTAATACCTGCGATCTCGGCTAGCGGTTTGCCCGGAAAGCGGGTCGACGCCATACGAGCGGGAATGACGATGAGGGGCTTAGACATATCCAGTCGCCAGCAACATTTTCAGATCAATAAGGCCGATGATGTCTTGCCCGTCCAAGACGAAAGCATTTCCGATTTTACGCTGCGTGAACGCGGTAACGGCATCTTTAATGCGCATGTCAGGGGAGAGCGTGAACGGAGATTGGGTCATAATATCGGAAGCCGTTTTAGACATGATGTCATTGCCCATGGCGCGGCGCAGGTCGCCATCTGTTATGATCCCAATTAAGCGGCCCTCTTTAACCACGCCGACGCACCCTTTACCGCCGCCCGTGATGGCGAGTATAACGTCAGCCAATGTACTGTCTGGCTGAACGAGGGGAACTTCGCCAGATTGTGACGCCAAATATTCCGCGACGCGTTTCAGACCGAATCCTAATTTCCCCGCAGGGTGGCGGCGTCCAAAGTCTTCCGCCGTAAATCCACGCATTTCCATGACGGCCACACAAAGTGCGTCGCCCATAGCCAAGGTCAAAGTTGTCGACGTCGTTGGGGCTAGTTCTTTGGGGCAGGCCTCACTTACATTTGGTAAGACTAGCGCGACATCCGCAGATTTTGCCAATGTTGATTGCGCGCCTGATGTTATCGCGATCGTGTGGTTGCCGAGAGATTTTGCATATTCAATGACACCGTTCACTTCGGCGCTTTCCCCACTATTGGAGAGACCTAATATAATCGTTCCTGTCGTGATCATGCCTAAATCACCGTGAGCGGCTTCGGATGGATGGACAAAGAATGCGGGCGTTCCAGTGGAGGCGAAACTTGCGGCAATCTTACGTCCAATATGCCCAGATTTCCCAATGCCGACGACGATCAAATGTTGATCTGATTTCAAGATTAAATCTACGGCATCCGTGAAATTCGCACCAAGCGACAGCTCTAAAGCCCGCAGCCCTTCAGCTTCCTGTCGGATAACATTGCGGCCAATGTTCAAGCTATTGTTTTCGTTGGATGTCATATTTAGCTGTTAGCGCAAATTTGAGGGCGATGTCACGAAATCACCGTCGGGGCATCGCGATGAAGTGTGACTTTTAAATCTGTCAACTCGTCGGCAATCTGCGCCAAAGCTGCGGTAGCGTCTGATACATCCCGAGTGTGGTCATCATCCGCTGCCGCATAGGCTTCGAGATAGAGGCGCAATGTTGCACCTTGTGTGCCCGTGCCAGACAGGCGCATAACGAAGCGTGATCCACTTTCAAAGAAGACGCGAAGTCCTTGATTTTCAGCGACACTTCCGTCGACAGGGTCTGTGTATGAGAAGCTGTCGGCAGAGGTCACAGTTTCCCCATGCCAGCTCTGTCCTGACAGTTCAGAAAGACGATTGCGCAAGGAGGCCATTACGGTTTCGGCACGGGATGTTTCAACGCCTTCATAGTCATGACGTGTGTAATAATGACGGCCGAATTTTTTCCAATGTGAGTGCACAATGTCCTCAACAGTTTCGCCGCGCACTGCGATTATATTCAACCACATCAGGATAGCCCAAATGCCATCTTTTTCGCGGATATGGTCAGAGGAGGTGCCGGCACTTTCCTCGCCGCAAATCGTGATCTGACCAGCATCCAGTAGATTACAGAAATACTTCCAACCAGTGGGTGTTTCAAAACTTGGAATTGAAAGCTGCTTTGCGACTTCGTCGACGGCACGGCTGGTTGGCATAGAACGTGCCACGCCCTTAACGCCATCTGCGCATCCAGGCGTCAAATGCGCATTGGCAGCAATGATGGCGAGGCTGTCAGACGGACTGACATAGATATTCGGTCCCAGCACGATGTAGCGGTCTCCATCACCGTCGGAAGCCGCGCCTAAACTCGCCGCTTTGTCACTATACATCAGGTCGAACAGGGGTTTTGCATAGACGGGGTTAGGGTCTGGATGACCGCCTCCAAAATCGGGAAGGGGCGTGGTGTTGAATAAATGCTCTGTCGGCGCGCCAAGACGTTTGCCGAAAATCTCTTCAGCATAAGGTCCCGTCACAGCGTGGAGGGCGTCAAAGGCTAATGTGAAGTCAGTTTTAAGATGGTTTCGTATGGATCTGAAATCAAACAACTTTTCCATAAGCTCAGCAAAGTCTGTTACAGGATCTATAACAGTAACAATCATGTCGCCAAGCTGTTGGCTGCCGATAATTGACACGTCAATCGCACCATGCGTTGTTTTATATTCTGCGATAATTTGACTACGTGCGTATATTGCGTCGGTTATGGATGTTGGTGCAGAGCCACCATTTTGGATGTTAAATTTGATTCCGAAATCGCCATTTTCGCCCGCTGGATTATGGCTTGCAGAGAGAACAAAACCGCCATCACAGTCATATTTTCGAATTAAGTGAGAGACTGCAGGTGTTGATAAGATTGCATTTTTTCCTAGAATGACTTCGGCAACACCATTGGCTGTAGCTATGCTCAGGATGATTTGAACAGCTTCGTCGTTGAAATATCGTCCATCTCCACCAAGAACCAATTTCCCGCCGCTAAGCTGTGGGAGTGTATCGAAAATAGATTGCACGAAATTTGCGAGATAATGCTCTTGCTGAAATACCGAAACACGTTTGCGTAAACCGGATGTGCCAGGCTTTTGATCCAAATATGGTTTGGTCTTTATCGTCTGTATGTCTGTCATGAGTGGGCTATTCTGAACTCTGATAATATATTATTTCTCATAATCTTCATTATGCGATTTTTACATAAGAGTGCAAAGCAGAAAGGCGACACTTCTGCAAAGCACAAAGTTGACACTCTATGACACTAGGTCATTGTGAGGTCCAGACCTTGGCTAGCGTGAACGACGGGTTTGGCGAAGTGGCGGTAATCGTGCGGCCACCCCACCAAGTGAGTTCACCGTGTCGATATTGATTCCCATGTCCGAGAAAGAATTGAACCGTTTAGAGCTTGTTCAGCTCGTTTGTCAGCGAAGGCTCTCCGTTACGGCGGCAGCTACTCAAGCCGGACTATCGCGACAGAGAATGAGTTTGCTGGTCAACACCTATCGGCGTGAGGGTCATATCGCCCTCGTCTCCCGTCGTCGCGGCAAGCCTGCAAACAACAGTTACTCTGAGGCCTTCCAAGCCAGAGTTTGTAGGATTGTCAGAGAGCATTACTCTGACTTCGGCCCAACTCTTGCTGCGGAGTATCTGGCTGAACGCGACGGCATCAAAGTGAGCCGTGAGACGCTTCGGAAGTGGATGGTTGAGGACGGTATTTGGACAACGCGATCAGCGCGCAGAAAGCGAGTGCAGCAAAGACGACAACGCCGCGAGTGCCGAGGCGAGTTAGTCCAGCTCGACGGTTCATATCACGATTGGTTCGAAGGTCGCGGCGACGGTAAATGCTGTCTACTCGTCTATATCGATGACGCGACAAGCGAGCTTCTCCATTTAGAGTTTGTACCTTCCGAGAGCACTTTCGCACTCATGGCAACAACACGGCGCTACGTCATGCGCCACGGTCGTCCCCTCGCGCTTTACACCGACAAGGCAGGTGTTTTTCGCAACAACAGCCGTACTCGAACAAAAGGACACGGTGTTTCAAAGACAGATAGCGAGCTTGGGACGCAGTTTACGCGCGCCTTGGATGAGCTTGGCATCGCCCTCATCTGCGCCAACTCCCCGCCAGCCAAAGGCCGCGTTGAGCGCGCTAACGGCGTTCTGCAAGATCGCCTGATCAAAGCGATGCGGTTAGACGGCATTTCCAACATGGAAGCCGCTAATGCCTATGCGGAGACCTATATGGCCTTGCATAATGCTAAGTTTGGTCGCGTCCCTGCAAACCTCAAAGAACTTCATCGACCACTCTCAGAGCATCACGATGTGTCGTCCGTTTTATGTGTCAAAGAGACGCGTAAGGTCACGAACAAGCTGGATTTAAGATATGATGGCCATCTCGTTATTTTAGACCCTGCCAAGCATGAGGACGGTTTTGACCCCTACTCGCTGATCCACGCACGGGTTGATGTTTATGATTATCCAGACGGCCGTTTTGAGGTACTGCATCAGGGACGACAGCTACCGTATCGCATCTACAATAAGAGCGCGCGCGTGCAGCAAGGTGATGTGGTTTCGAGTAAACGCCTCGGAGATGTTCTCTCATTCATCAAGGACAATCAGGACGCAGGTAAAGCTAAAACATATGTGCAAAGACACCGAAGAACGGGTCAAGGCGAAAGTGTAATTTCAGCACCTTGAGAATATCTACTCATCCTTGAAAACGAGCCTCAGTTCAGTATCTTAACCTGGCGAGGTCAAGACTCGCAGCTTAGGCGCTTCTATATAACTAAACCGATGATAATTCAGGTTAATACACCGTTTGGTCCATAGTGCTCGTAGTTGTGCTGCGTGTAGAAAATATGCGCTTCAATAGACGGTTGAGCTGGCTGTGTGGTTTTGGAGATCGCGGATCCGAGGCGCCTACATACAAAGCCGCAAATAATATCCAGTTTCCTAACGTTTCATTGATTGCTGTGAGTATTGCCACTTTTAGCCTGCCCTTCATGGTAAACATGATTTCGCCTTCGCCACCTGCCTTTGACCAAACTGCGATTTCATTATTCAGAATGTGACTTGTATCAAAGCCAAGCCAAACTAAACCCTGAGAAATTAGAACCATGTAATAGGTGACGAGAGTTCCAAAAAAGCTAAATGCCGCGAAGCGTTTACTTCTACCGACGGTTCTGAGCCATTTCCACAGAAGCAGGCTAAACCCGACTGGAACGATTATACAACGAAACACCGTACCATGAGCAACCCAATCTAGGGGAATTATTCGGCTTATTATGAGATGGCTTTGAAGAGTGACGAAAAGTGACCCTGAAAGGATCACAAACAATCCAGTTAGTACAAAAGTTTTTCTAGTCATCATTTCATCTCCTGCAACAAATACAAAAGCAATTTAACTTAGTTGCATTTCGTATTCGTTAAGAGATCGATAACACTAACCAATGTCTTTCTTTGGGCGCTCTCCGCCTCGAGGAGAATGTCGCCTTGGCGGCCATAAAGCGGACATCAAAACCCGTTTGCGCCCAGCAAGCTGGCCACTCTCCCATATTAGAGTTTTAGAGGTCCAAAGAACATTGCACTCGCGGGCCAAGACGGGGCTTTGACTCTTCGGTCAGCCCCGGCCCGCTTCAACGGAAAAGTGTCAAGTTTCAGCTTTGCACAGACTGTCTTGTTTTATCTTTGCAGAGACAATATGTTTCAGCTATGGGCTAGGTGTTTCAATGTTATTTGAAAAACTACCACAGCAGCACTCACCTAGCTAGATGCGTTTGAGTTGACGAGAAAAATGTTTCAGCCGCGCGAAAACGTTCACAGCCCCCGTTGAAACTATGGTTTCAACATGGGCGGCTACCGAAATATGCGATGTCCGATAGATGGGACAGTCCGCGTGGTCGATATTCACGATGGAATACCAGAATAGAAAAATTGTTTTACGCAAATACCGCACGCGCTGGGATGTCAGTCCAACATGTGCATACCACGCGGCAGTGGTTGTTGATGCGACGGTTGGGGGTCCTGCAGTCAGGCGTTCCGGACAGACACTACCCTTTTTATCAGATAGGCCCCGGTTCAACGCCAGGCAGTCAACACTCACCGCAAAAGGTCCGGCACCTTCGGATGTCTCACCATCCAACGCTCAACCCCACCGTCTCTCGGTACCAGAAGGTGAGCTCCTACCTGTCCCGTGTCCGAAAGAACCTGTGTATCATGACACAGCTTTTGGACCCGAGGATCATTCTCTTGAAATTCTCATTAAGCTGTTGATTTATTGTAATTATTAATCTTGAAAAACAAGGATTAAGTTTTGTGTATTCTATTTCCAAAAACCTAAATCGCAAAAGGCTTTACCCAATCGGAAAGACCCTCTTCATCTGGCCACCCTGCCCAATATGTCATATTTTTAGATTTTATTCGGGCTGGTTTTCCATCCGTGGTTTGACTGATCACGCTCCAGTTTGTCTCAATATTTTCACGCCAGATTTGTACGTGCCCTTTGCCTTTAAGCGGCAGCGAGGACTCAAGACGCACTGTGTCGATTGCCGTGACTTTTAAACCGTCTAACCCCGGCGGAAGTGTATCTGGTATATGAAAATCTTCAGTGCGTGACCCAGACCTAGGGCCGATAATAAGCTCGCCCTCAAACTGTGCCATTGCGGCTCTCAGCTCATCCGTCCATGCGAACAAACCTGGAATGAAGATGGCTTTATATTCATTGAAGTTTTTTGTGGTTGGCGAGAGGATATCTATGACGTCATGCCCCTGCTTTCGCAAACCGCTGTAAACATCTAAAATCAAACGGAAATAGTCAAAGTTTTTATCCTGAGGTTGAACCTCCCACGCCCATTGCGAGGCATAATCAAAGACAATTGCGACCTTTGCCTGCGTAAGTTCTGGACGTGTATATGTTTCCAGCTCTTTCGCGAGAGCCGCGACTTCTTTTCCGCCCTCAGATAATGCCCCGTCAGGCCGCAATAAACCTGCATGCATTTGTTCTTGGCCGTAAGGGAGCTGACGCCAACGGAAATAGGATACGACTTCTGCGCCATGATCAAAGGCGTCTAATGTCCATTGTCTAACCTGCCCGGGTTTTGGAGCTGGGTTATGTGGCGCCCAATTTACGGGGCCTGGTTGCTGCTCCATCACCCACCATCGGCCTTTACCGACGCTGCGATAAAGGTCATGATGGAAACATTGGAAATCAGAGTCCCCTTCCCGTGCAAAGGCCGCCCGATAGGCGTCGTCACGGTCTGAACGATCCTCTAGAAACCCAAGCGGGTAACTGTCCCATGTCGCGATATCTAGGCTGTCTCCGACATCATAATGGTCAAAATCCGTGATCCGCCCCATATAATTATGCAGCAAATCCGCATCTGTCAGCTCTCGCAATACGTCTACTTGCAACTGATTGAAGTCTACGACTTGGTCAGAAGCAAAGCGGCGAAAATCCATCACATGCGCAGGGTGCGGTTCTGTGACGGTAAGGTTTGGCAGCTCTATCTGATCGAAGCGGTTATATTCCATTGACCAGAAAATAGTGCCCCAACGTTTATTGAGGTTGGCAATCGTTTCATATTTCGATTCAAGCCAGCTTTGGAATGCAACCTTTGCGACGGGACTGTAAGACAATGTTGTGTCATGGCAGCCATATTCATTATCCGTTTGCCACGCCATGATGGAGGGGTGGCGACCATATCGTTCTCCCATAAGACGTGTGATCCGCACAGATTCTTCACGGTAGCCTTGATGCGCGAAGTCATAATGACGCCGCGACCCAAATCCGCGAGGACGGCCGCCCTCGTCCCAAGCCAACATATCTGGGTGGCGGTCCAGCATCCAACGCGGCGGCGTAGCGGTAGGCGTGCACATTATGATTTTCAGGCCCGCACTTGCCAAACTATGTACTGCGCGGTCCAGCCATTCAAATGTCAGCACCCCCGGCTCAGCTTCCAATTGGCTCCAAGCAAATTCTCCGACGCGGACCCAAGATAAACCCATCTCGACCATACGCCGCGCGTCTTCAGACCATGTTTCTTCGGGCCAATGTTCGGGATAATAACAAACGCCAAGCTCGGGTTTATATGTCATGAATTGCTCGCTCCCAAACAGATGGATCAACATTGCCGCCAGACAGAATAACGGCGACAGTTTTTACGTCATCGGGCAAGTTTCCGCCGAGCGCCGCCGCAATGGCCGCCGCACCCCCTGGTTCCAACACGACGCCCAAATGCGCATGTGCCAATTTCATGGCGTTCAAACACTCTGCGTCTGTCACCGTGAAAACATCAGACAAGGACGAGCCATTGATGGCCCATGTCAGCTCGCCCGGCATGGGCGTCATAATCGCATCGCAAAGTGTCGGCGGCGTGTCAGTCAGCTTGACGCGCTTACCTGCCCGCAGGCTTTGTTGGTGGTCATTATAAGCCGTGGGTTCTGCGCCATAAATATGTGTCTGCGGCGAGAGTTCTGCCAATGCCAAAGAGATGCCGGCACACATCCCGCCGCCACCGAGGCATGTGATCATCGCGTCAAATGCGGGATCGGCCTCTGCGAGTTCCACCCCAATCGTACCCTGTCCTGCAATAACATAAGGGTCATCATAACTCGGCACGAGAATACGTCCGTCACGCGCGGCGATCTGTGCCGCCATGTCTTCGCGGTTTTCGGTCAAACGGTCATAGGTCACAATGGTCGCACCATCCGCTAATACGCCTGCAACTTTTACCTCGGGCGCATCTGTAGGCATTACAATGATCGCGTCCATGCCGAGTTCTTTCGCTGCACAAGACACGCCTTGCGCGTGATTGCCCGATGAAAAGGCCACGACTCCTCTTGCGCGCTCGGCTTCGGACATTGCGGATAATCGGTTAAATGCGCCTCGATATTTGAATGCATTTTTCTTCTGCAGGCATTCAGCTTTGAACCAGAGACGCTTGCCAGCCAATTTATCGAGCATATCTGACCGTAACAGTGGGGTTTTGACCGCATGACCGTCCAATCGAGCCACGGCATCTGCGACGTCTTGATATGTCGGCACCTGTGTCATTGTTGCTCCTTTTGTTGACCCTGTCGGGGAATAATGAAAATACTCTCCGCAACAAGCCATAATCCAACACCGGGGAGACGCCATGCTAGGCCTCATGATGAAGCACGAGCTGATGATCAGCGATTTGATCGAGCACGCCGCGACGGTCCATAAAGACCGTGAAATCTACACGCTCACCACGGATATGAAAGAGCATCGCTATACATGGGCGGAATGTGCTGTTCGTACGCGTAAACTCGCGAATGCATTAATCGCGGCTGGCGTAAAAAAAGGTGACCGTATCGCCACGATCGCGTGGAATAATTATCGCCACATTGAAATTTATTACGCCGTTAGCTCCATCGGCGCAGTTGTTCACACGATTAACCCACGCCTCAAGCCTGCGCAAATTGCGTGGATGGTCAATCATGCCGAAGATAAGTTCGTTATGTTCGATACGACCTTTGGCCCAATTGTTGAGGGTGTGGGCGCAATGTGTCCGACTGTTGAGAAATGGATTTGTCTCACTGATGCGGCAGGTAAGCCAGACTATAAGACTGACGTTGAAGACTATGAGAGTTTTATCGCGGATCATTCCGATCAAATCACGTGGGAACGGTTTGATGAGAACACCGCCTGCACACTCTGCTATACGTCAGGCACGACAGGCGATCCAAAGGGCGTCTTATATTCTCATCGCTCAACCATCCTGCATGCGATGGCAGGCAGCTTCCAAGATGTTATCGGCGGTGGATCAAATGATACAATCCTCGCCGTCGTACCGATGTTCCATGTTTCGGCATGGGGCCTCGTTTATTCTGCGGCTATGGTCGGGGCAAAGCTTGTTATGCCTGGACCAGGATTAGATGGGCCGAACCTGACGAAAATGATCAATCAGGAAGAGGTCACCCTAATGGCCGGCGTGCCAACGGTTTGGCTCGGTATTTACAATCATGTTAAAGCTAATGGTCTCAGCTTGCCGACTGTGAAGAAAGCCCTCGTGGGCGGCTCTGCGCTTCCTGAAAGCTTGCTGCGCGCCTATGAATTGGAACTCAATATTCCGATGCAACAAGGTTGGGGTATGACGGAAACGTCGCCGCTGGGCACGACATACTCGCCATATCCGACAGATGATTTATCCGATTACGATTCAACAGTGAAAGATAAGCTCTATGCGGGTCGTCGTATCTTTGGTGTCGACATGCGTATCGTCAGCGATGAAGGCGAAATCCTGCCGCAAGACGGCAAAGCCACTGGACATCTACATGTGCGCGGCCCTTGGATTGCGTCTGGCTATTTCAAAGGTGTGGGCTCGGATAGCTTCACTGACGATGGCTGGTTTGCAACGGGCGATGTCGCGGCCATTCATCCACGTGGCTATATGGAAATCACTGACCGTTCTAAAGATGTCATAAAATCTGGCGGAGAATGGGTCAGCTCAATCGAAGTCGAAAACGCAGCCTGCGATCACCCTGATGTGCAAATGGCAGCCTGTATCGGCGTGCGTCACGAAAAATGGCAAGAACGACCTATGTTGATCGTACAAGCCGTGCCGGGAAAAGAACCTGCCTTGAGCGAAATCCGCGACTGTATTGAAGCGAAATGTGCGAAATGGTGGATGCCAGACGCCATCGTCTTTGTCGAAGCCCTACCCTTGGGCGCAACAGGTAAAATCCTAAAGCGCGAACTCAAGATACAGTACAAAGACTTTGATCTCGAATCTGCATCTTAAATCTAAGGCTAGCCTCTGGCTGAGTATCTGCGCATCTGTCTTTGCCGTGTCAGCTTGCCAAACGGTTGGCGATAATATCAATGATCAGACGCATATGTTGCGTCTGTCTTGCTCTCAGTCGGCAACGTCAGGGCTGCAATCGCGCATAGCGGTCTTAGATGTTGGCCATCCGATCTATAATTTCGCCTTGGCTGCAGGGCATGCCGTGCCAAGTGATCGCCCTTGTGTAGTGAAAGATTTTGACGGAAAATCGTCTAATGTGGATTTGATAAGGTTTCCTGCTGATTATCAGCCGGGCCAGCAATCAGATTGGGCGGTCATCCGCTTTCCACGTATCGACACACGAAACCTTGTTAAATATAAACTTGAACCTCTTGCGGACCTTGACAATCTTGAGGGTACTCAAGTGTTATTTGCTGAGGCACGCGGGCTTCCGGAGAATAGTCAAGTTTGTCATTTAACGATCTTACAATTCAAAGCAGGTCATAAACGCGTCGCGCATGATTGCCGTGCTATCTCTGGACAATCTGGATCGCCAGTAACGCGGGTGGTTGAAGGGCAAAATCGTTTAGTTGGTTTAAATATAGGACGGCTTTGGATGTTTGAATCTCCAAAAACTGGACGCCCGGACCGCAAAGGTTACATCAACCTCTTAGACCGTAAGACAGTTGCGGACATTCAAACTTTAATAGATGAAATTCGCTAAGCCTTCCCCTCACCCACAGCAAAGAGTTTGCCCTTCTCCGTAATAAGAATAACGATGAGGCAGGATATGCCCAGCAGGACATAGGCAATAAGGAGTGGCCGGACCGTGCCGTCAAATGCGCGCGCAACCATGAAACCCAGAAAGCTGGACAGCGTCATCGTGACAAAGCCATAAACCGCATTCGCTGTACCCGCGACATTACCCATATATTCTAATGCGAGGCTTGAGAAGTTTGCGCCAATCATCCCAAAGCACCCAAAGGTCAGAACGAATAAGATATAAAAGACCCAAAACTCCTGTCCGATAAACTGCATATAGATGAGGTTTAGAACTGACAGCAGAATGAACAAAAGCACGACGACATGACTGATACGGCGCATGCCAAAACGTTCGACAAAGCGGCTGTTTGAATAATTCATCACGGCTAATAGGCCTGCGATACCTGCAAAATAGATATAAAACTTATCGCCGCGACCAAAGACCTCGTCAAAAACCTGTTCGCTCGCACCTATAAACGCGAATAAGCAACCAAAAATAATCCCACTTGCTATCATATACCCCAATGTGATGCGGTGGGTCAGAACTTGCGCGAAGCCCCCTCCAATTTGTTCTATTGAAAATGGACGACGATCTTCGACTTGCAATGTCATGGGTAACCTGAATTGTGTCCAGAAAAACAAGGCAGCAGAGAAAATTCCCAATATACCAAAAACCCAGCGCCAATCAGCGACGGCCATAATAGCAGTGCCTATGGCAGGCGCGATAATCGGGACGATCATGAAAACGGTGTAAACGAGCGAGAGTATGCTCGCCATGGATCGTCCTTTGGACAGATCGCGAATAATCGCACCGACAGAGACGCGCGTCCCAGCACAACAGACGCCTTGCAATAAACGCAAAGCTAAAAGACTGCCAAAGCTAGGCGCAACCATACAAGCAAATCCCGTAAGAAAGTACCCGACTAAACTGATTTGCAACAGAATTTTACGCCCAAACCGATCTGAGATGGGACCAAAAATAAGCTGCGGAAACCCGAACCCCAAAATGAAAGCAAAGATGATTAGTTGCTGGTCATTCGGATTTTCTATCGCGTAATGATCACCGATGATTTCCAACGCGGGTAGCATCACGTCGATACCCAAGGCTTGAAGGCCAAAGATAGCCGCCATCATTGAGATAAACTCCCACCGCGCAATTGGCATGGGCGGGCTGTCTTTTTGGGATATTTTTTTGGCGCTCACGACAGTCTCCTTGCGCCGCGCTATGCGCTCGGGTTTTCAAACTGGCAAGCCTAGAAACAGGTGAATGTCATTCAGTCGCAATGTAGGAATTTGATACTGACACTTCGGCTTAATCCCAAATCTTAGCGATCTGCGCGAAGGTTTTCTTTTCCAAAGCGTGACTAGGCACAGTTGCACCCTCTGCTGGATGGCCGACAACGAGTAGAACCAAGGGTTTTTCTGTGAGGGGGCGTTCGCAAATATCGCGAAGAAAATTCATTGGCGCAGGCGTATGGGTCAGTGTGGCTAAGCCTGCTGAATGTAGTGTCGTAATCAACATACCCATCGCAATGCCGACACTCTCTGTGACGTAATAATGCTTTTCACCGCTCGGGCCTTTTTTCTGAGCGAATATCGCAATGAGCCAAGGTGCCGTTTCCAAAAACGGCTTAGAGGCATCGGTACCAAGCGGCGCGAGAGCATCCAACCATTCATCGGATGCGCGCCCCCCATAAAAAGCGCGCTCTTCTTCCTCTGCCGCCTCACGGATACGTCGTTTTATATCAGGATTAGAGATTGCGGCGAAATGCCAAGGTTGTTGATTGGCACCATTTGGGGCAGTTGCTGCAGCCTTGATCGCTGTTTCTATGACTTCTCTAGGCACGGGTTTATTCGAGAAATCGCGAATTGTACGGCGCGTCAGCAACATATCCAATGTCGCTTTCCCTCGTGTCTTCATGTCCTCATCAGACACATAATCATAACCGATTAATGGTGTCTGCGCGTCATTCAAAGCTCTGTCCAATCTAAGATAACCTTACCTGCTTTTCGCGTTTCCATCAGATCGAAGGCCTTTTGCCAGTCTCGTGCAGGAAAACGATGTGTAATCATGTCAGACATATCCAAACCACTATCGAGTAGTGCGAGCATTTTATACCATGTCTCATACATTTGGCGACCGTAAATACCTTTAACTGTCAGAGCCTTACCAACGATTTTTGACAGATCAACAGGATAAGGAACTGCAGGAATACCGAGCATTGCAATATTTCCGCCCATCAGCATCGTGTCCAGCATTTGTTCGAAAGCAGGCTTCGCGCCGCTCATTTCAAGACCAACGTCAAACCCTTCATTCATGCCAATCGCATTCATAACGTCCTGCAAGTCTTCATTCATTGTATTGACGGTACGGGTTCGAGTTGTGAGCGTCTTAGCAAAGTCCAGCCGCCAATCCTCAATATCTGTTAAGACAACACGCTTGGCCCCTGCCCGTTCAGCGACGGCAGCAGCCATGATCCCAATAGGGCCAGCACCTGTAATCAGGACGTCTTCGCCTACGAGGTCAAAGGCAAGTGCCGTATGAACCGCATTGCCTAATGGGTCCATAATTGCGGCAATATCGAGTGAGAGATTTTCTGGCAGGGGTATGACGTTGAATTCTGGGAGGGCCAGATACTCGGCAAAGGCACCCGGCAAATTGACGCCGATACCCTTTGTGTCTGGATCAAGATGGAATTTTCCTGCCCGTGCATTGCGGGACCGACGCCCGACAACATGACCTTCACCCGTGACGCGGTCGCCGACACTCACGCGTTTTACCGTCGATCCGATAGCTGCGACGGTGCCGCCATATTCATGGCCCACAACCATTGGAACAGGTACGTTTTTCTGTGCCCAATCATCCCAACCATAAATGTGCATATCTGTGCCGCAAATGGCTGTGCGTTCGATGCGGATCAGAACTTCATCGGGTGCGATTTCAGGCACAGGCACATTTTGCATCCAAAGTCCTTTTTCAGACTTTGCCTTCACAAGTGCCTTCATCATTTTTGTCATTATATAATTCCCAATTCGCGCCCGACTTTCGTGAAAGCCGCTATTGCTGTTTCAATATGAGCCGATGTGTGAGCTGCGCTCATTTGCGTTCGGATACGCGCCTGACCTTTTGGAACAACGGGAAAGAAGAAACCGATAACGTAAATACCTTCATCCATCAGTTTCGTGGCCATCTCCTGCGCGAGTTTAGCATCGCCGAGCATGACTGGAATAATTGAATGCTCGCCCGGTTTCAGGGTGAAACCAGCGGCCTCCATGCCAGCTCTGAACTGCTTGGCGTTCGCGTTGATTTGCTTGCGCAGATGATCGCCGTCTTTCGCCATTTCAATTGCCTTCAGGCTGGCCCCAACAAGCGGCGGAGCAAGACTGTTTGAGAATAGATAAGGGCGAGAACGTTGACGTAGCAAGTCCACCACAGATTTCCGCGCGCAGGTAAATCCGCCCATCGCACCGCCTAGGGCTTTACCGAGAGTCCCTGTAAGAATGTCAACGCGGCCTTCAACGCCGCAATATTCTGGTGATCCACGTCCGCCTGCACCAACAAATCCCGTCGCGTGGCAGTCATCGACCATGAGTAAAGCGTTATATTTATCCTTGAGGTCACAAATGCTTGCTAGGTTAGCGATTGTACCATCCATTGAAAACACGCCGTCCGTTGCGATCATAATGCGGCGCGCACCTGCGGCTTTCGCGTCTTTTAGCTTGGCTTCTAGGTCTGCCATATCATTATTGGCATAACGAAAACGTTTTGCCTTACAGAGCCGAATACCATCGATAATGGAGGCATGGTTGAGCGCATCAGAAATAATCGCGTCTTCGGGCCCTAATAAAGGTTCAAATACACCTCCATTGGCATCGAAACAGGCGGCGTAAAGAATGCTGTCTTCAAAACCAAGCCAGTCAGCGAGTGCCATCTCTAGCTCGCGATGCTGCCCTTGAGTGCCGCAAATAAAACGAACGGACGCCATTCCGAACCCATATTTATCCAAGGCCTGCTTCGCGGCTGCAACGAGTTCTGAGTTATCCGCAAGGCCGAGGTAATTATTCGCACAGAAATTCAACACGTCTCGTCCATCGACTCGTATGGTTGCGTCTTGTTCGCCAGAAATTAGGCGCTCAGTCTTATAAAGACCGTCATTTCGGATGTCCTCAAGTGTCTGCGTAATCTCGTTATAAAAGGCGCTGGACATGATCTTCTCCGTGCGTTTCTTTGGCAATGTGAAAAATGCACCTAAAGTCACCCGCCAGCAACAACAACACGCATTTTGAAACAGAAACGCTAAAAATGACCGACAATGAGACCTCTACCGCAGATATTTTGTCAGACATTCGTAATTGCACCGTCTGCGCCGCAAGCCAGCCACCGTTACCCGTGATTCCTAATCCAATTGTTCAAGCTGCCCCTCAATCCAAAATCAGGATTATTGGACAGGCCCCAGGTACCTTAGCGCATCAAACGACCCTTCCCTTCAATGATCCGTCTGGGAAACGTTTGCGGGCCTGGTTGGGTGTAGATGAGGACGTATTTTATAACCCTGAAAATTTTGCAATTACGCCAATGGGCTTCTGCTTTCCGGGTCAAGATAGTAAAGGTGGCGACCTCCCCCCGCGAAAAGAATGCGCGCCGTTATGGCAAGACAAGCTCGACTCAGCCTTACCCAATGTCCGACTTGTTCTGGTGGTCGGGATGTATGCTGTTAAATGGCATCTCGGACATCATGGTCACAAGAACCTCACAGAGACGGTTAAACATTGGAAAGATTTCGGACCCTCGATTATGCCGCTCCCACACCCAAGTTGGCGGAATAATGGTTGGATCAAACGACACGATTGGTTTGCCGAAGAATTAGATGTTCTAAAGGCCCGGGTGGTTAACATCCTGCAATGATACAACACGGAAGCGGCCCTTTGTTTTTCGGCCAATTTTGTCAATCACAGTCAATTCATAAAACCCCGGCGCATCGGGTTTAAACCGATACCCATTTCGAGTTTTCGAGATGGGAGCAGAATCAACATAGAGCCGCACATCATTTGATGCGGATTGCACCAATAAATCTATGCCTTCAGACTCAACGCCGAATGACGCCATCGCGATCTCAGTATTATCCATTGGAAACAAAATAACGGGCGCAATCTCTTCCGCTGATTTTAAACGTTCTACCGTTTTTCGGGCACGGATCACTGTGCTGGTTTTATGGTCAAAGGCGAGGCTATCAGCGATTTGGAACAGAACGGGCGCGGCAGCCCCTCGGCCTGTGGCACCGGGGCGAGGTCCACCATCGGGTCGCCCAATCCAAACCACGATAACATATTCTCCCGATATACCTGCGGCCCAGCTATCTCTGAATCCATATGACGTACCCGTCTTATACGCGACCTCTGGGATGTTTTGTCCCAAATGCGTCGGCATTGATCCAGTAGGCCGAGGCGCAGACGACATAACGCGGCGTAGGGACTTCGCCGTATCGGCTTGAAGAAATTCAAAGCTGATCAAATCTGGGTTAACGTCTCTTTCAGTATCTCGTGTCCATTTAAGCGGCATTGCCACGCCATCATTTGCAATTGCCGTGTAGAGCATCGCGAGGTCCGTCGCCCGCAAACCTGTGCCGCCAAGCGCGAGCGCGAGTCCTGCATCTGCGCCTTCCTCGCTTGGCCCAGATTGGGTCGGTGATGCCCCCGCCGCGCGCAGGGCCGCGTCTAAACGCCGTCCACCAACGTGATCTAAAACGCCCACAGCAGGAATATTCAAACTATGCTGAAGGGCTTGGGCTACCGTAACATCACCATAATATCGATGATCAAAATTCTCCGGACGATAGCTTCCAAATCGACTAGGCGCATCACGGAGACGGGTTTGCGCGCCAATCAAACCATCATCCATGCCCATTCCATAAACGAAGGGTTTGAGCGTCGAACCCGGCGAACGGATGGCTGCAGTCATATCTAACCAACCCCCATCATGATCACGCCGACCAATCGCGGCATGTGCGCGGACCTCACGCGTTTCTGCGTGAACAACTATGGCAGAGGCGTTTACGGGATGGGCAAGGCGATCAACGGTTAGGGCAAGGCGGTTTTCTAAATTCGTCTGAAGATGAGGATCAAGGAAACTATGTGTTGTTTCACCCTGTTCCGCTAGCTTTCGCGCGGTTAGCCAGGCTTGATTAGGTAAGCGCGTTTTTGCCAAGGGAATGGGCGCGGCGTTAGCTTGCGCAAAGGCTGTCGGATTAATCAATCTTGCGGTTGAAAGACGCTTTAGAATACGACCTCGTCCGACTTTTGCAGCTTGCGCATTTCGGTCCGGCCGGCGCGCTTCGGGGGCTTGTGGTAGGGCAATGAGCAGCGCGATTTCATCGGGCGAAAGATATCGCGGGGACTTTCCGAAATATATACGGCTGGCGGCATCTACACCTTCTATGTTTCCGCCATAACTCACCCGCGTGAGATATTGTTCGAGTATTTCTTGTTTTGAATAATGAAGCTCAAAGCGCAGGGCCTCAAAACTCTCAATGACTTTGGATCTAAATGTGCGTGGTCTCGGTTTATAT
Source organism: uncultured Caulobacterales bacterium (assembly GCA_938003545.1). Classification (GTDB taxonomy): domain Bacteria; phylum Pseudomonadota; class Alphaproteobacteria; order Caulobacterales; family Maricaulaceae; genus Litorimonas. Next base: position 91,351 of record CALKXY010000014.1, read on the forward strand.
TGCCGCACGAGTTGCATCGTGAGCGTTGATGCCCCTGAAGATGCGACCCCACTTTGATGCCATGTCTTCAAGGCTCTCAATATGGCTGAACCATCAACACCTGAGTGGGTGAAGAAACGTTTGTCTTCAATTTCAATCAAGGCCTCAACGAAGGCTGGGTCAATGACTTCCAGATCAGCTTTTATACGCCATGTTCCATCCTCAACGGTGCGGACATTCAACCATGCGCCATGCCGATCCGTAAGCACAGGCGATGTTTCGGCCAGTTCAGCCGCAGGAACAGGCGCCTGTGCAAACCAAAGGCCGAGCGCAGCCGTAACTGCAAGCGTCATATAACCAAGACGACGTCTCAGTTTAGAAATCTCCGCTTGGGGTAATATCAAGGTGCGTATATTCCGAGGTACCGACCCGCGCGGGGCGATACATGTCTTCAACCACTGCGCCAGGAAACGCGAAGGAACCGGCTGTTACAGCCCGCACGACATAAGCCGCTCTGAACGTGTTTCGATCACGATCCCACCGCGTGCGGCGGTCGGAGGCGATAAAGCGATCATCTCGGGCCTCTTGCATGTCAAAATCTGATAACTCACCGAGGAATCTAAATGCGCCCTCCTTACCCGCATCACTTGGGTTGAGCACGGTTTCGATTTCTAAGCCCGCAGGAAGAAGGTCCGCGAGGACAACCATGCTGTCAGCCGTGAACTTTGATGTCGCTTCCACAAGAATAACCGCGCGATCACCTCGCGTCATAGACGTCATCGGCGTTTTAACACCTTTCATCGTGTAGAGTGTCTTGGTCACTGTAAAGCCTGTCGACAGATTATCAGGCGCATCGAACGGCGTCGATGTTACATCCAACGTGACATAAGCTCTCTCAGACCCTGTATTTTTTACAGAAGGAGACTCGGCGAGATCCGTCCCTAATAGGCTCGCGGCTCTATTGTTTAGATCAAGATTTTTAGCCGTAACTTTTACATTGTCTGACCCTGCATCCAAGCGCGCCATAGCTCTAATTATATAACTTTTCTCTTGCGGTGATCGTGCGGCAGGATCGAGATCAGAGAGACCAATGAGTAGTTTCTCGGAGATTGACGACTCCAATTTATCCCCGCCGATAGCCAGCAAAGCTGCCGCATCACGTTCGGGCGAACTATAGTAATTATAGCGTGATTTATTACCCAGAGCTCCATAGGCACGTTCAAACATCGCGTTCGCACGACCTTCATCGCCAATCCGTGCTAATGCCGCGCCCAAATATGACATCGCAAGTGGGTTGGACATTTTGTCGCCAAAGGCTTTGTCGAGATAGCGAATGCCAGATGTGTCGGCCTCGTCCGCTAAGGCCATAACATAATGTGCATAGGCAGCACGCTCTACGCGTTGACGTTCGGCCTCTTTACGGGATTCAGTGTTTGGAAAATCGAGATTGAGCGATGAGTAATCCTCCATGCGAGAGAGCATCTTCGCAGCCGTAACGGCGGAAGATAGGCTCTGCTCTGTGACGTTATATCCATTTCGCTCAGCCTCGATCAAAAATTCGGACACATAAAGCTGTAACCAAGGTGTCAAGTTTCCGTCGCCTTGACGCCACAAGCCAAATTCACCTGTTAAATCTTGCCGTGCTGAAACTTTAGCAATCGCGCCTTGAATACGTTGACGCAATTTTGTGTCAGACACATCACTGAAACCGCCTAAGGACTTAACGAAGAGGAGTGGCATTGCCTTGCTCACCGTTTGCTCTGTGCAGCCGTAAGGATAACGCGATAGGGCCGCGAGGTATGGTTTGACCGACAAGCCAGGAAGCCGCGCGACACTGACGTCTATGTCTGCGCCGGCTACACTATAGCCGTTCAGCACATCAGATTTCAACGTATAGCTTTCGCCCGGCTCAATAGCTTCAATAATGCGGCGTGTAATGGGTCGGTAAGGTGACCGAACTTCAATCGGATAACTGGACTGAATATTGTAGCTCTTTGGGCCTTTAATATCTGACTTTAGGGTATAAATTCCGACGTCAGTGGCACTGATGTTAATCCCCGTTTGGTCGCGGGTTCCCGGCGAAAGGTCGAAAACGGAATTAATAGGCGTGAGTAAACCTTCGCCCGTGACCATCGTTCTGTAAGCACCTGCATCGCCGTCAATATTATCCAGCGAAAGTGTGGCAACAGCTTGGTCACCTGGCGCGAGGAATCGTGGCAACGCCAAATTGGCGGGAACCGCATCTCGTACTTTGATCGATGTAGATGCACTGCCGACTGATGATGTCGTCCACGCCGTCGCCATCAAGCGTAGCTCACCGTTGAAATCAGGTAAGTCGAGCGATACGACCGCTTTGCCGTTTCGAACTTTGACTGCACCCTGAAACAGAGCAACTGTTTTTGTTGGAACAACGGTAAGCCCTGCCCCGCCAATACTGTCGCCCCCATTACGTGTTGGGCCATTGGCGAGATATGGGTTTAATATTCGGCTGTAGTCATCGTGAATATCCAGTGCGAAGGCTTTCTTTGAGAAGAAAGCGGCCGGCGCATCTGGCGATTCAAAACCCGTCAGTGCGAGAATGCCTTCATCAACAGCTGCGAGACTGATCCAAGCCGTTTTGTCTAAAGCTGCCCCTGTTAGTTCAATTGGAACGTCCAATTTCGTTCGAGGCGCAACGCGCTCAGCTGTATTGATTGCGACGCCAAGAGTTTGTGAACCACGGTCCAGCGCGATATGTGTGAGGCCGACTGCGCGTTTTACGCCTTGACGTTTTTTCGCATCGAGCGGTGTGTAAAGCGTCACCATAGCATAAACATCATGACCCCAAGATGGATCATAAGGAATGCGAACGGAGGATGCGCCTTCTGGAATATCTACGGTTCGGATAGAACGCACGGTATGATCTGCAATCACGATATCGCCGCGGCCTGAATAAGGGGCACTAAGGTTTAGCGTTACAGCGCCGCCCGGTTTTGTCGGTAAGTCCGTGGCACCGACGAGGATGCGGTCTGGCGCATCGCTATCGCTTTGCCCCTGATTGGACCACCCCACACCAAAGCGGTAAGACGCTGTTTCGCCAGCGTCGGTTTTCACATCTAGGCGGTAACTTCCCCAATCAAGCGATTTTGACCAAAGAGCTGGCGTGTCTATTCCGATTGCCACTTCGCCTTGATCAATAAAGGCATCTGTCGTGCGAACGCGATATTGCCACCGATTGCGATGCCGATACCAGTTATAGTCACGATCTTCCTCATTCAGGGTCCATGTGATCTTCGCGGGTTTAGATTTCCCTTCAGCGGTCAGCGCGATTAGGTCAATTTGCGCAGGTCTATTGCGTTCCGCGCGTTCACCAAAACGAGATTTGAACCCGACATAACTCTCCTGACCTCGGACTGGAATGAACAGGTTTTCTCTCACATATCGTCCGCCTGGTTCAGCGACGCCCGCTATGAACGAGGCACGAAGAGGATATGAAGACTTTGCATCAGAGGAGCCTAGTTTAACGCGTAGGCGAGATTGCCCGTCCTTATTCGTTGTCGGGACAGTCACATCGACAATCTGCTCACGGAAATCTTCGGTTACATCACCAAAGTCATAGTCTTTGAATTTTGGGAATGGATTAGGGTCTTTTTGAATGCGGAATTCAGATTCCGTTTCGAGGTTTGATCCTGGTGCACCATAATAAAATTGCGCATCCAAAGTAATCTCGCGCGCCACATTGGGCCTAAGAATAGGCTGTTCTTCCGGCAGTAATGTCAGTTTTAGGCGTTGCGGTACAAAATCCTCAACTGAAATAGTCTCGTAAATCCGTGTGTCTGTGCCTTCAACGGCAAGTTCTATACCCCACGTACCCCGCGCGGCCTGCGCGGGAAGGTCTATTGCTGTAACATAACCGCCCGCATCTTCATCTTTGAGCGTCCGTGTTAATTCTTCCGCGCCATCGGGCCGTGTTACTTTCAGAGTGAGAACACGTCCTTCTATGGCCTGTGCATTGTTGTCACGAAGTAAAGCCGTCAGATGAACAGTCTGTCCTGGGCGATAAATTCCGCGTTCCGTAAAAGTATAGAGATCGAAAGGTCCCGTCACGCCGCGTCCTTGAACATCCATCATAGACAGATCGAGTGGAGCACGAGAGAGATCGAGAACGGCGTAGTCCCCGTCTGGGCCATAGGCCATAATCATGCGTGGTTTTAGCGGACCTGACCCTGACAATATCGCATTGTCAAACACAGCACGTCCTTGGCTGTCCGTAATGACCTCAGCCAGTTGTTCGTTATTATTCGCGATTAGATCAAGCCTTACCCCAGCCTTAAGACGAGCTTCTTTTATAGAGCGTACAGCCACGTGAAGCGCATCTGACCCGCGATAGCTTGAGAGCGCGAGGTCCGTGGAAATTAGCCAACGCATGGCTTTGGCACGTCGATATTCGGGTTGCCCTTCAACAATATGTTCAGCGATGAGAATGTAAGCGCCAGGGCCTTTACCCGCAATTTTATCCTGCAAGTCGAAAGGTGTTTCGATAATTGCATTACGGTTTTCTTCTACGGCAAGCTCTCCAGACCAAACCTCAACACGGCGAGAGCTTGCATCATAGGTAGGAATATATTGATCTGCCGTTCCGCCTTCACCTTTATTGGGTGAAAGTTGCGAAAGAATGCGGTCATTCACACGATATAATTTCAGATCGAGGCGGTCTACATTTACGGTCTTTAGCGTGACGCGCGCGCCTTTGGTCTCGGGCAGGATGATACCCTCCCCCGCGAAGCCAACAAATGAAGGCTTGTCTTCAAATGTAAAATTAAGACGGCGGGCATTCTTTAATTTTACGCCGTTATCTGCCGTCAGGCCCTTCAAGACTTCGACGTCATAATCCTGCCCGAAATCAAGTCCGAGAATACAGATACGCTTGGCTTGAGCATCTAGAGAGAACGGTACCTTGGGGGTGAGTCGGATAAAGGGCTTTAGATCGGATTCTTTAGCCGCGTTAAATTCTGCATCAAAAGAGAGACACGCCCGCATGTCTCCATTCTGTTCCTGCGTCTCTAAAGCGAGGTACCGTAAAAACGTGGATGTATTGGTTGAAGTTAAATCTGGTTCAAGATCAACTTCACCTCTCTTCTGAGGCGTTGCCTCTATAGAGCGATCTATGACTGTTCCTACAGCTGACGAGTGGCTTGCCTTTTGACTGGACATAGACCCGTTAGGGCTTGGAAAAAAATGATACCCTACCAATCCCGCAAATAAGAAGAGCAGAATGCCGGAAAGAAACTTTATTGCAGTCATCTTCATTTTATGCCCCATGCGTCTTTAGTTACCTGACTGTTATATATGATTCGTGTCCAGATTGGGGCCTATCTGGGACAGAGTTGCGATACATTTGCGGCGCAAACGCCCGAGTGAACTTCGTAACATATGATTAACCCTTAACGTTGAACTTTGGTTGACCGCATTCCGTTACTTACGTGAAACTTTGTTACCTTAAGAAGATGGGGACCGGGAGGATGACCCGGATTAACTTTGGGAACTATGTAAATGTCTTTTAAAAAACTTGCTCTTGCTGGCGGTGTAGCCGCTTCGCTGATGGCTGGTACGGCTTATGCGTCCGTTATCGACCGTCCTTTCTTTCAGGTCCTTGGTGTTGTTGTAGTTTGGGGTGCTGATGACAGCGCAACAACTGCTCCTGTCGTCTCTGATTTCGTGTTGCTCACACCGGCTTCCGGTAGTGCTGGCGCCGACCTCATTGCTGGTAATGTAAACACTGTTATCACAGGGTCTTTGACACCTGTTGATGGCGCATCGACAGCCTCTGTTGCTGGTGGCAACCCAATCACTGGCGCAACTGGTGCATCAGCTACATACACAGACACAGCGGGCGCTGGCGCTGGCGTTCTTGACGCAACAGATACACTAAGTGCATTCGGCATCGACGGAAGCACAGACGTAACGGGTCTAACAGCATCACATACAAGCAGCTTCTTTGTTGCATCCAATGCTGCCTTCGACATCTATGCTGTTGCTGACAACTTGACTAAAACAGGTGACTTCTCAGCTGACGCTACTGTCGGACTTGACGACATCTCGCTCTCCATGAGCTTGCAAGCTGGTTCCGCGCAGACTGTTGGATCTCTTAGCTACGGCGTCGATTCACAAGTTCCAGGCACATTCGATAATGGCTTAGATACAGGCGCAACACTTGATCTTTTGACAACTGCAAGCGCAGGTCCAAACGGTCTTAAAGTCTTTGACGGAACAGTCCGCACAGCAGCCTCTGTTGGTTCTTTGGCTGATCAGTCTGTTCGTTTCGACAATGTCTATGATTTTGGCGGCGCAGCAGGTTACGATCTGTCGATGGGTTCCGGTACAATTTCTGCCGACGTCACTTACACAATCTTCGTCCCATAGGGCGATAATCAAACAAGCGTTTCACGCACGCTTTGTTCAAAGGATTGGCCGCTCCCTAGGGAGCGGCCTTTTCTGTATGCGCCACTCTAAATTTAAGCGTTACTCAGATCGCAAACGCCGCATATCATCCTTATATTCCCAGTGTACAATCTCGCTCAAAACTTGAGAAATGCGATGCTCTAGGGCTTCAACTGCGACTTCGCGCGCCCCAGGACGGCGGTCATCACCAATTAGAACTTCGGCTTTTTCGCAGGCTTCAGCCAATTTCATTGCACCAACAGCTCTGGCTGACCCTTTGAGGGAATGCGCGACACTTGACCAAACTTCATCATCGGAGTCGGCACGTAAGCCCCGCCCCCACATTTCAACTTGATTTCTGAACAGGCCAAAAACTTCGCGCGTTAGGTCAGGCTCCCCCCCGACATATTTGTTCAAATGATCAAAATCAATTTCAGGTGAATCAGTCATAGTCTAGATACTAGACATCCCATCCGCATATGTTAGCGGTTTCTCATGGATTATTTTTCGCAAACAAAGTTAGGGGAATCACGCTGGTGGTCATGGATCGCTGTGACGTGGTTGGCGTTTGTCGGTTGGGTTATCTTACAAACTATTTTGTTAATTCCGCTTCCTATCATTGCGAGTTTCACAAACCCCCCGCTCATCGATAACCTAATGAATGCATTTAGTAGTGTGGCCGCATCGGAGTCGGCAGAACAGATGAGTTCTATTTCTATGATGAGTGGTCTCGCCGCGACGGCCGCAATAATTGTTGCATTAACGCATGATGGAAAAGCGAGGACAATCAGCGGAACGCTTGCAGGCATTGCGATCACCCTTTGTATTATAACGTCTATTTTGGGCTCGCGTGGATCTGACAACTCCGCTGTCATGGATGTAATCGGTCAAATTATGGGCGCTTCACCCATTGCCTTCGGCCTATTCTTACTGACGTTCCCAGCGGGGCTTGTGACGCTTTTCTTCTGCCAGAGGAAAATACATAAACGCACAATTAGATCAATGCTCACTGCCGCAAGCCGTTTTAGGCTTCCTCGTGTTCTTGAGGGTTTCTTCTTAACCTGGGCTGTGTTGGGCGGTTTTTCACTTGCCGCAAATGCGTTGGGCATCATTGAGGTTCAGTATATTTTTGCTGGCGGGAAGTTTTGGATTTACGCGCTCGTTTCGTTGCTCTTCATTCCATTGCAATCTGCCACGGAAGAAATTGTCTTTCGTGGATATTTCAATCAAGGGCTGACGCATCTGCTGAAGAATAAGTGGATTGCTTTCACACTGACATCATTAGCCTTTATGGCGCTGCACCTTTCTAATCCCGAGGCCCTAGAAGGTGCCGCATCAGGGACATTACCAATTGTCATGAGCGGATATTTTTTCTTTGGTTTTGCGATGTGCCTGATTGTGTGGCTGGATGATGGCTTGGAAACAGCCATCGGTATTCATGCGGGCAATAACTGCTTTGCCGCGATTATCATGAATTATGAGAACTCGGTTCTCCCAACACCATCGGTTTTCCTAACGGGCACAGACCCCGTCAAAGACTCTATCTCAACTGTGCTCGTTCTCGGAACACTTGTCGTGATTATATGGTGGCGGCGTGGGGGTCCAAAACGGCGCGACCCCGAGACGTCAAACGGCACACGGTCCATTGTGGGCGCATCGGATTAGCAAACCAAGGTTCCGCTAGGTTCGCCGCAATTGCCCTGCGAACCATGTCTGGATTAACGGGTTCGCCAAATTGGTCGAACAAAGCAAGGCGTCTGTCATCTCGGTTTAGTCCTCCAGACAACCATTGCCTCATGTCATCGTCAGAAAAGCGCGCAGCCTTGCGCGGATTATTCATTGTCATAGTCATACCCAGCCCATTCACATCGCTTGGGACTGTCAGTCTTCGCCGCTTTTCCCTTGCGTGAGGCTCTGATAGTGGAAAGAGTAGAATATCCTGTTAAGCGGGAGCAGCTTTTCTAGGACACAGGGGAAAAAAGTGTCAGATATAACGAAAAAAATCTTCTCAATCGAACCTGTCGCAGATGCAGTGACGAATACGGGCGATGAAGCCACTAGACGTGAACCCAGTGCATCTGACATCGTGCAGCCCATAGAAAATAGATCAAATTCAAAAGCAATCACGACAAAATCGCCTGCCGTTCAAGCGGAAACAGTCCCTGATTTTGTGACACGAAACGAAGTCCGCCCACAATCCGCTCCACCAGCACCTTATATAGAAGATAATTCTAATATATCTGGGTGGGGCCTTTGGTTCATAATTGGGTTTGGCGTACTTTATATAGTCGGCGCAGGCCTGTATTTCGGCATGCCTATGTTAGAAAACGCACCCAGCCTGTTTGCGATAGCAGGCCTGATGACGCTTTTGCTGCTCCCGCTCGCACTCTTAGTCGTACTCAGCATCGCTTTGAAACGTCTGAACACCTTAAAACAACAAAGTTTAAAACTTGCTAAATCTGTTGATATTCTCGTGTCACCTGAAACAGAGGCACTTACACGCACGCAAACATTAGCAGGCGGCATTCGTACAGAAATATCAAAATTAAACATACAACTAGCGAGTACAGTTGAAGTCTTACAAGGCGTTCAAACCGCCGTAACCCGTGAAAGCCAAGCCTTAGATGCGGCAGGGGTGCAACTGTCTGGTCGTTCGGAAGATGTAGGCCGAAACCTAACGCTACAGCGGCAGGCCTTAGAGAGTATTTCTGGAACATTTGACGCGCAAATGGGCAGTCTTTCCGCACAAATCGCTGAAACAAGCCAAGGATTGGAAGCCGTCTGTGTTGATGCGGAAACACGCTTATCGAAAGCTGGGGCTAGCTTAACGGAAGCTACGTCAGCAACAGAACTGAATATAACAAAAGGAACGGATAAAATCGGTGAGGAAATTTCCAAATTAGGAGATGTTAGCCGTAAGCTCGATACAGCGACCGACGCCCTCACCTCCGACTTAGGAAGCTCAACTAAGCAACTCATTGAGGCTGAAGCAAAACTCACGGAGCGCGGCGCCGCACTCACAACTTTAAACACGGATACACAGGCGAAAATGTCTGACCTGCAGGCGACGATTGGATTTGGTAACTTACTATTATCTGAAATGCAGTCTGCGGCGGATGCACGCGAGACTGAGTTAAAAAACTTATATGAGCGTCTTTCAAGCCAGTTCAAACAAGCTGAAGATGACACCCTTGCGTCGCAAGGTAAGACGGCACGCGTAGTCGAAGCGAACCTCGCGCAAATGCGCCGTGATTTTGGCCGTATGGAGACAGAGCTACAAACATTACAGTCTAGGCTTAATGGTCTGCGCGATTCCGCTGATGCTATACCTGAACCTGATCTCAAGCCCGCTCGCCTGCATCTAAAGCCACTAGACTCTGATTTTCCTCCGGTTGAACCGCCTGTGTCGGTAAAACTACGTGGGCCGAGTGTTGTTTCTACCGCGATTGACGAGGCACCCCTAAATTTAGGCATGGATATGGAAATTGAGACGCCAGATGCTGGTATTATGAATTTTGAGCCTGATGTAATATCCCGCCCTGGACAACCCCATACAGACCCTCTCGTCAACTCAAAGAAAGGTTTTGGCCGGAAAAATGAGAAAGACCACACAAGTGGCTGGAGATGGCGAGACATGCTTGGAGGATTGGAACGTCCAGATACGATCGAACCGGCTGAACTCACACCGCAAAACCAGCGCATAGATGTGCCGCAGATCGACATTATTGAGCGTCTGAATAGCCTGCAACTCTCGCCGTCAGCCTTTGTCGATGAAGGCACAATATTAGATGCAACACAGGCTCGCATTAATAGCGGAGAGGCTGGATTAGCCTCAGTTGTATCAGGGCTCCTCCCCGACGCCGTTGCTCATTTGCGCGGCTGCATTGCTGCCGATAACGTACTTGCCGCAGACGTCGAGCGTTTCCATGCAGATTTCAGTCAGTCAATCGGCAATACACCGCCATCAGCACCTGCCCTGAGGGCGGCATTTGGTTCTCCCGATGGACGCGCCTACTTGCTCTGTTCTGCAGCCCTTAAAGGGTAGCAAAAGCGCAGGCTGCTTTTCTATCAGCTTGCCCTTCTGCACAAGCCCGCTTATGGCCGCGACATGACAAACACTGAAGGCACATGGAACGCAAGGACAGCGGAAATCGCGGACGAAGGGCAACGCTTGGATAAATGGTTATCAAGCTGGACAGAGCTGTCTAGGTCTCGCATCCGCGATTTAGTCGAAAGCGGAAATGTGCGCGCAAATGGAGACATTATCTCCAAGGTCACTCGTAAAGTTCGCGCTGATATTGAATATGCTGTGCGCGTACCACCGCCCGTAGATGACACGCCTATGCCAGAAAATATTCCTCTAGATATCCTTTTCGAAGATGATCATTTGATCGTACTGAATAAAGCTGCCGGCATGACTGTTCATCCTGCTCCAGGGTCACGTAGTGCCACGCTTGTCAACGCACTCCTATTTCACTGTGCTGGCAGTCTGTCGGGCATTGGCGGTGTTATGCGGCCAGGCATCGTTCACAGATTAGATAAGGACACATCAGGGGTCATGGTCGCGGCCAAATCCGACAAGGCGCATCAAGGCCTATCCAAGCAATTTGCAAAACATTCTATTGAACGCGTTTACACTTGCCTTGTCCGTGGCATACCAAAGCCTCGTTCAGGACGTATTGAGTCGCGTCTGGCGCGCTCCCCGAATGATCGAAAAAAGCAGTCTGTTGTGCGCGGAACAATGGGAGATATGGAAGCCTCTGACGTTGGCCGTCATGCTGTGACTCATTATAAGTTTTTGAAAGGGTTTGGTCGCGCCCAACATGCGAGCATTGGGACACCCAAAGTTAGCCAACTAGACTGCCAGCTTGAAACAGGCCGCACGCATCAAATCCGTGTCCATCTTGCACATATCGCCTGCCCTTTGCTAGGTGATCCTCTCTATGGGAAACAACGCGCTTACGCCTCGTCGAATAAACCTGCTGAAGAAGCAGTACGCGTTGCTGTTGCGGCGTTTAAACGTCAGGCACTCCACGCGCGTCATTTAGGGTTTGTCCACCCAGTCACGAAAGAGTTTCATAGTTTTGAAGCCCCCTTGCCGCCGGACATGCAACATCTATTGGATGTCCTGACGGACTTACCAATCAACTAAGCGTTAAAAAGAGTTCAGACGTAGAACCCTTTAAACCTGCTAGACGTTTCCTATATGTTATCGCTGGAGGAGCATTGTCTAATGGCTGAAACAAAAACACTTACGACCAAATCATCCGCACGGGATGCGTCGTACACTGGGAATATGAAACTGTCCGTGGCTTTATCACCCGAGCAGGGCCTGAACTCATATCTGCAAGAGATTCGTAAATTTCCAATGTTAGAAAAACAGGAAGAATTTCGCCTTGCTAAACGCTGGGTCGAAGATGGTGATACCGCCGCTGCAGAGAAAATGGTGACATCACATCTCCGTCTCGTTGCAAAAATTGCGATGGGGTATCGCGGTTATGGCTTGCCCATTGGCGAAGTCATTTCCGAGGGCAACGTTGGACTGATGCAGGCCGTCAAGAAGTTCGATCCAGACAAGGGATTCCGAGTTTCGACTTATGCAATGTGGTGGATCCGTGCAGCTATTCAGGAATATGTCCTGCGATCTTGGTCCCTAGTCAAAATGGGTACAACCGCAGCTCAGAAGAAACTTTTCTTTAATTTGCGTCGTATGAAAGGCGAAATGAAAGCCTTAGAGGAAGGTGACCTGCGTCCAGAACATTTGACAAAAATTGCAACTGACCTCGGCGTGAAAGAAACAGAAGTCACCTCCATGAACCGACGTATGTCTGGCGGAGGCGACAGCTCTCTCAACGTAACAATCGGCGGCGAAGATGGGTCTGCTCAATGGCAGGATTGGTTAACCGACGAGTCTGACTCACAAGAAGAGACTTTGGGTCAAAGCCAAGAGCATGAAGCGCGCATGGATCTCTTGAAGGATGCAATGTCCGATTTGAATGATCGTGAACGCGATATTATTTCCAAACGCCGTTTGGCAGAAAAACCAATGACACTGGAAGGTCTTGCAAAGATTTATGGCGTGTCCAGAGAGCGTATCCGCCAGATTGAAGCCCGTGCCTTTGAAAAACTACAAGCCGCGATGATTGCCGCGGCGTCTCCAGGTCTGCTTGAGAATTGATATAAAGCTAGATGCGATACGCATCAGACAGGCAAAAAGAACCTCAAAGTTAGGCTTTGAGGTTCTTTTAGATTCTGGATCAATTCTCGAAACCTGACGTCTAGATGAACAAGAATAAGCGTCCGTATATCAATCTCTAAAATTAACCGAGCGGAAAGCCTTTTTTGAGACGTTGCATTCAGAAAAACTCGACTTTTTTGGATGTTCTTATGGGCCACACTCGTACTCTTTTTGCTCTTGCCTGCAGCACAGCATTTTTAGCGTCTGTTGCATATGCACCGCTTGCTAAGGCCTTTGGTGTTGGCGTCCAGCCTTCAACAGTTGAAATGACGATCAAACCGGGTGACCGCCAGAGACAAGTTGTGACAGTCGGGAATGTTCACAAAACAAAAACGATTAGCCTTACAATGGCGCTTGCGGATTGGTCGCTTGACGATAATGGGCAACTGATTCTAGATGCCCCCGGCGATACAGATCGCTCTGCTGCCGAATGGGTTAGGTTCTCCCCTGCTGCTGTCACATTGAAGCCGGAGACCTCGCAAGACATCACGGTTGAGATTTCAGCACCTTATAAAATTAAAGAAAAAGGCGATCACCGCTTCGCTCTTATGGCAACGACGATGTTGCCGGAATTGGACGACCGAGGTGAAGTGTCAGGTGTCTGGAACAGATACCAACTGACATCACTTTTCTACCTCACCCTCACACCGTCCAAGAGTTTACCCGAGGTTACGAGTGTCGCTTTAAATTCTGAAAAACCAGGCCTCGTCACAATGCATATCAAAAATGAGGGTGATGCACATGCGCGCCTACAGGGCACTGCATTTGTAAAAGATCAAGCTGGCGATATCGTCGCTGAAACTCCATTGAACGCCGTCGTTCTGGATGGAGGTACACGCACCTATAACATCACTATGAATGAAATGGCTGAGCTAGAGTCTGGCAAATACACGATTGATTTTGATTTGAACAATACCTTCGCCCCGCAAAATAAATTTCGGGCGACAAGTGTCCCTGTAAACACGTTGGATTATGTCGCGAATTAAGCACATATGTCTGACAGGCTTTGCGCTCACATGTGTCGCCACCGAAGCGCAAGCCAGTTTTCTCGATACTGATTTTTGGTGTCGAACCTATGGCTGCGCAGTCGTGCATGATGGACAGAATTTTGACATTTACGACAATTGGCTTTTCGCGAGTAATTCTTGTTGCGTGCCCATAGGTGGGCAAATGATCGACTTTTATGTTCGAGCGGGAAATACGAATGTAACTGGAGAGCTCGGCGGAAATGGTGCAGTCGGACCAAACTCAGACCAAAGTTTCATGTTTGGACTGTCGCAAGATGGTACCAACATCAGCCAATCTGCATTTGATGATGGAGACGGTTTTTTAGACGCTGGCGATACATTTGGTGCGTTTTCCCTAAACCCGAATACTGACATTCTATTGGATGGCCCTGGCAGATCCTACTCACATAGTTTTTTCATAAGTTCTCGAAACACACGTTTCAGCCTTCGCGCGCTCGCGTCAATTCAAGCTGTTACAGGCGATTTTGCCGACACAATTCAGCTCGGCGATATAAAACTGACTCCGAATGTTTCAGCTTCAGGGAATGATGGCGGGTTCCAATTCGGATCACGCGCAAATGCTGCGAATATTCAAATTGTAAGCGGCGTTGATGACCTTGGTGATCTGACGGGTGCGCCGACCCAGATTATGAATTTTGGTCGCGCACAAGGTATCCGTCAACGCAATGGAGATATTGACGAGCAAACCATTCGCTTGGATTTTTTATACGAGATGCCAGACTACGACCTCTCAATGGGGATCGGTAGCCTAAATATTGATGTCACTTTTGACTTTTACCGCGAGAATTAGAACTAGAGAATAAGTGCAGTAAAACGTGCAAGCCTAGAAGACCGCAGGAACAATTGTTACGCTTTCGCCGCAGCCACAAGCATCGGTCTGGTTCGGATTTTTGAATGTGAACCGGCTATGTAAAATCGTTGTTTCATAATCAACGACAGACCCAAGAATGAACAGAACAGCCTTTGCGTCGACAACAATTTGAACATCCTTATCTTCGACAACTTCGTCAAATTTTTCAGGTTTAGCAACGTAGTCCATCATATATTCCATGCCCGCGCAGCCGCCATTTTTGACGCCAACACGTAGATAACCTTCGCCGCGTTCATCCAAAATTTCACGCACACGCGTAGCCGCCTCGTCAGTCAATGTAACAAGTTTCGGGCGTGGACGGCGGGTTCGGGTTGTCGTGGTCATAGCATATTCAATTCAAGACGAGCTTCATCACTCATACGATCAGGTGTCCATGGCGGATCAAATGTCATGCTAACTTCAACACGGCGAACGCCAGCAACGACTTCGCAAGCCTCCTGAACCCAAACTGGCATTTCCCCTGCAACAGGGCAGCCCGGAGCCGTCAGTGTCATGGTCACATTTAGGGACCGATCATCTTCCAATTCGACTTTATAAATAAGCCCTAACTCATAGATATCCGTCGGTATTTCTGGATCATATACGGATTTAAGTTGATTGATAACGTCTTCCGTTATTCGCTCAATTTCGGCCTCTGTCGGGGCTTCAACTGGCGCGCCAGACACATCCAAAACGTCTCTTGCAGGTGCAACGACTGTGCCCGCATCATTTTCTGATGTAAGCCCAGGAATTTGGGAGTTCGCAAGGGCTTCTGCCTGTCTTTGTCGATCTGTCATAGTGGTGTCCATGTCCTAGATATAGTCCCTGCAGGTCAGGATAAAAAGAGCGCCGCTTTGCGCACAGCTGCAACAAAGCGGTCTGCTTCGTCCAATGTATTGTAAATGCCGAAACTAGCACGGGCCGTTGAGTGAATGTTGTAACGTGCCATGAGAGGCTGCGTGCAATGCTGGCCTGCCCGAACCGCGACACCATATTTATCGAGAATTTGCGCCAAATCATGCGCATGTGCTCCCTCAAGTGTAAAGGATAGGACGGGACCTTTATCTGAAGTCGTACCGATAACCCTCACGGAATTCATACCTGCTAACCCGTCCCGCGCTGCGTTATAGAGTGCCATTTCGTGCTGGCGTATGTCTTCACTCGAAAATTGTGTAATCCAATCGATCGCAGCTCCAAGGCCTATGGCTTCTAAAATAGGCGGCGTACCAGCCTCGAATTTATAAGGTGCCTCATTATAGGTCACGCGGTCTTCAAACACGTCTTCGATCATTTCGCCGCCACCGTTAAAAGGCTGCATCTTTTCAAGAATATCGGATGTACCATATAACGCGCCAATAGCCGTCGGACCGTAGAGTTTGTGTCCCGTCATACAATAAAGATCGACACCAAGCTCTTGGACGTTGACGTCCATATGCACGGCGGCCTGCGTACCGTCAGAGATCATCACCGCGCCCGCGGCTTTGGCCCATTTTGCGATATCCGCAATCGGATTCACCGTGCCTAGGACATTGGACATGTGGACAATGGAGGCGATTTTCGTTTTCTCGCCGAGCATGGATTTAAACGCGTCGAGGTCGAGCGCGCCTTCCTCTGTGACAGGTACAAAGCGGATCACCGCGCCGTAACGCTCGCGGAGGAAATGCCACGGCACGATATTGGAATGATGCTCCATCTGGGAAATGATGATTTCATCTCCCGGCTCGATGAGATGCGACAGCCCATAAGCGCAGAGGTTCAGGGCTTCCGTAGCACCGCGTGTGAACACGATGTTCGACGAGGACGGCGCGCCTAGGAATGCCGCGACTTTGCCGCGAGCGGCTTCAAATGCCTCTGTCGTCTCATTCGCCATTGTATGAAGACCGCGATGTACATTGGCGTAGGCGCGTTCAGACTGCCCCTTCATCGCATCCATGACAGCTGTAGGCTTTTGCGCCGAGGCTGCATTATCGAGATAGGCGAGCGCGTAGCCATTAATCTCGCGCGCGAGGATAGGGAATTGCGCGCGAATGGCGTTTATATCAAAGGCACTATGCATAAATTCCGCCAACTAATCCAAATGCGAACCAAAAAAATATCATAACACACGCAAAACCAACCAACGCAACCCACACAGGAACTGACTTACGCTTAGCCCAATCATAGACAGGAACCGCTGTGATGAGCATCACTGCGCAAAGGATATAGCGCGTAAGTTCCACCTAGACCGTAGCCTCAAGCCAAGCCCGCAACTTCTCTAGCAAGCTCTCACGCATGACTTCATCCTCAAGCGTATCAAATACGCTCGCAAGGAAGGCCTCAGTTAGCATAGCCCGCGCTTGTGCGAGTGGAATGCCGCGTTGTCGCATGTAGAACAGCGCGCTTTCATCTAACGCCCCAATGGTATTGCCATGTTCGCACACAACATCATCGGCGTAGATTTCAAGCTCTGGCTTCGACCGAATTTCTGACGTGTCAGACAACATGATACAATCATGCCGCATCCGCGCATCCGTATGTTGCGCCGGACGGCGAACGTGGAATTTTCCTTGGAATACACCGCGCGATTTATCCGCCGTAACCCCCTTAACCGATTGGCGAATATGACCATCGGGACAAGCTAAATCTATATAACTCGTCATGTCGCAATGACGCGCACCATCAAGAAGATATGCACCGTTTATGGTCGCTTTCACGCCCTCGCCCATTCCTGCCATGCGCGTTTCTAGTCGCGACAGTTTCCCGCCAAACGCCAATGTATGTTGTCGAAGTTCTGACTTTGCCCATGCCGTCACATGGGTCGTGGAAATCCGTACGCAGTCATCTGGGTCTGTTTGGACAATGACACGGTCCAAGAGAGCGTCTTCAGCGAGTTTGACATTCAGGTGAGAGTTCACGAATGCCCCTGCCTGCCCATCATAATGCTCGACCAATTGAACGGATGCGCCCTTTCCTAAGCTCAAAGAAATTTGAGCATGACCGTTGGTGAGGCCTTCGATTTGAATTGGGTTTTCAGACGAAAATCCGTCAGGAACCACAATGTTCCAAACCTGACCCGCATATTGCGACGCCAGTTTGACGAGACTTGTATCATTCGCCGCTGTTGCTGCGGCATCGGTCCGCGTGACTGTAACACCTTCAGGCACGAAAATTTGGACGGGCGCGGAGGTATCTGCACCTTGTACGTCATTGGAGACGGCGCGGCTAACGTCAGACCATTTCCAGGCCTCATCGCGGCGGTTGGGGAGTGTTTTGAGACTAAGCGGCATATGCGTCATAGCCTTCGTTCTCGAGTTTCTTTGCAAACTCTGCATCACCACTGGCCGCGATTCCGCCTTTGGCGAGGACATGCACGCGATCGGGTACAATATAGTCTAGAAGACGTTGGTAATGCGTGATGATAAGCATGCCGCGGTCTGGCGAACGGAGCTTGTTCACGCCGTCAGCAACAATACGTAGCGCGTCCACGTCGAGACCAGAATCTGTTTCATCCATGACAATGAAATTCGGCTCCAACATCATCATCTGGAAAATTTCCATGCGCTTTTTCTCGCCGCCAGAGAACCCGACATTGAGCGGACGTTTCAGCATTTCAGGCTTCATCTTAAGCTCTTTGGCCAAGGCCCGCGCCTTCTTGAGGAATTCAGGCGCTTTCATCTCTTCCTCGCCGCGCGCTTTGCGTTGCGCATTGAGTGCGGTTTTCAAGAACGTCATGGTCGGAACGCCAGGAATTTCCAACGGATATTGGAAGGACAAGAAGACACCCGCAGCTGCGCGTTCTTCAGGTTCCATATCCAGTAAGTCTTTGCCGTCCAATGTGACCGTTCCGTCCGTGACGTCATATCCATCACGCCCCGTCAGAACATAAGACAACGTCGATTTACCGGCGCCATTCGGGCCCATAATCGCATGGACTTCACCCTTGGGTACCTCGAGAGAAAGCCCCGTCAGGATAGGTTTCTGACCGTCATCAACGGCAACGTGGAGATTATTGATTTTTAGCATCTTATTTGTTCTTTTCGTAAAGCATATTCTGAATTTCGTTCCATTCAGCTTTGAGGATTTTTTTAGAAACCAAGATAAATGGTTCGTAATCACCATTCTCGGACATCTTCTTTTTTCCAAGAGCACGGTCAAACATCTCTCCCATGCTTTTTTTCAATTCAGGCCAATGCGGGTTTGTATCACTCACCAACAACATCACTTTGTTCATGTGACGGTAAAAAGCTTGCCGTTCTTCCGAACTAAGAAGGTCATGATGCGCCTTCACAAATAGAGTGTTCAAGTCACAGACCTCAGTTCGCAATTGCTCCAACCATTTTTCACGAAATCTACATATTTCGACAGTCGCATCGAGCTTAATCCGCCTCTTTGTAGCAAAGTAAGTTATCCCAGAAGCAATAATCGCGATAATCAAAGGGGAAATATAAGGAAGGTAAGTTTCCATCACACCCACTCCCCCATCGGCGCATCGTAAACTGAGTCAACAACTGCATCGCCATTATTCTTCACGCCATTTGGTTCAATCAGAAAGATGAGACATTCTTCTGCGGCGCGGGGGCGGTGGCGGACGCCTTTGGGGACGACGATACATTCGCCCTCGCCAACAGGCACGCTCTCGCCACCCTCAAAATCGAGAATAAACTCACCTTTCCAACAGAAGAACATCTCGTCTTCATGCTCATGCGCATGAAACGGATATTTGCCTTTGATCTTGGCGAGTTTGAAGTCCTGCCCATTCAGTTGCGCGACGATTTTTGGTCGCCAATGTTCGCTGAACTTTGAGAACTTCTCGTTGATGTTGATGGGTTGGTTCATTTTTTCTTTCGAGTTCAGAACCCTTACGGGTTCGGCGCTTCACTGCATTTGATTTACTGGATCAAATGCAGACGTTACGCGCCTTTAAAACAAGTTACTTCGATTTCAATTTTCATTTTTTCGTCAACCATGCCGGCAATGACCATAGTCGCCGCTGGCAAGATATTGTCGAAATGGGCTTTGATAATCGGCAGAACGTCTTTGACA
Organism: uncultured Caulobacterales bacterium; assembly: GCA_938003545.1. Classification (GTDB taxonomy): domain Bacteria; phylum Pseudomonadota; class Alphaproteobacteria; order Caulobacterales; family Maricaulaceae; genus Litorimonas. Next base: position 110,888 of record CALKXY010000014.1, read on the forward strand.
TATTTACGGTCAGAGACGGTGTATTGCACGCGCACAACATGGCCGAGTTCAAACTTCGCAGCTTTCAATGCGGCCATGATATTTGTGAATGTGTTCTGTGCCTGTTGAGCGGCGCTTTCTGGTAGTGAACCGTCAGAGTAATCATAACCGACTGTACCAGAGACAAAGCACCAATCGCCCTGAACAACAGCGCGAGACATCGCATAGTTTTTTTCGCCATCGCTAAGACTGATAAATTGACGTGTTGGTTTTTTAGACATTATAAATTTCCCTTATGGACAGACAGAGGTCTGCCATTTCGTTGTGTTTTCACCGCGATGGCATTTGATACGCATGCCATATGCGGCGAGTGATTGATTGAATTTATCGGGCCCATTAGGGCCAGAAAAAACAGCGTAGACTTCTTCGGCTTTTACTGAATCATCCTGCATGCCATGACTTGCAAATATCATGACAGATCCATCATCACGTTCAAATGTCGATGAGGTTGTTTTCACAATATTTGCCCCGTTCTCTGGTGCAAAATAAAGACGTATCTTATCAATCGATTCCAAACGGCTTTCACCCATTTTCAACCCAACCGGGTTCGCCAAATCAATTGAATAATCAGAGAAGTTTATATCTTCTAACCGCCCCGCTGGAAGACCAGGCGTTGGCGGCGTGATTGAAGCTTGCGTTACAGCTTCAAAGTTCGGTACGATTTCAGCCTCGTCCTGAGATTGACATGCCGATAATAAGGCAAGCGCAGATATAAAAAACAGGCCGCGCATTATCCAACGCTGCCCTCTAAGCTAATCGCAACGAGTTTTTGCGCTTCCACAGCAAACTCCATCGGCAGGTTCTGCAATACATCGCGGCAGAAGCCATTGACCAACAGCGCGACTGCATCTTCTTCCGACAGACCGCGCTGACGGCAATAAAAGAGTTGATCATCAGAAAGTTTCGATGTCGTCGCTTCATGCTCAAACTGCGCAGTTGGCGTATTGCTTTCAATATAAGGCACCGTATGTGCTCCGCATTGATCACCGATGAGCAGAGAGTCACATTGTGTGAAATTCCGCGCACCTGTGGCTTTCTTATGGGCGCTAACAAGACCTCGGTAAGTCGAGTTAGATTTGCCCGCACTGATGCCTTTGGAAATCACGCGTGATTTCGTGTTTTTACCCAGATGGATCATCTTCGTGCCTGTGTCGGCTTGCTGATGTCCATTAGTGATCGCAATGGAGTAGAACTCACCTTGGGAGTTATCACCGCGTAGGATGCAGCTCGGGTATTTCCACGTGACGGCTGACCCCGTTTCAACTTGTGTCCAACTTACCTTGGAGTTCTCGCCGCGACAATCCGCGCGCTTTGTCACGAAATTATAGACACCGCCATTACCGTCTTTATCGCCCGGCCACCAATTCTGAACAGTCGAATATTTCACTTCGGCGTCGTCATGGACAATGATTTCAACAATAGCTGCATGAAGCTGGTTCTCATCCCGCATAGGTGCCGTGCACCCCTCGAGATAAGAGACGTAAGAGCCTTTATCCGCGATGATCAATGTGCGTTCAAATTGACCTGTGCCCTGCGCATTCATGCGGAAATAGGTCGAAAGCTCCATTGGGCACCGTACGCCCGGAGGAATGTAAACGAATGATCCATCAGAGAAGACGGCATTATTGAGCGTCGCGTAATAATTATCCGTCACAGGCACCACAGACCCCATATACTTACGGACAAGGTCTGGATGTTCCTTCACAGCTTCTGAGAAGCTACAGAAAATCACGCCATGTTTGGCTAGTTCGGCCTTGAAAGTTGTAACGACTGAAACAGAGTCGAACACAGCATCCACGGCGACTTTTGGCGCGCCTTTGACACCCGCCAAAACCTCTTGCTCTTTCAACGAGATACCGAGTTTTTTGTATATTTCGAGAATTTCAGGATCGACTTCGTCTAGCGAATTTAATTCCTTTTTCTTAACAGGCGACGCGTAATAATACATATCCTGAAAATCGATTTTTGGATAATCGACCATGGCCCATTCAGGCTCATCCAATGTCAGCCAACGCCGATAGGCTTCGAGACGCCAGTCCAACAACCATTGCGGCTCATCTTTCTTGGCGGAGATAAAGCGGACAATATCCTCGTTCAAGCCTTTGGGCGCGAACTCCTGTTCGATATCTGAATCGAAACCATACTTATATTTATCCGCTTCAAGCGAGCGAACGCCTTCGACCGTTTCCGTGTCGATGCTGTCTTTAACTTTAACCTGCTCGTTCATAATCGTACTCATATTTTAAAACTGGTTCATGCGGATTGGCGATGAGTCCATTGATTGGTTCGGACTAACTTTGTTACGTATGCGCGCCCAGAGCAGGAGAAACTTTTCTGCATCTGCGACAGTATGGTCATGACCAAAGCTCACACGGATCGCGCCTTTGGGGGCTTTATCGCCCAAACCCATCGCCGTAATTGCGCGGCTTGCGCCAACTTTACCTGATGAGCAGGCCGTACCCGTACTGACCGAAACACCGTTCAAATCCAGCGACATCATCAAAGTCATGGAACTCGCATCTAGGACAGAGAAGAAAGATGTATTTGGCAGTCGTGCCACGCCTTCTCCGAAAATTGTAAGATTTGGCTCAAGTGCTTTTAGGCCTGCTTCTAGATGGTCCCGAGCCGCAGATGTGTATTTATTGTGATCAAATTCTGACATTGCCGCGCCAAAGCCTACAAGACCAAGCGTATTCATTGTGCCCGCACGTCGATTGCGTTCCTGCCCTCCGCCATGAATGAGGGATGTGAACGGCGCATCTGCGGCCACATAGAGCGCGCCAACCCCCTGAGGCCCTCCGACCTTATGTGCAGAGACTGCTAGATAGTCAGCCTGACCTACCATCGGAATTTTACCAAAGGCTTGCACGGCATCCACAAGGATCAACCCACCAGCATCATGAGTGATGTCAATTGCTGATTCGATATCCTGAATAACGCCTGTTTCGCTATTTGCGGCGACTATTGAAACAAATGGGCGTCCATCAGCTTTGTCCCAATTCTCCAAGCGCGCTTTTAGCCACACCACATCAGTACGCCCATGCGTATCTGCCGGGATGAATTCTACCTTTTCGCCAAAGGCCTCAGCAGCTTTGATCGTCGCTGGATGATCCATGGCTGAAATCAAAAGCGTTTTGCATCCAGCTTTAACCGCTGAGTAGATTGCCATGTTGTCGGCTTCTGTGCCGCTGCCCGTAAAAAACAAGTCCTGCGAACAGATACCCATTTCCAGCGCAACGTTCTCTCGCGCTCGCTCAATCAAACCTCGCATGGCTTGACCATCACGGTGTTGCGCGGAGGCATTACCTGATTGCGCAATACAATCAGCCATGGCCGAACGCGCAGCGGCTCGCAGAGGAGATGAGGCATTATTATCGAGATAGAGGCGAGTCATTCCGCAGCCTCAGCTATCGGCAAACGTCCATCAACAACGTCCTGAACGGTGATCGACATTAGGAAGCCTTCGATATGCGTTTCCAACGCGCCCCAAAGGTCGTGAGTCAAACAGCGATCCGTTCGACCTGTGCAGGCAATTTTTGTCTCAGGACTACAGCCATGCGCTTTTGCCGCTGCATCCACGGCCCGAATAATGCTATCGAGCGATATTTGGCTTGCCGGAGTCGACAGGCAATAACCGCCCTGCGCGCCGCGCGTAGATGTAACGATCCCTGCTCGGCGCAACTTGGCGAAAAGCTGTTCTAGAAAAGTCGTCGAAATACCTTGCCGCGCTCCAATTGACGAGAGCGACTCGCACGCGTCTTCACCCTGTGCTGCCAAGTCAGCTACAGCCATTACAGCGTATCGTCCTCTAGCGGTCAGTTTCACAGTGCGAGTTTCACTCCAGAATTGGCGCACACAGTGCAGGTTTCATTGGATTTTTGCGCATACCCTTGATAGAGGCGCGCACAAATTCAAATTCGTTAGGCGGGACCTATGTATCCCGACTGATTTAGTCAAGATTGAATGCATGTAAAATGTAGGTCAATTTCGACCAAAATTAAGGGCCACGCTCATGCCAGAAGTCATTTTTAACGGTCCAGAAGGTCGTCTTGAAGGCCGTTATCATCCCTCTGATGACCCACAAGCCCCCTGCGCACTCATCCTTCCACCTCATCCAAAGGCAGGTGGACACATGGATCACCGCATTCCAGTTGCTATGTATGAGCAGTATAAACGTCGCGGATTTTCAGTCCTGCGCTTCAACTTTCGCGGTGTTGGTCGTTCTGTTGGCGTTTACGACAACGGCCAAGGCGAATTGCAAGATGCGGCTTATGCACTCGATTACATGCAGAGCTTTAACCAGAACGCACCCTTTAGCTGGGTTTCTGGCTATAGCTTTGGATCATGGATCGGCATGCAACTCTTGATGCGCCGCCCTGAAATCGCTGGCTTTATTTCCATGAGCTTGCCGACGAACACCTATGATTTCGCGTTCCTTGCGCCATGTCCAGCCTCTGGCCTTGTAACCTATGGCAGTGAAGACCCTATCGTTCCTGCAGATGATGTTGATCGCGTCGTATCGAAAATCCGTGTCCAGAAGGGTCACGAAATCGATACGGTCCGTATCGAAGGGGCGGATCATTTCTACACGAATCATCTGGAAATAGCGATGGATGTTATTGAGGACTACCTCGATGACACATTGGACCCGCGTTATTCTCCTCCGCGCGAACCTAAACTCTTAGAAGGCTAAGGAGACGGATAAGCAATGCGTCCACCCATCATCGGTGTGGGCGCGCCTGTTGTTTCGGGAAAGCTAATAGGCAGGCCTTTCAACGTTCTTACTGACAAATACGCAAAAGCTTGGGCTTCCAGCATGTCCCCATCCCAGCCGACAATTTCTGCTGGGACCACATTTGCATCAATGTGAATATCTAGCATAGCCATGATTGCAGGGTTCTTGCGCCCTCCACCGCATATGACAACCATATCGAGGGCAGTTCCCTTCAAGTCCCTCGCAATGGATTGTGCGCAAAAACTCGCTAATGTTGCAGCACCGCTCTCCACCGTATAGTTCTTTAGGTCGTTCAAGACGTCAAAATCATATCGATCGGCACTACGAGGAACATTTCTCTTAAAGAAATCGGCATTAAACCATTGATCTATAAGCATATGATTAACTGAACCTGCGAATGATAATCGGCCATTTAGATCAAATTCTCCAACGTCATGCTTTGCCACCCAACTATCCAGTGGTCCGTTCCCTGGGCCGCAATCTGTTGCCCATTTCAATGCGCCATTTTCAACCATAGAGACATTTGAAACGCCGCCGATATTTACGACTGCCACCCGTCCTCCTAGACTTGAGTATCGACAGAGTGCCTCATGATAGATTGGCGCTAAAGGCGCACCTTGGCCGCCAGCGGTAACGTCAGCCGTTCGAAAACCGTAGGCAACAGGCAAACCTAAAGCGTCCGCTAAAACCTGCCCCCGCCCGAGTTGAAGAGTTTGTCCAGCTTGCCCATTAACAGGCGGATGATGCAGAATAGTTTGTCCGTGGTAACCGATTATGTCAGCGGACATCTTCCCTATTGCAGCAAGATGAACCCGATCGATGATAGTTTCAGCTCGTGCGAAGCTATTTGGTGGCGCTCCAGAGAAACGCCATTTGAGTGCATCTTGAGTTGCGGATTGCAAAATTGCTTTATCTTCAAGGGATAGAGAGGCTTCTGCCGTTGGCCCAAACCCGAAAATATCGATGCCATCCGTCTCAATCACGGCTACATCAACGCCATCTAACGATGTGCCACTCATGAGGCCCAATGCAATGTATCTGTCCTTATCCATACCTTTGCCTTTGACACGACTCTCCTGCCCGTTAGAAGCCGAAATTATGACCAATTACGCTTCTTCATTTATGCAAACCCTTGTCGGGCGAGGATTCCTCTATCAATGTACGGATGAGGCCGGGTTAGATGAGCTCGCTCAGAGCAATAAACTTGTCGGTTACATCGGATTTGATTGCACGGCACCCAGCTTACACGTGGGGTCTCTCGTTCAAATTATGATGCTGCGTCATCTGCAGCAAAGCGGTGGTACACCAATCGTTTTGTTAGGTGGCGGAACGACAAAAATCGGCGATCCATCGGGCAAAGACAAATCTCGTCAGATGCTCACGCAAGAAAAAATAGATTCGAATAAAGATGGCATTAAACGCGTGTTTGCTCAGTTCTTATCCTTCGAAGGCGATAACGCGGCCATCATGGTCGATAATGACGATTGGTTGAGTAACTTAGGGTATTTGGAGTTTCTACGCCTTGTTGGCACAGAATTCACAATCAATCGTATGGTGACAATGGAGACAGTCAAACGGCGCCTTGAAAACGAGCAGCCCATGACATTTTTAGAATTCAATTATCCGCTTTTGCAGAGCTATGATTTCGTAGAACTCTTTCGACGTCATAATTGCCGCCTTCAATTGGGTGGATCAGATCAATGGGGTAATATCACGACAGGTGTTGACCTGACGCGCCGCATGGAAGGCGGAGAGTGTTTTGGTTTTACGACGCCCCTTATTACAACTGCCTCAGGCGGGAAAATGGGTAAAACAGCCGACGGCGCCGTTTGGTTAAATGGTGACCCATCCCTAGGACAAGACTTCACCCGAAGCCCTTATGAATATTGGCAGTTCTGGAGAAATACGGAAGACGCCGATGTCGGTAAATTCCTGCGTTTATTTACAGATATGACGGAACAGGATGTAGCTTCATTAGAAGCCCTTGAAGGAGCAGACATAAACACAGCGAAGATTGCTCTCGCCAACGCTGCAACAACATTGCTCCATGGCGCAGATGCTGCAAAGCTGTCTGAGTCTACAGCGCAGCAAACATTTGTATCAGGTGAGACTGCAGCAGGTTTACCTTCTGTGGACGTTACGATGGCTGAACTCGAGGGTATGGGAATTTTGATAGCGGCGACAACCGTTGGCCTTGCAGGATCCAATGGTGAAGCCCGCCGCCACATCAAGCAGGGTGCGTTGAAGCTCAATGACGTGAAGGTTGAGACACATGAACTATCTCTACAAACGTCGGATATTTTGGACGGTGTTGTAAAAATTTCAATCGGCAAAAAGAAACATGCTTTGTTGAAAATTACTGACGTTTAACGCTCAACCTCGCCTTCAACGCGAGGGGCGACTTCTTCAATTTTACGCCTTAGGTCTTCGTCAACATCAGAGCGATCTCGCTTGAATATTTTCCGTAAAAAACCGGGCGTCAACGCGGACAAAGGGTTCACAGCGATTTGTGTCTGCTCAAACGGGCCGCTCACAGTGTAAGTTAAGGCAAATAGACCTCCATCTTTCTCTTGAACGAATATATCTCCGAGGACAGGTATGTCCCCTAATATTGAGTTAGCTGTGTAAGCGGGAACAATAGTTCCGTCGAAATCAAGAACTCGTAAACCCAAATCTATATCACCGTCACCTGTCATGCCCAAGGCTGGACCATAAAGACGTGCGTCCCGAATAGCGATATCATCACCCAAAATTGTAAAAGGTACCTTGAACCTATCAAACTGCATACTACCGCCCGAGAGCGTATCCGCTAAACCAGTCAGCGAGGCCAGTGATAGCAACTGCGCCAACGCAGGTGCTTCATTCAGACGGAAGTCTCGCATTTGTGCCTCACCCGTAAATGCACCTATCTTTCCTGCAGGCGGAAGCGAGGCCTCAAGACGAAGTTCCCCTCCAGACGTATTATTTAGCCCCATAAAAGCTGCGACCGCCTTTGAAGCATCAGGAACTCGGATTTCGACTTGTCGCTTCAAATCTGCTTCAGTTCGTAGTTCTACGAATAAACCCTCTCCTTCTGATTTGGCTTTGAGACTAGCAGATTCAATAGCTTCACCCGTATGGGCAAAACCGATGCCTGCATTCGTAACGATGTAATCAGGATCAAGCGTTAGCGTTGCTATAGTACCCTTCAAATTCAGCGGTATATTTAGAGTGGATTCTCGTTTTTCAAAAAGGTCTCTCGTCCATGGAGTAACGTCTAGCGACTGCCCGTTCATCTCCACATTAAGTCGGCCACCATCAGGTTTAACTCGCACAGCTCCATCTATGAGGCCATCTATCAGGACTTTTGGTAGGTCTAGAGACTTCAGCCTATAATCGGACTCAAGTGAAATCCATCCCTCCACCGAAATGCCCTCACTAGAAAGACGGGCGTTTTCAACGCTTATGCGAGACTCTTCATCACGTAAAATCTGCCCGATAAAACGGGCTGGCTCACTAATAGGTTTCATCCAAATTCGCTCTAACGACAGAGCCGCATTAGTTAGATCCACATCAAGCGCAGCTGAAGACACATTCATGCCACGACCTAGGGCTTCAATATTTACATTCGCAGAGCCGTCAAACCACCCACGTGACGCAATCCCCAAGCCATCAAGTTCTGAAGCTGTTATGACGCCGCCTATAAAGTATTGTGTGGGCGGTGCATCTTCGCCAAATGTTTCAATCCATTTCATATCTGCGCGCCAAGGACCAATGTCGACGGGGCCTGATAAAATCATCCTATCTCTGTTTGCATCAAGTTTTACATTGCCATTTTTGATGTCAAATCTGCCAATTGAAAACGGGGCCTTTGCACCCAAGAAATCTCCGTCAACCTGATAAGTAATTCGGTCACGTGGAAAAAACTCCAGTAAAGGGCGTGTAACCCTTAGCTTTATTTGACCTTGGCCAGCCAAATCACCGGGATTTACGCCGTATCTCGTCGCAAACTCGAAGGGTTCATTATTCGCGATTGTCAGAAGCGTGGATATTTCGCCCTCGCCTTCGACAGTAACAATTAAGTCCCCGCCTTTGGGTTGCAATTGAGGGATCTCAGCTCGTCCCTTTGTTAAACCTACACTTTCAATGCGCCCGCTGGATAACTGCACATCTAAGCTATTTCCGTCTATGACGCCCTCACCAACGACATCCCGCGCCGCAGGCAGTGTTGCCATATACTTCACGAGAACATCCCGTCCGCCAAACCGGACTTGCAAACGCTCTGGGGTAAGAAGGCGGTCTTCAAAAAACTCAGAATCAAAGTTTAACTCAGCCTCTAATTTATCTAGCTTGGCCTCTAAAATAGATCGTTCGAGCCATCGCCTTGCGCCGCCTATGGCTTCAACAGGCCAAATTGAGAGAAGTTGTTGGGGTGTCATCGTGCCCGACATCTCTGCGCTTAGTGTCAACCGATCAGGTTTATTGTTCTCTTTAAGTGCAAGTTCTCCGCTAAATGAATGCACTGCGTCAAAGATTTCTAAGGAACCCTCGTCGATGCTTATCACTCGGCTATCGAAGTCTGACTGCCCCCGCAACTTGATCCGTTTTAAAACCAAAGGCGCATCAAAAGCCGGTGTCATATCCGTGCGAACATTTTGCAGAGATAGATCAAAAACGGGTGAACTATTTTCATCTCCATCGCTTAGATTGCCGAGTTGAGTTAGAAAGCCTGAGCTCTCGAAAGATAGCTTCGGTGAGATAAGCTGTAATTGTTCAATTTCCATACGATCAGCTCCCTCCCCTAAATTCGCAATCGCGCGCAATTCTGTGATGGGTAAAACTCTCGCAGGTGTTTCTCGCAGTCCAGTGAAACGCCCCTCGCCAATACTTAAATCAATACCTGCTGACCTGAGCCCATCACTTCGAGAAAAATCTATGTCGGCTTGTAAGGTTACAGGCGCAGCTAAGCCTTGAAGTTCCCAGAATCGGCCTTTTTTAGGAGCGATTTGATCCGGCCGCGCATTTGTTAGATCAACAGCCAGCTTAAATTCGCTAAAATCGGTTTTCGCAATTGTATCTAAACTAAAGGGCGCAGAGTTTTCATCTTGTTCAATCAGACCGTTTGCGGACATGACAAAGCTGCCATCTCCAGAAAAAGACGCAGTCAATGTGCTTACATTTGCAGTAAGGTCGATTGCTGAAATCGCATTTCTTACGTGAACAGTCGCATCATGGACCTGAACGAAGTCGATTGACTTAAAAGGTACCGTGCCCTTTGCTTCCATCTCTTGAGTGTTGCGATATACAGGTCCAACGCGACCTACTTTTTCAGGCGCCCCTAAGCCGACAGTAATCGATCCAGTAGCATCCTCGACGTAGCTGATAACTCCGCCCTTGATTTGCGCATTAATTATTCGTGGAAAGAGGCGGTTTTCATCATTGCGAGCAAGTGTTGTGCGGACCAGTTCAAATGTTTCTAAAGTTTGGCCATTGCTGTCTAAGACGGATGCGTCCTCAACCGTCAAAACAATATGACCATCTGCTGGGAGCCATGTTAAATCTAAACGCCCAAATTCAGTTTTTTGTCCTTCAAACGCCTCGGAAAACCATAGCTTTATATTCGGTCGCAAGACAGTCAGATCAGTTGATTGTCGATCCAGGGTGGACACGGCAATCCAGGAGAAAGCAATACCCAGACCCAATACAACCGCTGTTAGCTCACCAATTAGGCGGTACACTCTGTAGAGTATAATTTGAATAAAGTGTCTAACGCGCTGACACCCCTTAGAATACCAAAGGTCCCGCAAACCTTTCGGGGGCTTTACGTCTTTTTCACGCGATATGTCTGTTGACGGACCCATATTCTTTGAACGACCTATAGGCACGGTCCGTATAAATCCATAAGTACGCTTATTAACTTACAGAGAGACTTTTAATCATGCCCGTAGCTTTGACCCATTTAGAATCCGGCCATACGGCTCCAGACTTCTCAATGCCAACGAGCGGCAAAGGCGAAACAGTCGACCTAAACACATATGCTGGACGATATCTGGTTTTATATTTTTACCCAAAAGACGACACGCCTGGCTGTACGACCGAGGCTTTGGGCTTCACAGCTCAGACATCTGCCTTTGACGCGTTGAACGCAGACATTCTTGGGGTATCTCGGGACACCATTGAAAAGCACAATAAATTCATCACTAAAAAAGAGCTCGGCATCACATTAGGCTCTGATGCTGAAGGCCTTGTCACAGAGGCTTACGGCGTGTGGGTTGAGAAGAGTATGTATGGAAAGACCTATATGGGCATCCAACGGGCAACGTTCTTAATTGGACCTGATGGAAAAATCATCAAAGTCTGGCCAAAAGTACGGGTTAAAGGTCATGTTGATGACGTCCTTCAAACGCTACGCGACCACCTTTCCTAAAATGAGCGTTTTGGCAGATGCTAGAGACGTTTTATTGACAGCTGACCCTCGCGCAAAAGCGAGTCGTGCACGACGTATGCGGACGGACTGGCTGAGTGGCTCTCATATTGATGAAGCATCAGACAGTTTGCCTGAACAACCTGCGCGCCCAACCAAACCTAAGCTTGTACCGCCATTAGACGTTCCTCGCCGCCGCCTTGGTTCACCGGAAGGGCGCGGCGCCCTTTTGCATGCCGTTGCCCATATAGAGTTGAACGCCATTGATCTTGCCGCAGACATGATCGCAAGGTTCACAACACATGAATCTCTACGACAGGATGACAGAGACCGCTTTGTTTCAGATTGGTCTAGCGTTTGCGATGATGAAGCCCGTCATTTTGTGCTGTTAGCCGATAGATTGGATGAGCTTGGTTTGGCCTATGGTGATCATCCCGCACATAACGGCCTTTGGGAGGCTGCAAAGTCGACTCGCCATAACTTTGCGGCGCGAGTCGCCATTGCCCCGCTCGTACTTGAAGCCCGAGGTTTGGACGTCACGCCGGGTATGATCAAACGCCTTGTAAGCGTTGGTGATATGGAAAGCGCGAATGTTCTAAGAACAATCTATGAAGAAGAAATCGGCCATGTTGCAATAGGTGCCTATTGGTTCAAATATTTGGCTGCGCAGCAAAAGGACTCACCCGAATCTTACTTCCACAAGCTCGTGCGATCACACTTCAAAGGGCAGGTGAAATCACCTTTTAATGAAAAAGCACGGACCCTAGCAGGCCTATCGCGCTCATATTACGAGCCACTTTCCATAAAATGACTGTAATTTATGCATAAATTCCCTTGGCGACTGAAAAATTAAGCTTAATTTAACCGTAAACTCACCCAATCGCACTTGATACCATATAGCAGGCTATGTTTTATGACGTTGGGGAAAATATGAAAACCGGGGAACTATGATTAACGACCTGATTGGTGACGTGCGCTCGTACGTCCTTCGCCATTTTCCAGAACGACAAATATACCTTCGCTCAGGCGGCGAAGTGAAATATTATGTGTTGTCAACACGGCTTCAAATCGCGGTCGTGTCAACGATTACACTTATGGCACTTTGGTGCCTTTACACGATGATCAACCTACTTGTTGGCCATAATCCTTTGCGTACATCTGGCCAAGAAATGCGGTTCCAAAAAGCGAACTACGAACGCATGGTTGCGGATCTCAAAGCAAAGGAAGAAAACACCCAACTTATGTTGGCTGAACAGCGCACCAACTTTGAATCAATGGCGCGTGAAATTGAAGTGAAACATCAAACGCTTTCACAAATGATGGGGTCAAAAGCGATCTCAATTCCCGTTTCAGGTCCATCGACAATTGAATATGCTGAGAACAGAGTTCTGATGGCACCAACAGCAAGAGATGCTGCACCACGTCAATCTCGTCGCGACATTATTAAGACTGCGTCGCTCTCAACAGGCCTTGATCTAGACAATTCTTTGAACACCTTGGGCAATACACAAGACGTCTTCCTCATCAATGCAGAGCGTGAAACCCTCGACAAAATCGAAAGGAACCGCGCACTCATAAGATCAACTGACATGGACGTCGAAACTGTTTTGTCCGAATCTCCCTTCGGTAAAGGCGGCCCTTACATTCCTGTCGAAGGCCTTACAGCCAATGAAACAGGCTTTGTGTCTCGTGTCGCCGCCATACAGGCCCGTGCCGCCGAAGTGGATGCACTAAACACTGCCGTACAAGCCTTACCGCTTGGCCACCCTGTCGGAGCTGAAACATACCGAACATCAACATTCGGCCTTCGCCAAGACCCATTCACGAAACGCCCAACTATGCACCACGGGTTAGATTTTGGCGGACAACGCCTCACACCTATTCTTGCGACAGCTGACGGTATCGTCACTAAGGTTGGACGTTATGGCGCGTATGGGAAAATAGTTGAAATTGATCACGGGCATGGTTTCAAAACACGCTATGCTCACTTGCATAAGACGTTTGTAAAACGCGGCCAAAAAGTGGATAAGGGCATTAAAGTTGGTGGAATGGGTACGACTGGGCGCAGTACCGCAACCCACCTACATTACGAAGTACATTTCCAAGGCCGGGCCTATGACCCGAACAAGTTTTTGAAAGCAGGACTCTATGTTCAATAAGACAAACAGCCCGTCTGGTGCAGCCTCTCCGTCTAAGACGCCTGCTCCTACTATGGCCCCACGCGCGACATCTAGTGCCGCTCCATCCATACTTGGCCGTGACATCGTCATTACTGGTGACATTAAAACAGACGGTGACGTACAGATTGATGGGCGCCTCGATGGAAATGTTACTGCCGGAACTGTGACCATAGGGGAACAAGGTGCCGTAAATGGAACAATTACAGCGCAAAACGTACACGTACGAGGTAAAGTCACTGGCAAGGTAAACAGCATCACTGTTGAGCTAGCAGAAACAGCCAACGTTCAAGCTGACCTCACGCAGGACCAATTAATGATTGCAAATGGGGCATTTTTTGACGGTAAATGTGCACGTAAATCCACGAGCCCAACACCGATCAAAGCTGCAAAAAAGTCAGCTTAACTTACCTTTAAAAATCCATACTAAAAAGCCGCCTCAAGGGCGGCTTTTTTATGCGTTTAAAGCCCGTTAGAGGGGTCGAAACTTGTCTTTCGAGAGAACCCTCGAGGCGCTAGACGCCCAGCTTGCGCGCGTTTACCCTCCAGTAATTTCCAATCGGGAACTTCATTTCGTCTTAAGGCCGTGTCTAAAAATGTAAGCCCAGCCTCGCCAATAAATGTTGTTACATCGGCCAAACCACCATCTTTATACTTTTGCAAACGCACGCCCTTACCGCGTGTCATGGTTGGTAAATCAGCAAGGTCGAATACGAGTATCTTTCTGTTGTCCCCTATTGTGGCAACTTTATCACCCTTCACTTGGATGACGCGGAGGGCCTCAGCATTCCCTTTAACATTGAGCGTTTTCCGGCCGCCCCGTGTACTTGCGATTATATCGGCCTCTGAAACGCGGAAGCCGTAACCGTCGTTACTCGCTACGATCAACTCTCGTTCGGGATTATGAACAAACAACCCAATCGGATTGTGGTCATTTTCTAGATCTACAAGAAGACGAATAGGTTCGCCGTTCCCACGCCCGCCCGGCAATTTATCTGCGGTCAACGTGTAAAACTTGCCATTCGTAGCAAAAACAATGATCTTATCTGTCGTTTCCGCGTGGACAGCGAAGGCTAGCTCGTCACCTTCTTTGAACTTCAACGTCGTTAAATCATCCAACTTACCCTTTAGAGCACGTATCCAGCCCTTTTGTGACATGACAACAGTGATAGGTTCTTTCGTAATAAAGGCCGTTGCTAAATCTATATCGATTTCAGGCGCGACATCAAAAGTCGACCGACGTTTTCCTAGTTCAGTTTTTGGGCCATAAATGTCGCGAACGTCTCGAACTTGCGAGGCAATCGTGTCCCATTGCAGGCTTTCCGTTGAAACAAGCTCATTGAGCTTATCACGCTCGATGGACAGCTTGTCATGCTCCGTCTTAATCTCAATCTCTTGCAATTTATTTAGAGCACGCAAGCGCATATTTAAGATAGCATCAGCCTGACGTTCGGTCAGATTGAACGCTTTTATCAACTCCAACTTGGGCTTGTCTTCGAACCGTATAATCCGAATGACTTCGTCCAGATTAAGGAAGGCAATCATATATCCGTCGAGCACTTCCAAACGGTCAGCAATTTTTGCAAGACGTTGATTAGAGCGCCGTAAGAGAACCACGCGGCGATGATCTAGCCAACTCTGTAAAACCTCTCGTAAATCCATAACGCGCGGTGTTCGCGTGGCATCCAAGACATTCATATTCAGGCTAACACGGTTTTCTAGCTCAGAGATTTTGAACAGGCTCTCCATCAATAGCGCCGGATCAATATTTTTACTGCGCGGCTCCAGAACGATACGAATATCCTCTGCGCTCTCATCGCGAACATCTATGAGCCCTGGCGATTTCTTAAGTTCGATCACTTCGGCTAATTTTTCAATCAAGCGAGATTTTTGAACTTGGTAAGGAATTTCTGTAACAATGATTTGGTATTGTCCGCGTCCCAAATCCTCCGTGTGCCACCGCGCACGAACTTTAAAACCACCTTTGCCCGTCTTGTAACTTTCCAACATAGACTCTTGTGGTTCAACGATAATACCGCCTGTCGGTAAGTCCGGTCCCAACACAAAATTCATCAAGGTTTCAACGCGCGCATTCGGTGTTTTGATAAGATGCAGGGCCGCGCTGCACAGCTCTGCAGCATTATGCGGCGGGATTGAGGTCGCCATGCCCACCGCGATGCCTTGAGAGCCGTTGGCAAGCAGATTTGGGAAGCCCGCAGGTAGAACGAGCGGTTCTTCGTCTTCTTCGTTATAAGTAGGGCCGAAATCTACAGCATCTTCATCAAGGCCAGCCAAAAGCGCGACACCTGCTGCCGTCATTTTGGCTTCTGTGTATCGCATAGCCGCCGGGCTATCGCCATCAATATTGCCGAAGTTCCCTTGTCCATCAACTAATGGATAACGCGTTGCGAATGACTGCGAGAGTTTCACGAGGGCGTCATAAATTGAGGCATCCCCATGCGGATGATATTGCCCCATCACGTCACCAACGATCCGCGCTGATTTCTTATGGGACGTTTCTGGATTCAACTTCAGTTGACGCATCGCGTAAAGAATACGTCTGTGAACAGGTTTTAGGCCGTCCCTGACATCCGGTAGAGCGCGCTGTGTAATCGTCGATAGCGCATATGCCAGATAACGTGACGAGAGCGCCGTATCGAAATGCTCTTCAATAATAGCATTTTCAGGCACGCCATTGTCGCCATTTTTAGATTTAGTCTTGGGAGTCTTCGCCATGGGACGTCCGCGCCTTTCGAATCACTTACTCTTAGCTAGCAAAGTCCCAGCCTGACTGCGCCTAAAACTGCAGCTTTATTGGGGATGAGGTAGAAAACCTTCAGCTATCAATCGATCAATCATGACGGCACGCGCCTCAGGCAGGGTTCGATTCACCTCCCATTGCACGCGCGTCTCTAAAAAATACCCTGTTAGCCGCAAGCCGTCTTTTATATCCAAAGCAGAGGCTTGGCCTTCACCCCGCATGAAACCGGGAAGTCTCAACATTTTATCGCCATAAGGCGCAGCTGATTCTGTGCATACAGCCCGGCCAGACCTCGGTGAAACATGTGTTAGGTTGTCCGTTACGCCTGTAGCTGCGCAGCTCGTGAGGTCTAAACCATACCCAAGAGCAGCAAGAAGACCCGCTTCCCAGCGCACATAAAGCGCCGGCCAAATATCAGGATTGTCTAGCCGTGATACGACAATGGAGAAAACATCATGAAGTGCAGGATAAGCCTCTCTTTCGGGTAGAAGCTCCTGCGTCATATTACAAAGCGCGTTTAGTCCAGCAAGACTAAGGCGGTCATCCATCAATTCTGCAGAACGGCTATCAATGGCTTCTAACGTGTAATAACCGAGATGCTCCTCTAAGCGCCCATGCCAATCAACGGTGACTCGGTTTCCGGGCTGTAAGACAGGACGCATACGCCTGCCCGTTCCACCTCTAACCAAGCCGGGGTGGCGGCCTTTATCACGTGTGAAGACCTCTATAATTGCAGAAGTCTCGCCGTGCTTTCGACTACTGAGAATATATCCTTCTGCAGACCAATCCATGGATTATACGTCGAATTCCAATCCCATACCCGTATAGCGGGCTTGGTCATCTTTCCATTTATCACGCACTTTAACGAAAAGGAAAAGATGGACCTTACGCCCCAACCAATCTTGCATGTCGCGGCGCGCTGCCGCTCCGATGTCTTTGATGGTTTTGCCGCCCTTACCCAAAACAATTGGTTTTTGAGAAGACCGGCGAACATAGATAACTTGCTCTATTCGGACATCACCACTTTTCAGCTCTTTCCAGGCCTCAGTTTCGACCATGCTCATATAGGGCAGCTCGTCATGAAGGCGCAGGAACAGCTTCTCACGTGTGATCTCTGCGGCCATTAGGCGCGAAGGAATATCAGCAGCCTGATCGGTTGGGTAAAGGAGCGGGCCTTCAGGCATAGCATCCGCCAAGGCGAAGGATAGGTTTTCAATACCTTCGCCATTGCGGGCGGATGTCATGAAGATTTGCGAGTAAACCTCCATAGCGTTAAATTCTTCAATAAGAGGCAACACCATGTCATGTGCAATTTCATCAATCTTGTTCAGAACGAGATAGGCATTCGCACGCCGTTTTTTTAAACCCTTGGCAACATTCTTTGTATCATCGACCGAGAGTCGATCTTGTGAGCCTCCCGTGCCGTTTTGCTGACGCAACCATGCAGGGGCATCAACAACGTGAACAATCAGGTTACTATCATCAGCGCCCGTCCACGCCGCATGCACCATGGACTTTGCAAGCCTGTCAGATTCATTAGGCGAAAATATTCCAGGCGTATCGACTAAAACGACCTGAGAATCCTGCTCTTCGCGAGTTTTTAACATCGCAATTGCACGAATTTGGAACCGCGTTGTTTGTACTTTATGCGTTACAATTGAGACTTTCTCGCCGACCAAAGCATTGGTAAGCGTTGACTTCCCAGCATTGGGTGCGCCGACAATTGCGGCAAAACCTGCACGTGTCATGATGGCCATCCTTCAAGGAGATGTACGGCTGCAAAACGCTCTGCGTCACGTTTTGATTTACCCGTACCTTTTGCTGTGCCGATACCATCGACACTGACTTGGATCACAAATAAAGGTCTGTGGTCAGGACCGCTACGTTCGAGAATTTCGTATTTTGGAAGAACCTGCCCGACAGCCATCGCGCGTTCTTGCAATTCGGTTTTCGGGTCTTTGGCTGATTTTTGAACAACTTGCTCTAACACTGGTAACCAGAACCGATCATAGAATTTTTTAGCTTCGCCATATCCACCATCGAGATAAATCGCGGCAATCAAGGCTTCGCAGGCATCCCCAAGGATAGACGTCTTTTCACGTCCACCTTGACGATCCTCTGCCGTAGACAACAGCAGGGCGTCGCCGATACTGACCTCTCGCGCGATCTGAGCACAGGTTTCTTTTCGAACCATGGCGTTCAATCTTCGAGCTAACGTCCCCTCAGATTCGGAAGAGTAGTGGAATAAAGCCGCTGCCGTAAGTAAACCTAAAACGCGATCTCCAAGGAATTCAAGCCGTTCATTATCGGCTGTCGAACGTTGGCCATCGCCATATGAGCTATGGGTCATTGCACATACAAGAATATCAATATCTTGGAATGTATACCCAATACGCGCTTCGAGCGCACTTAGACGAGGATAACGGCCTTCTCCAACTAACTTCATTTTATAACCTTGAACCAACGATCACTACGCATCTTTATCCATGTCCAAGGTTTTTTGAGTTCAAAGTCATCACTCACAGAGAGCAATACGATCTCAGCTTTACCTATAATGTTTTCTTTGGGCACAATACCTGCACCGCCTTCTGCGACAGAGACACGGC
Organism: uncultured Caulobacterales bacterium; assembly: GCA_938003545.1. GTDB lineage: Bacteria > Pseudomonadota > Alphaproteobacteria > Caulobacterales > Maricaulaceae > Litorimonas. The sequence continues at coordinate 129,609 of CALKXY010000014.1, forward strand.
TATCATAAGAATGATCCCGATTATCGCCCATCATAAAGTAATAACCCGATGGAACTGTCCGGAGTTCTGTATTGTCCAGACGGCTGTTTTTCTGCGAATCCATAACGCGGTGCGCGTTTCCATTGGAAAATGTCTCAATCAAAACATCTGCCGTTTCCGTATTCCCAAACTGGTTTACATAACCTTCTGTTCCTGATGTTTCGACAACTACGCGCGTTCCGTTGATATATAGGAGACCTTGTTTCATTTGAACTTGGTCACCCGGCAACCCAACAACTCGCTTTATGAAATTCTTTGTGTCGCCTTCGGGGCGGAAAACGATGACATCACCGCGCTTTAACTCACGCTCGAATAAGCGGCCTTTTTTAACTGGAAATGGAAAAGGTGTCGCAGCGTGGCGGCCATACCCTACAGTGAATTTCGATGTGATGATATAATCACCCTTGACCAATCCAGGGGCCATAGAACCTGATGGAATATGGAAAGGTTTAAAGAGGAAGGTGCTTATGAAAAACGCGATCCCTAATGCCCAGAGTATTGTTGAAACCGTTTCTCTTAACACGCCTTTGGTGTTTTCTTCCTCTTCTACCATTTCAACGTCATCGCTCATGGCGTCTGTGTAACGTTTGGAACCGCTTCGGCAATCGCAAATGCAGTGGCGTAAGGATAATCATCAGATAGCGAGAGATGGATGTTTAAGACGTGATTTGAAGGACAAATGGCAGATCCTCGATCAAGAGCGTCTTTCAACAAAGTAACGACAGGCCGCCCTGACGGATCATTTACAACAACCACTGACAACCAGCCTAGACTACCCGTATCGTGTCCTGCGATAGCTTTGGCAACAGCTTCTTTAGCTGCAAATCGTTTGGCATAGCTCATTCCAGGGCGAGCTTTACGCTCGCAATAAGCCTGCTCACTTGCCGTAAACGTCTTGTTTAAAAACCGTGAGCCGAACTTGTCGATGGAGTTTTCAATCCTTCGAATGTCACAAATATCAGTACCAATGCCTAAGATCATACGGCCCGCGCATCCATCACGATCTGGCGCATCTCATGTATCGCTGGCTCTAGCCCTAAGAATACAGCCTCTCCGATGATGAAATGCCCAATATTCAATTCCATACATTCTGGAATAGCGGCGATGGGCGCTACATTGTCAAAGGTAAGGCCGTGACCAAAATGAACCTCTAGCCCAAGCTCGGTTGCCAGTTTCGCAGATTGTTGAAAAATCTCGACATAGGCCGCAGCTTTTTCATAATCACCCTCATCAAGCGCGTGGGCATATGCACCCGTATGAAACTCTATGACTTCAGCTTCCGTGCGTGCTGCCGCTCGTATTTGTTCTTCGACAGCCTCAATGAAAAGGGAGACACGAGAGCCATTTTCTTTCAGAGCCCGCACAATAGGGGCAATTTGATTGTGACCAGCAGCAACATCTAATCCGCCTTCAGTCGTGCGTTCTTCACGGCGTTCGGGCACAATACAAACGGCTTTAGGCCTAAGGTTTAGCGCAATGGCCAACATTTCCGATGTTGCAGCCAACTCCATGTTAAGAGGAACCTTCTCGCTTTCACACAGCTTTTGAAGCCGCACCATATCATCATCTCGCATGTGGCGGCGATCCTCGCGCAAATGCGCCGTTATGCCATCCGCGCCTGCTTGGATCGCCATATATGCACCCGCAACTGGGTCCGGGTGATCACCACCTCGAGCATTTCGGATTGTCGCAATATGGTCAATATTCACGCCAAGGCGTGGGAGTGATTTCATGACAAGCCCCGGCTACCGGGTTTAATTGCAAGTAAATCAACTAAGTTTTCAGGTAAATCATTTGGATCGTAATCTGGGAATCGCTTGGCAGCCAGGCTGACTAAAGGCACGCCAATGTCCGCCTCCCCGTTTGATCGATCAAAAATGCAAGCCCCTGCAATTATATTTGCCCCAGTTTCAGCCGTAATCGCTGCGATACATTCGCGAGATGACAACCCTGTTGTGACGATATCCTCGACCATCAAAACCTTGGCTCCTGGCTTGATCGTGAAACCGCGCCGTAATGTGAACTTCCCATCAACACGCTCAACGAATAGGGAATCTATGCCCATGTGACGTGCAGTTTCGTACCCTGGAATCACTCCGCCCATTGCAGGTGCGATAATCACGTCGGGTTGAACATCCAGCGTCGTTTTGACTTTATCGGCTAGGGCCTTGCAGACTTTCTCAGTCAGTCGAGGGTTCTGAAATATCAGTGCTTTTTGTAAAAAAACCGAACTCCTACGGCCAGACGATAAGATAAAGTGTCCCTCAAGAAGGGCTCCAGCTTCACGGAAAACATCGAGAACATCATCAGTATTCATGGATTAGGCTTTCAGATGATTGGGTAGCGCGCGGCTACGATTAACTTTTACGACGAAGGCCGACGCACGAAGCGCGGCAATGATAGACATCAAGTGACGGTTGTCACGCACTTCAATGTCAATGATCATATCAAAAAATGTGGGACTTCGTCGTACCGTTTTTATATTCATGAGGTTTCCTTGAGACTCCCCAATTATCTTAGTCACATCTGCCAAAGCGCCCGGGACATGCTGTACCGTAGAAATTATACGCCCCGTTGAGGCCGCTTGGGTTGAGGCGCGACGCCAAGTTAGATCAATCCAGCTTTCCATCAAATCTTCTTTGGCGGCCAATTCATCACAGTCGATTGTATGAATATCTATACCACGACCAGACTCTTGAAGGCCAATAATACGATCCCCTGGAATAGGTGAGCAACAAGGTGCCAAATTCAATCCGACACCTGGATTCAAGCCGTCTCCCTTTACATAGAGTCCGACGCTTTTATCATCAATGAGATCAAGATCTTGGACACCGCCATCTTTTTTTGCGTCGGAACGACCGGGGAACACAGCTTCAACAAACCGATTCATGGACAACTCGCCTCGACCGAGTGTCTCGAACAATGTGTCCTCATCCGTAATTTTCAGTCGTTTCAGGGCGTCCGTTAGGACAGCTTCATCAAGCGACTTCCCTTCTCGCCTGAACGCATGCAAAGCCAAGGTCTCACCGATACGACGAAACTCTTCAGATTCACCAGACCGCGTCAAACGCCGCAGCGCCTGCCGCGCGCGTCCAGTTATAGCAATGCTTTCCCATCCAGATTGGGGTTCAGGCGCACCACCGCGGATAATTTTAACAACATCGCCATTCTCTAGATGTGTGCGCAACGGCACATCACGGCCGTTTACAATCGCTCCAATACACGTATCGCCAACCTTTGTGTGGACGGCATAAGCAAAATCAATCGGGGATGCACCGCGTGGTAAAGCGATCAGGTCGCCCTTGGGCGTAAAGGTGAAAACCTGATCCGTGAACATTTCAAGTTTTACATTGTCCAAGAACTCATCGGCATCACCGCTTTGTTCCATCATTTCGACAAGCGGACGAATGCGGCGCAAAGGATCACCACCTGAAGCGTCTGCCCGCACAGGATCATAGGCATAGCTCTCATCTTTATAAGCCCAATGCGCAGCAACACCTCGAATCGCGACATCTTCCATACGCTCTGTTCGGATTTGGACTTCAACCCGACGGTTTTCTGATGTCTGAATAGTCGTGTGCAGGGATTGATACCCGTTGGGTTTCGGAACAGAAATAAAGTCACGGAACCGTGCAGGCATAGCGCGAAAAGCTTGATGCAGAACGCCAAGAGTTTGATAACAAATTTCTCTACGCTCAACGATAATCCGAAAGGCGTAGATGTCTGCTACGTCATCAAAGCTGATGTTTTGTCGCTGTAATTTTCGCCAAATAGCATAAGCTCGCTTTTCTCGACCATAGACACGCGCCTCAATTCCTGAATCTGTTAGAGAGTCTTTAAGCGCAGTAAATATTTGACTGATCGCTTCACCTTGTGACGTTCGCCAGACCTCAAGCCGCTTTTCAATGCTCTCAAACGCAGCCGGGTTGATATGGCAGAAAGATAAATCTTCTAGTTCTGAACAAATTTTATCAACGCCAATACGTCTAGCTAGCGGGGCAAAAATCTCTAGCGTCTCCCGCGCAATCCGTTCACGCGAAGATAACTTAGGATGATGTTCAAGCGTTCGCATATTATGTAACCGGTCACATAATTTCACCAGCAAAACACGAACGTCTTTAGAAACCGCAAGGATAAATTTTTGAAAGTTTTCCGCCTGTGCACTCTCACGGGAGAGATTTGGCCGCGACATCTCCACCTGCCCTAGCTTTGTCACACCATCCACAAGCTCTGCGATTTCAGGCGTAAACTCTCTCGCTAGATCTTCTACGGTCGCATCTGTGTCTTCCAAGACATCATGTAAAAGTGCTGTGCAAATTGTAGCGACATCCAAATGTAGCGACGCGACGATACCAGCAACCTCAATTGGGTGTGCGTAGTAAGGATCACCCGAATGACGCAATTGCTTCCCATGTGCTTGGACAGAATACACATAGGCTTTGTTCAATAATGCCTCATCCGCAGACGGGTCATATTTCTTGACCAGATCCACCAATTCATACTGGCGCAAGAAACGCATTGGCTTCTTTTTTGCCTTACTTATGTCAACGAGCGTATTCACGAAATGTCGATATAGGCCTAGCTTGGCGCAACAGCCAATAAAAAAGCCGCCTCGAAGGGCGGCATTTTCACTAAAATTTATCCCGCCTTAGAAACGTGAAGAACTATCGTTGTCACGATCACCCTGCAAAGCGCGAAGAACGTCAGCTTCTGACATCTCTTTGGGCGCTTCAGAATCACCATGTCCGAGAGCTAATACTGGTGCATCATCTTCTTCATCAGGAAGATCATCGTCTTGAATAACGCGCTGTAATCCAACAACAAGCGACTCACGCAAGTCGTTCAAATCAAGAGTTTCGTCAGCTAACTCACGAAGGGAGACAACGGGTGTCTTATCATTATCACGTTCAACCGTGAGCGGCGAACCCGCTGCTATATTACGGGAACGGTGAGACGCAAGAAGAACGAGATCGAAACGATTCGGTACTTTTTCTACGCAATCTTCAACAGTAACGCGGGCCATGTTCACTCCAGTACAAAAAGGCTGTGTCAAAACAGCCTGAGGTCTGAAACTCTTTAGTCAAAGACCTGCCTTCAATCAACTCTATTTACCACCCACCAACGTAACGTGTGGCGCGCACCTCTGCGTCAGGCAAAGCCCGTACATGCTTTAACCAGCTTTGGTCTATTTCTGAGGCAGGGATAAGGACGAAGCCACGTTTCAACATACGCGGATGCGGAAGTGTTAGCCGGTCTGTCGCGCACCTCACATTCCCAAAAGTAAGTAAATCCAAATCCAGAGTTCTAGCCGCGTTCGGAACACTTCTTTTACGACCAAATGCCGTTTCAGCTGCCTGTAATTCAGTAAGTAAATCCTCCGGCTCACCATTATAAAAACCCGAAACGACAGCGTTCAGGTAATCTGGTTGATCTGATTCAGGCGGCCATGCTGGCGAACGCCAAATGCCAGATCGGTGCTGAAGGCGAAAACCTCTCGAGCACAATACAGCTAAGGCCAATTGAAATGTCACTTTAGGACTGGATAGATTCCCGCCAAATGCAATAAGACACGCAGACATATTTTAAGCGTTTTCCAAAACTAAACTGATTTCAAAACGAGGTATCATTTTATGGCCTTTTATCCAGACGAACGAATCGCACTCTTTGTTGATGGAGCGAATTTACACTCCACGAGTAAATCACTTGATTTTGACATTGATTACAAGCGGATGCTGGAGCTTTTTAAGGGAAAAGGTCGTTTAATTAACGCAAGTTATTACACCGCCCTTCTTGAGAACGACGATTACTCCGCTATTCGCCCTCTCGTGGACTGGCTCGATTATAATGGGTACAACGTCATCACCAAGCCCGCTAAGACCTATACGGACCGCGAAGGTCGCAGCCGCGTTAAAGGCAACATGGACATGGAGATGGCCGTCGACATGCTCGAATTGGCAGAACATGTGGATCATATCATACTCTGCACAGGAGATGGTGACTTCCGGGCCATTGTAAAAGCGGTTCAACGCAAGGGGACCCGTGTCTCCGTCGTTTCATCAATGAAAACCCGCCCCTCAATGTTATCAGACGATTTGCGCAGGCAGGCGAATGCCGTGATTGAACTCGCAGATATGGAAAACCTTGTCGGCCGCCCTCGCCGTGAATATGCGGATCATGACGATGAGTAATGTAAACGCACCCTACGAATGCCGGAAATGCCCAAGGTTAGCTCACTTTCTTGACGAAAAACGCGTTTCATTTCCGACTTACTTTAACGGCCCTGTTCCCAACTTTTACTCTCCTGACCCAAAACTGATGGTCATTGGTCTTGCGCCAGGGATGCACGGCGCGAACCAGACTGGCCGTCCTTTCACGGGCGATTGGGCTGGTGACTTACTTTACTCAGCTCTTGAAATATATGGGTTTTCAACGGGTTCATATGACAAACGCGCCGATGATGGGCTTGAACTGAAAAACGCAATGATCACAAATGTCGTGCGCTGCGTCCCGCCGCAAAACAAACCAATCGCAGCAGAGATCAACACCTGCCGCGATAGCTATCATGTGAATCAGCTTAAAGCCCTGCCCAAGCTCAAGGTTATGCTGTGCTTAGGAAAAATAAGTCATGACAGTACATTGCGAGCCTTAGGTATGCGCTTGGCATCTCATAAATTTGGTCATGGGACAGAGTATGAGGACGACTTAGGTCGAACAATTCTGTCTAGCTATCATTGCTCACGATATAACACGAACACGAAGCGCCTAACCGAGCGTATGTTCTTTGACATATTTGAACGCGCTCGAGAACTTTGTGACGCCTAACCTTTTTCACGCATGAGGCGAGCTTTTTGCTTCTGCCAATCTCGGTTTTTCTCAGTATTACGTTTATCGTAATGTTGTTTACCTGTCGCCGTTCCGATTAATAGTTTGGCCTTACCACGTTCGTTAAAATACATTTTAAGCGGCACAATCGTGCGGCCTTTACGTTGCGTTTCGCCCAGTAGTTGGTTAATCTGTTTACGTTTCAACAACAGTTTTCTTGGACGTGTCGGCAAGTGATTGAACTGACTGGCAGGCGCATAGATAGGTATATTCGCGTTAATGAGCCAGGCCTCGTTATTCTCAACTGCTACATAGCTCTCTGCAATATTAGCGCGCCCCTCCCGCATGGCCTTAACCTCGGTTCCGACCAATAGAATCCCTGCCTCTAAAGTATCTTCGACGGCGTAATCAAAGCGCGCGCGACGGTTTTCAGCGATCGTCGTATCCGTCGACCCCGCCTTCTTTTTTCTACCGCCGGCTTTACTGGACATATCAGTACGTTACGCCAGCCTGAGCCATTGCTGCACGGACAATCTCTTTGGTCGAATCACGGCATTCTGTAATCGGTAGGCGCACACCTGGACGCATTTTTCCCATCAGAGACAATGCATATTTAGCTGGGGCCGGGCTCGGGTCTATGAAGAGGTCTTTGTGAAGTCGGTCCAGTGTCGCATTTATGGCGCGGGCCGCAACGAAGTCTCCCGCCAAAAGCGCATTATGAAAATCGGAGTATGCCTTTGGTGCAATATTTGAACCGACGGAAATCGCGCCATGTCCACCATGTGCGCTATGCCCAAGTGATGACGGATCGTCCCCAGAGAGTTGCACGAAACTTTCCCCGCAGCGAACCGTTAAGCCCGCGACGCGAGAAATATCCCCAGTCGCGTCTTTACATCCGATCACAGTCGGGAGTTTCGAAAGGCGCTCCATTGTTGCTTGCTCAATGTCGACAATACTCCGACCTGGGATATTATAGACAACAATCGGAATATCTACAGCTTCAGAGATCGCTTTAAAGTGCTGAAAAATACCTTCTTGAGACGGCTTGTTATAATAAGGCGTCACAACAAGTGCCGCGTCAGCGCCCATATCTTTCGCATGCTGCGCATATTTGATCGATACGCGCGTCTCGTTGGAGCCCGCACCTGCAATAACGGGCACGCGGCCGTTTGCAGCCTCAGACGTCAGGCGAATAACGCGCTGATGCTCTTCATCTGTCAGAGTCGCGCTTTCTCCAGTCGTACCGCATGGCACGAGACCATGCGTACCTGAATCGATTTGCCACTCGACAAAATCTTGAAACGCCTGCTCATCGATGCTGTCATCCTTAAATGGCGTGACGAGAGCTGTAATCGACCCTTTTATCATGTTTGTCTTTCGCGATGCGCTTGTGTTAGGCCCGAAGTGTCGACGCCTGATAGCGTCGATTTGGACTTGGGTTCAAGATATCGTTTTGCCCTGTTACACACACTAATGGAAGAATACTTATGTGGGCAAACCGTAACGCCATAAGACGCAATAAAACAGGCGTAAAAAGGGCTATTCTTTCAATTTTCTGTGTTTTTTTCACGGCAACAGCTGGCTTTGCCACGACTCCTACGCCCCGTTTAAAACCTGCACCTCCAGCTATGTCAGCCTTTTTGAGTGAGCCAGACTCAAAGGTATTCCGCAAAGGTTTGAGCGCGTCGAAAGCGAGTCGCTGGTCAGACCTAGAGTTAGCCACAAGCAAGCTAAATGACCCTGTTGCGAAGGACACATTGCGTTGGCTGAGGGCAACACGAGATCGAAATGCACCTTTGTCGACCCTAACATATGTTCATAAAAACATGTCGGATTGGCCGCGAATGACGACAATTCGTGCGGAAGCGGAACGACGCATGTTTGACGAGAGCTGGACATCGCAGAAAGCATTAGACTGGTTTGGAGGCACAGAGCCTGTTTCTGGCGAAGGCCGAGCTGCTCTTGCCAGGGCATATTTCGAGCGCGGCGATCAGGCGAATGGCGAAAAATACATGCGCTTGGCGTGGCGAGAGAGTAAACTCACACGGGATCGACAGAAGAAAATGTTTGGCCTTTATTCCAAAACCCTCACAAAGGCTGATCATGCTGCGCGCGCTGACCATCTGATTTGGTCAGGGTCTAGGCATTATGATAAAGCTCGCGCCCTACTCTCCCATATGGGCCGCACTGACCGCGCCGTTATGAACGCACGGATGAAGCTAAACAAAAACGCTTCTGGTATGGATGCCGCTCTACGAATTGTCCCTGATAGCAGACTTTCAGACCCAGGCCTTCTCTACGAGCGCGCACGATGGCGTCGAAAGAGAAAAACCAAAGCCTACGCGCTTCCGATTTACATGGCCGCCCGGACAGCTCCAGAATCCGATATAGGGAAAAAAGCAGTTTGGCGTGAAAAGCGGCTTATGGCCTATTGGGCGATCTCGGAAAAAAAGATGAAAGAGGCTTATCAACTAAGCCTACATCACGGTTTTGAACGCGGAACGGAATTTGCTGAGGCCGAATTCTTGGGGGGCTGGCTTGCACTCACAGAAATGCGTGAACCAGAACGCGCGCTGCGTCATTTCACCCGCCTACGCGATGGCGTCGGGTCACCCATTTCTCTCTCCCGTGCGCATTATTGGATTGGCCGTTCACACGAAGCCATACAAGACGGTCAACAAGACCAACATTATCGCCTCGCCGCACAATATCCGAATACATATTACGGCCAACTAGCTGGGCTTGAAGTTGACGGTGCATCACATCGCGTAAGCCTCCCCCCTGAGTTCGTAGTGGAGCAAGACAAGATCAGTTTTGCGGCAGATAATCGTGTTCGCGCTTTGCATCTTCTAGGCGAGGCTGGCGAACAAACGTATTTCTCGCAAATTGCATTTCATCTTGACGATGAAGTCGACAGCTTGTCCAAACTTTCTTTAATGTCGGAACTGGCTGCCGATTATGGCTTTATGCGGCCCTCCCTTCGGGCGGCTAAACAAGCTGGGCGTTTCCAGGACATGCTCACAGAGAGCGGCTATCCAAAGGTTGGATCAATTGACGCCTTGCCAGCAAAAGAGTTTGAGCATCCTTTTGTATATGCCATCGCACGACAAGAAAGCGAATTTGCAACAAATGCAGTCAGTTCTGCGCGTGCATATGGCATGATGCAGATGATCAATTCGACGGCGAAGGCCACTGCGCGAAAGCACCGTGTTCCATATGACGTGAATAGATTGGCGACTGATGGTGATTATGCCGCAAGGCTCGGCGCACTTCATCTCAACGACCTTCTGGACCGGTGGGATGGATCCTACATCTTGGCCGCTGTCAGTTATAATGCTGGGCCACATCGCGCAAAACAATGGATCGAAAAATATGGAGATCCGCGCAACGGCGAGATTGATGCAATAGACTGGGTCGAGAAAATTCCATTTTCGGAAACTCGCAATTACGTTATGCGCGTGTTGGAAAATATGCAGGTATATCGTGCCCGTTTGAACAATGACTCCACGCCAAACAGGCTCGAGCAAGACCTTCGTATCGGACAGCAACCTTATTAACCTGATAACGCCTCAAACCCCTTCCTGAAAAATAGATTTGATATGGAAACAAGCTAGAGTCTACTTGACCTAAGCGCATACTCCGCTTTTCATCAGGGAAATACGTGATTTGATCAGCGCGGCATTACATTTTTGATGGACATTAAAAGGTCGCCGCAGAGGACCTCTTTCTCCTAAACGACAAACCTATTGAAGCGGCTAAAACTGGTTAGAACGAAAGACTAGGCTTTTACCTTCGAGCGGCCTGTGCCAAACGTTGATCGACTCTAATTTTAGGACGACAGTTTGGCCATTCGACTTCCAACATCAGACGTTCCAACAGCCATTCAAACCATGCGTGGTTTAATAGAAAGCCGCCTGTCTGACGTTGTGCCATCGGAAACAACTTGGCCCGCCAGATTGCATGAAGCGCAAAGACATGCGCTCCTGTCGCCAGGAAAGCGGTTTCGTCCTTTATTATGCGTCTTCATCGCACAAGGCGGAGGTATACAAGGCGGAGCGGATCTCGACGCAGCCATAACAACGGGATGTGTGGCTGAAATGGTCCATGCGGCCTCGCTGATTTTGGACGACCTGCCCTGTATGGATGACGCAGATTTGCGCCGCAATCAACCTACTACTCATATTGCATTTGATGAAAGCACCGCGATTTTATCGGCAACCGCCTTACTTAACCGCGCATTTGGTGTTTTGGCTAGATTAGATCAGGTGTCATCCGACCGGCGTGTCGAGATGATTGACCTATTATCTTACGCCGTAGGTTCCAAGGGCTTGATAGCGGGTCAAATGGCAGACTTGGCGAATACGGATCAAGGCGCAACGATCGCCGAAATTGAGAGATTAAATACGTTAAAAACCGGTGCTCTGTTCGATTTCAGTGTTGAATCAGCTGCAATATTATCTGGCATGCATGCGTCGCAACGGGCGGCCCTAAAAGACTTTTCATACCATCTTGGTCTTGCTTTCCAACTCCTCGATGACGTCAAAGACGCCGTAATGAGCAATGCAGAGGCTGAAAAATCAGTAAACCGCGACATCGGGAAGGCAACAATTTTAGCCATTGCAGGGTCAGATGCGTCCAAGACCAAACTCAAGGCTTATCTTGATAGCGCCACAGCAGCTCTACGCCGCGCAGAATTGTCTAATATGGACATGCTTTCCGCTATATTGGATCACCAGTTTGCCTTTCTCCGCACCTAACATCCAACCACAAGATTTAGTTCTGAGTGCAAAAAATGTGTCCGTTACATACGGAAAACATAAAGCTCTTGATAATCTCAGCCTAGACATCTGCAAAGGCGAACTTATTGGCGTAATTGGTCCGAACGGTGCAGGAAAAACTAGTTTTATCAAAGCATTATGTGGTCGAATACATGTCGTTGGTGATCTAAAAATTGCTGAAACGCCATTACGTCGTGGCACAGACCGCCGGCAACATATTGCTCTCGTCCCGCAGGACATTGGACTATATCCCCATCTCACAGCCAAAGAGAATTTGAACGTCATTGGACGACTTCTGGGTCTAAAAGACAAACATGTCGTTGCCCAAGCTCTGGACTCAGTTGAAATGACACAACATGCCAAAACACGCGTATCGGACATGTCCGGCGGCATGAAACGCCGAATAAATGTCGCCGCGGCGATGCTAACGGGACCAAAACTTGTTATTTTTGACGAGCCTACAGCAGGCGTTGACGCCCCTGCACGCGACACAGTTCATCGCCTTGCCAGAGCATTGGCCGACCAAGGTAAGGCCGTGATCCTTATTACGCATGAATTGGAACAAGCTGAGGCCCTGTGTGATAAAGTGCTCGTGCTTTGCCAAGGGAAACGCTTGGCATTTGAAGCACCAGCAAGACTTTTAGAGCGCAGCTTTCAGGGGCAACGTGAAGTTATGGTTCGTTACGCCTCTGCTCCAAATCCTGATGTCATGACATCCATGTCGCCATTCGCCTTTAAACAAGGCGAACTACCTACAATTTGGGTAGCCATGACAAATGCGAATGAAGTCAGTTTTGTATCTGCATTCCTAACGGCTCTACAGGGCGAAAACGACCTTGTCCGAGAGATCAGTGTCCGCCGCCCAGGTTTAACCGCTCTAATGCACCGTATTGAAAAAACTGGAAAACTTGCGGCATGATCATTGCTGTATTCAGAATTATGTGGCTTCGCCTTTGGCGCGACAAAGGCGCTTTGGTTCTAGCCTTTGTCCTCCCCGGGTTTATTTTTGCCGTATTCGCAGCTATCTTTTCAAATGCATCAGGCGGCAATCTCGACCTTAGAGTCGCCGTGGCAAATACATCCACAGCTCCAACCGCTGTCGCATTCACGGACCAATTAACCGAGAGCGACATCATATCCGTTAGCTTTGATACGGCCTGGACAAAGGCTGACGTGGTCGACCGTATACGCTTAGGACAAGAAGACGTGGGTGTGGTTTTAATCGGCGACCTCGTGAACCCATCGACCCCTGCCATACATATCATTCAAGACCCAAGTCGAAACGTTGCCGCAACAGTTCTAAAAGGTCAGCTACGTCAAATGTTAGCGAGTAATTCTGGCCTCGAAAGTACAGCCCTTTTTGAAACGATATCAGCCCTTGGTCCTGAGGACACACAGACTGTGGAGGACCCATCCGTCACCTATTACATCGGCGCAACAGCTATTCTCTTTCTGCTGTTTTCTGCGATGCAGGGGGCAGCCATCTCCATCGATGAACGCCGAAGTGGAATTAGTGACCGCCTGATGGTTGGGCCTATGGGAGCTCTCGGTATCTTATCTGGTAAGTTTGTCTTCTTGGCCTGCATCGGATTTATTCAGGCGGCCATTATTTGCGGAGTAGCCCAAATATTTTTTAAGGTTCCCGTTGCGGATCACCTCGGCGCAGTCGCTTTAGCTTGTCTAGGTACAGCAACATTGGCTTCAGGCCTCGCCCTGCTCATCGCATCGCTTTGCAGTACTCAAGCGCAGATGCACACAGTCAGCACATTTGCAGTGCTTTTGCTATCCGCAGTCGGAGGATCAATGGTTCCGCGCTTTATGATGCCTGGGTGGTTGCAACAGTTAGGCGTGGCAACACCAAATTATTGGTCAATCGAAGCCTTCTATGGCATTTTGGCACGGGGACAGTCGATATTTGACCTGATAAGTGTTTGGCTGGTGTTATTTGGCGGCGGCGCAATTTGCCTCGCTTTGGCAGCTATCATGTCGCATAAATTAATGAGGGTTTAAGTGCAGTCCGTCTCGGTAAAAAAGACGAAAATGAATATGGGTTTAGTGTATGCTAGCCTAATCGTCGGTGCTTGGCTTATCACTCATATTTATAGCATTTTCTTTCACAATCTGTCTGCCCCATTGTGGCAAACTCTGGGCTTAATTGCCCTACAATGCTGGCTCTACACAGGTATGTTTATTGTCGCGCATGATACGATGCATGGATCTTTAGTGCCGGGTCGCACCGAGCTAAACGCAAAAATTGGAACGACGATCATGTTTGTTTACGCGGGGTTTAACTGGAAGCTAATGCGTGCCGCGCATCACGCACATCATGACCATTCGGGCACTGCCCAAGATCCAGACTTTAACGGAGAAAACCCGCATGCATTTTGGCCTTGGTACTTCAAATTTTTCCTAACCTATTTCGGAAAACGACAACTTCTTACTCTCGTGGCCTTCACAGTCGTGTATATCCTATTAGGCGCAGAATATCTGAATACCATTGTGATGTGGGCGGTGCCGGCCATCTTGTCATCCGTTCAACTTTTCTATTTTGGCACGTATCTGACACATCGTCATTCAGGTCCTTTTCCCGATCATCACAATGCGCGAACCAATGATTTCAACCGATTAACCTCCCTACTGTCGTGCTTTCACTTTGGCTACCACCATGAACATCACCTTTTCCCGCATGAGCCGTGGTGGAGATTACCAAGTCGGAAGCGGGAGTCGATCAAATGAGTATTCTGATCAATATCACGATCATAATCGCCTCCATCATTGGAATGGAAATCTTCGCGTGGGCTATTCATAAATATGTGATGCATGGTCCAGGTTGGGGTTGGCATGAAAGTCACCATACGGAGACCGATGGAGTTTTTGAAAAAAACGATCTCTATGCAGTCGTTTTTAGCGTTATAGCGGCAGCTTTTTTTGTTATTGGCTCAATGGATCAAAGCTGGCTTTGGTATGTTGGACTGGGATTGACAGTATACGGAGTGCTCTATGCCGTCGTCCATGATGGTCTTGTGCATCGTCGTTTACCATTCCCCCGCAAAGCAAGGGGGCGTTATATGAAGCGTCTTGTCCAAGCTCACCGCTTACATCACGCAGCTCACACAAAACATGGGTGTGTGAGCTTTGGTTTTATTTGGGCCCAAGATGTTCAAAAACTAAAACGTGAGTTGAAACACAATATGGCCGAGCTAGGTAGATCACAACAAACTGATTCTGCGGAGTAAGCTACGTGTCGCAACAAGGCTTTGGGCCTGACGATTTAATAGATTGCTATCGCCGCGGTGTTTTCCCCATGTCGGATAGCCGCGAAGATGACTTCTTCTATTTAGTCGAGCCAAAACTGCGTGGCATTTTGCCGTTAGATCAACTTCATGTTTCTAGGTCTATGCAGAAGTTTCGTCGAAAGACGACGTTCACAGTTACCATAAACCAAGACTTTCAGTCTGTTATCAGAGCCTGCGCTGAAGAGCGGGATGGAACATGGATCAGTTTCGGCATTGAAGGCCTCTATACACTTCTTCACTGGCGCGGCGAAGCACACAGTGTCGAAGTTTGGGAAGGCGAAACACTCGTTGGTGGGCTTTACGGCGTCACTCAAGGTGGTGCTTTTTTTGGGGAAAGTATGTTTTCATTAAGGGCAAATGTATCAAAACTAGCCCTCATTCATCTCGTGGAACGCCTGAATGCCAAAGGCTTCGTCTTGCTAGACACGCAATTCCTTACGGACCACCTGACCTCTTTGGGCGCAATAGAAATACCGCAGGCTGAGTATCTCGAAAAATTGAAATATGCTTTAAATATTCAAGCGCGTTTCGATTGACCTATTCAATAAGATTGCACAAGAAAGTCATATGAAAATATTACTCCCCCTCGTCCTACCTGTTTCAGCCCTTGCTGCATGCCAAGGCCAAGAGTCTCCCAGCACTGAATCGGATGGCTCAACAACGGCTGCATTCCAAAGCACTTACACGCCCCAACCTTCTACGGATGTGTTGCTACGAAACGCAAAAATAATTGATGGCGTTAGCAATGAAATCCGCGAAGGCGACGTGCTCATCTCTGGCGGAAAGATTGGATTTGTTGGTACAGGGGAAATTCCAGATGGGATCGAAGAAATGGACGTAAAAGGCCGTTTCGTAACCCCAGGCATTATCGACATTCATTCCCATCTTGGCAATTACCCCTCACCAGGTGTCAGAGCCCATGGAGATGGGAACGAAGCGACAAGCCCAATCACGTCGGAAGTTTTCGCAGAACATGGTGTTTGGCCACAAGACCCCGGCTTCGACGAAGCTCTACAAGGCGGTATTACGACCCTTCACATCTTACCTGGGTCAGCCAATTTGTTTGGTGGACGAGGTGTAACCTTACGCAATACGTCTTCCCATACGGTTCAAGGTATGAAGTTCCCTAACGCGCCCTACACACTCAAAATGGCCTGCGGTGAAAACCCAAAGCGTGTTTACGGGAGTAAAGGCGGCCCTGCATCTCGCATGGGTAATGTCGCAGGATATCGCAAAAATTGGATCAAAGCCGCTAGTTATAAAGCCAAGCGAGATAAAGGCGGCGACTATGATCGTGACCTTCAATTGGAAACGCTTGCAGATGTCCTAGACGGTAAAATTCTGATACAGATGCATTGTTACCGTGCTGATGAAATGGTGCAAATTCTCGATCTGGCCAAAGAATTTGATTACAAAGTGACGACGTTTCATCACGCTGTGGAAGCCTATAAAATTGGGCCCGAGCTAGCTGCAAGCGATACATGCGCGGCGATGTGGGCAGATTGGGGTGCCTTTAAAATGGAGAGCTTCGATTACATCAATGAGAACATTCCTTTCGTTCATGCCGCCGGAGCCTGCGCAATGATCCATTCCGATGATGCAAATAATGTTCAACGGCTCAACCAGGAAGTTGCGAAAGCCTGGTCTGATGGAAACCGCGCTGGCCTAGATATATCTAAAGCAGAAGCGTGGAAATGGCTCTCGACGAACCCAGCAAAGGCTCTCGGCATTCTGGAAGAAACAGGCACATTAGAGGCCGGCAAGCGTGCCGATATTATTGTGTGGGACGGTGACCCCTTCTCAACTCTTGGTCGCCCAAGCACAGTCATGCTCGACGGAGCCATCTTGTTTGACAAAAACACAGGCCTAAAGCCGAAAAGTGATTTTCGTCTTGGCTATGCCGATCTAACGGAGGGTCCGAAATGAGAACGCTTCTACTCACATCAGCATTGATTTGCGCAGCCCCTGCGGCATTCGCACAAACATTATTCCTTGATAACGCTACAGTCGTAGACGCGCGCGGCGCTCAGACACAGGCAGATGTTATTGTCACCGATGGAGTTATTTCACGACAAGGCACAGACCTGACAGCACCATCGAATGCCGCAACGATAAATAATGCGTGGGTCACGCCTGGCTTGTTCGCACCAATGTCCTCTCTGGGTCTCACGGATATTGGTTCAAGCGGCCCTGGAAATGATGTCTCATCAGAGGATTCCTCTACAAATGTGGCCGAACACGCAGCTGACAGCTTCAACCCACGCTCCGTGCATATTGCGAATATACGTCAAAATGGTGTTACCCATGCTCTCGTCGCACCCCGCAGCAGCGGGAACAGTATATTTGCAGGCACTGGCGCGATTGTGTCTTTAACGGGCGAGTTCGACTCGGTCTTGAACCCTGAGGCCTTTGTCATGGTTGACCTTGGCGAAACGGGAACAATCCGAGCGGGCGGTTCCCGCGCGGCGTCTATGGCACAGCTGCGCGCAGCGATTGAAGATGCAGATGGCTTTTTCAAACGCTACGCAAATGCGCCTGACGGCGGCGACGTATTATCCCGTCAGGATGCTTTAGCGTTTAACCGTGCCACGCGCGGCGATATTCCACTAGTCATACGTGTGAACCGTGCTGCAGACATTATGCGGCTGATTGAGATTAAAGGAAAAGCTAAATCCTTAGACATGATCATAGTTGGCGCAGCTGAGGCTTGGGACGTCGCAGAAGCCATAGCTGCTGCAGATATCCGAGTTATTGTTGATCCATTACACAATCTGCCTGACACCTTTGAAACAGCAGGCGCGCGCCTTGATAACGTTATTTTCCTTGAGAAAGCAGGTGTAGATTTCGCCATATCAAACCTTACAGCCCTTGGCGTTACAAAACCTGCGACGCTAAACCAACATGCAGGTAACGCTATTGTAGAAGGTTTGTCGTGGTCAGATGCCTTTACAGCCATTAGTTCTGTGCCGTCAGCTTGGTTCGGCGTCACGGATAAAACGGTCATTGTTTGGGATGGTGATCCCTTAGAAATAACATCTGCCCCAATATCGATGTCTATAAATGGCGAATCGCAATCTATGACATCACGGCAGAAGGCTCTGAGGGACCGATATAACCCCAAAAATACAGATAAAAGACCCTATAAGTATCGGTAACGTCACTACGCTTGACCTGCGGGCACTTCGCCCTATGTTGCGGCAAATTCATAAAAGGCCCGCGGACCGTCCGCGCGCCATCGACCGAAAAGCCAATATAGCTTGACCGACAACAACACGCCCGAAGAAATTGATGCCGACGCAGAGGTCAATGTGACCTTTACGGAACTTGGTCTCGACCCCAAAATTCTAAAAGCCTTAGGCGATTTAGGGTACGTAAAACCGACGCCCATTCAGGCTAAAGCTATTCCAGCAGCGTTGCAGCAACGTGATGTACTGGGTATTGCTCAAACCGGTACGGGTAAGACGGGGGCCTTTACGCTTCCGACTATGCATAAATTAGCAAAAGGCCGCGCGCGCGCGCGCATGCCACGTTGCGTTATTGTTTGCCCAACACGTGAGTTGGCCGCCCAAGTGGCCAAAGACGTTGAAGTTTACGGTAAATATTTGAAACTCGAAATGGCCCTTTTGATTGGCGGCGTGAGTTTTGCTGAGCAAGACCGTAAACTGATGAAGGGCGTCGATATTTTGATTGCGACCCCTGGCCGTCTGATTGATCAATTCGAGCGCGGTAAAATTTTGATGACAGGCGTGCAAACGCTGATCGTTGATGAAGCTGACCGTATGTTGGATATGGGCTTTATCCCTGACATTGAGAAAATTTTCGACATGACGCCCTTTACGCGCCAAGTATTGTTCTTTTCCGCGACCATGCCGAATGAGATCAAACGTCTGGTCGATCAGTTCTTACATCAACCTGTTTCGATTCAAATCGCACGTAAAAACATGACCGCGAAGACTGTGACGCAACGTATCGTGCGCATGCCTTCGTCTGACTCAAAGCAAAAACGTACGGCATTGCGCTGGATCATTGAGAAAGAAGACGTCGATAACGGCATCATTTTTTGTAACCGCAAACGCGACGTTGATATCGTTGCAAAATCCCTAAATGTTCACGGACATGACGCCGCACCAATACATGGTGATCTCGCGCAAAGCCTTCGAACTGAAACTCTAAACCGTTTTCGTAATGGCGAAATCAAATATTTGGTTGCGTCGGATGTTGCGGCTCGCGGCTTGGATGTCCCTACAGTCAGTCACGTTTTCAACTACGATGTACCTAACCATTCAGAAGATTATGTACATAGGATCGGTCGGACAGGCCGAGCTGGACGCAAAGGTGATGCGATTATGCTTGTCGCGCGTTTAGATGAGAAAAATTACGCTGAAATTCTAGATCTCATCAATGTAGAGTCTATCGAAGAGATAGAAATTCCAGGCATTGAAGACTTCCCGAAAGACGCGGGCAGATCTCGCAAAGGCAGAGATGGTGGCCGCGGTAAAGGTCGACGCGATGATAAACGCGGTGGCCGCAATCGAGGTCAGCGTAATGATGGCTCATACCACGAAAACAGTGTATCGACCAAAAAGGTAGCAAAGACAACGCCTTCAAAGTCACGTACTCACGCTGAACCTGACGGAGTGGAGGAAACGCCTCGGAAACCCGTTGAGAGCCGTCGCCCTGCACCGCGACGTAGAGCTGCACCAGGTCGTAACAAGCCAAAGTCTGATGAATCTAGCTCAAAAGAAGTCACTGAAGAGCATTCAAAACCAAAACGGGAACGTAGTTCATCTCGCCGACGAGCTGCTCCGGGTAAAGTGAAGGCTGATCCAAAACCAGATCAAGCTGAAACCTCGACACCTACCCGTTCAAAGCCTGAAACATCAGAACGTTCAGAGAGCAAACCTCGGCGTAATCGTGGTGGACGTGGACGAAAATCTAACGAATCTAAAACTGATAAACCTTCGAGTGAAAGAACTTCCCAAAAAGCATCAAAGGGTAAAACCCCCTTCGGAGATGATATTCCAGATTTCCTGAAGTTCTAAGCTGGAACCTTCTTCACGCGCTGCATCAAGTCATCAAGCGCGTCATATATTGAATCCATAATCGGGTCTGTTTCCTGAGTGAGGCAGTGCCCTGCTCCCGCTAACGGAATTGAAACACAATCACGCATACGCGTTTCGCAGACGGATTTATTGGTGTCTGTTGCAACAAAATGATCCACCTCTGCATGGATCATCGTGACGGGTATATTGATAGATTCAGGATACCCATCCTGTAAAACAAAGTTACTACTCCCCCAAAACTCTCGTCCCCAATTAAAGGTTACGCCCCCAACACGTTGCTCTGGATGTTTCGTGAAGATAGCATCCCGCATAGGCAAACGTTTAGGAGACGACGCGCAATGCTCAATGCCTACACGAAGAAGGTTTTCTTCACTGGCAGGTTTCCAGTCGGACTCCCCGGGTAAATAGCGTGAATCTTTACCTAATATGTCACCAATTTTAAAAACGCGTTCAGCCTTCTCAAACTCCAAATCGCCCGCCTTTGGGCGCAGCGCGGGAGCGAGTAGAAAAAGTCCGTCTACTAAGTCTCCATGCTCTCCTCCAACTCGGAATGCGACATGCCCTCCAAATGACATCGCCATAAGTATCACAGAGCGGTCTTCGGGTATCTCAAGCGACTCAAGAAATAGCGCCAAGTCATTGGAATATATTTTAAAATTCTCAATCAGAAGCTTTTCAGGTTGACTTGGACGCGGACGTTCCGACCCACCCTGCCCACGCAAATCAAACCCAACGACATGATAGCCACGCGCGGCAATCTCCCCGACCTGCTCTCCATACATGTCCATCGTAGCCGTATAACCTGGCACCATTACAACAGTAGCTTGAGCGGCGTTTGTATTACCTGTTTGACCAAATCGCATTTTCACACCGTCCTCGCTGCTAAACATGTCCCAAACCCAATCATCGGGCATTTCAGGTATGTCAAAGGCATCAACTTGCGCCTGATATGCGTCACTGACTTGATAAGGCTCATAGGCCCGCTCTGGCCAAGCAAAGAAGGCCATTATGCCGAGGATGACTAGCCCAAGAAAGACAAAGAGAATCTGTTTCATGTCGCCGTCATTTCATATGCATGCGTCACGCGCCAGATAGGATCGTCTGAAATAGATGTATGCCATGCAGCGAGTTGTGGAGCTACCGACCGCCAGTCAAAATGCCCCGCGCGATAACTCGCATAATCCAATCCGCAAACAATTGCGAGGTTACCATATGTCCAAGCATCACCCAGCCATGGACTAATTTTCTCAAGTGTTGCGATTGCATTCCGAATAGAACGATCATGACGCTCAATCATAACAGCCCAATGCAGCTTAGCAGGACGCGCTGTCTCATATCGGTAATTATAGACAGCGTCAGACAACCCGTCCCCTAACGCATGCTGCCACAGTTGAATAAAGCGCGCGTGTCCGTCCGTTGGCAGCAAAGGCTCATCGCGTAGACTATCTAAATATTCGCAGATAACAGGGCTATCGAATAAAAATTGACCAGGTTGCCATTCTAAAGCGGGAATTTTGCCAAGCGGATTATCACCCGCGACATATCCGTTTGAACCGTCTTTTTCAGGTTCGATCTCGTTTAGCTTAATATCTGATAGACGCGCCAGCATCATAACTTTTCGAGCATAGGGGGAAATAGGAGAGCAAATAAGTTTCATGATTTTACCTTAGCTCTCGTTCACGCATAAAAAAAGACGGGCCGCCGGTATTTCCGACGACCCGCCAAGTTATGGCGGGGCAGCTCCGGACAAAACGTCCGGAGGCGACCCACTGGTAAGCGGTTTTAAACGGGGTATTGGTGCGTTCGAATCTGGATCCACGGCGAGAGCCTGAACAGCCACGTCCAGATCTGACGATGTATCCTGATCAATGATC
This sequence comes from uncultured Caulobacterales bacterium, assembly GCA_938003545.1. Taxonomy (GTDB): domain Bacteria; phylum Pseudomonadota; class Alphaproteobacteria; order Caulobacterales; family Maricaulaceae; genus Litorimonas. The sequence continues at coordinate 151,481 of CALKXY010000014.1, forward strand.
GTGACTGTACCCTTACGATATTTAAGAGGTGCAGTTTCCTCCACATCAGGTTCAGGCGCCTCTACATCGACAAATTTTGGAGCAGTTCCGCGCGTAATGATTAGGTTTTGACGCGCCATAAGGTCCTTATCGACATCAAGCTCGACCGTATAATGTTGTCCACCAAGAATATCAGCGACCTCTAACGGCATAACCTCGACCGTATATTTGCCCTGAGGTAGATCATCGAACGCATATTGACCGAAAGCCGTTGTCATCATTTCGATATCAGTTTCATTATCGTCTGACATCAAACGTAACTTTGCACCTTCGACACGCGTTTCACCGCGGTCATATTCGCCGTTTCCGTTATTATCTTCAAAAGCAAACCCGCGAATTTGCCCCCGTTGCACAATCGCGAGCGGTATATCCGTGATTTGACCATCCGCAATCGTCACGCGCGTTGTGATATCAGCAGCGAGGTCATATCCAATCGGTAAGCTACGGGCATCAATTTGAACTTCATATAGCCCTTCACGTATATTCTGGATTGTGAAAAGCCCGTCTGCTCCAGCGCGCAGTACCATTGGTGTACTCTTCACGCGAACAATAACGCGCGGGATGCCTGGTTCTGACGCTTGGCGCACACCATCACGGTTTTTATCCAAGAAGACTTGGCCTTTTAAAATACCGCGTCCTTCTTGTGTTTTCTTAATTGCCCGCTTTGCGTTGAAGTTGAACTGACCGTCAAGTTGCAGTCCTAAGCGTTGATTACCTCGCAAGTCGTTCCTGTAAGCCAATCCAAGTGACATGTTTTTACCTACCTTGAGACGGCGCGCCGCAGAAAGTGTCAAAAATCGATCGCTACTGGAATCACCGCGTGTCGAAACACTTTGTAAAATACCCAAATTAGCCGTAACGACATTTTTCTTGCCGAACATCTCGCCTGAACTGAACCCGGCATTGATACCGCCGCGTGCACGCCAATCCGCACCATTCCAAACCCCTGAAAGACTTGGCCCAACAGTCAAAGACGCCTCTTTAGGCAAGTTAAACCCGAACCCTGATCGACTAGCCGTGATGGAGGCTGATTCTCTCGTATCCACGTCGGATCTGGTCGCACGACCATATTGAGCCCGTACTGTAAAATCTCTAAATTGCTTAAAGGCCTGCACTGAAGTATTTGTTCCAGTTATATTTTCTTGAATATCACCAGCCGTTGTTGAACGTGTTTCAAACGTCGCAATCGAGGCAGATACGTTCACGCCTGTATTACCTAATCCCGCGGTCAATGAGGAAGATACGGACGTTTGTGTTGAGCGGCTCTCACCAGACTTTAAAATACCAATTTTGCGATAGGAGGTCGCGACAGATGCTGTCGGATTTTTGAATACGCCGAAATCGCGCCTTGGAAAATACGCCAAACTCGCTTGAGCGTCGAACTCATCCGACCCTTTACGACGAATATCAGGTGGAGATTCGAGATCATCAAAATCAACATCAGGATCAATGATGCGTGCAATATCCTCGGCTTGTTCTTCTGCTCTTAGGTTTGAACGTAAAAACTCTGCACCAGTATACCCTGCACTCATATTCAGACGTACGTGGTCGCTGATCTTTCGCCGCACATCGCCATCAATACGAATATCAACTGCGCTCTCGCGGACGGGACCATTGAACGCGCCCACCGCAGCATCCGCATTCCATTGCCACTTTTTACCTTCATTACGGCCAAGGCGTCCCGAAATAACGTCTAAAACAGCGCGTTGATCATTTGTCAGCGTATCATTTGCAACGGCTAGGCCGCCCTCCCAGCCGTCTATGTCTGCATATCTTACGCCCGCGACAAAGCCGCTATACGCATTGCGTGTCTGGTCATTAGAAATGGCTTTGACACCCGTCACAGGTGCTCCAGCTGCAAATGCCCAACGGCCTGTTTCTGTTTCATGACGTGCAGAAACACCCAAAATCCGTCGTGTATTTACGGAATCCAACTCGCGGAAGCTGGCCGAGTAATCACCAATAGATCCCGTCAATCCGTTGGTATGTGCCAAATCAACAGATAACCAATTAGGTCTTACTTCTTTGGCAGTTGATGGCAGATCAGAAAGTTCATAGCGCAAACGACCATTCATACGTCCTGCATGCGCTTCAAATTGAACGCTAACGCCTGTATCAGGTGACACGCGAAACTTTAACGACTCCGGCGTGAACGGCGCATCTTTAACGACATCATCAATAGATTGCAGCGGAGCAATTGATCCCGACAATCGATTATCAAGGCGAACATCAATCCTGTCTGTCCCGCCCTCAACATCAACATGTGTACCCGTCAGCGCCTCAACAGCAGAAACGGGTAACAACAAATTAGTTTGGTCAATGAATGCGATATCTTTTGAAAGCCCGATAGGCTTCCCATTTGAGCTCACCAAGCCAGTTGAGAGATTTAGTGACATGGTAACGCTGTCCTGAACGCGTCGAATTTCTACAACAGACCCATTATCGGTCAATGATATGGTATTCCCAAGCGCCTCTGCGATGGGGCGTAACGGAAGTAAAAGCACTGGCCCCACAGATTTAGGCTCAGGCTGTACAGAGCCCAGTGGAATGTCATCAACGAAGATATCAAAACCTGTCGCAACACGAAGGCGTGAATCTAGTTTGAATTTAAATTCATTACTATCGGGGTCAAACTGACCTGCCGTGCCCGCCAAAACTGCGATTGCATTTGGCGTCAGGATAAAATGGTTCGGCTCTACTTCACCGAAATGCTCCAACTTACCCAATGTTTGGCCATCTGCCTTCACAATGCCAGTATCGGTATAAAGCTCCATGACGACATTATCTTGACTACGCCGAACGATAAGGGCTTTGGACACGTCATCATATTCGACGTCATTGCCTAAATGCTGGAAAATCGGCATCGCGTTTACATAGAGATTACCGTCGGCCGTACGATGCACTTCGGTGCTTTCCAACGTTTCACCATCCAACTTCACAATGATAGTACTGTCTATTTCTGCGATAATTTTGGTATTTACGGTCTGAATCTTATCAAGCGTCTCAGTTTTAGCGACACTATTGTCGTCAGGAATAGCAACAGCGGATGTGGCCGCCACTTCAGATGCAGAGACAACTTCTTCCGCAAATGCAGAGGTTGAAACGAACATTATAATAATGGCAATAAGCCACTGTATTATAATATATTTTATTGCATTTGACTGACCTAACACTCCGGCAGCTCCATCCGAGCGCGGCAGTCGGACTGTAGCTTACAAGCGTCATTACGCTTGATGGGGACAGGCGACCATCCACTCCGGACGGAGCTGAAGACGGAAACAGTAGGAGGGGTAGACGCCAAGTCAAAACGGAACTGCTGTCGCAGTCGGATTTGGCGTGAACCTAATTCAACGTCTTCGATGATTGATCGAGACATCAAAATTTTTGACTCAGAATTTGGGTCTATTGGGATATTTCGGCGACATTCGCCAACAATCCACCACGCCCGTTTTTCTTGAGTCTCAACCAAGAAGGCAGTATCGCCATCAAGGATTTCAAGCATAACTACGCCAGACGCCCCGTTTTCCGGGGTCGCAGCGTCTGCACCACCAAGGCTAAGGCCTAGGATTAGCAGTGATATGAGTACAATAACTCTCATCAATCAGTCGGTTTTACCATTCACACCATAATCGCGGTCTTTGCCGCTTATGATGTCAGATTACCGAATGATGGTTTAGATCACGTAACTGCGTGATTCAGGATAGGTACTTAAAACCGCGCAATTGAAGGGCTAAAGGTTAATTTACTGCAGTTTATTCCCATTCAATCGTGCCTGGAGGCTTAGACGTCACATCGTACACGACCCGATTGACCCCGCGAACTTCATTGATGATCCGTGTGGCCGTTTCACCCAAGAATTCATGGCTATAAGGGTAATAATCGGCGGTCATACCATCCGTTGATGTTACCGCACGGAGAGCCAAAACGAAATCATATGTCCGTTGATCCCCCATAACCCCTACCGTTTGAACGGGTAAAAGCACTGCAAAGGCTTGCCATATATCATTGTAAAGACCGTGTTTTTTAATTTGATCTAAATAAACGGCATCAGCTTCACGCAAAATATCTAAGCGCGCTTTTGTGATTTCACCAGGGCAGCGAATTGCAAGGCCTGGCCCAGGGAATGGATGACGTTCAACAAAATCACTATGAAGGCCAAGTTCACGGCCAAGCGCCCTAACCTCATCTTTGAACAATTCGCGTAACGGCTCAACAAGCTCAAGGTCCATACGTTCAGGAAGACCGCCCACATTATGGTGTGATTTGATGGTTACAGATGGACCACCATCAAATGATACGGATTCTATCACGTCGGGGTAAAGCGTACCTTGGGCTAAGAACTTTGCGCCATCTATCTTTTTAGCTTCACGCTCAAATATATCGATAAACGTCCCACCAATAATTTTTCTTTTCTTTTCAGGGTCTTTAACACCCTCAAGCAATGTCAAAAATTGGTCGCCTGCATCCACATGAATGAGGTTGATATCGTAGTGATCCCGAAAAAGCGCCGTGACTTGATCACTCTCACCTTTGCGCATCATGCCCGTATCGACATAGACGCAGGTTAGCTGATCACCAATGGCTTCATGGATCAGCACAGCCGCAACAGAGCTATCTACGCCGCCGGACAGACCACAAATAACATGACCCGTACCAACTTGATCTTTAATCGCTTGGATCATCTCCCCCTTAAAGGAAGCCATGGTCCAATCACCTTTGAAACCCGCGATGTTATGCGTGAAGTTACGAAGCATTGTCGCGCCACTTGGCGTGTGAACAACTTCAGGATGGAATTGCACACCATAATATTGACGCGCTTCATCGGCGATTGCTGCAAATGGTGCATTTGGAGAAACACCAATACTTTCAAAACCTTTAGGCAAAGCACTCACGCGATCGCCATGGCTCATCCAGACCTCTTCACGGTCCGAAAGGCCATTGAAAAGCGGGCTATTCCCAGATGTATCAACAAAAGCACGGCCAAACTCTTGCTCATCAGAACTTTCAACCGATCCCCCCAACTGGGCGCACATAGTTTGCTGACCGTAGCAGATACCTAATACAGGTACACCAAAGGTCCAAACCGCATCATCCGCGCGAGGCGTTCCCGTACCGGTTACAGAGTTAGGTCCGCCCGAGAGAATGATCGCTTTAGGAGAAAATTGCGTGATGAAATCTGCATCCACTTTGTTGAAAGGATGGACTTCGGAATAAACACCGCTTTCGCGCACACGCCGTGCAATCAATTTCGTGACTTGCGACCCAAAATCAATGATCAGCAGTTTTTCATGTGCCTTTACAATATCTTGGTTCGAGGTATTCATGCGTCTTTCTCCATCACAGCAAAGAAGAAACCATCTGTATTTGTGGATGCGGGGGTCAGTGTTAGTGTGCATCCGTCAGCGGACCATGGCTTCGGTACATCCGTACCAAACCGATCTTCCCAAACTTCACCCGCAGAGATCAATTTGAAATCAGAAGTACGCTCTAGAAACGCATAGACTTGAGCTTCGTTTTCTGCGGCCAGCATGGAACAGGTCACATAAAACAAATAGCCGCCAGGTTTGACGAAATTTTTCGCCTCATCTAAAACCTTAACCTGCTCTTGCATGCGTCGCCCAAGGGCGTCTTCTGTTAAACGCCACTTCGCGTCTGGCTTTCGTCGCCATGTCCCCACACCCGTGCAGGGCGCATCGACAAGAACGCGGTCCATATTCCCTCTAAGGTTATTCAAACTTTTCGCTGGAGGCTGCACGACTTTAATTGTCGTAGCACCCGCACGTGCTGCGCGCTCATAAGTTGGTGCCAAACGACGCTTATCAATATCAAACGCGTGAATAGAACCTTCATTATTCATCTCGCCAGCGATCGCGAGTGATTTTCCGCCGCCGCCAGCACAATAATCTAAAACCTTCTCACCCGGTTGTGCTGCGACGAGAAGACTTACAATCTGAGATCCTTCATCTTGAATTTCTAACTTACCCGTTAAAAAATCTGGATCAGATTGAATGTTAGGATGACGTCCTGCGCCCACCACAGGCGGGAACCGCATACCAACAGGAGATATGGCTGTCGGTTCCGCTTTTTCTAAGCTCAGCTCGTCTCGTGTAGCTTTCAATGCATTCGCGCGAATATCCAAAGGAGGACGTTCTGTTAAGGCCGCCCCTTCAACAATCGCGTCTTCATCAAAATTCGTTTCAAAGGCAGGCCAGAGCCAATCTGGGACATCCGCCCTCACCCACTCTGGCGCAGTTTCAAGTTTAATCTGTCCGCGCAATTTTGCGATTTGATTTTCCGTGAGCGGCGCCCCGAAATGTGTATCGCCCTCAGTCTGCTCAAGAATATCTTCAACTGTAGTTCCACCAGAAAAAACAGCCGCGCCAATAGCCAAAGCCCGAGGGCTAATATCATCCATACGGAAACCAATTGATGATTTCCGGCGTAGTGCATCAAGAACAATGTTCCCAATCGCGGAGCGGTCTTTCGAACCAGCAAAGCGATGTGCTTTACCCCAATCCCGTAACGCCATTGTTACGGGCGTACGTCGTTCAAGGACATCCTCTAAAACCTCAGCCGCAGCTTGTATTCTTCCGCCTAGACGCATTTCAATGCCAATCTATCTTTGTAAGCTCGAGCGAATGCTGAACTATGGGGATCCCTAGCTAGGCATCGAGTAATTTGGCGCTTCACGTGCGATATGCACATCATGGACATGGCTTTCGCGCAATCCTGCACCTGTAATTTTGACGAATTCTGCATTTTTATGGAGAGCTTTGATGTCTGCAGATCCCGTATAGCCCATTGTCGCGCGAATACCGCCCAACAACTGGTGGAGGATCGGCGCAACAGGCCCTTTAAAGGCGATACGGCCCTCGATACCTTCAGGCACAAGTTTCATTGTATCATTTACTTCTTTTTGGAAATAACGATCAGCAGAGCCACGCGCCATCGCAGAAACAGAGCCCATTCCACGATAAGATTTATAACTACGACCTTGATATAAAAAGACTTCTCCAGGCGTCTCTTCTGCGCCCGCAAGGAGCGACCCAACCATTGCGCATTCTGCGCCCGCCGCTAGAGCTTTAGCCATATCGCCTGAATATTTGATTCCGCCATCCGCAATAACGGGAACGCCAGCTTTGTGTGCTGCTTTGCAGGCATCCATAATCGCAGTAAGTTGTGGAACACCCACGCCTGCAACGATCCGTGTTGTGCAAATTGATCCTGGGCCAATGCCCACTTTGATCGCATCGGCACCTGCTTCAATGAGAGCCTCTGCCGCCGCTTCCGTCGCAATATTCCCTGCAATGATCTGTGCATTAGGATAATCTGTCTTCAACCGCTTCACCTGCGCGATCACTTTAGAGGAATGACCATGCGCCGTATCGATCACGATTGCGTCTGCCCCCGCAGAGATAAGCGCAATTGCACGATCATAGCCTGCATCACCTACTGTTGAGGCTGCTGCTACGCGCAAACGTCCGCGTTCATCTTTACAGGCGTTTGGATAGCTTTCGGCTTTATCCATGTCTTTCACAGTGATGAGCCCAACACATTTATAGTTATCATCGACAACGATAAGGCGTTCAATTCTATGCGTGTGGAGCAAGGCGCGAGCTTCAGATTCTGTAACGCCAGCTTTGACTGTGACCAATTCACGGGTCATCAGATCTTCAACTTTTTCCGTTGGGTCCGTCGCAAAACGAACATCGCGGTTCGTTACAATCCCAACAAGTTTGCCTGAAATTTCAACAACGGGAATGCCAGAAATATTATGGTGACGACCTAGGTTGCGGAGTTGCTCTAATGTTGCGTCAGGACCGATTGTAATCGGATTGACCACCATGCCAGATTCATATCGTTTTACTTTACGGACCTCTTCGGCCTGCTCCTCAATCGACAAATTGCGATGAATAACGCCAATTCCGCCAGTTTGCGCCATAGCAATAGCTAGCGGGGCTTCCGTCACCGTATCCATCGCTGCAGATACAAGCGGCACATTAATATTAATACCACGGGTAAGCCTCGTTTTTAACGATGCGTCAGCGGGTAGAATGTCAGATGCCTTTGGTTGCAAAAGGACATCGTCGAAGGTTAGGCCTTCACGAATCTCCATGGGAGTCTCCATCTCATTTGCAAGCGGCGATTATCAGCAATGCTTCATGGGCGCAAAGAGTTTCGTGCGCTCCACCTGCGTCTATTCACAGTAAACTGGTTTCAGGGCTCACGGCTCTGCAAATTCATGGCAACCAAATAGATTTCAGGACTGCCTTTACGTGAACTTTCCGGCTTGGCGTGCTGCACTTTTTGGAAATTACGCTTCAAGCGATCCAGAAGGACCTTCTCTGCACCACCTTGGAACACCTTCGTTGCAAAATGGCCGCCAGGGCGAAGAGTTTCTAGCGCGAAATCAGCCGCAGCCTCAACCAATGCGACCGTTTTCAAATGATCAGTTTGACGATGTCCAGTCGTGTTCGCAGCCAAATCAGAAACAACGAGGTCAGGCGCAGCCCCCAGAAGGGCTTTGATACGCCGAGGTGCCGATTCATCCATGAAATCAAACTCAATCAGATCCGCACCAGCGACTGGATCAACGGGCAAAATGTCGATTCCTACAACACGGTCTGCCCCGCGCTTCAAAGAAATTTGAACCCAACCGCCAGGCGCACACCCGAGATCAACGACGAGAGACCCATGTTTAATGAGACCAAACTTATCATCCAATTCTTCTAGCTTGAACGCAGCTCTCGAGCGATAGCCCTTTTCCTTAGCTTTACGGACATAAGGGTCATTGATTTGGCGTTCTATCCAGAGTTTGGATGAAATCTTTCGTCCACTCGCGGTTCTCACTTTTTGATGAAGCATACGTGTCGCATCATCTTGTTCAGGTTTAGATGTCACGCGTTTACGCTTATCACCATCGGTTTTTGTCCCAGACATTCTCTGCGCAGGCCTGCGGCTGCGATGGCTTGGAGGTTTACGCGCCATCTGTTGTCTCCGGTGTTTGAACGATATTTTCGGCCACTAACGTCTCTGTGGGTTTTAATTTATTCTCGGTTTCTAATTTTTGCGGTGTTTGACCTTTTTGCATCAAACCAATTAACATGCCCTCACGAAGGCCACGATCAGCAACACGGATCATCTTAGATGGCCACATTTCACACAACACATCCGTAATCGCGCACCCCGCAACAAGTAAATGCGCACGATCTCGACCGATACAAGGCTCTTTTGCACGCTCATCAAACGTCCGAGAGCCCATATCGCGCGCCACAGCCACAGCGTCAGCAGATCTGAGCCAGAGACCATCAACCTTCACGCGTTGGTAATAAGGTAATTTCAAATGAATGCCTGCCAAAGACGTGATTGTACCTGACGTCCCAATAAGATGCCCGCGACCTTGTTGAAAAACATTCGTGAACCGAGTTTCACAACCCTGACCGATGATAGCCTCCCGCACAACAGCGCGGAGCTGATCATACCAAACAGCCTTATCGTCAATTTCGGGTACGCGTTCAGATAACGTAACAACGCCAATAGGCAGAGATGCCCATGCACTGATCGGAGGTCGATGTAGACGATGCCCAGCTTGCTCATCGCGGAGCTTTCGCACATCAACCCAAGACAGTTCAGTCGAGCCGCCGCCAATATCAATTACGAGTGCCACGTCTTTCGTTGGATCGACGAGATTCACACACCCCATGACCGCCAGACGGCTTTCGACGCGGGGGCTGATAACTTCTAGTGAAATTCCAGTTTCAGATTTTACGCGAGCGAGAAATTCATCCCCATTACTGGCTCTGCGGCAAGCCTCGGTTGCGACACACCTCCAACGTTTGACGCGTTTCGCCTTCATCTTTGCTGCGCAAACAGCCATAGCTTCAACAGCCGCATCCATACTTTCGTCGCTGAGACGCCCTGTTGCCGCAAGGCCCTGTCCCAAACGTACAACTCGGCTGTAGCTATCAACGATACGAAAACTCTCACCCGCATCACGCGCAATCAAAAGACGGCAGTTATTTGTACCAAGATCAATGGCCGCAAAATTAGAGGATTGCCGACCTGACGAGCGATTTCCACCGCCGCTACCGCGTTTATGTCTTGGCCGCCTCCGCGAACTCCGCCCATTGGGCGCAGCTTGATCGGAGCCGGAATCTTGTGGATCCGGCATTATAGGTCTCTCATTTGGCTGCGGGTCGCGAAAATCGCGCGCGCGCACAGCATTGTCTCTTCCCTGCTAGGGCAAAAAGGCGGCGTCCGTAAAGAACTTAATCATCAGACTTCTAATGAATGTCGATATGATCAGAGAATTGCGCCCAATCTGGTTCCGGTTGCAGAGCCGTCATGGCGTCATGTTGCGAGAGGAAAATCCGCCCTGTCAGCTTTTCAAGGAAATCAGACCTATACATACGTTCCCGCACAACAGACTGCATATCAGAGAAATGGAGTTTAATTTCGAGGCCTTTCAGGCGGCGATTGATTTCTTCTAAACTGGACAACGCGCTCGCATCAATGTGGTTTACGCCTGTACACATCAGAACCAAATCTGTGACATCAGAGTTCTCCGATATTACCTTCGCAACGCGGTCTTCCAAGAAACGCGCATTCGCATAATAAAGCCCCTCATCAATACGCAATGTTTTGACAGTTTCGTCCGTTTCCACATTAAAGCGATCTGCGTCGCGGTAATGCTCCGTTCCAGGAAACCGCCCAACAAGCGGCATATGCGGTGTTAGGCTCTGGCGAATGTGAAGGACCATAGCCAAGACAACTCCGGCTAAAACGCCCCACTGCACACCCAAGACCAAGACAGATATAAATGTGGCAAGAGCCGTTATTCCGTCAGCTCTAGAATACGTCCATGTGCGCCAAATACTTCGAAAGTCGAGTAAGTTCAAACATGCCACGATGATGAGAGCCGATAAGACGGATAGCGGCAGGGTCTTTAAAACGGGTGTCAGGAACAATGCCGTCAACGCCATGAAACCCGCGACAAGTAAGCCAACTAAAGGCGTCTTACCGCCTGCTGAGAAGTTGACAGCAGAGCGCGACATTGATCCGTTGATCGGATAGCCCCCCGTCATACCCGCAACAGCATTGGCCGCACCAAGACCCAATAGCTCTCGGTTTGTATCGACACGGCCACGGCGGCGCGCAGCAAGCTCCTGCGCCGTGGATGTGCTGTCTACAAACGCTACAATCGCAATGACGAGCGCAGGCACAAGGAGGTTCTCATAGGCAGGTATGGATAAATGCGGGAAAGTCACTGGCGGTAGGCCTGCTGGAACAGCTCCAACGATAGCCACACCATGTGAGCCACCAAAATCCAATACAGCACTAAGAATAACGAATCCCGCAATAATGAGGATAGGTGCCATTCGCGCGAGGAGTTTTGCCGTTTTCGCCCTAAATCCCGACTTCACCAGTAAATAGGGCAAGACGCCCCGGACTAAAAAGAAAAGTATGACAGCAACTATACCCGTAAAGACGGCAAGAGGTTTAGCTTGTGAGGTTTGACGAATGAGGTCTGACACCATGCCGAAAGCTGTGTGAGATTTAACTTCTACGCCCAGAACATGCTTTGCCTGACTGAAAATAATGAGCAGAGCTGCTCCTGTAATATAAGCTGATACAACGGGACGAGATACAAAATTCATCACGAATCCAGCTTTTAAAAGTCCGGCAACGATCAACATTCCGCCCGTAATCAAAGCCAATGCGCCAGCACTCACAATACGTGTTTCTGGCGGCAGTGTTGCAATACACGCTGCGGTCATCAAGGAGATAACGGCAGTTGGACCGACATTTAAATAGTTGGACGAACCTAACAAAGCATAGGCGACAAGCGGAAAGATAGAGGCGTAAATACCTAGTTGCGGCGGCAATCCTGCCAAAAGCGCATAGGCTAAACATTGTGGAACCAAAAGAATGGTAACGACAATCGCAGCCAAGAGATCATCACTAAAGATTGACGTACGATATCCTTTTAACCAGCCATATTGTTCACCGATTGCGCGCTTTAAGTTCATCTTGCACTCTTATGCGTTAGAAAAATGCAGACTGACATAAGATTAATGCGCTTTTTTACTTTCAGCATATTGCTCAAGCGGGGCGCGTATCTGTTCCAAATTAATGCCGATAGACCCGATGGCATCCATGACAGCATCGACACCCAATGTCTCGACGTTAGCAAAACCCCAAAGAGCTGCAGACCGCATGCCGGATGCGCAAAATGCCACAATAGGACGTGGCATGTTTTTATAAGCCGTAACCGAGGCTTCAATCAGCCCAGGAGACAAGCCACCAGACATAGGAATGTGGTGATAGTCCACACCTAGGCTTTGAGCCATCGCCTCCAATTCTTCAGAGAGCGGTTGCACAGGCGCTTCCATATCGGGACGATTATTGACAAAACTCATCACCCCCTGCTCCGCAAGGGCTTGGATTTGTGCGGACAATAATTGCCCTGTAATAAAGACGTCTCCTGGAAGTTCTTTCATTCGCCTAGCCCACCATAGATTTAGCTAAGTCGTAAACCGCGTCCGTTGTGATACCGAAATGTTTGAAGAGGTCAGCCCCAGGTGCAGATGCGCCAAAGCTATCCATCCCGACAAAACCGCCTGCACGGCCAATTAAACCGTCCCACCCTTGACGAATACCTGCTTCAACAGCGATTTTTGGCAAGTCTTTACCGATAACAGAACGGATATAATTTTCGTCTTGCTCCAAGAACAAATCCATACACGGAATAGACACAACACGAGCCGACACGCCGTCCGCCTCAAGGCGAACTGCCGCTTCGACAGCCAAATGAACTTCAGAGCCTGTCGCGAGCAGAACGATGTCATCAGCCCCTTTACCCGCACGCAGGACATAACCACCACGCTCGGACATATTCTTCGATGCATCATCCCGGAGCGCAGGCAATCCTTGGCGCGTTAAAGCCATAATGGCAGGTGCCGTTTTATTCTGCAACGCAATCTCGTAACACTCTGCAACCTCGACCGCATCCGCTGGACGATATGTGTAGCAATTCGGAATTGCGCGCAGGCTAGCGAGATGCTCAACAGGTTGATGTGTCGGACCATCTTCGCCAACGCCAATGGAATCATGAGTCGCGACATAAATCGTACGGACCCCCATGAGCGCCGCCAAGCGAACAGACGGACGACAGTAGTCCATAAATACCATGAACAGGCCTGAATACGGAATTACGCCGCCATGCAACGCCATACCATTCATCGCGGCCGCCATACCGTGTTCACGAATGCCCCAATTAACGTAACGTCCGCCGTAGGAACCTGCCTGAATTTCAACAGATGTAGCAGGCGTCTTTGTTTTATTAGAGCCTTCCAAATCAGCAGAGCCCGAAATCAAGTCAGTAAGAGCTTCAGTTAATGGCGCGAGCGCCTTTCCTGATGATGCACGCGTAGCCATAGACGGCTTTTCCGCAGCGATAGCGTCTTTATACGCTTGGAAACTCTCAAGCCATCCAGCGTTTAACTCTCCGGCCATAGCTCGCATGAGGTCTGCACCATTTGCGTCTTTACTTACGCGTTCTTTCCAGCTCGCATGCGCCTCTGCGCCCGCATTGGCTGGTTTGGCCCAATCCGCATAAACGTGCTCAGGAATTTCGAACGGAGCATGATCCCATCCGCGCGCAGCGCGTGTGCCAGCAATTTCTTCATCCCCAAGCGGCGAGCCATGCGCTTTATTCAGGCCTGCTTTCGTCGGCGCGCCCTTCCCGATTGTTGTTTTACACGCAATCAATGTCGGTTTTGTCGAGACTTTAGCTTTGCGAAGGGCATCTGCAACGGCGTTACGGTCATGACCATCAATCGCGATTGTATTCCAGTTTGACGCTTTGAAGCGCGCGATTTGATCTGTCGAACTGGACAAGGAAACGGGGCCGTCAATCGTGATATTGTTATCATCCCACAGAACCGTCAAACGGTTCAGTCCCAAATGCCCCGCCAAACCAATCGCTTCTTGGCTAATGCCTTCCATCAGACATCCATCCCCCGCAATGACATAGGTGTGGTGATTGACAAGATCATCGCCATAGCGCGCGTTTAAATGACGTTCAGCCAATGCAAAACCAACAGCATTTGAAATACCTTGCCCCAAAGGACCCGTCGTTGTTTCAACGCCCGGCACATGGCCATATTCAGGATGCCCCGCCGTAATCGCACCAAGTTGGCGGAAATCTTTGATTTGATCCATCGTCACAGCTTCGTATCCTGTGAGGTGAAGTAAGCTATAGATCAGCATCGATCCGTGACCGGCGGACAAAATGAAGCGATCCCGATCTGCCCATTCCGGCGCTTTCGGGTCAAATTTCAAAAACTGCGAAAATAAAACAGTCGCAGCATCCGCCATCCCCATTGGCATGCCCGGATGCCCAGAATTAGCACGTTGAACCGCATCCATAGACAAAGCCGCGATGGCATTGGACATATCGCGGTGCTGTTCCGCTGTGAAAGTCAGGTCTGTCATAATGGGTCCGGTGCGTTAAGGCGACGACTCGCAAGTTCAATTTGCGCGAAGCCTTGCCACAAAGCGGCGCGCGGCTCCACCCAAACGAATCGGCTGTCCACAAATTCTAACAGCCGAAACACACAAATTTGCGTAAATGCTGCACTTTCCTGTTAAATCTGGCTCAGCATGAATGCACTATCGCGTGATCACGCGAATAGCTGTGGATTTTGCTGATACACTGCGGCAAAACACACTCCACTTCTGATGCGAGAAAAATAATGATCAAAGCCCGCAATGTCCTCGACCTGATCGGCAATACTCCACTGCTATATTTGAAAGATGCCTCCGAAATGACAGGCTGTGAAATTTATGGGAAGGCTGAGTTTTTAAATCCTGGCCAATCCGTGAAAGACCGGGCCGCTCTTTCAATCATTCGCGCTGCAGAAAAATCGGGCACATTAAAGCCAGGTGGTATTGTCGTCGAAGGCACGGCTGGCAACACAGGCATTGGCCTCGCAATGGTCTGTTCTGCTTTGGGCTATCGCTGCAAAATCATCATGCCGCGCACCCAAAGCCAAGAAAAGAAAGATTCCGTCAAATTGCTTGGCGCAGAACTGATTGAAGTAGATGCCAAGCCTTATTCCGATCCAGGCAATTACATTCATGTGTCCGAACGTCTCGCCAAAGAGCTGAATGAAAAAGACCCAAATTCTGCGGTTTGGGCCAACCAATTTGATAATACGGCGAACCGTGACGCCCATATTCAAACGACGGGTCCTGAAATTTGGGAACAGACAGAAGGTAAAGTCGACGGTTTTATCTGCGCTGTTGGCTCAGGTGGGACAATCGGCGGTGTCTCCATGTATCTAAAATCGCAAAATCCAGATGTTCAAATCGGATTGGCTGATCCGCACGGTTCCAAAATGTTCTCCTATTACGAAAACGGCGAACTAGAGAGCGAAGGTAACTCCATTACTGAGGGTATCGGCCAAGGCCGCATTACTGCAAATCTGAAAGATGTTCAGGTTGATCGCCAATATCGTATCTCTGACACAGAAGCCTTGCAGGTTATCTTTGAACTTAATCAGTTAGAGGGCATATGCCTTGGCGGATCATCAGGCATCAATGTCGCGGGCGCAATCCAGATGGCGCGTGACATGGGACCAGGTCATACAATCGTGACGATCTTATGCGATTACGGGCAACGCTATCAATCCAAAGTCTACAACCCAGAATTCCTGCGCGAACGTGGCCTACCCGTCCCAAGTTGGATTTGCTAAGCTGATGAAAAACGACCTCGAAAGGGACACAAAATTCACACATCTTGGCCGCCCTCCTGCAGGGTTAGGTACATCTGTGAGTCACCCTGTTACGCGGGCCTCGACATTATTGTTCGAAAAAGCCGAAGACCTCTATCGCAATGACATTCGTGGCTATGGCCGACATGGGACAGCAGTACATGATTCCTTGGCAGAACTGTTCACCGAACTAGAACAGGGCGTCGGAACATTACTTTTCCCGTCAGGCGTTGCGGCGCTGACAGCTCCTGTGCTCTCTATCGTAAAGCCAGGCGATCATGTCCTGCTAACTGATTCTGCCTATGGTCCCACGCGGCATTTCTGTATGACGTTTTTAGCGCGCATGGGCGTTGAAACGACACTTTATGATCCGCATGTCGGAGCTGGAATTTCTGACCTCATCAAAGAGAACACGTCTCTTATTTTATTGGAAAGCCCAGGATCACTTACGTTTGAAATTCAAGACGTTCCCGCTATTGCCAAAGCCGCAAAAGCAAAAGGCGTAACAACCTTGATAGACAATACGTGGTCTGCCGGTCTTACGCTTTCGCCGCTCCCAATGGGAATAGACATAAGCGTCCATGCCGCTACGAAATACTTTGGCGGACATAGTGATGTTATGTATGGCGCAGCTATATTTGCCGACGAAACCCGCTTCAAACGCGCCCAAATGACAGCCAAGCAGTTAGGGAATGCGAGTTCGCCAGACGATGCTTATCAAATTTTACGAGGCTTTCGCACCGTTCTACCGAGGTTTCGACAGCAAGAAGCCACGTCCCTCGCCTTGGCTGAATGGTTGATGACACGTGACGAGATACAACAAGTCCTCCACCCTGCCGTCACAGACCATCCTGATCACGCGCTTTGGAAGCGGGACTTTACGGGTGGCGGTTGCTTATTCTCTGTTGTGCTGACACCCTTGCCTGAATCTGACGTTATACGCTTCATAGACAACCTAAACCTTTTCGGCATTGGGTACTCTTATGGCGGCTTCGAAAGCCTTGCCATCCACTGCGACCCGCAACTTCGGCGTAATTGCGCTGAAGAGCTTACTGGGCCCTTAGTCCGATTTGCCTGTGGACTGGAAGCCATAACTGACTTAAAATCTGATATAGAACAGTCTCTTGCCTCTATTTTTTAAAGTAATACGCAGCCTTGCATTCGGTTTACTACTCTGGGCAGTTATTGCGCTTGGTTCCTGTGCGCCTGCTCGCACCATATTGCAGCAAGCTGATTTAACGCCAAACCGATCTGCGCTCGCAAAACTAGATAACCCGACGGCCAGCTTCGAGAGTCTTGAAGCAGCAATCTACGGCCCCTTCACACCCCCAACAATATTTTCGCTGTCTGAAACCGAGGTTTTGTCGACGGATTGGCTAAACGGCAAAGCAACAGTTGAACGACGTATTTATAACGTGTCGCATGGTCAAACCCCACAAGCCCTTGAGGTTGTCATTGTTACACCAACGGCAAAGCCCGATTCACCACTGATAGTTTCGCAAAACTTCACACCCAACCGCGCTGTTATTGCAGTAGACAAAAAATCTGTGTTGCCCGGAGCTCCGATGAAGATGGGCGCATTAGAACCCGTCTTCAAATATTTCTTTGGACGCCATATTGTTGAACCACCTTTAGAAGACATTCTTGATCGTGGTTATGGATTTGTTGCATTTCATCCCCCTGACTACGTCGAAGACAGTTCCGATTATGGCACGGAACAACTAAATCTAATTTTCGGAAATAAGAAGAATCGTCCTGGCGCGCTCACTATTTGGGCCTCTTTGACGACAGCTCTCGCCACTGAGCTAAAAACCCAAAACCCAGATCGCTCTATTATCGCGGCTGGGCATTCCCGATATGGCAAAACGGCTCTTCTGGCTGCAGCATATAGCGACTCCGTTGATGCGGCTATTGCCCACCAATCGGGCACAGCGGGCGCCTCACTCATACGGGACAAGACGGGCGAAAGCCTGAAAGACGTTGTCGGTACATATCCGCATTGGTTAACGCCATCCGCTGCTGACTACGCGGAAGACCAGCGAACTTTGCCTAGCGACGCGCACGCCCTGCTCTCATTCATTAGCCCAAAGCCAATTTTATTGGGGAATGCCCGTCGTGATGTGTGGTCAGATCCAGAAGGCGCATTTACTGCGGCACAATGGGCTGCAGCGAACACGACGCAGAGTTTCACGGCAACGCGTCTGGATGATTTCAAACCCGGCGATGATATCGCATATTGGATACGACCAGGAACACATGGCGTCGTAAAAGAAGACTGGCCAGCCTTCCTCGACTTCCTCGATGCACATTTTAAGTAAAGAAGAGTGGCGGACCCAGTAGGACTCGAACCTACAACCTGCCGCTTAGAAGGCGGCTGCTCTATCCAGTTGAGCTATAGGTCCTAAAAATCAAACGCTAATGCGTCCAAGGTAGTTTGCGATCATAGTCAAAGTTTTCTGAATATGAGCGAGGAATACGCTTCGCTTTCGGGCGATCTACGACGCGGTGTGGAATACCCTTCGCCTTTGCATATGCCACAGCGTCTTCTAAAGTTTCAAATCTGAGATCAAGTTGATCACGCGTATCAACATTGCGCGCATTACCCGTTAGTGGATCAATTATGCTCGGCTGCGTGGACTGGTATTCCAGACACCATACATCCAAATTGGCCCGGCCGGATGTCATTGCTGACGCTTCAGGTTTGTAGATTTTTGCAAACATAAAAAGGCGATAGCGCCGGACTGAGCAAGCGTCAATCCAGCGAATGATTAGATGTTCTTATGAAAGGCTGAATTTAGCATAGATTTTACAGCTGAAGCGGCTTGCGGTCGTTCCTGAGCGGCCGCAGCCGCCTTAGCCTGAAGGCGCTGACGGACTTGCAATGCCAGCTCACTCGGTTGCTCAGAGCCGCTACGCATAGCAGACCCATGCGGCGGGGCCGCAGGCGCACGTGCAACACGGTTACGCAAAGCGGCCCTTGTATCTTGCACAGTTGGCGTAACAGGTACGGATGGAGCGGACTGACCGCCCGGATTGAGACTACGTGCACGCCAACGCTCAAAGACCTTCTCCATGAGTTGAGGTGTTGCAACGTCTCGCTTCCAAAGATCAGTAAACTTCGCGCTGGAACTATGCGGACGATATTCAGCCGGTAAATTATTTAGAATGACACGCATCGGTAGGTTCACTGATTCGCCAAAGACCATTGTTTCTGCTGTACCAAGGGAGGGTAAGAACGATAGCAATTCGGCTGCGCCATCTGGCACGGCAGCACGAACAAAGTTTTGATCCAATTCGTTAGACAGACGCATAGAGAAAATCGTTGAACACTGCGACAAAGTCGATGGTTCAAGCTCTGACGGACGCTGGGACACAATAGCGAGTGACACACCATATTTTCGGCCTTCTTTCGCAATACGCGAGATAATTTTCCGTGTAGAATTAAAGCCAAGGCTTTTATCGCGTGGAATATATCTATGCGCCTCTTCACAGACCAGTAGGATTGGAAGTTTGCGTTCGGACCATGTTGCCAACTCAAACGCCAAGCGGCTCACGACGGACACAACAATATTGAGGGCCTCCGACGGAATACCGGAAAAATCGAGGCAGGAAATAGGCTTTCCGTTGACGGGTAGACGGAAGATACGGCCGACAATCTCTTCAATCGGACGCGGAGAGGCTTGGTTCTTGAAAACGAACTGGTAACGCGGATCAGCAATCAAAGACGCTATACGGCGTTTAAGACGCTTATATGGCGCAAGGTTGCTGGAGTTCTCTAACTTACCCATGTCATGATCAATGAGCTTTGCAACGTCGCGAATGCGGTATGGGACAGGGCTGTCTAGGGTAATATGTGTCGAGCGATGTAACTCTGCCTCAACATCATCCAGTTTGACTTGGCTACTAATCTCGCCGTTTTGGACAGAGCGGTCATAGAGACGCTTTGCCTTTAACAATACGTCATGCAGTATTTCTGTTTCTTCGCGCGCTTGATCTTCAATTTCAGAGCAAAGCAGTTCGCATGTCTCAACAAAATCGAAAATCCAAAGCGGCAGGTCTAGTGAATCTTGATCAATCGCTTCGGCGCGATTCCCAAAACTACGGGAGTATTCGTTATGTGGATCGAACAGAACAACATGACCCATCGGATTTTCATTCAAGATAGCCTGCAGCACAAGCGCCACAGTACAAGATTTACCTGAACCCGTAGATCCAATAATGGCGAAATGTTTGGACAGAAGGTCATCAACACGCACTTTCGCAATGATAGAGTTATCCTGCTGTAATCGACCAACCTCAATACAGGCTTCACCCTCACGGTTGAAGATCAGCGTAAGTTCAGCGGGTGACATATTATAAACAGCTTCTCCAAGAACTGGAAAAGATCGCACACCTCGGAAGAACTTGGTTTCGCGAGTTGTTTCGTTGGTGGTGATTTCACCCATAATGTTAAGCTGCGCGAGACATCCATCTGACATCCCCTCTTCATCTTCAGACCCAATCTTTAACGACCCAACCATTGCAACAACGATCGATTTACTCGTTACGATTTTTAGAATCGTTCCAATTTGTGCGAGTTGAAGCTGATTGTTCCGAATTACAGACTTATTGATCGAGATTGTCGCCACGGATGATCCGACATTACGAATGCGTCCAATTTCTACTTGTTTGAACGCCGCTTGCGGCTTTACCGCGGCTAAACGGCCTGCTTGATTAGTCGTGGACATAAGTGTTTTTCCCCAGCGTATGGGCAAGTCTAACACTAAGGGCTTATCAAAGCCTTACGCCGCAGCGCAGGAGTTGGGAAAAACCGTGGTCGGGGCGGCAAGATTCGAACTTGCGACCCTCTGTTCCCAAAACAGATGCGCTACCAGGCTGCGCTACGCCCCGAACACGGTGGAGGCTAAGTAGCGCGAACCGAGTAAAAGGCAAGTGAAGAGTTGAAGGAAATTCAGTTAAAACTGTAGTTTTTTAGTTTCCGAAGAAAGGATGCTTAATCGTATCCCCTGGACGGATGCTGCGCGCCTTAGCCTCACCACCTTTAAGCTCTACAACGGCTGCGATAACAGCCTCGGATGACGCACTGCGCAATGTATATGGCGTGTGAGAGTGCTCAATCTTCAAGATTTTACCATTCGAGCGCACGAAAAGAATATCTAGCGGAATGGATGTGTTCTTCATCCAGATCGTAGCAATCTTCGGCTCATCAAATTCAAAAATCATACCTGTGTCAGCATCCATTGATTCGCGGAACATCATACCGCGGGCTTGCTGATCCAGAGTTTTGGCTTCTTCGACCAAGAATTCATGTGAGGCATCTGCGGTTACAATCGTCAGCGGCTTAGGGTCACCGAAGTCGACAACATCATTTCGCGACGTCTGGCCAAATGCAGGAGCCGCCAGAAGAGCCAAGCCAAGAGAGAGTGTAAAAATACGTTTCATAGTTCAGACATACAGTCCGAGAGGGCCTGATGTAAATTATAAATACAAAGGAGATACAGCGGCTCAGGCGACGCTGTCGCCTGAAATCTGAATGGCAGTCCCTAGGGGAATCGAACCCCTCTTTCCAGGTTGAAAACCTGGCGTCCTAACCGATAGACGAAGGGACCGCATCAGTCAGTGGAGCGCGATATATAGACGGTTTTCCCGACACGCAAGTGGCTTTTATGGTTAAAATCAGTCTTTAACTGCAGCTAAGTCAGACAAATGAAAGTCAATTCGCGTTCGCCCCTGCCAAACGTTGGGTTTTAGCTGCCCTAAAGCGTGAAAACGTTGAGGTCCGGCCGTTAATAAGACCTCGTCCAATCCCGATTCGCCTGCACGGAAACAAATGCCTGACAGCGTCGCTCCACCCGCATCTGATACAGAGAATCGCACATGGTCGCCCTTTGTGCGCTTGGCGAAGGTTACGGTCACATCAGAAAAAGCAAAAACCGGCTGTGGATTACCTGCGCCATATGGGCCTACCTGCTCAACCATCTCCATTAAGCCTTCAGTCACTGCCGTAACGCCCAACACATAATCAACTTTCGTCGAATCATTTTTCAACGCGGCCTCAACATCACTGGAAAGACGGTCCAGTATAAAGCTGCGAAACGGCTCTATCTGATCCGGCGTGGCCGACAGCCCCCCAGCCATAGCATGCCCACCACCCGAAATTAGAAGTCCGGCGTCTTTTGCGGCAGAAATTGCGCTGCCGAGATCGACACCTGAAATAGAGCGCCCCGAACCTTTGGCAACGGCAGGCACGGCATCATTATCAATTCCAATGACAATTGCAGGCTTGCGGAAACGGTCTTTCAGCCGCCCTGCAACAATACCGATAATGCCAGGGTGCCAATTATCCATAGCTACAATAATGACAGGATCATTCGCATGCGCCTGCGCGGCATCCAAGGCCTCTGATAAAATGCGGTCCTGCATCTGGCGGCGCTGTGCGTTCACGCGGTCTAGTTCAGCGGCATGGGCATAAGCCTCTTGCGCGTTTTCAGTCGAGAGCAAGCGCGCACCCATATCGGCACGCCCAATACGCCCACCCGCATTGATTCGGGGACCAAGAACAAATCCCGCATGATATGTTGTGTAGGGCGGCTCAGCACTGGCGACATCCGCTAGTGCTTCCACACCTATATTTTTATTTGAGGACAAAACCTTCAGACCTTGCCTCACAATCGCACGGTTTACGCCGCGCAACGGTACAACATCACAAATCGTGCCGAGAGCTGTTAGGCCCAACAAGCTCTTTAGATCGACCTGATTATCCAACCCGCGTTGACGAGCTTCTCGATGCAAAGCAACAAGCAACATGAAGGTGACGCCCGCAGCCGCCAAGTGCCCCTGCGCTGATGTATCATCTTGGCGATTTGGATTTACGAGCGCGAGAGCCGGCGGCGGCACATGCCCCATTTGGTGATGATCTACGACAATGACGGGCATCTCAATTTGAGCGGCATGTTCGAGTGCGCTCTGCGCAGCCGCACCACAATCTAGCGTGATTACCAGATCAACACCTTCGCCCTTCAGCTGATCAAAAGCAGCCTCAGTCGGTCCGTAACCCTCTTTTACGCGATCAGGGACATAGAGGCCAAAATCATAATCCAAGCCTCGCCCCCAGCGGATTAATTGCGCTGCAGATGTTCCGCCGTCGACATCATAATCAGAGAAAAGCGTAACGCGTTTGCCTGCCGCAATATGATCGAGGATCAGGCCCGCAGCTTTGTCTACATCTTGAATATCGGACGGATTAGGCAGACTGTTTCGTAAGGTCGGCGAGAGAAATACCTCTGTCGCGTCTGGCGCAATATCGCGCCCAGACAGCAGAGCCGCTTGCAAAAGTGGCAGCCCTGTTTCCGATGCATAAGCTTCTAGGCCTGACGGGTCATGTCGATAGGTCCATTTGCGCCCTCGAAAAGACGCCTTTACAGAAAGGCAGAGCCTGTCGCCCATCTATTCGGCCGCAACCGTCTCAGACGTTTGCATAAGTGACTTCATGTTTCGGGCGGCTTGGCGGATACGTTGCTCATTCTCAACCAAAGCCATGCGAACATAACCTTCGCCGTTCTCCCCAAAGCCAACACCGGGCGAAACTGCTACGCCCGCCTTGAGCATCAATAGCTTTGCAAATTCAACAGAGCCGAGATGTGCATATTGCGGCGGAAGCGGAGCCCATGCGAACATTGACGCGTCTGGCGATGGGATATCCCACCCTGCCCTGCCAAAGCTCTCAACCAACACATCTCTGCGCTTACGGTAAATTTCGCGCGCCTCTTCAACACAATCCTGAGGGCCATCAAGTGCAGCGCAAGCGGCAACTTGGATAGGCGTAAATGCACCATAATCGAGATAGGATTTCACCCGCGTCAGCGCAGCAATCAACCGTCGGTTACCAACCGCAAAGCCCATACGCCAGCCTGCCATGGAATAAGTTTTTGATAGAGAAATTGTTTCAATCGCCATGACGTCTTCAGGGTCAGCAAATTCGAAAATCGACGGCGGGGCTTCTCCGAAGTAAATTTCAGAATAAGCTAAGTCCGACAAGATGATGATATCTTGGGCTTTGGCAATTGCGACAATCTCTTCATAAAACGAACGATCCGCCATCATGCCTGTTGGATTTGACGGGAAGCAGATCACAATCGCCATCGGCGGTTTGTCCGCTTTCGCGAGCGCGTCTTTCACACCTGCAAGATATTCTTCCGCTGTAATGGCTGGAATGCCTTGAATTTTTGCGCCTGCGATAATGAAACCATAAGCGTGTAAAGGATACGATGGATCTGGTGCATAAATGACATCCCCGGGAGCTGTGATCGCCTGCGCAAGGTTCGCGAATCCTTCTTTGGACCCCATAGTCGCGATAATTTGGTCTTCTGGATCAAGCGCAACATCGAAGCGGCGCGCGTAATAACGTGAGCACGCCTGACGCAAACCGTTGATCCCACGAGATGCAGAATAGCCTGTTACCTTTGGCTTCTGAACCGTCTCAATCAACTTATCGATAACATGTTGGGGTGTCGGCAAATCAGGATTCCCAAATCCGAAATCAATAATATCTTGTCCGTCCGCGCGCAGTTGTGCCTTCAACTTATTCACTTCAGCGAAAACATAGGGCGGGAGCCGTTTGATCCGGTAAAATTCGTCAGTCGGGATTTCAGTATTTGTTTGCATGAGGGCGGGTGTTCCTATCGCCTTAATTAAAGTCTGAATTTAGAGCCGTGGCTTAACGCCTTGGTTCATAATCTGGAAACCCTTGAACAGGGCCATTTTTCGGATCATCATTTTTATAAGCCTGCGCCTTGGCTTTTAACGTATCAAAACGCGCTTTGGACTCTGCTGAGTCTGGACCTGACTCTATTGCAAACTTACCGGCGTCCGTCCGTAGTTTTTGCAAAGCTCGCGCATCTTTGTCCCATTGGCCTGCCGTTCGAATATCATCAGGTGTTTCCGGAGCATCACTGGCACGCGGATAGCTTTTTGAAATATTCGCGGCCTCCTCACTGAATTCTGGCGATTTCATTATATCAATCTTCGGCATCCTCACTGTCTGACACGCGCACAGCCCAAGACTGAGCATGCATGCCAATAGGATTCGAGAAATTTGAGCCTGTTTCATCATAGCTTTCTTATGCGGCAAACGCGCCAAAACGTCATCCTAATAATAGGTTAGGTTTATGGGAAAACACCAACGCCTGTTAGGCCAAGGGTTTCATCCCAGCCTTGCGTTATATTATAGTTCTGTATGGCTTGCCCTGAAGACCCCTTTGTAAGGTTATCAATCACGGAAACAATGACAGCCGATCCCGCTGTACGATCAGCAAATATACCAATTTGGCAGTGGTTACTTCCGCGCACATGACGTGTCTGCGGGACCTCTCCTTCAGCCAAAACATGAACAAAGGCCTCATCTGCATAGCGGCTCTCATAGGCCCGACGCAGATCAGAAATTGAGACCCCATCTTTCAACTCTATGTGACATGTGGCGATCATTCCACGGTTCATCGGAACGATGTGCGGCGTGAAGCGAACTTTTGCGGAGATGTCGGCAAAATCTGCAATCGCCTGATCCATTTCAGGGGCATGGCGATGATTACCGATACCATAGGCCTGCGCGCCATCTGCCGTTTCAGAATAGGCAAAGTTCAATGTCGCTTTACGCCCGGCCCCTGTCACGCCGGTTTTCGCATCAATAATTATACGATCAGATTGGATCAGGCCTGCAGCCAAGCCCGGCAATAAAGCCAACATCGAACACGTTGGATAACATCCTGGACATGCGACAAGTTTGGAGCCTTTTAGACTGTTTCTCGCAAACTCGCTAAGACCATACACACGCTGCGATAAAAGCCCTGTAAATTCATGAGGTCGACCATAAGTCTTTGCGTATAAAGCTGGATCAGCCAGACGAAAATCTGCGGATAGATCGATAACGGTTTCAACACGGTCATATATTTTTGCAATTGTCTCTTGGCTCGCACCATGCGGAAGACATGCGAAGACGACATCAATTAAATCCCAATCCACCTCATCGGCCGTTACCAATGAGGGAAGGTTTTGGCCTTCGAAATTCTTGAATACGTCTGAGTAAACTTCGCCCGCACGACTATGCGCCGTCAACGCTTTTAATTTGAGCAACGGATGACCAAGAATCAAACGCACGGCTTCTGCGCCTGTATATCCAGAGGCCCCAAGAACGGCTGCGTGTTTCATCTTACTTTATCCCACAAAAAAAAAGGCGCCTCGGATGTCCGAAGCGCCTGAAAGCATAAACCCAAAATGGGTGAAAAGCCTAACGCTTCGAGAACTGGAAGCTCTTACGCGCTTTCGCACGGCCGTACTTCTTACGTTCCACAACACGCGAGTCACGTGTGATAAAGCCAGCGGCTTTAAGTGGGCCACGTAGAATTGGCTCATAATATGTCAGAGCTTTTGTGATGCCGTGACGAACCGCACCAGCTTGACCGGAAAGACCGCCGCCTTTGACAGTCGCCATGACGTCATAGGAATCAACGCGATCAGAAACTTGGAAAGCCTGAGCAATGATAAGACGAAGGACAGGACGTGCGAAATACACTTCGACGTCACGGCCATTGATTGTGATTTTGCCGTTACCCGGTTTGATCCATACGCGGGCAATGGAGTTTTTCCGTTTGCCAGTTGCGTAAGACCGACCAAGTTCGTCAATTTTTGGATCAGGCAATGTTGCCGGATCAATGACTTTAGCTTCAGAGCTAACGCCAACAGTTCCGTCGACAACGTCTTTGAGGTCCGCGAGGGACTGTACTGTATCTGTGTCAGCCATGGTCTTAATCTCGCTTCACGTTTTTAGGGCTCATCGATGCGAAATCGATCTTTTCCGGTGTCTGCGCAGTGTGCTCATGCTCTGCACCTGCATAGACGCGGAGATTGGAGAGCTGCTTACGCGCCAATGGGCTTTCCTTTGGCAACATACGCTGGACAGCTTTGCGCATCACACGGTCCGGGAAACGACCGTCGAGGATTTTACCAGCTGTCGTTTCTTTCAAACCACCAGGATGACCTGTGTGACGATAATAGACTTTGTCGGAACGCTTTTTACCCGTGAGGTGGACTTTGCCAGCGTTGATGATGATGACATTGTCGCCGCAATCAATGTGAGGCGTGTAGTCAGGGCGATGCTTTCCGCGCAGGCGCATGGCTACAAACGTAGCCAAACGACCGACGACAACATCTTCCGCGTCGACGAGAATCCATTTTTTCTCGATCTCTGCGGTTTTCAGAAACTTCGTCGTTTTCATGATAAACCTTAAAACGTGAGCAGCCCAGAAACGGGCCGAACTTCGATGGCGCTATCTACGGAAGCCCTCAGGATTGGTCAACAAGTGAATTCAGACACCTTGTCCAAAATATACATATAAAACAAACGTTTAAAATATAGGTATTATTTTACCACATCACGTGATCGCCACACCACGCCCAAAACAGCCAAAAATACGAGTATCGAAGAGAATTGATGTAAGAGTGACAGATTAAGCGGCGCGACAGAGAGTAACGTCCAGATACCAAGACCAACCTGCCATACCAAAAGCACGAAGAACATCGTCAAGGCAGACTTCATCATACGGCTCTTACGCATAGACCACCCCACCCAAACGGCCACAATCAGAAGAATATAGGCCAGTGTCCGATGGTTAAATTGAATAGCTGCAGTGTTCTCAAAGGTATTTCGCCAGAATGGAGACTGAATGGCATATCCCTCGGGCACGAAATCACCGTCCATCAACGGCCATTCATTATAGGTTCGACCTGAATGTGTGCCCGCCATGAAAGCCCCACCAATGATTTGCAGGTACACTAGTCCTGCCAAAAGAAGCGTTCGGCGTCGCCCCAACATATATTCCGTGCGTTTCCATCCACTGACCTGTCGCTTGTAAAGCCAGAACAAAGCCCCAAGAATAATGAAAGCTATACCCAAATGTGTCGCAAGACGGTACTGACTGACGCTGGTCATCCCGTCTTGGAGACCGCTATGCACCATCCACCACCCAACAGCGCCTTGCAGGCCGATGAGCAGAGCCACACCAAAGAATTTCAAACGATGCCCCCGCGCGAGTTTCCCCCGAAACAGGAAAGCAAATAACGGCAACGTATATGCGAGGCCTATAAAGCGCCCCAATTGACGATGCCCCCATTCCCAGAAGTAAATATATTTAAAACCCGCCAAATCCATTCCCGGATGCTCGGCTTCAAATTCAGGAATGAGCTTATATTTCTCAAACTCCGCGACCCAGGCTTCTGTAGAAAGCGGCGGGAGCGCGCCCCGAATGGGCGCCCATTCTGTTATCGATAGCCCCGAATTTGTGAGGCGCGTTGCGCCTCCGACAACAATCATAGCTGCCACCAAAAACAACATGAAAAGAAGCCAATATTCTACGGATTTTGCGCGTCTTTCGGTCATGCAAATCATATAGCGCGTTGCAGGCAAAAGTCGACGCGGCAATTCGGGCAGGTTCGGACAAATATTGAAGATAATCAAGATGGTCGGAGTAGTAGGATTCGAACCTACGACCCCACGCCCCCCAGGCGTGTGCGCTACCGGACTGCGCCATACTCCGCCGTCCATCTCAGACGCGCGCTATAGAAAATACGTGTAAGTCGCGCAAGGCATGTTTGCGCAGAAACGCGATTTACGACTCTTTCCCTTCCTCGCGGAAAGCGGACCATCGTGATTTCAAATCTTTGAGACCTTCGAGCGCGTCCCTCAGAGCTTGCTGATCAGAAGGCGCGGAAGACAGAGTTTCGACTGCGGGTTTTGTTAGGGTTGGCGCGGGTTGCGCAACGGGCGTCGGAGGTATCGGTGCAGGAATTGGTTTAACTGCAACACGTCTTACCTTGGCAGGCTTCTCCACAGACTTAATTCGTTTAGGCAAAAGGTCCGTTTCAGCGACGGGTTTTTCTTTGGAAGCCTTCTCAACGGAACGCCCTAACTCAACAATGCGGTTAGCCCCTTTTTTCTGGATCAGCTTTTGAACATCTTTAATAGGATGCTTCTCATCATGGAGTAATTTTTTTATGCCGCGGATAAATTCGATATCTTCAGGACGATAAAACCGCCGTCCGCCGCCGCGTTTGATTGGCTTGATTTGAGAGAATTTCGATTCCCAGAAACGCAGGACATGTGGCTGCAAACCCAGCTCATCGCCGGCTTCGCTGATCGTTCTAAACGCACGTGTTGTTTTAGCTTGGCTCATAATCGTTGCATCATCCCGCCGCCCGAATCATCGGCTGCGAGTCGCAAGCTATCATGATTTGGTAGATAATGCCGAATCGACGCGCTCGCGGAGAACTTGAGATGGCTTAAACACCAGAACGCGACGAGGAGTGATCGGTACTTCTTCGCCCGTTTTCGGGTTACGGCCAATACGTTCTTTTTTATCACGTAAGGAAAATGTTCCGAATCCCGCAAGCTTTACATGTTCACCTTTTTCAAGTGCATCGCCGATATGATCAATCACAGACTCAACGAGCGTAGAGCTCTCTGAGCGGGAAAGACCGATTTCACGATACACAGCCTCTGCGAGGTCTTGGCGCGTGACGGTTTGCGAATTTACAGTTGAAGCTGCCATATAGCCCTTAAAGCAAATCTAAGCGCCTGAAATCAAGCAAAGAATTTTTTAAAACGTAAATTCACTACAGAATGGCCTAATAGCGCAGAAGCGCGGCCCCCCAGGTGAACCCGCCACCAAAGGCTTCAAGCATCACAAGATCACCCTTTTTGATCCGTCCATCCTTCACCGCGCAGTCCATTGCCAGTGGGACGGAGGCCGCAGATGTATTCGCATGATCCCCCACAGTCGAAACAACTTGCCCTGGACGAAGCTTCAAACGCTTTGCCACAGCATTTAATATGCGTTGATTGGCCTGATGCGGGACAAACCAGTCTATATCTGAAATCGAAACGTCCGCTTGTTCTGCGCAATCGCGCATGACTTGCGCGATGTCAGTGACAGCATGTTTGAAGACCTGATTACCCAACATCCGTAAATGACCAACCGTTTGCGTGCGCGACGGCCCGCCGTCGACATAGAGCATATCGCGGTGACGTCCGTCAGATCGGATGAATGTTCTCAGAACGCCTCGGTCTTCAGAATCATTTTCGCCCTCAACAGCTTCCATAATGATAGCGCCTGCCCCGTCGCCGAACAAAACGCAGGTCCCGCGGTCTGTCCAATCCAAAATACGGGAGAAAGTTTCGGCACCAATCAATAGAACGCGTTTTGCTCCACCTGAAACCAACAAGGAATTCGCGACATGTACGCCGTAAATAAAGCCGGAACAGACGGCCTGAACATCAAATGCCGCGCCGTGGTGCATCTCCAGCTTTTCTTGGATGATGGTGGCCGTGGAGGGAAAGGTAAAATCAGGCGTCGATGTCGCAACAATGATCAGGTCGATATCTTCTGGGCCCAAGCCGGCATCTTCGAGCGCACGCTTCGCGGCTTCAAAACCTAAGTCAGATGTGAACTGTCCTTCTGCCGCAATGTGACGCTTGCGGATACCTGTGCGCTCCTGAATCCATTCATCAGACGTGTCTACACGGTCCGCCAGCTCTGAATTCGTAAGGATGTCTTTTGGCAGATAGCTACCAATACCCCGAATGACTGCTCTCATGAGATAAACCCGATATTATCGTCTTCGTCGTGCAGTGCATCCAAACGCTCATCAATAGCGTCTTGGAAATCGCTCTCCGCTAGACCCATTGCGATATTGAGCGCGTTCGCAAACCCAATCGCATCCGTACCGCCATGGCTTTTCACCACGACGCCATTCAGCCCAAGGAATACGCCGCCATTGGCCCGGCGTGGATCCATTTTTTTCTTCAATTTACGCAAGGCAACCAAATTAAGCGCCGTCGTGAATTTTGACCAAAGATTATCATTCAAGGCTTCGGAGAAGAACGTACTTATCAATTTAGCCGTCCCTTCTGCCGTTTTCAGCGCAATATTTCCCGTAAAGCCATCCGTGATTACGACATCAACAGAGCCTTTCGAAATATCATTTCCCTCTACAAAACCCTTATAGTTCAGGCCGAGTTGCGATTGCGCGAGGCGCTCATGGGCAGCTTTGATGACTGCATTACCTTTACCTTGTTCCGTCCCGACATTGAGCAAGCCAACGGAAGGCTCGGCCTTGCGGTAGATTGCGCGATAGTAAGCCTCGCCCAAAATAGCGAATTCCGTGAGTTGAGCCGCGTCACATTCAACATTTGCACCGACATCCAGAACGACTGTCATTTCACCCGAAAGATTCGGCCAACTGGCCGCAATCGCTGGCCGTTGTACGCCGCGTTTGGCTCGTAACTGCAGCTTGGACATCGCCATCAATGCGCCAGTGTTCCCTGCGGACACTGCGATACCAGCTTGCCCACCTTTAACGGAGGCAATGGCATTCCACATGCTTGATCCTTTACCTTTACGCAGGGCTTGGGAAGGTTTGTCATCCATCTCGACGACTTTTTCTGTGTGGAAGACTTCTGAGCGTTCTCGCGTGCGCGGTGAGGCCTCAATCAAAGGCGCGAGCACCTCAGCATCTCCATGCAATAGGAATCGCGCACGACGCCCCTGCCCCTCGTGAGTTAGGAAGTATTCGATACCTTTAATCACGATGTCAGGCGCGTTATCGCCACCCATCGCATCAACCGAAATGATTAGTCCATCAAGCATGCCATATTCCCGTTAGACGGCTGGGTATAATGAACGCAGCAGAGTAAGCCTAGCCTTAAACTGGGTTATGATGGCAGAGCTGGAAAACCGAAGTCAGTCAACGCGATTTCGCCCAAAGTTTTGGACGTCAAACTGCGGTCAAATGATTCTAAATAGGTTGCGATCTGAGGCGCGTATGCATTTACCTGCACCTCGCCATCATCTTTAGAAAGCGTTTCAGTGAATACAGCTTCCAGAGTCGATGTACGATTCTCCTCATGCAAGCCCTCAGCATATCGTTTCACACGGTCATAAAAGAGCGAGATCATAGGCTGAATACGTTTTTTCACGCTAGCATCTGACAAAGCCTCTTCTCGTAATGCAATTTCGAAATCATCTTTCATCTCATCAAACAACGCCTGCCCCAAGCGTTCACCATTCTGCCCAAATCGATTTAGATTCGACAAAATAGCCGCGATATGAAGAGTCAGCACATCAATACGGCCGTCATAATCATCAGAAAAACGGCCCTTGGCATAAAACTCCGGCATACGGGATTGCACCATCAGCTTACCGTAAATGCGCCGTGCATCCAAGGTCACAGCGTCTTCGCGACCCAATAGCTTATTCAAAAATCTCATGACGTCCCTTTTCGACTCACCCCGTCTTGAGGCTTAATTTAACAGACCCTGACCAAATCTTCACACAGTTGCGGTCTTGCCCTTCATATGACGTAGGGATAGGAGAGTCACAACTAGAGACTCTACGGGCGACCCCCTATGAACGTGCCAACAAAAATTGCAATTATCCTGAGCGCAGCTTTGCTCTCCTCTGCGTGCAACCCGATTTTGCGCACACATGGCTATGTCCCAACAGAAGATAAGCCACAGGCCGTGAATCCGGACACCGACACAAAGTCGTCTGTTCTCGCCCGATTAGGTAATCCATCGGTCAAATCTACATTCGAAGAAGAACTTGATGAAGACGTTTGGTATTACGTTACATCCGTACGTCAGCGTTACGCTTATCTGCGTCCACAAATCGAAGATCGTACAATAACGGCCATTCACTTTAACTTGGATGGCCAAGTCTCGAAAGTGGCGGAATATGGATTGGAAGACGGAATTCCAGTAAATTACGTCGACAGAAAAACACCGACTCGTGGCCGCGAACTTTCTGCGCTTGAGCAAGTCTTTGGTACGATTGGCCGCCTTCCGACGGATCGCCTAACTGGCGCGAATGGTCCAACAGGCGGCGGCGGCGGTGCAGGGCAAAGTGGCGGCGGACGTTAAGTTCAGCTTTTAACAAAATTTTGATTTTAAATATGCCGATAGCCAGTCTTTGGCCACGGCATGATCTGGCCTTCAACATCGACGCAGGCTGACCCTGACCCCGGCAAAATTGATCCGACGAGCGTTAGCTTGAGTTTACGATCTCTCGCCACATCAAAAATGACCTGCCTATGGCTTGGGTGTGCCGTAAAAACGACTCCATAATCATCTCCAAAGCTCGCGAGATCAACGCGCGCAGAAATCGGATCGTCTTGCGCTTCGGCCCAATTCTCTGCCCC
This sequence comes from uncultured Caulobacterales bacterium, assembly GCA_938003545.1. Lineage (GTDB taxonomy): Bacteria > Pseudomonadota > Alphaproteobacteria > Caulobacterales > Maricaulaceae > Litorimonas. The sequence goes on from CALKXY010000014.1 coordinate 184,540, forward strand.
CATAGAAAAAGGCAGCGCATCAAAATTGAGTGTCGCGCACCCTATTTCTCCCGCAGTGATATGCGCTGCGTCCGCCAAAAGGCCATCAGATATGTCTGCAGCAGCCGTTGCAAATTTCCGTAAGATATCCTGAAATCTAACTGACGGCTCTGGTCGCCAATAGGCATTTTCAAAACTGAATAAGTCTTGTCCATTCGGTGCGGGTGAGATCTGTTGGTTTATCGCTAAATGACAGCCCAACATCGCATCACCTAAAACGCCACTGACCCAAACATCATCGCCAAGAGCAGCCCCCTTACGCTTCACCATTTGCCCCTTAGGTACATCGCCGATTAAAGTGATGGAGAAAACGGCTTGGGTCTCTGTCGCCGTCGTATCTCCGCCCCATAAGGTGCAACCGAATTCAGCCTGCGTTGTCTCTAAACCTTTAGCAAAGGCTGGGAGCCATTTTTCCATATGTTCACTGTGCATCGTGACAGACAGTAAATATCCGCGCGGCGTTCCGCCTTTGGCGGCTATATCGGACAAATTCGTTCGCAGCAGTCGCTCTGCCACATCTGCGCCATACATACCGGAGGGGAAGTGGACGCCTTCAACAAAGGCATCCGTCGTGATCAAGAGGTCGCAGTTATCTCGCGGCGTATAAAGCGCCGTATCGTCTTTAAGTCGCAGTCCTTCAGGGCCCGCCAATGGGGCGAAGCACTGTTCGATCAACTCAAATTCATTCATCTTCAGAAGTAGACTCAGATACAGATTCTGGCGCGACATCTACAACAGGCGTAATATGTGACGCGGTAAGGCCAAACTCTGTTGGCCGTGCGTGTTTTGCAATTTTATCTAAAACACCATTTACAATACCAGGCTCTTTTCCGGAAAAGAAATCCGTCGCAATCGCCATATATTCATTGATAATCACGACACCTGGAACGTCGGGGCGGTGTAAAATTTCATAACTCGCGGAGCGGAGTAACGCCCGCAGCGTTGCATCCAAACGGCGGAGTGGCCATTTTTCACTCAAACGATCCGTGATAGCAGTATCGATGTCGGTTTGGTTCGCAATGACGCCCTTCATAATATCTTCGAAATAACCTTCATCAGCATGCACCATGCCTGGTTCATCTTTATAGCCGAACCGATGGTCGAGGAATTCTTTGACGACTTGCGCATTGGTCGCGCCGGCCACATCCATTTGGTACAAAGCTTGAACCGCACTAACGCGAGAGACGCGGCGCAGTTTTGGGTTTGCGCCACTCATGATTTGTTCAATTCCGCACGCAATTGTATCATCCGAACACAGGCTGCGGCCGCAAAACCACCCTTATCTTTTTGATCCGGTTTAGATCGCGCAATCGCTTGGGCTTCATCTTCAACCGTGATGATACCGTTTCCGATTGCAAGTTGATGATCCACGGCCAAGTCCATAAGGGCGCGTGCCGACTCGCCGCAAACATAATCATAATGGGTCGTTTCCCCGCGAATAACGCAGCCCAGCGCGACATAGCCGTCATAGCCAGCACCTGCTTTTTCAGCGTAAGAAATGACGTGTGGAATTTCGAGCGCGCCTGGCACATTCACTTTGACAATTTCAGCATCTGCCGCCTGCAGCTTTGCAAGTGCGCCTTGCAAGAGGTCTTCGGAAATGGACTCGTAATAGCGAGCCTCGATGACGAGGATTTTCATTTTATGATATGTCCATTTCTAGGACCGCGTATTGATAAGCGGTGTAATGTCGACGAGTTCAAGGTCGTAAGCGTCTAGTCCAATAATTTTTGGCATCACATTTGTAATGAGGCGCATTTTACGCACCCCTTGATGGGACAACATTTGCGCCCCAACACCATATTCGCGGACAGTTTGTTCTTTGCGGTTCACAGTCGATTTATGCGCGCCAAGGCGCTCCAACAGGGAATCGATGGAACCTTCACGGATCAAGATCAGCACGGAATGCCCATCATGCGCCGCAAGTTGCTTCATCGCATCCCAGATAAGGCCAGATCGCGGGCTCTCCTCCGACAGGATATCACCTGCGAAGTCAATTTTGTGAACACGCACGAGGCTCGACTTACCAGCGACGGCTTCCCCTTTAGAGAGCGCAACATGTTCTTTTCCGTCTAGGAAGTTACGATAGACGTGGATTTTAAAATTATCCCCATTCTGGCTGCGGAAATCACTACTAGCGACATGACGGATGAAATGATCTTTTTGCAGGCGATAGGCGACGAGATCTTCAATCGTCCCGATATTCATGTCATGTAATTTCGCAAATTCGATCAAGTCAGGTAAACGCGCCATTGTCCCGTCATCATTCATAATTTCGCAGATGACGGCAGAAGGATTGAGGCCAGCCATACGTGAAATATCAACAGAGGCCTCTGTGTGTCCCGTCCGCACCAAGACGCCGCCATCCTTGGCGATCAATGGGAACATGTGACCCGGCGTGACAATATCATCTGCACGGCTGTCTGAATCAATTGCAACTTGAATCGTGAGCGCACGATCCGCGGCACTAATACCAGTCGTGACTCCTTCGCGCGCCTCAATAGACTGCGTGAAAGCCGTTTCAAAACGCGACCCATTGTTCTTATTTTGCGGCTCCAACCCAAGAGCTTCGGCGCGGGCGGCTTCCAAGGACAGGCAAATCAAGCCGCGACCATATTTCGCCATGAAATTCACAGCATCAGGTGTTGCGAATTGCGCAGGTATAATCAGGTCCCCTTCATTCTCACGATCTTCTGCATCGACAAGAATATACATGCGACCATTACGGGCGTCGTCGATGATTTGTTCTGGTGTCGCCAAAACATAAGTGTCGTCAGATGCAGTTGTTGTCATATCGGTCAAAACGTTTTTCCTATGCACGCTTACGCGCTGTGGTCCTTCATGTGACCCAAGTATCGCGCGACATAGCGGGCGATCAGGTCAATTTCCAGATTTACTTCGTCTCCGGGCTGTAATCCACCCAGTGTTGTCGCAGTTGCGGTATGCGGAATGATATTTACCGAAAAGGTTGAACCTTTAACAGCATTGACCGTCAGCGAGACACCCTCAATTGTAATCGACCCTTTAGGCGCAATACCAAAAGCAATACCATCAGGCGCCGTGAAGTCGAGTTTAAGGGATCCTGCGATTTCTTCTCGCGCGGTCAATGTGCCAACACCGTCAACATGACCTGTCACAAGATGCCCGCCCAGTTCATCTGCGCCTGTAAGCGCGCGTTCGAGGTTTATCTTTTGCCCAACCTTCCAGTCGCTCATCGTTGTTTTATCGAGGCTCTCGTCGGAAACTTCAAAGGCGTACCAGCCTTTCCCGTCAGCCGTTTGGCCCTTTTCAATGACTGTCATACAGGCGCCAGCATGCGAAATGGACGCACCAATATCGATGGTTGTGGTGTCATAGACGCACTCGACTTCCATGCGCGTATCACCCCATTCGCCACCTGTACCACGCGTGATCGCGCGTACTGTGCCAATATCTGTAATAATCCCTGTAAACATCAATCAACTCGTTCGTAAATTTCGTGAAGGTCATGCCCGACCTCATTGACCTTCATACGTTGCAACCGCACGGCTTGGTCCATATTTGTTAGGCTTAATGCGCCAACGCAATCACGGCCATCACCGCCCAACAGCACAGGTGCGCGGTACCAGTGGAGTGTATCGTAAAGCCCTGCCTGAATGAAACTGGCAATCAAGGTGCCCCCGCCCTCTACCAGCAGAGATCGAATACCGCCCTCGCCCATGAGGGTAACCGCTTCTTTTAGGCTCAATCCATTCTGGTCGCTGACTGCGTGTAGGATTACACCTTTATCCCTCAACGCGCTCGCTTTGGCATCACTGCCAGCTCTCGTGAAAACCCAAGTCGGTGTGTCTCTGGCGGTTTCGACAAGATGAGAGCCAAGGTCCAACCGCAACGTGCTATCAAAGACCACGCGCACAGGGTCAGCGCGCCCCGGCACCCGTGTTGTCAGCCGCGGATTGTCAATCTCTGCCGTATTCGCGCCCACGGCTATTGCATCATTATCGGCGCGCAAATGCCGCCCATGCGCCCGCGCTGTTTCGGATGTCACCCATTGTGAGTCCCCATTTGCGAGAGCGATTTTACCGTCAAGCGATGTCGCCAGTTTCAAAGTGATCTTTGGCCTTTGATTAGCAACGAGCAAAACTACTCGTCCTCGCCTGAGAGTTTTTCATCTTGGATGAACGCGCCAAAATCTTCGGTTTCACGAAAGTCTTTATAAACAGAGGCGTAGCGGACATAAGCAATCTTATCCAGATTGGATAAGCCTTCCATAACCAACTCGCCGATGCGGTCAGATGTGATGTCAGATGTGCCGCCCGCTTCGAGTTGGCGCACGACGCCAGAAATCATTTGTTCAATCCGTTCTGGCTCGACGGGGCGTTTCTGCAAAGCAATCAGAACGGAGCGCGCGAGTTTATCTCGGTCAAAAGGTGTACGGCGGCCTGATTTTTTGACCACCATCAGCTCACGCAATTGAACGCGTTCAAATGTAGTAAACCGTCCCGCGCATTTCCCGCATTGACGACGACGACGCACAGCCGTGTTATCTTCCGCTTGACGGGAGTCTTTGACTTGTGTGTCTTCAGATGAACAAAATGGGCAGCGCATTGCGGAGATATAGAAGGTCTATGGATAAAAGACCAACCCAAATACACTGTATAACGAGGGTAGACCCTAGGCCTCTAACGCAAGCGCAGCCTCCCAACCGTCATAGTCTCCGGAAAAAGACTCCGCCAACTTACGAATTGTCGACAAACGTTCGCCAATATCACTTTCTATCAACGTTCCATCATGATGTGCGCGTACAACAAAGCCCGTATCGCCTGCATCCGCATTGGGTTGACCAATGGCGACATCGTGAAACCCCTCCGCAAAAAGAGCTTTCGCGAAGGCCCTAGCGTTATCCTCGTTTTCACCCATGAAGTAGGTGTAATGGATGACGTCGCGGATGGCCGTCTTGTCGTCGCCATGCCCCGCTATCGCCTTTAGCGTTTCAACATCCATTGGCTCAAGCAAGGTCATTTCACCACACTCATCTATTTGGCTTGGTCGTTAAGAAACCTTACGCTCAATTTACTCCGCATAAATTGGGAAACGTGACGTCAGCGCGATAACACGCTCTTTCACGCTCGCTTCGACCTCAGGATTACCTTCTGGATTCTCGGCTAGAGCATCGAGGACTTCGACCATCAATTGTCCGATTTCACGGAATTCTGCTGGGCCAAAGCCGCGTGTTGTGCCCGCTGGGGAGCCGACACGAATACCTGATGTGATGGTGAACTTCTCTTTATCGAACGGAATACCGTTCTTGTTGCAGGTGATATAAGCCCGCCCAAGCGCATGTTCCGCCGCATTCCCCTTCACGCCCTTTGGCGAGAGATCAATGAGCGCCAAATGCGTGTCTGTTCCGCCAGATACAACAGCATATCCGCCCTCAACCATAGCGGACGCCATGGCTTGGCAATTGTCGATAACCCGTTGGGAATAGGCTTTAAATTCAGGTTTAAGCGCATCACCAAAGGCAACAGCTTTACCTGCGATAACATGCATGAGCGGTCCGCCCTGCAAGCCAGGGAAAATCGCCGAGTTAAATTTACGCGCTAGCTTTTTATCATCCGTCAGGATCATGCCGCCGCGCGGTCCACGCAATGTCTTATGCGTCGTAGTTGTCGCAACATGCGCATGTGGGAATGGGGACGGATGTGTTCCGCCAGCTACAAGGCCAGCAATATGCGCCATATCCACGTGAAGATATGCGCCAACCATGTCAGCAATCTCGCGGAAGCGTTTGAAATCGATCTGTCTTGGGTAAGCAGAGCCACCACATATGATGAGCTTCGGCTTGTGCTCTTTCGCAAGAGCTTCGACATTATCATAGTCAATCAGATGCGTGTCTTCGAGCACGCCATATGTCACAGCGTTGAACCATTTACCTGACATGTTCGGCGGCGCGCCATGTGTCAGATGCCCGCCAGATGCGAGGTCCATGCCGAGGATTGTATCGCCCGGCTGAAGCAGCGCAAGGAAGACGCCTTGGTTGGCTTGTGACCCAGAGTTCGGCTGCACGTTCGCATAACCGACATTGAAGAGCTTACAAGCCCGCTCAATCGCGAGATTTTCCGCGACATCAACATGCTCGCACCCGCCATAATAGCGTTTGCCAGGATAACCTTCGGCATATTTATTCGTAAGAACAGACCCTTGTGCTTCGAGGACCGCCTTGGAGACAATGTTCTCGGACGCAATCAACTCGATTTCATGCTGCTGACGATGCAGCTCGTCTTGCATACTCGCAAAAAGCTCGGGATCACGATCCGCAAGGCTCTGCGTGAAATAGTCAGCCAAATGGGCGACGCCTTGGTCATTAGCAGCAGTCATGGGTAGGCTCCGTGTTCAATACGGGTGGGCGTTATAAAATCTTGGTCTTACCCGCAATGGGTCATGCGGTAGCGGTTGAGGATTAAGCGACTTTTTCGCGCTTTAATCCGTATTCCGCCCAAACAGTGCTGAGTGCGACCATTAATTCATCCATCATAACATCACTATGAAAGGGGCTAGGCGTGAAACGAAGGCGTTCTGTGCCGCGCGGGACCGTTGGGTAATTGATCGCTTGAGCGTAAATTCCGTAATCTTCAATCAATGTGTCAGAAATCGCTTGGCATTTAACCGGATCACCGACCATCAAAGGAACAATATGTGTCTCGCCATCAATGAAATTATAGCCGCCTTCGCGTAGACGTGATTTCAGCTCATTTGCGCGTTCTTGATGTTGAACGCGTTTTTCAGGCGTTTGTTTCAGAACTTTCACAGAGCGCAGCGCACCCGCCGCTGTGGAAGGCGGAATAGAGGTCGTGAAGATAAAACCCGACGCCATAGAGCGTACGGCGTCGATCACGATAGAATCCGCCGCAATATATCCGCCGACCATACCGTAAGCCTTTGCCAATGTGCCTTGGATAATGTCGATACGGTCCATGAGACCGCGTTCTTCGGCAACGCCGCCGCCGTGTGGTCCATACATGCCAACCGCATGGACTTCGTCGATATAAGTTAGCGCGCCATATTTATCGGCCAGATCGCAAATCTCTTTAATCGGCGCGATGTCAGCATCCATGGAATAGACGGACTCAAAGGCGATCAATTTAGGTTGATCCGCTGGGATTTCTTTCAATTTGGCTTCTAAATCAGTCAAATTATTATGTTTGAATATCTTCTTCTCGCAACGCGCTCTCTGGATACCAGAAATCATCGACGCATGGTTCATTTCATCCGACAGAATCACCAAGCCAGGCAAAATTTTGCTCATCACGCCTAATGTCGCTTCATTTGCGACATAACCAGATGTGAGGACGAGCGACGAGGATTTCCCGTGCAGATCAGCTAATTCACGTTCCAACTGAACATGATAACGCGTCGTACCAGAAATGTTGCGCGTGCCTCCTGACCCTGTGCCAGCTGCATCAACAGCAGATTTCACGGCCTCAACGACGCAAGGATTTTGGCCCATGCCGAGGTAATCATTAGAGCACCAAACTGTTATATCTTGCTGGGAATTATCATCCTTGAACCACGTAGCACGAGGAAAAGCGCCCGCTTTGCGGCGAATGTCGCGGAAGATACGGTAACGTCCTTCTTCGCGGACATTATCCACGGCTGCTTCGAATGCAGCGCGGTAATTGACGGTGTTGCGTTCCATGCCCAGTCCCTATTCGACCCAATTTGGTCTTATTTGACAGGGGTCATATATACCCAGAGACTTGGTTTTCCAATGACAAAAGGGTGTGCGACGTCTATGTCGCGCAAACTGCATGAAAAGGTCCAATTATGTCCGCTTACCCCCAAATGCGTTTACGCCGTTTACGACGCACAGATTGGATGCGCCGCATGATCGCAGAAACACATCTGACACCAGCAGATTTGATCCTGACTACAATCGTTTCTGACGCAGGACCTGACCGCGTCGACATCCCTAGCTTGCCGGGTGTGCAACGTCTTTCAATCAAGGCTTTGGTCGAGCAAGCCCAAAACGCGGCTGACCTTGGCATTCCCGCTATGGCCATTTTCCCGAATATTTCCGACTCAGATAAAACGGAAGACGCGGCAGAAGCCGCAAATCCAAAAGGCCTCGTCCCCGAAGCTGTACGCGCGATCAAAGCCGCTGTTCCAGACATCGGGGTCGTCGTCGATGTCGCGCTCGATCCCTACACGAACCACGGTCATGACGGCCTAATGGAAGGCGAAACCATTTTGAACGATCCAACGGTTGAAATGTTAGCCAAAGTCGGCGTTATGCTGGCCGATGCAGGCGCAGACATTGTAGCCCCAAGCGATATGATGGATGGCCGCATTGAGGCTGTGCGCCAAGGGTTGGATGATGCGGGTCATACTGACGTAGCAATCTTGTCTTATGCCGCGAAATTCGCGTCTGGCTTTTACGGCCCCTATCGCGACGCGATTGGGACAAGCGCAGCACTGAAAGGTGACAAACGCACCTATCAAATGAATCCTGCCAATATTGATGTAGCCCTGCGCGAAGTCGAGCTGGATTTGATCGAAGGCGCAGACATGGTGATGGTCAAACCGGGCATGCCGTATCTTGACGTGATTTCAGCGATTAAAGCCGAATTTTCTCGGCCTACGTTCGCGTTCCAAGTCTCTGGTGAATACGCCATGATGAAGGCTGCGGGAGCCAATGGCTGGTTAGATTATGATCGCATCATGATGGAAGCACTCTTGTCATTTAAACGCGCAGGCTGTGATGGAATTTTGACCTATGCCGCGATTGAAGTCGCGGAAAGGTTGAAAAACGCGGGAGTTTAGGCCAGAGTATCAGCAGGTAAGACAAGGTCATAAACTTATGAAGAGTTCGACAAATAGCTCCCGTCGTTTTCAGCGCGCCCTCCATATAGGGACAGGCGGCGCGGTCGGAACGCTAATTGTGTGTTTTATAATCAACGTGATGATCGCAAATTTCATCCCATCACACAGACCAATTTCATATCTTCTTGTGTTAGTGGTATTTATCAGTAGCTCTTTGAGTGCTTACTATATCAAAAAGTAACGGGCATCGTAGTTTGCTCAGGATGAAATAGCTAACCCGCTGATTTTAAACGTGCCAAAAGACTTGACGTATCCCAACGCTCACCGCCCATGTCCTGAACATCAGCATAATAACCGTCGACAAGTTCCGTCACAGGCATATCCAGACCCAATGTTTTGGCCGTTTCGAGCACAATGCCCAAATCCTTACGCATCCAATCCACGGCAAAGCCAAAGTCATATTCGCCCTTGGCCATCGTCGAGGCGCGGTTGTCCATTTGCCAACTTTGCGCTGCGCCCTTGCCAATAGCGTCGACGACGTCGTCCATATCTAATCCTGCGGCTTGGGCAAAATTCACGGCTTCAGAGAGGCCTTGCAATAAACCCGCAATGCAAATCTGATTGACCATTTTCGTCAGTTGTCCCGCGCCGACAGGTCCCATTCGTTTCACCGCCTTAGCATAAGCGTCAATCACAGGCTTGGCCGCATCGAAATGTTTCGAATCACCGCCGCACATAACGGTGAGTTGCCCATTAACCGCCCCCGCTTCGCCGCCAGAAATAGGGGCGTCCACAAATCCAAGCCCTGCCGCTGCGCATAGAGCGCCAACCTCTTTTGCGCATCCATCCGAGGCCGTTGTATGATCAACCAGCACCGCGCCAGACCTCATCGCAGGCACCGCGCGCCCTGCGACATCCAACACATCAGCATCGCGTCCAACGCACATCATCACAAAATCAGCCCCAGCCACGGCATCTTCGACTGTACCGCAGGCCGTTCCGTCATATTCCGCGCCCCAGCGAGTCGTGACGGCGGTCGTCCGATTCCAAACGGAAACCTCGTGTCCAGCGGCCACCAAATGGCCTGCCATAGGGTAACCCATGACGCCGAGACCCAAAAACGCCACTTTACACATAGAATATTCCTCATTCTGTTCTTGTCTTGTCCGTCCCTATGCCTTTGAAAGACATTATGGCAAGTCTGTTCCCCCACGACTCATGATCGCTCTGCCTGAAATCTGGCAAATGTGGTCCGTCTTCGGCATCGTCGCCGTGGGCGTGTGGTTCTATGTGCGCGAAAGTTTCACCATTGAAGCGATAAGCGTCGGAATCATTTTGGCACTCATGTTGTTTTTCCATCTGTTTGGCGCGTCCCAAATGGTTGAAAATGGGCAACTCCTCTCTGGCTTTGCCGCGCCTGCCCTCGTCACCATCATGGCGCTTCTCGTCGTCGGACAAGGCATGTTCCAGACAGGCGCGTTGGAAGGCCCGATCCTGAAGATCAACAGCTCGCTGGATAAATCCCCGCGCCTTACATTAATGCTCGTATTTGCTGTCGCCTTTGCCGTTTCAATGTTCATGAATAATACGCCCGTCGTCGTCATGTTCATTCCCGTCATGGCCGCGATGGCAACGCAGTTGGGTAAGAGAGCATCACGCTATATGATGCCGCTTTCATTCATCTCGATCTTGGCTGGTATGACGACATTGATTGGCTCATCGACCAACCTACTCGTCAATGACGTCCTCGTCCGCACGACAGACTATGAGCTCTCATTTTTCAGCCAATTTGTGCCCGGTATGACGATTGCTCTTATTGGCGCAGCCTATATCATTATCATGGCTCCAATCCTGTTACCTGAACGCGTGGGTTTGGAGACCGAGATTAGTGCCACAGGACACCAATATATTGCACAAATACGAGTCGCGCCCACGCATCCCTTAGTCGGCGCAAAGCCTGTTGCGGGCCTCTTCCCGACACTACGAGATGTAACGGTGCGCATGGTGCAACGCGGGGAACGCTCCATGCTGCCTCCATTTGAAGACGCTTTGCAAGCAGGAGATGTTCTCATTGTCGCCGCGACACGCAAGAGCTTGTCTAAGCTCCTTTCGTCTCAGCCGGAGTATTTGCGCGGCATGTTAAATATTGGCGGATTTGAAGCCGAGGCCGATACGGCAGAACCTATCGTCATCTCAGAAGCCGTCATCGCGCCGGGTTCGCGTATGATTGGCCGCACGATTGAACAAATTGGATTTCGCCGCCAGACAGGCACTCTGGTCCTTGGTGTGCAACGGCGCTCGCGTATGATCCGAAAGCGGATGTTAGAAATTCGTCTCGAAGCCGGCGATGTTCTGCTGCTATTTGGATATGACAGCGACATGCGCGCGCTGCGGAATGACCGCGATTTACTCTTGCTCGATTGGTCAATGGTCGAGCTACCAGACATTCGCAAGTCTGTGCTTGCACGCATAATCTTTGTGGCAACAATCGCGGCCGCCGCATTGTCTATTCTACCGATTGAAATTGCGGCCTTAGGCGGCGCATTGGGTATGATTGCCACAGGTTGTTTGAATATCCGACAAGCTATTCGTGCGCTAGATATGCGCATCTTCCTGCTGATTGGCGCAGCCTTTGCGATGGGTCTCTCCCTCGAGCAGACGGGCGGCGCGGCTTATATTGGCGAGATGATTGTCAGTGCCTTTTTGCCTTACGGCAATCAAATCCTCATCGGCGCAGTTTTCATCGTCATCGCCTTTTTCACCAATGTCATTAGCAATAGCGCCGCCGCACTGCTGTTCTCTCCGATTGCCTTAGAGATCAGCACACAGACGGGTATTGATCCGATAGCAATGGTCTTGACGGTTATCTTTGCCGCCAATTGCTGCTTTGCCACACCCATCGCCTATCAGACCAATTTGCTGGTACTTGGCCCAGGACATTACAAGTTTAGCGACTTCATCCGCTTTGGCGGTCCGCTCATCTTGCTGCTTTGGATCTCATACACGCTGCTTGCGCCCGTCTTTTTCCAGCTCTAACACAGTCAAATGAGTCATCCGTTCGATCCGAACCAGTTACAATTTTATCTGACGATTCCGTCGCCCTGCCCTTATTTGCCGGACCGAATGGAACGAAAGATTTTCACACAACTTGATCCGCTGGATGGACCTCATCTGAATAATTATCTGACGCATGCTGGGTTTCGCCGTTCGCAGAACGTGATCTACCGTCCCGCCTGCGAGACCTGCCGTGAATGCCGCAGCCTGCGTGTGGATGTCGCGAAGTTCAAACCCGGCAAGACCTTCCGCCGCACGCTCAAACGCAATTCGGACCTCCAAATTGAAGTTAAATATGCCGCTGCCACGGATGAGCAATTCGACCTACTTCGACGCTATCTCAATGATCGTCATGCGGATGGCGGTATGAATAATATGGACTTTGAACGATATGAAATGATGGTCGAAGAATGCGCGTCCGAGACCGAAATTACGGAATTTAGAACGCCTGACGGTACGCTGATTGCTGCGATGCTGGTGGATCACCTCTCCGACGGCATGTCCCTCGTCTATAGTTTTTTTGATCCCAATTACTCTGATCGCTCGCTTGGCAATTTCATGGTGTTGACGCATCTTCAAATGTGCCGAGAGCAAGAAATGGCATATCTCTATCTCGGCTATTGGGTGCCTGACAGTCCAAAGATGTCTTATAAATCGCGTTTTCGTCCTGCCGAAACACTGACCCATGCGGGTTGGAAACCTTTGCCGAGTCCAACATGAGTATCAAGAGACGAGATATCGTTGCGGGCGCAGCCGCTCTCGCCACAGGTGCGGGCGTCATTGGCGCGTTAAAGCCCAAACAGGCCCGACCCTCTGCACCGGGGCGGAGTGACACCCTCACGGCGCCAAACTTATCTCAGAACCGCAAACAATTCCGCATGGCGACAAGCTGGCCGAAGGATTTTCCGGGGCTAGGGCAAATGCCCAACCGTTTCGCAGAGGCCATGCACCTTATGAGTGATGGACGCATTGAGGTTAAAGTCTTCGCCGCAGGCGAGCTTGTCGGCGCAACGGAATGTTTCGACGCGACCAGCACGGGCGCAGCAGACATGTATCATGCGGCCGAATATTACTGGCAGGGCAAATCGCGAGGTTTCTCATTTTTCACCGCGATCCCAATGGGTATGACCGCAGCAGAAATTATGGGCTGGATTGATTTTGGCGGCGGTCAGAAACTCTGGGATGAGCTGTCCGAAAAATTCAACATCAAAGCCTTCCAAGCCGGAAATACGGGCCATCAAACGGGCGGTTGGTTTCGTAAGAAGATGGAAACCTTGGAGGACTTCAAAGGCCTACGCATGCGTATGCCCGGCCTCGGCGGGGAAGTCATTCGACAGCTGGGCGGAACAGCGGTCACGCTGCCCGGTGGCGAAATTTATCAGGCACTGCAATCCGGTAGTATCGACGCGACGGAATGGGTTGGCCCGTGGAATGATCTCGCCCTCGGCTTTTACCGTGAGGCCCCCTATTATTATGCACCTGGATTTCACGAGCCAGGCGCATCGCTCTCGCTCGGCATAAACCTAGGTGTCTGGAATGGATTAAGCCCGTCGGAGCAGAACATGATCCGCTTTTCCTGCAAGGCAGCCAATGACCAAGCGATTGGCGAATATACATTCAAAAATGCACAAGCTCTCGAAGAACTAAAGACAAAATACGGCATTGAGCCGCAATTTTTTAGTACAGAAATATTAAAACGTGTCGGTGAAATTGCCGATACGGTTGTTGATGATTTTGCAAATTCCGATGAGCTAACGCGGCGCATCGCCGATAGTTACTTCAAGACGCGCAACCAAATGCGCTATTGGACTCAAATGTCAGACGGTCGCTTCATTGCGGCGCGCGAAGCGGCATTGGGTAAATAAGCGATATGGTTGGCGGGGTTATTCAAGCGATAGGCTGGGCTTTTTTGCCTTTCATTGCATGGCCGCTCATCCATCTTGCTTTTGGTCACAAGACGTTGGTTCGAGACTTTAGCACCGCCCTTATCTCTCTGATCGACCAACTTACATATCGGTTTGGCGAAGCCGCGAAATGGTTGCTTCCTTTGCTTGTGCTCTCAGTTGCCGCTTCAGTTTTTGCACTGTCCATTTTTGGCGTAACGACAACGAAATGGTTGGAGTCAGCGAAATACCTCCAAGCCCTCGTTATCATGCTCGGCGCTGCGGCAACATTGCTGGCGGGACAACATGTTCGCGTCGATATTTTCCACACGCGCATGACCGACACCGCCAAAGCCCGTGTCGACCTATTTGGATATTTCATTCTAATGGTGCCTGTTTGCATCTTGCTCATTTGGAATGCGCAAAGCTTTGTTGGTTTTTCTTGGGCCATCCGCGAAGGCTCCAGCGAAGCCAATGGCATTCGCGGCGTCTATCTACTCAAAACGCTCATTCCCGTTTTTGCGATTACAATGCTCATCCAAGGATTAGCCATAGCGACGCGCGCGGCCATGTGCCTACGTGGACAGTTAAGGCCAGAACGCCCCAAAGGCGTCCCGCCGTTCTTTCGTACGACGTCTGAGGAATCATTATGAGCGGGGCAGAAATTCTCGCGGCGATGATGTTCCTCTCCGTCTGCGGGGCGCTGATGGCGGGCTATAATGTAGCCTTCACATTAGCTGGTACATCGCTCTTATTTGCGGGCGTTGGCGTTTTGACAGGGACATTTGATCCCATTTACCTGCTCTCTATGCCAGGACGGATTTACCCGCTGATCACGCGTGAAATTCTCATGGCCGTGCCGCTCTTTGTCTTTATGGGGGTCATGTTAGAGAAGTCCCGCATTGCCGAAGACTTGCTGGAGAATATGGGAACTTTATTCGGCCCTATGCGGGGCGGGCTTGGAATTTCCGTAATTTTCGTCGGTGCGTTGCTTGCGGCCAGCACAGGGATTGTTGGTGCGACAGTCGTGACAATGGGCCTACTCTCGCTGCCCACCATGCTTAATCGGGGATATGCGCCCTCCCTCGCCTCGGCCTCTATCGCGGCGTCTGGCACATTGGGACAAATCATCCCGCCATCCATCGTGCTCGTCATTCTCGCGGATCAAATCTCGAACGCCTTCCAAGAAGCACAGCGCAGTTACGGTTTAGAGACGGACAAAATCATCTCTGTCGGTGATCTTTTCGCGGGCGCGTTACTGCCCGGTTTCATTCTGGTGGCTGCCTATGCGCTTTATATTTTCGCCGTGGCGGTCATTCGTCCCGCAGATGCGCCCGCGCAAGCGTGGCCAGACGGCGCAGATGCCAAGGCACTGCTCTGGCAGTCTTTCCGGTCCATGCTACCGCCTATCTTCCTCATTATCGCGGTCTTAGGGTCAATCCTGTCAGGATACGCCACACCAACACGCGGCGCAGCTTTGGGCGCATTGGGCGCGATCTTGCTGGCCTGTTACAAAGTCGAAGCTACAACTGCATTTGGCCGCACAGCGCGCATATTCGCCTTTATCTCAGCGGCAGCCCTTTTGGGCCTCGTTGTCCTTGATCTTACGGGCGTAGACCTGCGCGTTTCGCAAACTGAATGGTCAGGTATTGAACAGATCGCCATGACGATTGGCGGCCTCTTGGCTTTACTTGGCGGCGTCGGCGCACTGCTTGCGACAATCAGACTGGGGCGTACAGGCGCACTTGGTGATGTTTCTCGCTCAACGCTTCACATCACAGCCATGGTGTTTGTTATCCTCATCGGCGCGACGATCTTCAGCCTCGTGTTCCGCGGATTTGGCGGAGACGAAATGGTGGCGCGCATGTTGGAACACGCGCCTGGCGGTCCGAATGGCGCCTTTATTTTGGTGATGGTCATGATGTTCTTTTTAGGGTTCTTCCTCGACTTTATCGAAATCACCTTCGTCATAGTGCCCCTCGTCGCGCCGCCTTTGCTCGCGACGGGCATGGACCCTGTCTGGCTTGGCATTGTTATGGCGTTGAATTTACAGACCAGCTTTCTCACACCGCCCTTCGGATTTGCATTATTTTACCTGCGCGGCGTGGCCCCACCTGAAGTCACAACGACCGCACTATACCGCGGCGTTCTACCCTTCATCGCGATCCAAATCGCAGTCATCGCGCTTGTTATTGCGTTCCCGCAGCTCGCAACGCACCTCCCCGCAAGCCTATAAAGCTAACAATCGCTTGCAATAATAGGGTGTTAGGTCCTATTTGAAGGAAAGATATACAAGTGGAATACCTATGACCGCCCTTCTAATTATCCTCGGCATCATCGCGCTGCTGGCCTTTATTATCATCGGCATTTACAACCGACTCGTCGCGTTGCGCCAGACGACGAACCAAGCTTGGTCGGATATCGAAGTACAACTCAAGCAACGCCAAGACCTCGTTCCGCAACTCGTCAATACCGTCAAAGGCTATGCGAAGCACGAAAAAGGCACGTTCAAAGAAGTCGTTGAAGCCCGCGCTGCCGCTATGGGCGCAACCACTGTCAAGGGCCAAGCCCAAGCTGAAGGTATGCTCTCTGCCGCGCTCGGTAAGCTCTTCGCCCTCGCCGAAGCCTATCCAGAGCTGAAGGCCAATACGAACTTCCTGCAGCTCCAAGACCAACTTGCAGATGTTGAGAACAAAATCGCAGCGGCGCGCCGTTTCTATAATAATTCGGTTCAAGAATATAATACGGGCCGCGAGCAATTCCCGGCTGTCCTGATCGCTGGACCTTTTGGGTTCCGCGAGCGTGAATTCTTTGAAGCGCCAGAAGGCCGCGAAGCCTTGCAAACGCCACCAGAAGTCAATTTCGACTAAAAGAGTTTAACCCCCATGCTCGAAGCCTATGGCCTCAAGACACATATGTGGAATAATAATCTGCGCAGCACCTTCCTGCTGATCGCATTTCCTATTCTGCTCTTATGTCTGGCCTATGGCATCTTGTTGGTTTTCTTTGGTCTCACAAGCGACGGAAACATTGAACAAGGCTTGCAAGCCGCAACAAATGCAATCCCGCTCGCCGTCCCCACAACGCTTGGTCTTGCGGGTGGGTGGTTCGGCATTGCCTTTTTCGGACACCAGAAAATCATCAGCGCCTCAATCAAATCTCGGGCACTGACAATCTCCGAAGAACCACGCGCCTACCGCATGCTGGAAGCCCTCTGCATCAGCCGCGGCCAAACTATGCCGCGGTTGAACGTTATTGAGACGGAGCAGATGAATGCCTTTGCCTCCGGCATTCGAGATAAAAATTATCAGATCACACTGACGCGCGGGCTAATGAATCATTTGGACGATGCCGAACTCAACGCCGTGATCGCGCATGAGCTCTCGCATATTCGCCATAAAGATGTTCGCATGTTGATAATCGCAGTAATCTTTGTTGGCATTTTTGCCTTTGTCGGCGAGAGCGTTGTGCGCGGGATCTTCCGAACAAATCTTGGCCGCACGGACCATCACCGCCGTAGCGGCGGCGGTAATGCAGGCGCACTTATTTTCTTTGGCTTTGCGATTATCGCAGTGGCCTATCTCTTTGCGGTTCTGATCCGCTTCACACTCAGCCGGAAACGCGAATATATGGCGGATGCTGGGGCTGTGGAGTTGACCAAAGACCCTGACGCCATGATCCGCGCGCTTGAAAAAATTTCGGGCCGGGCACAGCTTAAAAACGTGCCTGACGAGATACGCGAGATGTCACTTCATAATCCGCGTGTGGGATTGGCCGGGGCCTTTGCCACACATCCCCCTATTGAAAAACGAATAGATGCCATTGTAAAATTCGGCGGCGGACGACGTGGAACGGCAAGCGCGCCGCGCTCACGACGAGCAGAGGCAATGGAGACAAAGACCTCCACCATCGATCCGACCTCCCGTACCCCATGGAAGCGATAATTTAGCCTCTCCCCACAGTTTCAGAGTGATACGATAAAACGATCCACCTGAGACTCTGGCGTTGCCCAAGACGTCACAAGCCGCAGAACCGAGTGCTCGGTGTCATGCGGTTCCCAAACATAGAACCGAAAATCGTCTTCTAATTTTTCAATCAGAGTATTTGGGAAAATTGGGAAAATTTGGTTGGTCTGTGTCTCGCTCGCTAAGGCATAGCCTGCATCAACAATCGTCTTTGAGAGTTTTTCCGCGAGGTCATTTGCATGTCTGCTCGCGGTAAAAAACAGATTTTTTCCAAAAAGCTCTTCGAATTGAATACCCAATAATCGTCCCTTGGCCAGTAACGCACCGCGCTGTTTAATATGAAACGCAAAATCAACGGCCAGTTCAGGGCGATTAATAACAATCGCCTCCCCGATCAAAGCGCCCACTTTCGTCCCGCCAATCCAAAATACATCCGTCAATCTCGCAATATCCGCAAGCGACACATCATTTACTGCAGAAGTCAGTGCCGCGCCCAACCGTGCACCATCCAGCAGGAATAACAGGTCATGCTTTCGGCAGGTTTCCGAGAGAGTTTCCAACTCTGACTTCAGATAAATGCGGCCCGTTTCCGTCGCATTTGAAATATAGACGAGACGCGGCTTTGCCATATGCGGCGCATGTGCGTTCTCGGCCAAAACTGTTTCAATATCATCGGGCGTGAGTTTACCATCCGCCGTGTCAACGGTAATGATCTTATGCCCTACAGCCTCAATCGCACCTGTTTCTCGCGACGCAATATGGCCCGTCCGAACTGAGATGACGGCTTCATGCGAGCGTAAAAGACTCGCGATAATAATAAGGTTAGCGAGCGTTCCGCCAGAGACGAAAAAGATTTCAGACGATGCATCACCTAACTGTTTTTGAATCAATGCCCGCGCATGATCCGAATATTCATCCTGCCCATAGGCCGTCTGTTGAGACATGTTCGTCTCGACCAAAGCCTCCAAAATACTGGGGTGGCAACCCTCGCTATAATCATCCAAAAAACTAAACTTTTTCATATACCTAGTTATGCGTGAAGCGCCATATATCTCAATATAATAATCTCTCAATTAAGGTCTAGATCAAAAGCCCTCAGGGCAAACTAGAGGGTGATCTATTTTATTGCACGGTTATATTTGGAAATCGTACCTTTGAGTCATGAGGAATATAATCCTTAAAAAACAATATTTTACAAAAATTTCAAGAGATTAATCCTCGGCTCCAAAAGCTGTGTCATAATACACAGGTTTTTTCGGACATGGGACAGGCGGGGCCTTGGGATTTACACCCTGAGTGTCTGACCGGTACGCCCAACTGCAGGACCCCCAACCCCTTCGCTGTTATGTGTCCCCCAGACACATAACTAACGCTACGACATCAAAAACCGCTGCCGCGTGGTCGTGCATTTGACGTAAGTCATGTGCACAGTGCATTTGATTGACACCCAAATGCACATGATACCTGCGTAAAACATAGTTTATTATCTTCGGTACTCCGTCGCGAGTATCAACCACGCGGGCCGTCCCGCCTTAGTCTTAATCACGCCGCACCCAAGATGGACGGCAGGCGTATCCGCCTGCCCTAAACTTTAATCTATTTAGATTGTGCGTTTCTTGGCAACTTCCGGTTCGCAAGCAATTCAGCAATCTGAACCGTATTTAGCGCCGCACCTTTACGGAGGTTATCAGACACGACCCACATATTCAGCGTATTATCCTGTGTGCTATCTTCGCGAATACGAGACACGAAGGTTGCAAATTCGCCGACACATTCCACAGGCGTCACATATCCACCGTCTTCGCGTTTATCGACAACCATAAGGCCTGGGCTTTCGCGCAATAATTCACGTGCATCATCCGCTGTCAGCTCATTTTCAAATTCGATATTCAGGCTTTCGGCATGCCCAACAAATGTCGGAACGCGAACGCAAGTTGCTGTAACTTTGATTTTAGGGTCGAGAATGCGCTTCGTCTCAACATTCATCTTCCACTCTTCTTTGGTTTCGCCACTGTCGAGGAAGACATCGATATGCGGGATCACGTTAAAGGCGATCTGCTTTGTGAAATTGATAGGTTGAAAATTATCGTTGGAATAGATGCCTTTGGTCTGCAACCACAGCTCATCCATATTCTTCTTGCCGCCGCCAGAAACGGACTGATACGTCGAAACAACCACGCGTTTAATCGTAGCACGATCATGCAAAGGTTTAAGCGCAACAACCATTTGAATGGTCGAGCAGTTCGGGTTTGCAATAATGCCCTTTTTGAAGTTCATCACTTCGTCCGCATTCACTTCTGGTACGATCAAAGGCACGTCCGGGTCCATGCGCCACGCAGAGGAGTTATCAATAACAATCGCGCCTGCAGCCGCGATCTTCGGCGACCAAATTTTAGAGACGTCGCCGCCCGCACTCATCAATGCCATGTCAACGGTGGTGAAATCGAATTTTTCGAGGTCAACGCATTTGAGGTCTTTGTCACCATAACTGACCAAACGGCCAACAGATTTGCGGCTAGCGACAGCGTGGACTTCATCAATTTGAAGGTCGCTCTCGGACAGAATCGTGAGCATTTCTGTTCCAACATTTCCGGTGGCACCCACGACGGCGATACGATAGCCCATGATGATCTCCATTGATCGAGTTTAGAAAAGCGAGCAGCCCCTACGTGAGGACGCCGCGAATCGCAAGTCATTAGCGCGTCAAACTCTCGTGTTTTGGTTTAACGTTTGCTGCGGACCCGCAGACCAACCGCGAGAGCAATACATCCAACAAAAGCAAAACCCGAAATTTCCAGCTTGGTGAAGCCAAATAGCCAAGGCGTTGTCCAACCTTCCATGCCGTCAACATCTTGAGGCACGCCGTTCATCATAATCGCCCCCAACAGAATCGCGAGGAGAGCCAAAACGCCCATAATCATGAACATCGCGTTGTAAAAGCGTTGATCCGAGGCACTTTGCGTCGCTTTGCGGGCCTGCACACGTTGATAGCGAGAGGCGCGGCGGAGGCGTTTATTTGGTTCTTCCGACATGACGGGATCCTAACATGGCATAGGATCAAATCCATGCTAAGCTGCAGCTATGAGATTCTCGGCCATATTTCTTCTCCCGCTCCTTCTCTGGATGCCTCAGGCATTAGCTCAGGATAACAACGAAACTTACCCAGATGTCGAATATGCGACACCTCTGCCAGAAGCGGAGTTGAAGGCCGTATTTAAAGGCCAAACACATCAAGGCAGCTATAACTTCTTGAACCGTAATATCTCAACCTTCGCCTTTAAAGAAACCACGGCAGAAGATGGCGCCATCCAACATGTGCAGCAGGGAAAAGTTGATACGGGGCAATGGAGCATTGAAGCGGATGTGATCTGTTATGATTATGACGACCCGCGATTACGTCAGGCATGCTTCCGCATCTATGCGCGGGGCAATTGTTATTATCATTACCAAGTCAGCGTTGAAGGCATGCCGCGTTTTGGCTTCACGGCGCGCACAGTTATTGAAGGCGAAACACCGGATTGTGAGCCTAGCCTTGTTTAAATTATGCATAATGATTGCGGTTTTAGCCTTCCCCGTCAGCGCATTTGCGCAAACTCAAGATACGGACATCAGGCCAAACGCAAGCCAACTCTCGGCGGATCAAATCAAAACTGTCTTTTCAGATACAACAATGGATGGCGCGTATAATTTTGGACGCAATGGCCGCGCGCAATCTTTCTACACCGAGACGCATCACCCAAACGGAACCCTTTCGTATAAAGAGGATGGCGACGTCGAGCCTGGACGTTGGTTTGTTAGGCAAGATCAACTCTGTTTCATGTACCCATCCAACCAACTCGCGGGCGGGTGCTTTCGCGTTTATCAAGTTAAAAACTGCTACTACTTCTACTCAGCCGCACGACGCCAAGCCGAATTTGAGCTTGGTGAAGATTATTGGATCGCACGGTCGGTAAAGATGGGCGAACGCCCCGCCTGTGAGAAAGCCATCAGTTAAATGTCATCCTCATAGACAGGCCGTAAATCGCCACGCGGCCAGCCGTGAATACGTTCGAAGGCGCGAATATCGATCCTGTTTTCATCTAGCAGGTGCTGCAACCGACGCTCTTTTTTGCGTAAACGCTGGCGTTCATCTGGATCCATGACCTCAACGGACAATCGATCAGACACATCAATCAACGCCTTTCGCGTCTTGTCATATGCCTTGACCAAGCCATCATATTCACGGCGGATTTCATAAATTACGCGGCCCTCATCATAACCATCTAAATAAGGAATCGCATCAATCTCTCGGCATTCGGTTTTCACCGAACTTCCAGACTCGCCGTGATCCACGCCTTTATCATATGAGCAATAGAGCGGCAGGCCTTGGTCATAGCCAATTCTGTACTGGCTGAAGTCAGCAGCAATGCCGTACTTCGTGCATGTCTCTGCGATTTTACTGAACTTTCCTCGCGACTCGCCATTGCGGCCATCCTCATAACCAAGAGATTCCCAACTCCCCGCGATACAGCTGTCCTCAGAAATCGTGGCGCATCCCGCGGATAAAATAGCGAAACTAGTAAATATAAGTGATGATCGTAACATTGCGTCCTCCGTTTGGAGGAATGAAGCATATCGAAGTCAAATGAAGCCTGAAACACCTGTTCATTCTCAGCTCATCTTGTGTAGATCATCTTGCATGATCGTGCGCTTTTGTTCAGAGTCAGCCTTATGAGAATTGAACCCCACGCCCTCGGAACCGATCAACGCGCACCGTTGGGCTTAGCCTTGGGCGGCGGCGTGGCGCGTGGCTGGGCCCATATCGGCGCTATGCGGGCGCTAATCGAAGCCGGAATAAAACCTGACATCATTGCAGGTACATCGATCGGCGCAATTGTTGGCGCAGCGTATCTGTCAGGAAAGCTCGACGTTTTAGAAAAATGGGCACGCTCCCTCACCCAGCGCAAAATGATGGGGTATATGGACGTGCGATGGGGTGGGGCTGGCCTGATGCGCGGCGAACGTTTGGCCCGCGTGCTGAACCATTATATGGGCGATGTGAATATTGAAGACCTTGACCGGAAATTTGCGGCTGTCGCTTGCGATTTGCGTACAGGTTATGAAGTCTGGCTACAGCGCGGACCAATTGTGCCGGCCATTCGCGCGTCCTACGCCCTACCCGGCGCGTTTGAGCCTGTAAAAGTCGACGGGCGATTTATGATTGATGGCGCCTTGGTGAATCCAGTGCCTGTCTCGGCCTGCCGTGCATTGGGCGCGCATATGGTTATCGCGGTCAGCCTGAATGGTGATGCCTTTGGGCCAATGGGGTCTAGTCACGAACTTGATTTAGATGGATATGACGATGATGACGAAACTGATGCGTTTGAACTCGCCAGCCAGAGCTTGAATAAACTACGCCCAGATCGCCTCCTCCTCAAATCTATGCTCGGCGAAGTCAAACCCGGCAAGAGCCCCAAAATCGGCTCTGTGATGATGGGCACATTGAACATCGTTATGGACCGGATTTCGCGATCTCGTTTAGCGGGTGATCCGCCTGATGTTTTTGTCGCTCCGCGTATTGGCCACATCGGTATGTTGGAATTCACAAAGGCGTCTGAACTCATCGAACGCGGCTATGCTGCGATGCAGCACGAAATCCCACTGATTCGATCTGTTATGGATGTGTTGTCGCAAATGCCATCAGCCGTTGCCGTCGATGATGTTCGACCTACACCCAAAGACAATAATTCTTAGAAAAACGGCTACTCCGACAGGACAACACGCCAAATTTTCTCGCCGCATCATCGGAGAACATTCACTCTTCTCGCATGAGGTGAACTCTATCGCGAATGTGTCCGTTCGGTGACAGAGCCGTTTCATGCCTCACTTGCAGTCTTTCATCGGTGCCAATGATAATTCCCCGACATGGGTGATGTCCTCAAAACCCAACAGCCGTGAACGTCAGTCTGCGCAGAAAAAAACCGTGGTTCAATCGACACGTAAACCTGTCGCTTTGGACTCAATATTGTGGCTCCTCCCTGTAGGAGCCTTAATCGCAGGCATAGTCGCCTGGTGGATGAGAATCCCTAGTGCTGATCTCATCTGGCTCGCATCAGGCTTAGGAGCCATTCTCCTGATCGCAGCATCTCTCACGCAGAAAGCCTGGCGGACTCGGAATTTCTGCGTACTTGTTGCGATTGGCGCATTTGCCGTGAGTCTTTTAGGCGTAGCAACGCAAGCTGGGGTTTTGCTTTTCGCAACGGACATTTCAGTTCTGATATCAGCGGTCTCGATCACACTGGCGTGGACCTTCAAATCACGACCAGGCCTTATGTTGAGTGGGTTTTCTGGATTGCTCTGGCTCGCGAGCCTCAATCCAGACATTAGTGGCTCTCTTGGAATTGGAACGCCCGCGTCCCAAGGTTGGCTTCCGCTATTCCCATTATTACTTATCGCGCAAGGCGTCTTAGCAAAGAGGCTACATTCACAGAGTACATTGCTTGTCACAATTATCGCAGCCTATGGCTTCGTGATTAGTGTCAGCACAAGCCTTCCGATGTTGCCCCTCGCAGGTCTATTCTTCGCAGTCAGCGCAGCGCATCATCGCATGGGTAAAGCTTGGGCAGATACGGATGTATTCGGCGCGCGGCACCACATCATAGTTGGGTGGTTGGCCGCATTGTCAGCCGCACTTTATGTTCAATCCTATTGGCTTAATCTTGAAAACGGACAAGCGGAACCACTCTGGACAGCACACCAAGGCTGGTGGATTGCTCTAGGCTGTGCGGCCGCGGTGCTTTTCACCTCGTCTATCATTCGGTATAAACATGCGCAGATTTCCCTCTCTGGAATATTCCTCGTCAGCGCAGCGGCCCTCATCCTCCCGGTAACAACTGTACGGCCAGACCTTGTTTACATCCTATTCGATACATTTCCTGGATTGCCGGCCCGCCCTGGGTTTGGGTTCATGATTGGCGCAGCGATTATGGCGAGCGGGTTAGCATGGGTTGTCAATGGCCTGCGTAAGGGACAAGTGTTAGAAATGGTATTGGGCGCGGCTGCAGTTGGACTACAGGCTCTTATTTTATTTAACCCCGACTGGATCAATGTGGATTTCGCGATTGTGTTCTGTCTCTCGCTCATCTGTGCTTTGTGCGTCGGCGGATTAATCGCTGGAGCCAGCCTAAATCATGCGCCGCCGCCGCGACGCCGCGCATAACCCCCTATCGTAAACACGCGAATCAACGCTATCAGGGGCCATGCAATCTCAAACGCCAGACCCAACTCAGCGACAATGGTTCATACAAGTGGACGGGCAAGCCTATGGCCCATTTGATGACCGAACACTTTGGCAATACATGAATGAAGGCCGTGTCAGTGCGCAGTCTCTAATCAGCCAAGCGCCCAATACGGGATATCGTCTTGTGTCTGCCGATCCCTCTCTTATGGGTTGGCTCGCACAAGTTCCAAACAAAGCCCCCGCCAGCCCTGAGCCCAAGCCAGAGGCAAAAGCAGCATTTACCGTCTTTATGATCATGGGAGAAATACGGTCAGGGCGCGGGATGGAATTCATGCAAACACTGCAGAGTTTAGGGCCAACCCAGCGTCTGGGGTCAACAGTCTGGCTCTTGAAAGCTCAAACAACGGTTCAAACGCTTCGAGATATTTTAAGTCAGCCCTTAAGCGCAGATGATCGCCTATTCGTTCTGGATAGTTTTGCCAACGAAACAGCCTGGTTCAACCTGTCGCCAGAAATGGATACGCAAATCGCGAACCTCTGGGATATTCCATCCGCATGATTAACAAATCGACTAATCGACTCGTTCTAATCCATCCTTAAACCGTTTCGCATTTTCAACATAGAATTTTGCACCCATTTTAAGATGGGTAGCTTGTTCAAGCGTCAGTGTTTTGACGACTTTACCTGGTGATCCCATAACTACGGAATTATCAGGAATGACTTTTCCTTCAGTGACCAGAGCATGCGCACCGATTAAACAGTTCTCACCAATCTTCGCGCCATTCAGGATCGTGGCCCCAATTCCAACGAGTGATCCATTCCCAATCGTGCAACCATGTATCATGGCAAGGTGCCCAATAGTGACATCTTCGCCAATCGTCAAAGGTGAGCCTGGATCAGAGTGGCAGACAGACCCGTCTTGGACATTAGAGCGCGCACCAATAGTGATGGGATCATTATCTCCTCTGACCGTTGCTCCGAACCAGACAGAACTCCCCTCAGCCATAACAACATTGCCAATAACGGCCGCATTTTCAGCCACCCAACAAGTTTCGTGTCGTTCAGGTATATGCGTATCAAGGCGGTAAACGGCCACAGTTACGCCTCGTCCAAATCCTGTTGTAGAATTGAGATATTCAAATCGTAAGAGATATCATCTTTGTCTTCATCATCAATATAAAGCAGGCCCAAAATTTCATCATCGAGATAGACTTCAACGCTATCTTGAACTTTGCGAGGCTTGAGCGCGATACCTTCTGTGCCGAAACGCTTGCGCAAATAACTTTGAACTTGTGAGACTTGTTGAGGTGTCATGATCGTTTCCTAAAGTGTTTGGTCCATAGAGTCAGCGGGATTCCCACAACAAGGACCGCCAACAAGTTTGGCAGGAACACCCGCCACTGTACAATTCTCGCCAACAGCTTTCAGGACAACTGATCCTGCTGCAATCTTAGCGCCGTCGCCAATTCGAATATTCCCGAGGACTGACGCGTTGGCTCCGATTAAGACACGATCACCAATTTTCGGATGACGGTCTTCTTCTGCTTTACCCGTCCCGCCCAGCGTGACGCCCTGCAAAATAGAGCAATCATCACCAATAACGGCCGTTTCGCCCATAACAAATCCCGTTGCATGATCGAGCATAACACCGCAGCCTATTTTGGCCGCAGGATTAATATCGACACCGAACAACTCAGAGCTTCGGTTCTGTAAGTGAAAGGCCACGAGGTCGCGGCCTTCATTTAGGAGAGCATGCGCCAATCGATGCGTTTGGATCGCCATGAAGCCTTTAAAATAAAGAAAGCACTGGAGATAAGTATGGCAAGCTGGATCTCGCGTCCCAACAGCTTCTAGATCACGCGCAACGCACGCGATAAGTCCTGGGTCGCTGGTAATGGCTTCGCTTAAAACCTTACGCATCTTCAAAGCAGAAAAATCCGACGTCGATAGTTTCTCGGACAAATGATTGACTAAAGCACTCCCGAGATCATTTTGATCAAGGATTGTCGCATGGAGCAGTGATGATAACGCGACTTCGCGCACCGCATAGACAGCCGCTTCTTCTTGCAAAACCGTCCAGACACATACGTCTCTGGGATCTTGGCAATTGGTTAAATGGTTTGTAGCAATCAAGCTCGGCATGTTGACGTCCTTACGCAATCTTTGCGTAATGTAGGAGCCTAGGCGACTGAACCCAAGCAAAAATCAGGGAATACATAGATTACAATTACGTGACCTAACCTCGACCACGATAAGGCGGCACACCTTGGTCTGGAATCCAAAGCCCTTCAGGCGCTTTGCCAAATTGGTAAAACACGTCAATCGGAATACCACCGCGCGGGTACCAATAGCCGCCGATACGAAGCCATTTCGGGCTAATCTCTTTTACGAGGCGCTGCGCTATACCTGTGGTACAAGCCTCATGGAAATCCCCATGATTTCTGTAACTTCCAAGGAAGAGCTTGAAGGCTTTACTTTCTACAATCCATTCATCGGGACAATAATCTACAACGAGATGCGCAAAATCGGGCTGTCCCGTTACAGGGCAGATCGACGTAAATTCGGGCGCGACCAGGCGCACCATATAAGGTTCATCACACGGGTTTTTGACTCGTTCAAGAACGGCCTCATCGGGATTTTGTGGAAGGCCTTGTTGTTGGCCTAATTGGTCTAATTTTTCATAACGATCTGACATAACGCGCCGTTAAACGGATGAACCCGTTTTCGCAACCTGCTTTTGTGGTGCATTCCAGTTCTTAATGAAACGTCCGCCCGGCACTTCAACGAAACGTTGGGTCATATGCGACACGAAAATTACGACCGTTAGATATAAAACCAACCAAGCATCACCTTCCCACCCCGTCGGCAGTTTCCCTGTCAAACGTTCGATAATGATTGCAAACCCGATCGCGACAATCACATGTGTGAGATAGACCGAATAGGAAATTTTCGCGAGATAGCGGAATACACGTTGGGACATAAACTGCGATACCGCACCGCCATCACAGGCAAAAATGAGAATAAAAACAAAAATTACTGGCCCAACCAGGAATTGTCCACGTCCACCCGCATAAATTACAAAGGTCGTACTGGCAGCAATGAGGATAAGTTCAATAACCGTAAAGGCAGGTTTTGAAATGCGTTTAAGACGAGGTCGGAACTTCTCAAAACTTACTGCGGCTAAGACACCTACAAAAAACCCTGCCAAACAGCGCCAAAACCCGTAGTCATGCGTAATGTTCATATCTGGCTTAACAAACGACAAAGCCATATAAATCAGCCCAACCAGAACTGCGATAAGTAAAAAATCAAAGGTTCGCTTTGGTTTACGCCATAACATCATGGCGGCAAAAACAATATAGGTGCAAAACTCCGCCCCTATTGTCCAACTAGGTGGATTGAAGGTTAAGCTATCAGATAGGCCCAATGCATGAGTCAGCGTCATGTGCTGAAATAATGATGACCAGCCGTCCGTTGCGCCCGATTCGAATGGGAGAATCTCACCCGGTGTTAACTCAGCAAGCCCAACTTTATGAGCTACTACACGAAGGACAGCAAAAGCTACGAATACAACCAGCATAAACAGGTGAAGCGGATATAGTCTCGCGAAACGCCGCTTCATAAACACCCCGACCGCGGCAGCGTCATCCAATCGTTCTGAATATAAACGCCACATCAAGAAACCTGAAAGCGCGAAGAACAAATCAATAATAACGGGGCCATTATCAAAGAAAGCCCATGTGTTTGGATGGCTTAACCAAATCGTGTGATAAAGCGCAACAAATACAGCCAACAGACCACGAAAACCGTCTAGGGCCGCGTAATAGTCACGTGCAGTGTCAGTCTTATTTAAACCAGCCATCTTCATGGTAAGGTGTAATACACACGCTATGCCAAGATCGCGTTAATTCAGTCACACTTTCCTGTGACTAGATATAGCGATGCGCCCAAGCCGCCAGAACATGAGCAACATATTCTGCATCGGCAGGGTTTCTCAACAATAAATGGTCCGCACCATCCAAACTCACAAAACTCTTGGGGTGCTTTGCATGGCGATAAATATGAGAGGCATTATCTATTCCAACAACGCGGTCTTGCGGCGAGTGAAATATAAGAAGGCCTCTGTCTAAATTACTGATTTCTTTTGCAATATCATGGTTTTCAATATCTTCTAAAAACTGTTCTTTGATAACAAAAGGTCGTCCGCCGAGAAGGACTTTCGCCTCGCCCTCTTCTACGATCTCTTCCAATTGATCTGCAAATTGGTGAACGATGTGCGTTGTATCGCAGGGGCTGCCAATCGTGGCGACCGCTTTGACTTGTGGAATTTCGTCAGCAACCTTTAACGCCGCAGTTCCGCCAAAACTATGACCGATCAACACACAAGGCGGGCCATAATTTTCCGCCATAAACTTAGCAGCTTGGCGAATATCTTCGCAATTTGAGCTAAAATTTGTGTCGGAAAAATTGCCTTCACTTTCCCCAAGCCCCGTAAAGTCAAAGCGCAACATACCGAAGCCGTCTTCGACTAAGCTGCGCGATATCGTACGGATGGGCTTTAGGTCTTTTCCGATAGAGAACCCATGCGCAAAGAGAACCCAAGACTTAACCTTGCCGTCTTCAGGGCTATCAATTTTAGCCGAAAGCGTATCGCCAAATGCGCCCTTAAATGAAACTTTTTCGCTTGGCATTATGTCCCCACCACGGCGCGATCACCCAACATATACTGGATGACATCAGAATAATCGAAAATGAGCGATATAAAAATCACAAGCATTGCAACGCGAACAAATCTTCCGATCCAAATTCTCTCAGGGTGCGCTTTCCGTGTTTTCCAAAGATAAGCAAGAAGCGGTGTCCAAAAAATTACATGTGCCAAGCCCAGAATACGCGTGTAACCATATTCTTGAAACAACGCGGACATCAAAATCACATTCAAACCCATGACTATGATCATCACGCGTGGACGCCAATCTTTGAACGCTAGTGGGACCGCCGCGACATGCAATAGAGCCATGATCGTCAACCAAATGACAACCCAAAGCGGTTGCGACATCATATGTTCGTTCATCGTCATTTTGAGCTCCCTTTGGAAGCAAGCCTAAACCGTTAGAACGCGCTCTGAAAGGCCTCAATAAAGTGATTGAGATCACTTTCAGGTAAGTGGTTTATACCCGCGGCCGCCGAACGGCCACCGCCAGTTTCAAATTGTAGCGCCAGAGTGTCTGCGCCCGAACGCCTAGAAATTGGCGCGCGGATCGACACAAGGAACCCCCCATTTTGTTCCGTTAAAATCGCATGTGCACGATCTGGGTTTTCTTGCGCAAGCTGATTCCCAAACATTCCAGATACCCGGCGCGACGCCGCAGCATCAGGAAGAACACGTATTTCGCCCATTGCTTTCGAGAATAAAACCTTAGACTGGTCAGCAAAGGCGAAGTCTTCAAAATATCCGTCCGTCAGCGTTTCAATAACGTCAGGTTTTGATGAGATAAACGCCATCGGAGTCGGAAAACCTGCCATTTCACGATAAAGGTCCGCAGGGTGAAAATGAAGGTCCGCTTCTGTACCGCCATAACCATTATAATTCAACATCTCGCCGAGCTCGCGAAGGTTAGACAATGGTAGATCCCTGCCTTGAGCGAGTCGTTCCGCCATGGCTGGGAAGTTATCACCATAGCATCCCGCAATCGCCCAAGCGCGATGCGCGCCATCCAAATAACGATCAACAAGAACGGCCGTGCAAATCTCACTTGCCGTATTGATATGGGCATCCAAGAGCGGATGCTTGATTTCGTCACCCGCATTATGATGGTCAAAATATTGAACAGATGCACCGGAATCGAGAATACGAGATAAATCATCCGCGTTTGACCGCATAGAGATGTCTAAAACGGTAACCCGATCCCCTGCATTCGTTTCAACACGGTCCAACAATGTGATGTCACGCTTACGCCCAGTGACTAACGTCGCGTCGCGCGGGTCACTCAGGCGCAATTGGACAAGCGATAGGATACCATCCGCATCACCGTTAAAGACATCATAGTCCACGAATTATCCCTCGCCGACATTAAAGAAGCCGCGTTCGGAGAGATGATCGACAATAAGGTCCGCAGCCTCTTCAGCACTCATTTTGACCGTATCAACGATAATTTCGGGATTCTCAGGATGTTCGTAATCTGAATCGATCCCCGTGAAGTTCTTAATTTCACCAGCGCGGGCGCGAGCGTAAAGACCTTTCACATCCCGAGCCTCTGCAACATCCAACGGCGTATTGACGTATATTTCAATAAACTCACCATCTTCTAGCAACTCTCGCGCCATTTGACGTTCAGCACGATAAGGCGAAATAAAGCTCGCCATAGTGATAAGACCCGCATCGACCATAAGTTTAGCGACCTCGCCAATCCTGCGTATATTTTCAATACGGTCCGCTTTTGAGAAGTTGAGATCACGATTCAGGCCGTGACGTACATTATCGCCGTCCAACGTATATGTATGACGCCCCATATCCATCAGACGTTTATCAACAAGATTAGCAATCGTAGATTTACCCGAGCCAGAGAGCCCCGTAAACCAAAGGAGAGCTGGCTTCTGGCCCTTCTGCTCTGATCTAGCAGCTTTATTGACGTCTAAATCTTGCCAGAGCACGTTTTTCGCGCGGCGCAGCGAGAAATTTAACATACCTGCGCCAATCGTCTCATGCGTTTGACGGTCAATGAGGATAAAGGCGCCCGTGGCGCGATTGTCGCTATAAGGATCAAAAGCTATCGGTGCGTTTAGACTCAGCGTGACGACACCAATCTCATTCAATTCAAGCGTATTTGCTGCGACTTGAGAAAAATCATTAATATCAATACGATGTTTGAGCTTACTAACCTTAGCAGGAATCGTTTTATTACCCGTTTTTAGTAAATATTCGCGTCCAGGGAACAATCTCTGCTCCGCCATCCAGATAACTTGCGCCTGAAATTGATCCGCTTGCTCCGCAGGTGCGTCCGTTTTGCAAATTATATCCCCGCGCGAGATATCAATCTCGTCTTTAAGGGTTAGCGTGACCGCCATATCTTCGCGTGCAATCTTACGATTACCATCAAATGTCACGATGTCTTTGACCGTTGAGCGTTTGCCAGACGGCACGACGATAATGTCATCCCCAACTTCGACGGTCCCAGATGCAATCGTGCCGCTAAAACCACGGAAATCGAGATTAGGGCGATTAACCCACTGTACTGGCAATCGGAACGGCGCGTTCAACGTACCGCCGTCAACATCCGCCGTTTCAAGATACTCAAGAAGCGTTGGGCCATGATACCAACACGTATTTTCAGATGGTGTGATGACATTATCGCCTTCAAGCGCAGACATTGGAATACAGACAATATCCGCAAAACCGAGGTCCGCCGCAAACTCGCGAAAGCTGGCGTCAATCTCATTGAAAGCCCGCTGATCAAAATCAAGCAAGTCCATCTTATTAACGGCGACGACAACGTGGCGAATACCGAGTAACGAAGCGATAAAGGCGTGACGACGCGTTTGCTCCTGAACACCGTAACGCGCATCAATCAACAGAACCGCGACATCAGCCGTAGATGCACCCGTCGCCATATTACGTGTATATTGAACATGTCCGGGTGTATCCGCGACAATAAATTTACGTTTGTCCGTTGAGAAAAAACGATAAGCAACATCAATAGTGATACCCTGCTCTCGTTCCGCTGCAAGGCCATCCACGAGAAGTGCCAAGTCAATACGGTCGCCTTGAGTCCCAGATTTTTTACTGTCTTTTTCTATGCTTGCGAGTTGATCCTCATAGATCAATTTTGAATCATAAAGCAGTCGACCAATGAGCGTTGATTTACCATCATCCACGCTACCGCAGGTGATAAAGCGAAGATAAGACTTATTTTCCTGCGCCCGTAAATAGGCGTGAATATCAGTCGCGATAAGATCATCATGATGGGCCATTAGAAATACCCTTCCTGTTTTTTCTGCTCCATTGACGCGCCTGCATCCGAGTCAATAACTCGGCCTTGACGTTCACTTGTCGTGGTCAGCAGCATTTCTTGGATAACGTCAGGCAAGGTAACAGCTTCGCTTTCGACCGCTCCCGTTAACGGGTAACAGCCAAGCGTGCGGAAACGTACCATCTTCTCTTCGATTTTATCGTCAGGTCCAATCGGCATGCGATCATCATCGACCATTATCAATACGCCGTCTTTTTCGACAACAGGACGTTTTTTAGACAGATATAAATCAGGAATGGGAACATTTTCACGCTCGATGTATTGCCAGATATCCAGCTCAGTCCAATTAGACAGTGGGAATACCCGCATACTTTCATTCTTGTGAACGCGCGTATTATAAATATTCCAAAGCTCAGGACGCTGGTTTTTGGCATCCCAGCGGTGATTCTCTGATCTGAAAGAGAAAATACGTTCTTTTGCGCGAGACTTTTCTTCATCACGGCGCGCACCGCCAAAAGCCGCGTCAAATTTATGCTTATCCAGAGCCTGTTTAAGCCCCTGCGTTTTCATCACATCGGTATGTACAGCCGACCCATGCGTAAAGGGCCCCATGCCTTGATCAACACCGTCTTGGTTGATGTGAACAATCAACTCCATACCGACCTCTTTTGCACGGCGGTCACGAAACTCGATCATTTCCTTGAACTTCCAAGTCGTATCGACATGCATCAGAGGAAATGGCGGCGGCGAAGGATAGAAAGCCTTTTGCGCCAAATGCAGCATCACAGAACTGTCTTTACCAACAGAATATAGCATTACGGGGTTTTCGCATTGGCTGGCGACTTCTCGCATAATATGTATGCTCTCGGCCTCTAATCGGTCGAGATGTGTCATCCGTAAAGCGTCGCGACCATCAGCTTCTGATTCCAAATTAGCCAATTTATTCATGGCCGCATCCATTGTCTTGATCGTCATTTGTCCGCCTTCGCGTAGTCGGGCGACCCCTTTACCGTCATTAAACAGCTTACGAGATAAGGTTGAGACGGATTGACCCGAACGGTCAGACAGCGCGTCAACGCGGGTGAGGAAGGTTTCTATTAGGCTCATGGCTAACTCTGATTGCGGCGTGGGACCGATCCCACAAATCTGCAAATATGCAAAACTCCATGCGCCGTCAATAAGAAGTGGGATACATCCCACTCACATAAATGTTAGACGTACTGCTAAAAGTGTTGCACCGCGCGTAGGCTTTGATATGTCGTCTTTTCCGCTGCGGGCGTGGTGGAATTGGTAGACACGCAAGACTTAAAATCTTGTTCCAGTAATGGAGTGCGGGTTCGATTCCCGCCGCCCGCACCAAATTCCCTTACTTACGCTTTACGTAAATCTGAAATTAAAGCCTCAATCTCGATTTTCACATCCATCAAGACGGCTTCATCTTGACCACGTGCCACAAAATTTATCCCACGTAGCTCTTCATTGAACCATGGATAGCTCCCGATAGACACACCTGGATAATCCGCTTCTATTGCAGCCAACCGTGCCGCCGCGTCGCCCTCACCAATATCAGACGCGCTAACCGTAATTTGATAAACCTTAGCTCCGCCTTGGATTCTGTGCGTTATATCAGACAACATCCCACGCATAATCTGCGGCACACCTGCAAGGGTGAACACATTTCGTGTTTGGAATCCCGGGGCTTGGCTAACGGGATTATCGATTAAGGATGCACCATCTGGAATGCGCGCCATACGGCGGCGAGCTTCATTAAGCTCCGCATCAGAATACCTCTGACGCAACGCGTTCAAAGCATCTTCCCTTTCGGATATACCCAAATCAAAAGCAGCAGCGATACAATCCGCGGTAATATCATCATGTGTTGGGCCGATACCGCCCGTCGTAAAGACATAATCATAGCCTTCCGAAAACGACCTGACAGAATCGCGAATCGTATCGGCATCATCCGCCAGAATACGAGCTTCGCGGACTTGAACACCCAAGGGTCCTAGGAATTTTGCAATTTCGGCTAAATTCGTATCTTGCGTTCTGCCTGAAAGAAGCTCGTCACCAATGAGAAGTATGCCTGCCGTTACTGTTTTTCGCTGTGTCATGCTTGCGCGGGTACAACTCTGCATTTCTGGTGGCAACAGGACAAAGAGCGCCCTATATCACCTTCATGAATTATATTGATGCAGCAGACGCCCCCGACCTTCGCGACGGTGCGATTAAAATACACGGCCCTGCCGACTTTGAAGGCATGCGTAAAGCTGGAAACCTCGCGGCGCGCTGCCTCGACCTCTTGGCCCCAATGGTCAAACCTGGCGTAACAACTGCAGAATTAGACCGTGCCTCGATGGAATTTATCCTCGACCACGGCGGCGTACCCGCCTGCTTGGGCTATCGGGGATATCAACATACAGTCTGCACATCGGTAAATCATGTTGTTTGCCACGGCATTCCAAATGACAAACCGTTAAAAGGCGGCGATATTGTGAACATCGACGTGACCGCCATAGTTGACGGCTGGCATGGTGACACATCGCGGATGTACCCCGTTGGCGAAGTCAACCGCCGCGCAGAGCGCCTCACGCAAATCACATATGATTCGCTCATGCTAGGCATTGCTGCCGTTAAACCCGGCGCGACGACAGGCGATATAGGGTATGCAATTCAGAAATTTGCCGAGGGTGAACGCTGTTCAGTTGTGACGGATTTTTGTGGGCATGGCTTGGGCAAACTCTTCCATGATAGCCCCAATATTCTGCATTATGGTCGACCAGGTGAAGGCGAAGTCCTGCGTGAGGGCATGTTCTTCACGATCGAACCTATGATTAATCTGGGTCGCCCAGACGTAAAAGTCCTATCTGATGGATGGACAGCCGTCACACGTGACCGCAAACTGACGGCTCAATTCGAACACTCCATTGGCGTGACAGCGACAGGGTGCGAGATTTTCACAACATCTCCAATTGGATTGCATTGCCCGCCTTATCTCTAAGCCGCCTACACCCAAGCCGCATTACGCAGACCATCGCAGCCGCTTACGCGTGCGATTCCGTGACGCAGGCCCCAGCGCCTTGCAAGAATATGAGTTGCTTGAGCTGTTCTTATTCAATTC
>CALKXY010000015.1 GCA_938003545.1 uncultured Caulobacterales bacterium
CTTCCTTTTTGGCGGCGCGGGAAATGACACGTTTATTTTCAACAGCACTGCAGATAGCGGTGTGGGTCCGTTCCAGCGCGATGAAATTCGGGACTTCAATGATGGCGACCTGATTGACGTCTCAGGCATCGACGCGAATGATATGCTTGCAGGCGACCAAGCCTTCACACTTGTTTCTGGCGGTTTTACGGGCGCAGGTGGCGAGATATGGATTCAAAGCCTAACCAGATCAGGCGTGGATATCCGTCTCGTACATTTCGATGTGGATGGTGATGGCCAAGATGACATGCAGCTTTGGGTGATTACAGATGATCTCGACGCGGTAGATTTTATGCTCTGATTTTATCTAGGGCACTTCCCTGAAATACCGTATCATCGTCTCGCAGCAACCCTGTGTTTTAAAAGACGATTTTACGGTGTTGAACAAGTCATCTTCACCCCTTATCAACTCTGAAAAGATAAGACTGGGATATGGCGCGTACATTAAAACAAAATCAAAGAACGGAACTCGGGGACGCGCTTCGCAAGTCTCGCCGGGCCTTCATAGGCATTGGCGTTTTCAGTGCCGTGATTAACCTGCTCATGCTGACGGGCCCGCTTTACATGTTGCAGGTCTATGACCGTGTCCTCTTGAGCCGCAGCATGTCTACTTTGGTCGCGTTGACTATTCTCATGGGCGTCCTTTATTTGTTTATGGGACTGTTAGAGCTTATTCGCTCGCGAGTTTTGGTCCGCATCGGAAACCGCGTAGAGGAAGACCTTAGCGCGCGCACATTTGATATTTGGGTGACGCAAGGCCGATATGGCCAAGGGAGTACGCGTGGCCGTCCGCTTGATGACCTCAGCACAGTCAAAACCTTTTTATCTGGACCCGCGCCGGGGGCCTTGTTTGATATTCCTTGGGCCCCGATTTTCATCGGCGTTATTTGGATGTTGCATTGGACGCTTGGCCTTGCGGCTCTTATCGGCGCAATCATTATTTTTATCGTTGCGGCCTTGAATGAATTCACTACGCGCAAAGCCTTGATGGAATCTCGTCACCTGCTGCTGCAAAGCCGTAACATCGCAGATAGCACACATCGTCAGTCTGATTCTGTGCTTGCAATGGGGATGGGTAAAAACATTCTCGCCCGTTGGCAGGCGGCGCATGAAAAAGGCGCAAATCTTCATACTGCGGGTAGTGATAGAGCAGGTGGATTTACGGCAACGACCAAAGCCTTTCGCATGTTTTTGCAATCGGCAATTCTGGGATTGGGTTGCGCGCTCGCTGTTGTTCAAATTATTACGCCTGGCACGATGATTGCCGGCTCGATCATTATGGGTCGTGCGCTTGCGCCGATCCAAATGGCGATTGGTCAGTGGAAAGGTTTTGTGCGCGCCAGACAATCTTATGCGCGCTTAAACGCTTTTTTCGAAGCTGTCCCAGAAGAGACAGAAACTTTGCAGTTGCCCGAACCGAAAGGGCATATTTTAGTTAAAAATGTTGTCGCTGCGCCGCCGGGTGCAGATAAAGCGGTGCTGCAAAATGTGAGCTTCGAAGTAAAGCCAGGCCAAGGTTTGGGCATTATTGGACCAAGTGCCTCAGGTAAGTCGACTTTGGCAAAATTATTGGTTGGCGTCTGGGCCCCCCAACGCGGCGCAGTCCGCTTGGACGGTGCAACATATGATCAGTGGAATAGACAGACCTTGGGGCCATATATTGGCTATCTCCCCCAAGACGTCGCACTTTTTGACGGCACGATTAAAGACAATATTGCGCGGTTTGATCCGGAGGCCTCCGACGAGTCAATTGTGATCGCGGCTAAACATGCCGCCGTTCATGAGATGATCCTGCAAATGCCAAATGGTTACGATACGTTGATTGGAGCGGGCCATTTGATCCTCTCTGGCGGGCAAGTCCAACGTGTTGCGCTTGCGCGCGCGCTCTATGGAGATCCGAAACTGCTCGTGCTTGATGAGCCTAACGCAAATCTTGATACGGATGGAGATAAGGCGCTAACGGCCGCAATTGCAGGCAGCCGTGCACGCGGGAATACAGTGATTGTTATGACACATAGGCCGAGCGCGATTGCTGCGGTTGATTTGGTGCTTATGCTACGGGCTGGTAAAGTCGAAGAGTTCGGCCCGAAAGACGAGGTCATCAAACGCTTGCAAGAGAAACAGAAACCTCCACAGGGAGCCCCTGTTTAACATGTTACAGATCAGTCCAGACGC
This sequence comes from uncultured Caulobacterales bacterium, assembly GCA_938003545.1. Lineage (GTDB taxonomy): Bacteria > Pseudomonadota > Alphaproteobacteria > Caulobacterales > Maricaulaceae > Litorimonas. Next base: position 2,215 of record CALKXY010000015.1, read on the forward strand.
GCTTCAGGCCGCACAAAACCCTGCCCCTGAGGACACAAAAAAGCCGCGCGCGGCTTACGATACGTATTTATTAGTCGGGTTCTTCCTCATATTTGCAATGATTGCCAGTTTCGCCCTCTGGAGTGCTCTGGCTCCCATTCAAGGCGCTGTGATTGCGCCCGGTACAGTCGTTGTCGAAGGCAAGCCCAAAACTTTGCAACATCTCGACGGCGGGATTGTCGGAGAAATTCTCGTCCGTGATGGCGATAAGGTGAGTGCAGGGGACGTTGTGATGCGTCTTGACCCGACGTCTTTGAACGCCAGTCGCGACCTACTGCAAAAACGATTGAATGAAGCCGAGGCTTTGCGCGCTAGATTGACAGCAGAACGTGACGGTCGGAATGTAATCCCCTGGGACATATTATTTCCTGCGGCGCAACGCACGCCAAGTTTAGACCAAATTATCAATGACCAAGCTCAGCTGTTTCAAACACGTCAACGTGCGTTTGGTGGAGAGTTGGCGCAATTGAAGAAAAGACTACAACAATCAGATGAGCAAATTTCAGGTCTCATATCTCAATCCGATGCCAGTAAATCTCAACTTAGTATCATCGTCAGAGAGCTTGAAGGCCTGCAGGAGCTGTTCAAAGACGGTTATGTTAGTCAAACCCGCATCCTGACTTTGGAGCGCGAAGAGGCGGGCCTTAAAGGTCAAATCGCCAGTATTGCCGCAGAAATTGCGCGAGCAAAAACAGTGATTGGCGAGACGGAAATTGAAATTCTGCAAGTCACGCGCGCTCGAAAAGAAGTCGCGCTTACCGAGCTTCGTGTCAAAGAATCCGAAATCAGTGACTTAAAGCAACAACTTATTTCTGCGACGGATCAAGCTGGGCGCGTTGATGTGATTGCCCCTGTTTCTGGGCGCGTGCATAATATGACCGTGACGACATTGGGCGGTGTGGTCACGCCAGCGAACCCAATCATGGATATTATCCCCGATACAGACCGCTTGATTATCGAATCCCAAGTGGAGCCGATGTATGTAGATCAACTTTATATTGGGCAGGCGACGACCGTTCGGCTTTCGGCGTTTAATCAACGCACGACACCAGAACTCAACGGCGAAGTGAAATCGATCTCGGCGAATACAACTATCGATCAAGCGACAGGGTTTCCATATTACACGGTTATGATTGAAATTCCGACAGATGAACTCGCGCGTTTGAAAGGCTTGATACTTGTGCCAGGCATGCCCGCAGAAGCCTTCATGCAAACGGACGAACGTACCCTCATTAATTACCTCTTGAAGCCGGCGACTGACCAGTTGAACCGCGCCTTTAGAGAAGAATAAGCGAGGCGAAAATCATGACGTCCAGAGCGATTACATATACAAGTGCGGGCCTCTTGATCTCCAGTTTGAGCTTTGGTCTGGCCCATGCACAGCTAGATGCGCAAATTGATACGACAGCCCAAACGTTGGGAAATGTTGCGACGGTTGCTGAACCTGCAAAGCCTTCAATTTTCCACACGGCCCAACTTAATTTGAAAACCGCTTTACGCGCCGCAGAAACCTATAACCCGCGCATTATGGCCGCCCAACAGAGCTTGGCAATTCGGGAAACAGATGTGCGTTTGGCGCGGTCTGGTCGATTGCCTGTCGTCGAGGCCAATGCGAGTTATGGCTATCTCTACCAAGATAATGAGTTCACCCGTTCGCCAACATCTTCACTCTCTGGAACAACCAGCAGTGTCGGCATTGGCCTGAGGCAGCCGCTATTTCGCGGCAATCAAACGACGAATGCAATTGCGCGCGCCAAATCCACAGCCTCTGCGGCAGAAGTTCAAATCCAAGCCGAACGTCAACAAATTTACCTTGAAGTTGCGACGGCTTATTTTGATGTCCAACGTGACCTCGCAATTTTACGCTTGAATCTGGAAAGTCTTGAAACCCTGCAAGAGCAGCTCAAGGCGAATGAAAAACGATATGAATTAAAAGATACCAGCCTGACAGATGTTGCGCGGTCAAAATCGGCGGTTGCGACGGCACACACACGGATTGCAACTGCGCGCGCGAGCCATGCTGCGTCGCGCTCTGTCTTTTTTCGGCTGACAGGATTGCCGGGTGAAAACCTCGCACCTGCATCGCCCGTATCTGATGTGCCCCCGTCCATGGAAATGGTCTTGACAAAAGCCTTGCGGAATAACGCATCAATTGCCTCTGCGCGTTTGACCTTGGAAGCCGCTGAATATGCGGTGAAAGAAGCCAAAGGTGTTCGTTTGCCAAGTGTTGATTTTAACTCCTCTTTGAACAGGGGCCGCCGCCCTGAAAACTTTGGACCCTTTTCTGATGACCGCGTAACAACGGCTGCCAGCGCGGCTGTTTCCGTGAGTGTGCCGCTTTATCAGGCGGACCAAGAGTTTGGATCGATCAAACGCGCCAAACAGGTTAAACGATTCCGCGAAATTGAATTGATGCAAACCATCGCGGGGGTCCGCGATAATACGCGCATCACATGGGACCGTCTTGTCGCGTCCAAATCGGCTCTATTGTCACATGAAGATGCCGTCGAGGCAGCGGAAATTGCGGCTGTTGGTACGCGTAAAATTTACCGATCAGGCCTTATTTCAGCTATTGACCTCACGGAAACGGAACGCATTTTATTAGGTGCCAAAGTTGATCGCGAACGTGCAAAGCATGACTTGAATGTCACAACTTATTCACTGCTCTCCATCATTGGCGAGATTTCCCCAGAGTAGAGACTTTTCCGACTAGCTGACGATACCGCGAATAGTTTCAATGAGTGCGTCTGTGACGGCCTCAACTTTTACCGGATCATCGCCTTCGGCCATTACCCGAATGAGAGGTTCTGTTCCCGACGCGCGCACCAGCACGCGGCCTGATGCGCCCAACTCGGCTTCGGCAGTTTTTATACCTACCTGAAGATCCCTGTGGCCCATCGGTGTGTCGCCCGTAAACCGGATATTTTTTAACACCTGCGGAACAGGGTCGAAAACGGATAAAACCTCACTGGCGGCGCGCCCTTGACGTTTGATTTCGGCGAGCACCTGAAGCGCGGCCATCGTCCCATCACCTGTCGGACTATATTCCGTCATCAACAAATGTCCGGACTGCTCACCGCCCAAATTATAGCCGTCTTCACGCATGCGCGCTGCGACATGTCGATCTCCAACTTGTGTGCGGAGCAGGGCGATGTCTTGGGTTTGAAGGTAACGTTCAAGACCCAAATTTGACATTACTGTTGCAACAACACCAGGTTTTGACAAACGCCCTTGCGCTAACCAACTCGTGCCTATGAGACCGAGTAATTGGTCTCCGTCGATGATCTGGCCTTTCTCGTCGCACATGATTAAACGATCCGCGTCGCCGTCCAATGCAACGCCAACATCTGCGCCATGGGCCAAGACTTGTTGAGATAAGAGGTCGGTGGCTGTTGAACCGCAACCTGCATTGATATTGTCACCTGTCGGCGAGACGCCAATGGGGATGACTGTATCCGCGCCCAGTTCCCAAAATGTAGCGGGAGCGGTTTGATGTGCCGCGCCATTTGCGCCATCGATCACGATTTTCATACCGTCGAGGCGTAGGCCTTTTGGAAAGGCAGATTTGCAAATTTCGATATAACGCGCTTGTAAATCTGTATGTTGGGTCGTGCGGCCTAGATTTGCTGAAGGGACAAGCCTGTCGCTATTTTCGAGTAGCAGAGCTTCAAGGTTTGCTTCTGCGACATCGGACAGTTTACATCCATCTGCCCCAAAAATTTTAATCCCATTATCTGGAAACGCATTATGTGACGCCGTGATCATAATGCCAAAATCTGCGCGTAGGGTTTGTGTCATTAGGGATACTCCGGACGTTGGAATAACGCCTGCGAGTTTAACATCGACGCCCACGGAGGCTAATCCCGCTACCAAAGCGGCTTCGATCATATCGCCCGATAGACGCGTATCTTTACCGATGACGACGGAAGCCCGTTTATTTTCCGTTTTATTGAAAAAATGGCCTGCAACTTGCCCCAGATGCATGACACGCGTCGGGGTCATTTTTCCCGCATTCGCAAGGCCGCGCACACCATCTGTTCCAAAAAACTTTGTCATTTCATTCTCTTATGTCGGATGAATTATGAGTGATCTCGGTTGATAGATAGGGGTTGCCACCGCGTGACTCAACAATTTTCCTCGAAAATTAGTATATCGGAAAAGACTTTAACTCCACGTTTTTGCATGTAAGTTTTACGCCTTGAGAGAGCGTTAGAACGCTTGCTGAGTTGTACGAAATGGACGTATTTGTGAATAATGAAACTGACATTGAGAATATCTTGCGGGATTCAGGTCCAATTACTGGCGCCGACCTTTCTGCTCGATTGCCGCACCTGAGCGAGATTGCAGTTTGGCGCTCTTGCCATATGTCGACGAAATTTCGGGTTACAAATTGCGCGCGTTACTACCTGCGCTATGATATTTTACGGGACAATCAGTTGAGGCTTTCGCCGTCAATTTTACGGGACTTTTTGACGTTTAGCCTGATTTACTTGCCAGAACAAATTGTTGAGAAGGTTGAAGCTGGGACGCGTCTGGCCAATCAATTTAGGTCAATCAGTTTAGAGAAATTGAGTTGGGCGCGTGAGGCGCTGCTTCAACTTGATCCCGAACTACAGAAAGTTTTGATTGATCATTGCGTCGTCTTTTTGTCTGGAGACATTGCCTATTTCCTCGCCCATGAAACGATGCGTCAACATCGTGGGCTTGGGGTTCCGATTAAAGGCTCCGATATTGATATCGTTATCATTACGAATAATGAAGCGCCGAAGGAGGCCATTGAACGCATTGAGAGTGAGTTTCTGACGATCAAGAAAATCTTCCTCATGACACCGCATATACGCGAAGAGCTCGATTTCATTGTCAAACCCATCGACAAGATGCTCGCACAATTGGCCTATAGCGACATTCACGAGAAAATTGCGAGTAAGATTTTATACGAAAGTTACTTCCTCATGGGCCGCGTAGATGTCTATCAAAAACTGATACAACATCTCAGATTAAGCGGTACATGGGATCGCATTGAAGCTGATTTTGAAATTGCATTGGGGCAACGCAAAGAGACAATTCGCAAAATTCTAGCCTTGTCTCCCGATTTTTCAATCGAAGACAAGGATGTGGCGTCTCTCTTTTTTGCATCGAAAGAGCGCCTAGAATTTACTTAGACGAATGACCTAAGCCTTGTGCCTTAAGCGTCGACGGTATCGTCGATCTCTGCGCTCCAATCGCCAGTGCTGGCGAGGCCATTCATACGGGCACGGTGATTAAAGGCGGTTTGTGCAGCGTCGTAATTTTCTGCTTTACCTTGCCATGTGAATAGGGCGGACTGCTGGAGGGCGCGTCCGAAGGAATAGGTGAGTTTCCATGGGAACCCGCCGATTTTATTCATCATATCCAAATTCCGTGTGGCCTCTTCATTCTCTTGCCCGCCAGACAGGAATGCGATGCCAGGAACTGCCGAGGGAACTGTATCTTTCAACACCTTGATAGTCCGTTCGGCGATCTCTTCGCGGCTCGGCTGCTGCGCACATTGCTTGCCCGCGACAACCATATTCGGTTTCAGGATGATACCTTCTAAGGCAACGCCCTGCTCATAGAGTTCAGTAAAGAGCGAGTTTAACACGCGTTCTGTGACTTCATGGCAACGCTCGACAGAGTGGTGACCGCCCATGAGGATTTCAGGTTCAACAATAGGAACGATACCTGCTTCTTGGCAAAGCGCAGCATAGCGTCCCAAGGCATGGTTATTGGCCTTGATTCCTCCATCTGTTGGGGTGCGGCCAACAGTAATATCAGGGTGTGAGATTTCGATAACAGCGCGCCATTTGGCGAAACGTGCGCCGAGATCATAATAATCTGCTAGACGTTCACGAAGCCCGTCCAAACCTTGTGTGATGGTTTCGCCGGGTCGGCCTGCGAGCGGGGTAATACCCTTGTCGACTTTAATGCCTGGGATTGCACCTGCATCTTGGATTAACTTGACAAATGGCGTGCCGTCCGCTGCCGATTGACGAAGCGTTTCTTCAAACAGGATCACACCGCTGATATGATTATTCATGGCGGGTTGTGTGCGGAATAACATTTCGCGCCAATCGCGGCGGTTTGTTTCCGTGTTTTCTGTGTTGATTGAGGCTAAACGCTTGCCAATTGTACCGGTGCTTTCGTCCGCAGCGAGAATCCCTGTACCGGGCTCCACCATTTTTAGGGCAATTTTATTTAGGGCTTCGAGATCCATGACGGCACTCCAGTTTTATTAGCTTAGGCTTTGAGAATATCTACGCCGGGCAGGGGTTTGCCTTCCATCCATTCCAGGAAAGCACCGCCGGCAGTTGAGATAAAGGTGAAATCGTCCAGCACATCGGCCAGCGCGAGAGCCGCGACTGTGTCGCCGCCGCCCGCGACGGCAATGAGCGCGTCTTTACGACAGAGTTTGGCGGCATATTTGGCGCACTCAACTGTCGATGTATCAAATGGGGTCATTTCAAACGCGCCCAAGGGGCCGTTCCAAATAAGAGTTTTCGAGGTGTCCATGACGTCCAAAATGGCGCTAACCGTGTCTGGTCCTGCATCAAGGATCATTTCATTCGATTTCACGCCGTCGAGGCCGCAGACGCGGCTTTCGGCATTGGCTTTGAACTCTGTCGCGACGACAACGTCAATCGGCAGGACAATCCGGCAATTTTCTTTTTCCGCTGCCGCAAGAATATCCAAGGCTTTATCGCGTAAGTCTTTTTCGCAGAGCGACGCGCCGACATCATGGCCTTGTGCATAGAGGAATGTATTCGCCATGCCGCCGCCGATGACGAGCGTATCGAGTCGCGAGACGAGATTCTCTAACAGGTCTATCTTTGTGCTGACTTTTGCGCCTCCGACTAATGCCATAACGGGCGTTTCGGGATGATCTAGCGCCGCCGCTAAATGGTCCAATTCGCGTTCCATCGCGAGACCCGCATATGAGGGTAAATATTCGCCAATTACGGCGCTGCTGGCATGTTTGCGGTGAGAGGCAGAGAAGGCGTCCATAATGAAGATATCACCAAGGCTAGCCAAAAATTTTGCCATGCCAGGGTGGCCGTCTGTTTCCATCGCGGAAAACCGCGTATTTTCAACCAACACAATGGCGTCTTGGTCCAGACCTGCAATCAACTCAGGGCTTGGCGTCTCGATAAACGTCACCGTGCGCCGCAAAGCGAGTTCTAAGGCTGGCACAATAAAGGCGAGGGAAAGCTCAGGATCAGGCTGTCCTTTGGGCCGGCCAAAATGCGACAGAAGGACTATTTTCGCGCCTTTGTCTTGTAAATATTGGATCGTTGGCAGGGCCGAACGGATACGCGTATCATCCGTAATATTGCCATCCGCATCACGCGGCACGTTGAAATCAACCCGCACGATGGCGGTTTTGCCTGCTAAGTCCGCAGATTCAAGACGCTTAAAGCTCATTTTTTTATTTCCATCTTTGTGCCCATGACTCGGGCGACATCGATCATACGGTTAGCAAATCCCCATTCGTTATCATACCACGCAATAATTTTTACTAAATCGCCATCCAAGACTTTTGTCAGTGGTGAAGCGAATGTTGCGCTATGTGGATCATGGTTCAGATCAGAACTGACCAAAGGGTTCGTAGAGTAGCAAATTACACCCTTCATCGGGCCTTTTGCGGCTTCTTTCATGAACGCATTAATTTCGTCTGCGGTTGTTTTCATTTCTGGCTGGAAGGCCAAATCAACCATAGATACATTGGCGGTTGGCACGCGAACAGCGGACCCAGAGAGGCGGCCTTGTAGCTCAGGGATCACGAGACCCACGGCTTTGGCTGCGCCTGTACTCGTTGGGATCATATTGAGGCCTGCCGCACGTGCGCGGTAAAGGTCTTTGTGGCTATTATCCAAAATACGTTGATCTTGCGTGTAACTATGCACTGTTGTCATAAATCCGCGGCGAATACCGACAGTTTCCATCAGGACTTTCGCCACAGGCGCAAGGCAATTCGTAGTGCAAGAGGCACAGGAGACGACTTTATCTTCCGCTGTCAGGTCTTGGTGGTTCACACCATATACAATGGTTTTATCGACGCCTGTACCAGGAGCAGAGATCAGAACCGTTTTTGCCCCTGCGTTTAAATGGGCTTGCACTGTGTCTTTGGAGCGGAAAATACCTGTACATTCCATAACTACATCAACGCCCATGTCGCCCCATTTCACATTGCCAGGATCACGTTCGTGGCTCATGGCGATACGGCCGCGGCCATAATCGATATAATCCTCGCCCATTTCGACATCAAAAGCGAAACGTCCATGCACACTGTCGTAACGTAGCAGGTGAGTAGAGGTTTCAATCGCGCCCGGAGAGTTGATCGCAACCAGCTCTATGTCGGAAATGTCATATTCTGCCAATGCGCGTGCAACGAGGCGTCCAATTCGGCCAAAGCCGTTAATACCGATTTTAATCGTCATTTTCGTCCGTTTCCTGCGGTTTGAAAAGGCCCGCACCCCATGGGCAGGCAAGTTCAACAAGTCAATATAATCCACTTGTCCTTCCGCAATTTGCGGGCCATTCTGTGTATAAATTTGCGAGTCAGGAAAAATTAGATGCATGACAACGCTGACATACAATCTGCACAGGCCGAATTGGATCGGGCCGTTGATTCTCTAGAGGTTGGAATAGGGGCGCTTATGTCCCGAATGCGAACACTCGAAACTGGAGCGCAAGACAGTGATGCGTTCCGCGAAGACCGGGCAAAGCTGGCGGCGCAACTCGATGATATGGCCGCGGAGGCCCAAAATGCCAAAGCACGTTTAGAAGCTCGCGAGGCTGAATTTACGAAATTGACCCAAGATAGCGAGGCTGAGCTAGACATGGTCATGAAAGTGGTGCGCGGGGCACTTGGAGAATAAAATGGCAAAAGTCAGTCTAGATATAAATGGCCGTAAATATGCCATGGGGTGCGAGGACGGCGAGGAAGAACGTATTTTACGCCTCGGCCAAAAACTCGATGACCGCGTGTCGCAAATGGCCAATCAATTCGGCCAAATCGGTGATCTGCGCCTGCTTGTTATGGCGGGCATCACAATGATGGACGAAGTCGAAGACACAATGGACAATGTAGACTTACGTGTCGACGCCCGCGCGGCAGGCCTACGCCAAGAACGAGATGCGGCCACCCTCGCCAGTGCCAAAAGCCAAACGGAGGCGGCAAAAGCTCTATCTGCGGCGGCAAAACGGATCGAGGGTTTAGCCGCAAAATTAGCGGGTTAAGCGGTTGTCCTACAACTTAAATTCTACAGTCCAGCTGATTTTATCGACCGCTTGATCACAGCTGGCCTGTACAACGGAGGTAGGGGTCATTTTTTGATATCCCACGCTCTCCCAGCCGAGTAAGGGGTTCTTCTGGCCTCTGCTTAAGGATATCTGGCAGCCAGTTGTTTCCAATGTGCCGATGACCCGATGATTTCCGACGATGACTTCAAAGCCATTTTCCATCAATGTCGGCATAAGATCATTTTTGAAATGCAGACTAGAGACAAATTGCGTTTCACGGTTTCTGGAGACATGCTGCAATGCCTTAAGGCTATCTGTGATATTCAGAAAGGCTTCCGGTTTATACGTCAATTCTCGCGACTGTATGAAATAATCTGTATATTCCGCTTGGCTGCGGACTATAAATGCACCGTCTTCTTGTGTCACATTTTCCAGCTGGGAACCAACCAGCTTCATATCATTGACATCAAGGGTCTGATTGCTGAGGCTGATCGTATTATGCGCGGCGGCGCTCACGACATATCTGCGGTTATCGTCGACTTTATATCCATATTTTCCGCTATCAATGAATATCATGCGCCCAAATTCCATCAGCTCAAAACTGAGAGCGTCAAGATGGGCGTGCACCGTGCCATGAGCCATGCCCGTGACAAATAACATGCTGTCAGGCTGTTGCGACGGCAAGTCGCGAATAATAGCATATCCGTCGGCTTCAAATGGGGCGACGCTGTAACACTCAGACTCAGCTAAACATGTGATGTGAAGGTCATTTTGTAAGGGGCGCGTATTGCCTGCGCTATCGCCCACTGCGGCAATGCGTTTATTGGGAAACACGAACCAAGGTCCATTGGCTTTTATTGCAGCTAGGTCATCTGTTGCGACAACACTTTTGAAGGCGGGCAGACTCTCCACAATATTACGCGTGAAGAAATGATAGGAGGGCGAGTTTTCTTTGTGAATACCGGCTTTGGTAAACTGAAGCGCCATTTGCGATTCAGCTTGTTGCCGAGCGTAATCAAGCTCGCCAATGCAAAAGTCTTCCTCCGTAAGAACTTGGCATATCAAGGAGAGTCCCGCGATTTGAAAGATGCCGTGATTGCTATCGGTGATACCGATTTTATGTGTTGTCTCAATGTGGAGTTCAGCCAATTCCAGCAGCATGGCTTTATCAGATACCGACAGTAGATATTCTTCCTGTTGGTGGGCGCTCAAGTAAAATGCGATATAAAGTCCGCGAATGCCTTTGGCCATATCATACCATGCATAATCGTTAGGACGTCCATCAATGACATGAAACTTATGCCAATCCCGGATATAGGCGAGTGCGTCGTCTAAAAAAGCTGGGTCCTTGGTGTTAAAATATCTTTTGAAATAGGGGTCCAACATCCGCCATGCGTTGAGCTGAAACCGCCAGTTGGGATCTTTAAATGGATCCTCACTCCAGTTGACGGGAAGGCTGATTGGATGTGCGGGTAAATCCTTGCGAGGTTTAAACCCTGCTTCAACTTGTTCTGAAAGGGGCGAAGGGTTGCGAAGATAGAGGTCGCGTAAAACAACCTTATGCGGTTCGGTGGGTCTAATGACTTCAATCTTGCTGGCGACAGGTGTTTTACTGGAATGCGTTTCCGGTGCATCTGCCGAGCAAGCCGCGACACATATAGTTAAACAACCGGAACAAACATGTCGTAACCATCGATATTTTGAGCGCGCGCGTAACATATAGTCGACTCTATCCTATGGGGTGAAGCCATAACAATCGATTTTAGCGTTAGGGTGTTTCTAATTCTTGTTGCCTAAGTATCTTGTCGAGAAAATTATATATAAATCCTTCTCTTGTTGAAATTATATTCATTTAAATTCAACACTTTAGGCTAAAAACCAAGAGAATGATCCTTGGTCCAAAAACCTATGATACGTTACAGAAGTTCTTTCGGACACGGGACAGGCGAGGCCTTCGTGGTGCAATTTATCTTCGATAAAATGCACGACTGGTTCGAAGGACGGTGGGGTTAAGCGTCGGATGGTGAGACATCTGGAGGTGCTGGGCCTTTTGGAGTGAGAGCCGACCGCCTTGTCTAATGGCATGACTTGCGGGGACAAACAGGCCGCTGCATCAAAAACCATTGCCGCGTGGTCGTGCATTTGACGTAAGTCATGTGCGCAGTGCATTTGATTGGCACTCAAATGCATCGGTATTTGCGTAAAACATAGTTTATTATCTTCGGTATTCCATCGTGAATATCGACCACGCGGGCTGCCCCATTTCATCGGGCATCGCATTAATCGGCAGTCACCCATGTTGAAACCCTAGTTTCAACGGAGGCTGTGAGCGTTCCCGCTTGCTCATTTACTATAGTGTATGAATTAAGGCATCTTCACTTGCGCAATGGCGCTGTACCCGCCACATAGCTCCAGACGGTCGCTGCGGGTTACGTGAGACGCACTAATCCACCGGACCTTAATCTATCCTTAGGGAGCTGGCTCTGCGTAGACCGTGGTCTGCGTAATTCCGGCGCCCACCTGAACTATTGGTTCACGAGGCTTCTTAAGCGTCCACGGACAACGTGGTTGCCGTCACTTTTAAACGATCAATTTTCAATGAGCCTTCGTATTTTGCTGAAACACGTCTTCATCTCGTCAATT
>CALKXY010000016.1 GCA_938003545.1 uncultured Caulobacterales bacterium
CACGCCACCAGCAATGAAGTACCGAGAAGCGACACCACTATACGGGACATTTTCCCCACTGTTTTTGACCGAAACATGAATCGCCTTTACCTAAATTAAATACAAAACGAGCGGGCCTAACCCGCTCGTTATTTCTATCAATTTTCAAGAAACTAGAATGAGAAGCGAGCTCCAACACGGAATATACGACCCGTGTTACGTACGAGAGAGAACCGATCTTCAGGCTGGCTTCCAAGCGAGAGAGATTCTTCAGCAATACGAGTTCCATCTTGACCAGGATTCGAAGCATCACGATCAACAACTTCAAATTGACGACGCTTGGTATCAAGCACATTCACCGCTTGGAAGTTCAAAGAGAAGTTAGGCGTGAAATTATACCCCCCTGAAAAGTCCAGATTTCCAGACGAACCAACGAAAGTACGAAGCCCAGAATTATCAGCCCCTGAATCAAGCAAGTAATCAGACCTCCAGTTATAGGCCGCCCGCAGTGCTAGCTTATCCTTTTCATAAAACACCGTGGTGTTAAACGTGTGGTTGGACGTGTTAGGTAACGGCGCCGCGCGGAACGACTGTTCATTCCCAATCTCATCAACAAATAACTGCGCCTCAATCTCGGAGTCTGCGTAGGTGTAGTTTGCAACAAAACCAACACCACTCAAAAGACCCGGAAGATATGTAAAGTTATGCTGCAGGGACGTTTCTATACCCCGCACATAGCCATCAGCTGTGTTAATGGGACGACTAAAGTTAAACGCCTCACACCGCCGCTCAATCGTATCTGGCGTAAACTCTGACCCCTCAAGGTTCGTGAAACGCTCCGGCAAGCAAATGTCAGTCGGCTGATTATTTGTCGAAAACGGTAAAATGAAATCATTCAAATTTACCTCAGCCCCAGCAATGGCCGCACCATTTGCATCAAATGTTATTCCGCGCGGATCACGAATAAAAATTGGATTAGCCACAATTCTCTCAGCATCGCTCAAGTCTTTATTAAAAAACGCAATTGAGAATAAAGAGTTATCATCGAAGTACCACTCTGCAGAGAAATCAAGGTTAGTTGATTTAAAAGGCAGCAACTGTGGATTACCCGCATTCGCATTACTTGGGCCAAATACCACCTCGTTAATAGCACCATTTGCTCGATGACTATCTATATTAGGGCGCGCAATCGTTTTAGACGCCGCAAATCTAAGCAGCAAGTCGTCTTGCGCAAGCCAATTGACATTCAGAGACGGCAACCAATTGCTGTACTTATTCTCACCCGACACAGGAGATCCACCTAATTCAGCAGCCTCCTCATTAAATCCTGGCTGACCTTGAGCGATGATATCCGGACCAAACAAATCGATCAAATTCGCCTGAGCCTCTTCAAAAGTAGCCGTATTAGCAGGATCACCCGGCTCAGGGTCAGGCGTAAAGCCGAAGAAGGGTAAGTTAGTGTTGAAAGCGGTAAAAGGAAGCTCGTTCAACTGGATGTTAGCTCCTCCCGCCACATCTACCCGAGTTTCCGCGTAACGCAAACCGATGTCACCAAAGACTTTACCTTCTAAGAACTCAAAATTGGATTTTACATATCCACCAAAAATCTCCAGCTCGAGGTCGCGAGAATTCTGCAAACCTACCCGCTCTGTCCCTGCGTCAGGCACAACCGTTTGAATGAAATCACGCAATACAAAAGGATCATATGTTACAATACCATCAGTGATATTATCACGCGCGAGACCAATCCTACTGCCGAAATCATCTCTTAGAGCCACACCAGTTTCTTCAAAACCAGTAATAGGGAACTCTAAGAATTCTTCAAAAAACTGCCCTCTACCCCTAGGCGTTCCTTCTGGATTACGAATAAATCGGCTAAGGCCTGTCGTAACTCCGCCCTGAACGCGGTTACGGTTTTCATACTTGGCACCGAATTCGAAACTCTTGACTGGGCCAAACTCCTGTTCCCAGTCAACATCCAAGAACAATGTGTCAGCCACGTCGTCAATAACAACGTCACGACCATTAATTGCCCCAAAAATAAACTCGCCTGGGTCATCAACAATCGCCAAGTCCGGGTTTACAATACCATCAAGCGTTCCACCAGCCGTACGATTTTCAACCGTGTCACTTAGGAAAATTTGACAAAGTTCAGATGTACAATCGAACCCTCGCGTGAGACCTGGACGACCGCGAACACCAGGCAAACTCGCAAGGAATGAAGGGGCCCCAATACCTGCGGGCGCACCACCGTTTAATATTTGAGCATTTGAGTTCGCAAACCTATCAGGCGTAAACTTAGAGTCTGACCGCCCACCCGAAAGGTTGATATCAAAATCACCGAGCTCCTTCTTAACATTAAATCCGATCGCCAGAGTTTCCTCAGTGTTTTCATCCTCAAGTCGACCAGACCTAACAAAACCAATGTTATTTGCGCGCATCGCGCCGCCCGCCGGACGCGGAAAAGTTGTAAGACGATAATTTGTGAGCGTCTGCGTATTAGGATCAAAAACGTTACCACCACCATCTTCCGAGATAGCATCAGGACCTGGTGCACCGTTCAAAAGATCAAAACCAGCAAAAGGACGGACACGGAAGTCAAAATTACTTCTATCGCGCTGCGTCTCAGTATAAGTCGCGTCCACCTGAATATCCCACGTGTCATCAGGCCGCCATTGTATCGTAGAGGTAAGGTTGTTCCGCTTAGTATCAAAGAACCGCTGACGATACCGCACCTCAAATGGCTGCAAGAACCGAATGCGCTCCTCTGGCGTATCGCCATTGAAAACAACCTCACCCGTTTCGGAGTTGAGAATGCCACCCGGCAGAACCCGGCCATTAATATCATTTTGGCCCGGATTAGTTATAGGATTACCAACAAGGTTAAACGCATCATAACGCTCAACACTAACCTCATCAAAGCGTCCAGAGGTCCTTTCAGATGTCCCAATAAGCGAAAGACCGATCGTATCATTTGCAAATTTCTGAGAAAGCGACAAGTTAATGCGATAATCATCAGTCAAGTCATCAAAAGACGGAACAGACACATCTTGTGCAAATTCAGAATATCGCGCCTGCAGTGACAAAACACGACGATTCTCTCTAGCATCCAAGGGCTTGAAAGTCGTGAGCGTAATAGCCCCGCCAAGACTACCTTCATTTTGATCCGCACTCGCAGTCTTTGCAACCTCAATACGCTGAAGCAAATCAGAAGAAAATGCTGAAAAGTCAACAGCCTGACCAGCCTGTCCGCCGCCACCGAGAGAGTCCGCGCCCGCCGCATTTGAGAGCGTTACACCATTCAAAGTAACATTATTAAGGTTCGCATCAATACCGCGCACCGTAACCGTCGACCCTTCACCCTCAGAACGCTCAATAGAGACACCCGTAATACGCGCAAGCGCATCGGCGATATTTGCATCTGAAGATTTACCAATATCCTCGGCATTGATACCGTCAACAATCGATTTCGCCGACCGCTTTTCATCAAGCGCATCTTTGATTGATTGACGAATACCAACAGCAATAACAGTATCGCCGCCTTCAACCAATTCCGTATCTTGCGCATATGTCGCTGGAGCCGCAGCCATTAAAACGACGACAGACGCCGCACCCATTAGAGAGGCTGAGAACCACCCTCTTTTTTGATCCCTTAGATCCTTACCCGTAACAGCCATGACGCTCTCCCTTTTAACTTCTTTTATTGGTCAGCTTTTTGCGACGACCTTAAATGCCTACCTGACGACCCCTTCGAAACACGTGCGATTTACACTGAAGTAAAATGCGGTGTTAACGTTCGATTCCCTCAAGCCCCGTAAGGCGCACATCAAGCGAAAAACTTTTAGATGATTCACTATCAACACCATCGCTTAAACATCATATGTTTATTCTGTCAACAGAATTGGCCGCCTCAACAATCAAAACCCTACAGCCGAGACATTTTTGTCACGGTTTTACGTCATAACCCCAGTATATATTGAGAATTAAGCCCGATATTTGACCCAAACATACTCTTTACCCACCACGCCAACGGCCAGTAATTTTTCAACTCCGTTAATACAAACAAGATGAAGTCATTAATATTATTGACAGATATGATGTATTGATTAATGCTATTTTACGAGCGGAAGAGACTACCAACGCCCATGCGCCTTTGCCTTTCTCAAGTCATTGCGTGTGAGCGTGAACAGCCCGCGAAACCACAGACGCAAGCAAGCCCGCCGCAAACGGAATGAATAAATGCTACAAAAAAAACTCTATATAAACGGACAATTGCAAAGTACAGGCGAGGCGGTTTCAGTTGTTAACCCTGCCACAGAAGCCGTTGTAGCGGAAGTTGCAGCGGGTTCAAAAGCTGACGCGCTTGCGGCCCTTGATTCTGCGGCTGCGGCTTTCCCGATGTGGGCGGCGACATCTGTTCAAGATCGCGCCGAATGGATGCTTAAATTGCGCGACGCTGTTGTTGCAAATGAAGACCATCTACGCGACTGCGTTCATTTGGAAATGGGTAAGCCTTGGGCCGCGACCGCCGATGATTATCAAATGCTTGTTGATAGTCTCGAGTATTACGCAGGCCTGATTACTGAAATTTCGCCTGAAGCCCTTAAAGACAATGAAGGCACGCACGCCCATACGCTTTACAGAGAACCCCTTGGGGTTGTCGGGGCGTTTTTGGCTTGGAATTTTCCTCTGTTAAACCTCGCGTATAAAATTGGTCCCGCAATGGCGGCGGGTTGCCCCATAATTATTAAGCCGTCATCTTTAACCCCCCTCTCCGCCTATGCCGTTGGTGAGCTTTGTGAAGGCATTGGACTCCCCGCTGGCGTCGTGAGTATTCTTGCTGGTGACAATAAAGAGGTCGGCGATACGATTAGCGCCTCAACCATTCCATCCATGTTGACACTCATCGGGTCAACGCCTGTCGGCCTTCATGTCATGCGCACAGGCGCGACATCCATTAAGCGTTACTCGATGGAACTTGGCGGCAATGCTCCAGCCATCATATTCCCCGACGCTGACCTCGATGTTGCCGCTGACACAATTTGCGGGCTTAAATATGCAAACAGCGGTCAAATTTGCGTAACGCCAAATCGTGTAATCATGCATGAGGACATTGCAGAGGCCTTGACCCAAAAAATCGTGGAGCGCGCAAACGCTGTTAAAGTCGGCTTCGACAAATCCAGCGATATCGACATGGGTCCGGTTATGGACAAGCGGTCTTGGGTGCGAATTCACGGATTAGTTCAGGACGCCATTGAAAACGGCGCACAGCTTCTTGCGGGCGGTAATCGACCCGATGCCTTTACGACTGGGCATTACTACGCTCCGACGGTCTTAGACAAAGTCACACCGGACATGCGCGTGAGCCAAGAAGAAATTTTTGGCCCCGTTATTGGTCTGCAGACATTTTCAGACAATGCCGAGGTCCTTGAGAGAGCCAATGATACGGATGCCGGACTAACGGCTTATGTTTTCACCCAAGACACCTATCTCGCGGAAGACTTCGCTCAAAAGCTACGGTTTGGTGAAATTCAAATTAACGGCGTCAAATATGCGATCCACCTTCCCCATTGCGGCATAAAGCAATCTGGAGTTGGCGCAGATTGTTCTCCGATCGCATTAGAAGAATATCTTGCTCCGAAACGCGTTTCGCGCGCGATTGGAGCTTAGGGGAAAGATATGAAAATCACAAAAATCATCAGTCATGTTTTACAATATGACTTAGAATCCGAGCTTGGTTACTCCCAGCAATATTACAAGCAACGTACCGCCCACATCGTCGAAGTTCAAACGGATGAAGGCATAACGGGCTGGGGCGAATGTTTTGGTGGCGGCGCAATCGCGCTTGCCAATAAAACCATCGTGGAAAAAGTTATTCAGCCCATGATTTTAGGGATGGATCCACTCGACCGTGAGGTCATATGGCACAAAGCCTATAATCTCATGCGTGATCACGGCCAAAAAGGTATGCCGATACAATCACTTTCTGGCATTGATATTGCGCTCTGGGATATTGCTGGCAAATATTTCAACGTACCTGTCTATAAATTGCTAGGCGGCGCATTCCGCGAACGCATTCCTGTCTATGGTTATGGGATGATGCTGCAGCGTAAGCCGAATTTAGTCGAGAGCTTTGCCCAAGAAAGTGCAGAGATCGTTTCTAAAGGCTTCAAAGCCACAAAAATGAAAATCGGGCTTGGTCCAAAGAAAGACCTGGAGCTTATCTCTGCTGTACGAAAATCTATCGGCGATGATATTGAACTGATGGTTGATGCAAATCATGCTTACACAACGCGTGAAGCCATCCCTATGGGGCGTGAGATGGAAAAACTTGGGGTTGCGTGGTTTGAAGAACCCGTCGCACCAGAAGATCGCCAAGGCTATAAAGCCCTATGCGATGCACTTGACCTAAATATTGCTGGCGGAGAAGCCGAATTTACGGCTTGGGGCTTCCGTGACCTTATCGTAGATCGATGTGTTGACATTTTGCAGCCCGAAGTCTGCGCAATGGGCGGTATCAGCGAGTATAGAAAAGTACTTGCGATGGCGCGAGCGCACTTCATCCCAATAGTAAATCACGTCTGGGGTTCAGCCGTCGCAGTTGGAACAAATCTTCACCTCATTGCAGCCTTGCCTGACCTCCCCGGCGCGGCGCACCCTATTCAGCCTATGTTGGAATATGACACGACGCCAAACCGTTTTCGCGAAGACATTCTAAAAGAACCTTTGCAAATAAATGAGCAAGTTGCGTCTTCAAACGATGGCACGGTTGCCATTCCAACTAAACCGGGTCTCGGTGTCGATCCTGATCCAGATTTCTTAAAACATTTCGCTATCGATGCTTAAAACAGCAGGGATATCATCAATTGGCGCTTCAAGCGCCAAATGTGAAATTTATGACGAGGCCATATGCGCCTGTGGTGAAGCCCCGCTTTGGCACCCGATTAGAGAACAACTCTACTGGGTAGACATAACCCACCATAAAATTTTGACCCGATTGAACGGCGAAACCAGTACAATACAGTTTAATGAATTTGTAACGGCTTTGGCGTGGGTGGATAAAGACCATTTATTGGCCGCTACCGAAACATCTCTAACCGTTTTAAATGTGATAACTCAGGAAAAAAGAGTCTTATGCGCCTTAGAATCTGACAGCCATGAAACGCGCAGCAATGATGGCCGCGCCGATCCATGGGGTGGGTTTTGGATCAGCACCATGGGGAAAGAGGCGCAAAAAGGATTGGGTAAAATTTATCGCTTTTACGAAGATCAGCTACACGTCGTTGTGCCTTCAATTTCAATACCAAATGCAATCTGTTTTGATCCTGTCCGTGCGCGCGCATATTTCGCTGATACAATGACCAAGAAGGTCTATGTGATGGAGTTGGACAGCCAAACAGGACAGCCAATTTCTGCCCCCACAATCTTCAAAGATTTTTCAAATCTAAACCAAGCCATTGATGGCGGGGTCGTAGATAAAAACGGCGATTTGTGGCTTGGTGTTTGGGATGGAAAACATATTTTAAAGGTTAACCCTGAAGGCGAAATCATTGAACGATTCCTAACAGGTGCCGACAGACCAACTTGCCCAGCGTTTGGCGGCCCCTCTCATGCTGATCTATTTGTTACAACGGCAGCAATTGGCTTAGAAGACAGTCTCTCCACCACACCAGAGCAAGGTAAAACTCTCATTTTTAGAGATGTTGCTAAAGGCGAACCCGCCCCCTGCTTCAGTCTCCCCGCGAGCTTTCAGTCTGAGTGTTAGTATGATAGGAAACATATTATGAGTGAACTCGTATATTATGACCTGAAACAAACGGCGAATATCACGCCTAGCATGCCACAGCAGCTTGCGCGAGAGTTGGGCCGTCGAATAATCGCAGGGTCAATCGAAACGGGAACACTTCTCGACGATGAAAATGCACTCGCTGAAAGATATGAAGTGAGTCGCGTTGTCGTTCGCGATGCCGTCAAAATACTCGTTGGAAAAGGCTTACTGGATGTACGCCGAGGTATAGGAACACGTGTTCGACCAAGAGACAGGTGGGTTCTACTTGATGATGACGTCTTAGCTTGGCACCTTTCAGCCCCGCCTAGCGCCTCTTTTTTAGCGCAACTCATGGAGATTAGGCTCGCCATCGAACCCAAGGCATCACGCTGGGCTGCAGAACGTGCCACAAGTGAAGACATTGAAGCTATTGCTAAAGCCCTCAAGGGCATGGAAGATGCAACGGGCACAAGTGAGAGCTTTATTATAGCAGATGCTTTGTTCCACAAAGCTATCCTAAAAGCGGCTAGAAACGAGTTTTTATCCGGCCTTGAAGGCGTGATTTATTCCGCACTCCTCGTCAGTGTCAGAATTACAAACAAAGATCCGCGCGATAATGGAGCTTCAATTCCTTTCCATCGGGACGTTTATAATGCGATTGCAAACCACAATGGTGACCTTGCAGAAGCGTTGACACAAAAACTTCTAAGTGATGCAAGCCAGAGGCTTAAATCAAAATTCAACCGGGATTAAAGCCCGCGATTACCTGACTTAATTAAAGTCATTTATATAAATTATTTTTCAAAGGATGAACAGCCATGCGCTTGTTTCTGCTTACCCTGACCGCGATGACTGCAGGCTTGATTGGCTGCGCCGAGACTAAAAATTCGAACAGTGAATTAGATGAAGCATTGACGGCGAAGACCATTACACAAACGCAAAAAGTCGCACTCTCAGATTACCGCGGGAAAAAGCCTAACATCGTTCTCTTATTCGCAGATGACGCAGGATATGATGACTTCGGATTTCACGGCAGTAAAGTCATGAAGACCCCTCACCTCGACAGTATAGCTAAAGATGGCATGATCTTCCGCCAAGCCTATGTTTCTGATCCAACATGTGGACCTTCCAGAGCCGGCTTGCTGACAGGTCGTTATCAGCAAAAATTTGGCTTCGAAGAGAATAACGTACCTAACTTCATGAGCCCTAATTCCAAATTCTTGGGTGCAGATATGGGAATCCCGCTCTCAGAAAAAACGATGGGCGATCGACTGCAAGCTTTGGGCTATAAAACGGCGGTCTTTGGAAAATGGCATGTTGGCGGTGCCGACCGATTTCACCCTACAAAACGAGGCTTTGACGAGTTTTTCGGTTTCCGTGGGGGGCGACGCAGCTATTTCAAACGTAAAGTCGAGGGTACAATAAAAGAAGACCTAGAATACATGGAGCGCGGCTTCGGTAACCTTGCAGAAACGGACACATACCTAACGGATGCTTTGGGCGAAGCTGCTGTCGACTTTATTGAGGACAATAAAGATAATCCGTTCCTGATATTTTTATCTTTCAACGCACCACATACGCCAATGGATGCAAGACCAGAAGATTTAGAGAAATTTCCTGAGTTGGATGGCATTCGAAAAATCAATGCTGCGATGACACTCGCCATGGATCGTGCAAGTGGGCAGGTCTTAAACAAACTTGAAGAACTTGGATTGGCTGAGAATACGTTGGTTATTTTCACAAATGATAATGGCGGACCAACTGATCAAAATGCAGGTAATAATTACCCCTTCAGCGGAACAAAATCTAATCATCTAGAGGGTGGAATTCGAGTGCCATTCGTCGCCAAATGGCCTGCCGTTATTCCAGCAGGGACTGATTTCGAATATCCCGTCAGTACATTAGATCTTGTGCCAACATTTGTCGCCGCAGGCGGCGGAAAAACAGACGGGTTAGACAATGTCGATGGCGTAAACTTACTCCCCCATATCGTTGGGGAAGAAACAGAACGTCCACATCAAACACTCTTCTGGAAAAAAGATGCTCGAGCAGCCGTGCGTGACGGCGACTGGAAACTGATACGTATGCCAGATCGTCCCGCTGAACTTTACGACTTATCCAAGGACACAACTGAGCAAGTTAGCCTTGCGAGCGAGCACCCTGAAAAAGTGAAAGAACTCTATAAAAAGATTTACAATTGGGAAAAAACACTCGCCCAACCCATGTGGCAACTCGATCGTAAATGGGAAGATTATGACATTACCAGAATGGATACTTACCGTTTACCACATGAACAAGATTAATTGTCACTAAGCGACAACCAAACAACTTTAGGACTTCAAAATGACCATCTCATTGAAGATTAATGGCAAAGCCGTTTCAACTGACAAAGACCCGGAAACGCCTTTGCTTTGGTTTATTCGGGATGAAGTCAATTTGGTCGGTACTAAATTTGGCTGCGGCATCGCCCAGTGTGGAGCCTGTACGGTACATGTTGACGGCGTACCCATACGGTCTTGTATTACAGCCATAGAAGACATCGACGGCAGTGACGTCACAACCATTGAAGGCTTAGCTTCAGGCGACAAACTACATGCTCTGCAAAAGGCATGGGTAGAACTAGATGTCCCTCAATGCGGATATTGCCAAGCGGGACAGTTGATGAGTGCGGCAGCCCTACTCGCGGAAAACCCACGTCCGACAGATGAAGACATTGATGTCGCCATGAATGGGAATTTGTGCCGCTGCGGAACATACCCCCGCATACGCGCCGCCATCCACAAAGCTGCGAAGGAAGGGTAATCGCATGTCACAATTCTCCGCCAGCCTCATCTCCCGCCGCTCCCTTTTGAAAACAAGCGGCGCACTTGTCATTTCTGCATCATTTATATCCAGCTGCGGAAACGCAGACACTTCGGCACGTCCCAACAATACTCCTGCAGACAACATCGATATAAATGCATTTTTGTCGATTGATACCAATGGCATCGCGACAATCTTTGCTCCGAACCCTGAAATTGGTCAGGGTGTAAAAACGTCACTTCCAATGATCATTGCTGAAGAACTCGGCATAGCATGGGAGTCTGTCCGTGTTGAACAATCCGAGATTGACTCGAAATATGGAAACCAATCGGCTGGAGGCTCTATGTCAGTCAACCGTTTGTTCAATCCATTACGCATTGCCGGCGCAAAAGCGCGCATGATGCTAACCCAAGCCGCGGCAAATAAACTCGGCTTGCCGATTGAAGACGCCATAGTTGAAAATGGGTTTGTTACGATTGGCGACTCGAGGCTTTCTTTCGGCGAACTTGTAAAAGACGCAGCCTTGCTCCCAGAACCCGACCCAAAGATGATCAAACTCAAGGCGGTCAGTGACTTCACACTTCTGGGCAAACGCGTAGGCGGCGTGGATAATCCTTCGATTGTCACAGGCAAACCATTGTTCGGTATCGATCAAAAAATTCCAAACATGCATTATGCAACGTACACAAAAAGCCCCGCATATGGCGGCATTCCAAAGACCGTAAATATAGATGAAATCAAAGCCATGCCGGGTATAACGCATGCTTTTATTGTCGAAGGAAAAGGCGCTCCGGCGGCTCTCAAACCTGGTGTCGCGATTGTCGGCACCTCAACTTGGGCTGTTATCAAAGCGAGGCGTTCACTCTCTGTTGAATGGAACACTGAGGCGGCTGAAACCTTAGACTGGGACACGTTTGTAAATGACGCAAAGGAAACAGTTGCCAAGCCAGGACCGCAAATACACAGCGATGGAAATGCTGAAAATGCGTTCAAAACCGCATCAAAAATTATTGAGAGCACTTACTCTTACCCTTTCCTCCCACACGCGGCGCTAGAGCCACAAAACTGCATCGCAAATGTAACAGGCACAGCGGTTGAAATCTGGGCTCCGACACAAACCCCGACACGCGGTAAAAACCAAATCGCGGCAGTCTTTGGCTTTGAAAAAGAAAACATCACACTTCATCAAACACGGTGTGGTGGTGGTTTTGGACGACGGCTGGAAAATGATTACATCGCGGAAGCCGTCGCGATTTCCAAAGCGTCAGGCGTTCCAGTAAAAGTGCAATGGACAAGAGAAGACGATTTTGCGGATGATTATTACCGCCCCGGCGGCGTTCACGGCTGCAAAGCGGCCTTAAATGAAGACGGTAAACTTGTCGGCTTTAGTAATCACTTCGTTACATTCTCCGCCGATGGGAAAAAACCTTTAGGTCCAGCGGTTTACCCCAATCAATTTATGCCACGCCATTTAGTTGATAACTTTAAAGTAGATCAATCACTTCAACCTCTGAAAATGCCTGTTGGCTGGTGGCGTGCCCCGGTTAGCAATGCCTTTGCCTTTGTTATAAATGGCGTTCTCAGCGAAGCGGCTCATGCCGCAGGCAAAGATTACAAAGATTTCCTCATTGACCTTATGGGTGATGCGCGCGTGCTCCCCAAAGGATGGGGTGGAGGCATGGATACGGGACGCGCTGTCGGCGTTATTTCGGATGCCGCGCGCCTTGCAAATTGGGGACGAGACATGCCAAAGGGCCGCGCCCTTGGTTTAGGTTATTGTTACAGTCACAGCAGTTATGTTGCCGAAGTCGTGGATGTCGAAGTCTTTGAAGATAAAACAATCAAAGTTCATAATGTCTGGGTCAGCGCAGATGCGGGCCCAATAATGAACCTGAGCGGCGCAGAACATCAATGCGTCGGGTCAGTGATTGATGCCCTAAGCACAATGATGAACCTTAAAGTCAATATTAAAGATGGAGTTGTTCAAGAGCAAAATTTTGACACTTACCCGCTTATGCGCTCGACGAATGCGCCCAATATTGAAGTTAATTTCATTGAGACAGCATTGAAACCGACGGGATTGGGAGAGCCCGCATTCCCGCCTCTTGCTCCCGCTGTATGTCATGCGATTTTCAATGTGACGGGGGACCGAATTTACGACATGCCTCTGTCAAAGTCGGGCTATTCGTTCTCGACTTAGTCAGGCATCAAGCCAAAACGTAAATCTCACTTCAGAATGGCAACGCTAATCGCGTTGCCTATTCCAGTGTGTTCTGATGAGAGATGAAGTGCACCCGTTTCGGAATCAATTTCCCAGACGCCAATATGACCTTCATCGGATCCTGTAACTAAAAATCTACCGTCTTCTGACATAGCCCAATCCCGAATTTCACCGAAATCCATTGAGATCATTTGATTGAGTAATAGACGCCGATCCTCCAAGACTTTGAAGACCGCCATATCTTGTCGATCTCGATTGAATGCGTAGAGCCAACGTCCATCAGGCGTGATGTGTACGTCACTACTTTTATCTTTTGCGCCATCCGATGTACTTGCGATAATTTGCTTTGGAACGTCGCTTAACGCGCCGGTCACGGGGTCAATATCGAAAACCGCGACTTCACTCGTGATCTGCAACAAAACGTAAAGTGACTGTCCATCTGGATGGAACTCTAAATGCCTAGGTCCGCCTTTAATCATCACTTTCGGCACTGCCATTGGCGTAACATCGGATGCTTCGACATCGAACTGCATCAACGTATTTTTCATACATGCTGCGTAGGCCCATTTTCCATTTGGATGCGGTCGGAATTGGTGCGCCCATCCACATGCGAAGTCCTGAGGCGTTTCAAAAACTAAATCATTTAAACGTCTGACTGACAGAATATCATCCGCCCAATGCGCGGTGTAAACTAACTGCCCGTCTGGCGAGACTTCAACGGCGGTTGGGTCACGTCCGATATCTTGCGTGATTAGGGTATCACTAATACCAGTATTCAACCCGTTGAAGTTCAAAACGGATAACTGCTTTGCCCCTAGGCCATATAAGAAGCCCTGTTTGGTACCTCTGACATAATTTATAGCGTCCACGTTTATCTGTTTGCTTTCGCCGAGCACCAAATGTTCCGAATCGAGGGAGACCAGCGTCAACGGACCGTCCTTCACCCCAATGGCGATGACCGAGTCATAGGAGGTCACATCAAGCGTTTGAGACACGCATCCAATCAGAATCAAGGCCGTAGCCGATGCACTAAAAACCTGCCGAAGGTTTACCAATTTGTAAAACTACCATCTGGTTTCTTCATGCGAGGTGGCTCCCATAATTGTAGCTTACTTTTCTTTAGGCGTTCCTCATTTACAATCACGCCATGACCCGGCGCTTCACTGATTGGGAATTGCCCAGCCGTCGCCACAGGGACGCCTTGGAAAAAATCGCTCACGTCTTGCTCCGTGCGCCCGTAGGGCGGAACCTCGTAAAATGAGAAGTTCGGTAAAGCTGCAGAAACTTGAAGCGTTGCAGCGGTACAGATGGGTCCTAATGGATCATGCGGCATAACATCAATATAATGCGCCTCAGCCATCGCAGCCACTTTCATGGCTTCCGTAATCCCTCCAACATTACAAATATCAATCCTTGCGAAATCAGTCAGACCCTTCTCGATATATGGCATGAACTGCCACTTGCTTGAGAACTCTTCGCCAATTGCAAAGGGAATATCCGTCATCTTGCGAAGGGCTTCATAGGCTGCTGGCGCTTCGGCGCGGATCGGTTCCTCAAGAAAATCAATCGTTCCCGGGGGCATTTTTTGACAAAACGAAGCTGCCTCGGCAACCGAAAAACGATGGTGGTAATCAATACCCAGCATAATGTCGGGACCAATTTCCTGGCGGATTTCCGTTAAAATACCCGCTGACTTTGATATAGCTTTGCGCACATCCCATGTCGTTGCGTGTTCAATCGTTCCCAGATCATCAGCAGCCGTTCGGACAACCGTCCAACCCTCTTTGACAAACATCTTCACCTCTTCGATCAAACTCTCGTCGTGAGGTTTGATTGAGGTAATGAAACAGGGAATATGGTCGCGTTGTTTCCCACCCAAAAGCCGATGAATAGGGACATTCAAGGCTTTGCCTGCAATATCCCATAAAGCTATATCAATCGCCGAAATCGCAGCCGTAAGGACTCGGCCTCCTTCGAAATATTGCCCACGGTAAAGCTCCTGCCAAATCGCGCCAATATTGACCGCACTTTTGCCAATTAGGAAATCTTTGAAATGCTCAATCGCACCTGCAACAGCTAACTCACGACTAGAGAGGCCCGATTCCCCCCAACCAAAGATACCTTCATCGGTTTCGACCTTGACCATGCAAAGATTTCTCTGCCCGACCCAAGCGGGGTAGACCTTAATATCAGTAATCTTCATGGATTCTCCAATCGAGATTGAGGTAAACACACACCTCGCACTTACTTATGCTTTGCAAACATATGATGTTTAGTATAAAACTACGTATAACAAAGCAAGAATTACAAATGAGGCACGGCCTCTGGGGATGATGATGAGCCAAACTAGTTTCGCCCGCAATGCAACGATGTTTGCATTCTTCGCTGCTTTTGGAGGGTTTGTCTTCGGATTAGATGCCGCAAACCTTTCTGGCGCCATTCGATTCGTAAGTGCTGAATATGGCCTGACCAGCTCACAACAAGGGACGGTCGCCTCTTCAGCCCTCTACGGCGTTATTGTCGCTCTCTTCATTACAGGGATGTTGTGCGAAAAATATGGACGCCGAGCGGTCCTTATCTCAATTGCTTGCACATATGCCATTTCAACCCTCCTCTCCGCCTTTGCGGCGAACTATCATATGCTTGTCGTCGGACGGTTTATCGGAGGGGTCGCATTCGCATCCCTTACCGTCTCAGCCATGTATATCGGGGAGATCGCACCCGCGGACAAGCGAGGGAAATATGTTTCGACGGCACAATTGCTTATCGTATTGGGTAGCCTTGTCGCTTTCATCGTCAATTACTTTCTTGTCAAATCTCTACCTACGTCCACATGGCTAACGGAAAACAACATCTGGCGCTACATGCTCGGATTTGAACTCATCGCGAACGTAATTTGGATTGCGATGCTCATAAAAATTCCAAGATCTCCACGTTGGTTGATAAAACAAGAGCGCACATCAGAGGCCCAAGCAATCCTATCTGAAATACAGCCCGCTGAAGAAATTGATGCGGCTGTCAGTCAAATTCAGGCCTCACTAGATAAAGACCCAAAAACAACGCCTTTGGAGCAATTGAAAATTTTGTTCAGCGGGAAGATGAGCTTCGTCGTTTGGATTGCCGTCATATATGCCGTTGTCCAAGGTGCGACGGGTATGAATGCCGTAAACTTCTTTGCGCCTATCGTTTTCGAACAAATCGGCATGAGTACGGATGGTGCGTTCTTCCAAACAATCATCTTTGGTGCGATCGGCGTTATTTTCACAATTGTAGCTATTCTATTAGTCGAAAAACTAGGGCGTCGGTTCCTAACTCTCGCGGGCCTAACTCTCGTGGTAATCGCCCATAGTTCTAGCTGGTATGGCTTCAGCAGTGCTACATATGAACTATCCCCGGCCGCTATTACCGAGTTAGCGCAGCAAGATGTGGACACATCGAAATTGATCCAATTTAGCGGCAAAACGTATGAATCAGATTTTGCTTTGAAATCAGACTTGGCGTCGATCTACACAGCTCAAGAGCTTCCACTTGTCAGCGGCCCGATTATCAACGCCACAATCGACATCAACCCTTACCTGGTCCTGTTTGGTATTTTCGCCTTCATGGCCGCGTTTAGTGTTTCGATTGGCCCCATAATGTGGGTCATATTCTCGGAGATTTTCCCGATCAGCGTTAGAAGTGTCGCCCTTCCCTTTGCTGCCCTTGTTCAAACATTTTCGAGTGTCGCGATCACAAAGCTATTCCCATGGCAGTTAGAGACCCTTGGGGCGGCGAATATATTCCTTACCTATGGCATTGTTGGACTATTTGGCCTCATCTTAATGTTCTTCATCCTGCCAGAGACTAAGGGTAAATCCATTGAGCAAATTGAACGTGACCTGATTAAGGCGTAAGGCCTTTTCACGTAAGAAAAAGATCACGATATGAGTTCACGTCTTAAAGATGAAATTGCAATTGTTACTGGCGGAGCAGATGGTATCGGCCGTGCAATTGTAGAGATGTTCTGCGCCCAAGGCGCGAAAGTCTGCATCGCAGACATCAATGAAGACTTAGGACAAGAACTAGCACGTGACCTGACGGCGAAAGGCTTCGATACTTTTTTTTCAAATGTCGACGTCGGGAATATCAGCCAAGTCAACGCAATGGTTGAAGCGACAAACACCCGATTTGGCGCACCGTCAATCCTTATCAATAATGCGGGATGGATACCGATGACCGCAGAGCCTTTGGATGCGGAAGATGACATGTGGCAGCGTTTATTTAGATGTAATCTTGATGGCATGTGGAATTGCGCTCGTGCAGTCATACCACAAATGAAAGTCGCGAATAAGGGCAGCATTGTAAATTTAGGTTCTGTCCATTCACATCAAATTGTTAAAGGGCATTTCCCTTATGCTGTTACAAAACATGCGGTCGTAGGGCTTACGCGCAGTCTTGCAGTTGAATATGCGAAAAACAAAATTCGCGTAAATACGCTCTGCCCCGGCATGGTTGAAACGCCGACGGCCCTGAAAGGCTGGAGTGAAACTGAGGATCCAGAGGGGCTTCGTCAGGCTGTCGCTAACCTACATCCGCTACAAATGAACGCCGTTCCAAAAGACATGGCCTATGCTGCCGTCTTCCTTGCGAGCCAAGAGGCACGATTTATGACAGGTCAGAGCCTGATCATTGATGGTGGCCGTTCCATTCTTTACCACGATTAATTTAAGGCACATTATGTCACTGACCGAAAAATTCCATGCCAGTATGGAAGCCTTCCCCTGCGTGGCAATTCTGCGCGGCTTAGAACCGTCTGATGCCTTAGAGATAGGGCAAGCCTTATTTGATAATGGCTTCCGCATGATCGAAGTGCCTTTAAATTCACCCGATCCTTACAAAAGCATCGAAATTCTGGCCAAAGCCTTTGGCGATGAAGCCATCATCGGGGCTGGCACTGTCCTTACGGAGCAAGCAGTTACCGAAGTTCAAAACGCAGGTGGGGAAATCATTGTCTCGCCCAATATGAATGAAGCGGTCATCAAAGCAACCAAGGCAAAAGGTATGTTATCTGCGCCAGGCGTACAGACACCATCTGAGGCTTTCGGCGCGATTCAAGCCGGCGCAGATGCCATTAAATTTTTTCCCGGTGAAGCGATTACGCCTGCGATTTTCAAGGCTATGAAAGCCGTTCTTCCATCAGAATTTCCGACATTGATTGTTGGCGGCATCCGTCCTGAACTGATGGAGAACTACCTAAAATCTGGCGCCTCAGGGTTCGGAATTGGGTCTGGCGTTTTTAAAGCTGGTGACAGCGTCAAAACCGTTCAAGAAAAATCAGTTGGCTTCAAATTAGAACTCATAAAACAAAAGATTATTTCAGCATAATGACCGAAATTACATCTCATCCCATCATTCTTGGTGATTGGGGAACTTCATCTTGCCGCCTTTATCTGTGTGAAGGGGAGACCATTTTAGACAGTGCCACAGCGCCTGGTATAAAATTCGTTGAAGATCCAGAGGCTACATTTTGCGAAACAATCGAGCCATGGGTGACGAAATACGGTAAACTGGACGCTGTGCTATGCGGCATGGTGGGCTCTAATATTGGCTGGAAGGATGCAGGCTATATGGACTGCCCTGTGGGCCTGCAGGACTTTGGCGGCAACCTCATCAATCTCGCAACAGAAACATGTAACGTAAAAATCGTACCCGGCGTTAAAACGCTTTCGGGACTAGCGAAAACACCTGACGTCATGCGCGGAGAAGAGACACAAATTCTAGGATGGGCTTCATCTCGAAAATCTGATGGTTTGCTTTGCCTGCCAGGAACCCACACAAAATGGGCCCAAATTGAAAACGGCAAAATCCAAAATTTCATGACAAGTGTGAATGGTGAACTTTTTGACGTGATTCTTAATCACAGCGTCCTTGTTGGCGGCAGCAACCTACCGCCAGCCTGTATCGGAGACGAATACCGAAGTGGGATAGAAACCGCCGCAACAGGCATACCCTTGACACAACAACTTATGTCGGTGCGCTCTCATCAGATCATGGGAAATTACGATGTCATTCAAGCCAAAAGCTATTTGCTTGGGCTTTTGATTGGGACCGATGTAGCCGGAAGCCTCGAATACGCAAATGGTGCATCTATCTCTGTGATTGGAGGCAGTGCTCCTGCTAGCTTTTATGCGGAAGCCATTCGCACCTTAGGCGGTAAAGCGAACATATATGGCGGCCAAGAAGCCTCATTAACAGGTTTGCATCATATCATCGAACAAGGCTAAGAGTCCGCATGTCACTAGCCCGTGCACTCAGCGCATCCTTTGTTCTCATCAGCGTCTCCGCCTGTGGGAATAAATCTACTGTTGCACCTTCGACAGAGAAAGTCGTGGCATGTCTAACCACTATTCCACCCTCTGTTACCGTAAAAAGTGGAACTGCGAGTATCGGAAATGATCATGCATATCGCGAAGAAGGTCCAAAACGCAGCATAAACATATCTGCATTCGACATAGACGCGACGGAGGTTACGAATGGTGCCTTTCGAGAATTTGTTACGGCAACCGGCTATGTAACAGATGCTGAAAAGAAACAGGCTGGCTTCAATGTCCCAGGCGGGGCTGTCTTTAGAACTCCTGACGCCGAGAACACGAGCTGGTGGCAGTTCGTAGAAGGCGCAAGTTGGAAACACCCTGAGGGCCCGGAAAGCTCTATAATAGGTCGTGATTACGACCCTGTCGTACAAATCAGCTTGAAAGATGCAAAGGCCTATGCCGCTTGGTCTGGACGACGCTTGCCTACACAGGATGAATGGGAATACGCAGCCAATGCTGGAAGTGACGACACATACGTTTGGGGCAGTGAAAGAGCGCCAAATGGCGAAGAACAGGCAAATACATGGCAAGGGGCTTTTCCATTAGAAAATCTTGCCGATGACGGGTATCTTCGTCGCGCACCTGTCGGCTGCTATACGCCAAATGCTTTCGAACTTTACGACATGATCGGCAATGTTTGGGAATGGACGGATACCCCCTTCTCTCGGCAATCTGGAACCATTCAATACGTTATTAAGGGTGGTTCCTTTTTATGCGCACCAAATTATTGTCGAAGATACCGTGCATCGGCCCTACAGCCGCAAGACGCTGATTTCACAACGAACCACATAGGCTTTCGAACGGTTGGTGATTTGTCCAACTAATCGTGCTGTTATGGTGTTACGTGCAACTCGGTTAGCACAAAGTTATCCAAACGCATGCGGCCACCTTGCGGTGAATTGGTAAAATACACCGTTACTGCGTTCGTATTGGAATTTGTTTTAAATTGAAGGCTCTTTTCTTTCCAAGTCGGAAAAAAGAAACGGACATCATTTTTTTTAACACCATTTTCGACGACACCCATATAGGCGTTCATCCATTTATCTTTCATATTGGTATCATCCGAAGACACTGCAGCAGACAAAAGGTAAAGCGTATTCGGTTTCACTTTGATTGTGCGATTGATACGAGCTTCCCCTTCAAAACGCAGCGCATTCTCGCCTTGAAAACTCTCCGTTGTCAACACACCCTGGTCTTCCCATCCCTTTACCCCACTTTCGAAGTCCCCATTAGGAATGAGGTTTTCTCGCGCTTCGCAGCCCGGGCCGAAACGATCTCCCTCACGTTTAAAAACGCGTGCATAGTCAACAATGAAGTCAACGCCTTCATCTCCGAAATCCGCTTTGGAAAGTTCATTGGGTGCAACTTCCCAATCAAAAATTTCAGAATCTATCCAGATTTTATGTTGCGACGTCGCGACCCAACGATCACCTAAATCTTCACGACTCATACATTTTACCAAGCCACCATTTATATAGATAGACAAGTAGTTCGGGTCCCACTCAAAACCGTAAATATTAAAATCATCGGCCACACGAAAATCTAAAATATGGCTGATGTCCCATATTCTCTTTCCATATGTTTCTGACCCCTTGCGCCAATCATGTAGGGATGTGTGGAGCCGTCGCTCTGACCATCTGTTCTTGGGGTTTTTCCCAAAAGATTCAAAGGCATCGGTTTCTCCGCCCGGCCCTGTGGTCCAAAAGGAACTGGAGATAGGTGCATCTGCCTTTTTAGCGCGCATCTCCATATATCCGAACTTATATGTATTTTTTCCAAGCAACGCGGCTGTTGTAACAGGGGCAATATCACCATACCCGATATCGCTCGTCGCATTTCCACGTGGACCATCTTCAGCAAAGTCATAGTCTGGCTCCCAACGGGATGTGAGATAAAGATAGCCATTTTCGACCCGAATATTAGCAGGATTATATTGCGATGGAGCCCGGCCTTTCCACTGGCCTTTAAAGTCGCCGCCCTCCCCCATATTGTGCCAGACATTACGGTTGAAATCGGTCTCGTTAAATTCATCGCTTAACGCATTTTGATAAACCCATTTCCCAATGTTCTCTGGATCGGAAACTGGTGATAAATTAACAGGTACTTCGGTATGAACAAAATTTGTATTGGCTGAATTTGCTTTGCTACAAGACGGCATAACAAAAATAGTAGAAAGACATAGTAAGACTGATAAAATCTTCATGTGAAAGGCTTTCTATATAGCACAAAATGGCATTTTAGTTTTTTTGCCAAACTCGAACATAGTCGATTTCAAAATCAACAACTCCATCGTCTTTCTTATGGTCAGGACTGTTCAACTCTAAATCTTCTTTGCTGTCGGGCACTCCGTGCCAAGGAAACGTCTCCTGATCCAACCAAATATAAATTGGTTTTGTGATGACGTAACCTTCGCCATATCCTTTTGCGCTCGCATAAGCATTTATTTGTTCTCTGCTAGCTTCAGTGAAAAGTTTCCCATCAACATAATACTTCACACCTGTCTCATCCCACTCAATTCCATAAGTGTGGAAATCATCAGCCACACGAAACCCCAAGTCATGATGTTCTGTATATACACTTGGTCCCTTTGGGCGTTGCGTCCAATCATGGATAGACCACCAAAGTTCACGATCTTTGTCTAGTTTTTGAGGTTGTCGATGGTCTCCAAATTGTTCGAACATATCAAATTCGGTGCCATTCCCAATTGACCAAAATGAACTTGTAATTTCAGCATCTGCCGCTTTGCTTCGTATTTCCATATATCCGTATTTGAACGCTTTCCGACCGAGAATACTTGCCGTTGTAATGTTTTCAAATTTACTGCGTGTCTTGTCGTCACCCCATGGTTTATCGAGCTCGTCCGTAAATGGAAAATCAGGCTCCCACCGAGTTTCCAACTTTAACATACCATCTTCTAATCGGTAATTGCGTCCAGAAAATTGTGAAGGCGCTCGCCCCTTCCATACCTTTTTGTCAGGGTTATCTGGATGCTTATATACGGGAACACCATCTTCAAACTTACCCGCTACATACCAACGGTTTTCATCAAGGTCTTCATCGTTAAACTCATCACTAACCTCAACATTTAGAGACCAACCACTTGTATTATTCGGATCAGATAGAGGGAATATGGTTTCAGTCGAGAGGTCTTCAACCGCGTGAGAACAAGCAACCAAAAGCCCCAGTGTTAAAAACGAAAAGTATTTATACGCGTTCATCATCACAGTCTAACTCCAAAAAAAACGACCAGATCAATCAAGAAATGGTCGCTATAGTCGAGGGGAAATTCAATTTACTAAACTTTATCGTACAGCTTTGATTTCAATATCATCCAAGTAGAAATCACGTGCGCCTTTTGGAATATCTTTGCCCAATATTGAGATAATCATGTGATCATCCACGTTAGACGCTTCGGATTTCGAAAAACGTTTTTTCACTGTCACCCATTTTTCTCGCTCAACCTTGGTTAAATCAAAAGGTAAATCGACGTGTGGAGATTGCAGATCCAACGACATTTCATTGGGTTGCAATCCGTGATTTAGAAATATCTTAAATGAAATTTCGTATTCGCCAGCTTCTAGCTTCATAGACCCTTTTGGCGACACAGCGGCCACATCAATCGGGTCACCTTGCGTAACATATTTCAAGCTATTGACACCTGTGTACCAACGGTTCTCTACAATCTTAAACGCCTTAGAACTTGCTTCACTAATACCCCAGAATTGTTGATAATCATTATTATCATTGTCCTCTGGTAAGAGATCAAAAGGTCGTTGTGCTGTCTGGAAAAGATACGGACCTTCAAACCCATAAAACTGTCGATCTTGATCAAGAATATTCTCTGATGGCTTCTGCCATACCCGAACATAATCAATTTCGTAATCTACGGGCAGTTCCGCCTCGTGTGGAATACCCAGCCATTTGAATATTTCGGAATCCAACCAAATTTCCATTGGGTTGTTCAGAACAAAGTCTGTACCAATATTTTTTTGCTCAACGTGATGAACTTCCTTACCATCGATAAATATCTTCAAGTAATCTTGGCCCCATTCAGCACCAAAAACACCATATTCATCAGAAACATTGTAAGGTAATTCTTGAGAATAACCGAAAACGCGAGTCGGGCGAATGGATGGCGGACTCCAATCATGCACAGTCATCTTAAATTTATTTCCGCTGAGCCCCCCTTTAATAGTAGGGTTCCCCATCTGCTCATAAACATCTAACTCTTGCTGGTATCCAATCGCCCAAAACGCAGCCGTCATGGCGGCATATCCAGCTTTTGAGCGTACTTCCATGTAGCCATTTAGAAAACGTTGTTTACTCACAACAGCAGCTGTTGTGACAGGCAAAGGCGCCCCTTCAAAAACACCATATGTGTCGTTGTTTTGTCCATCTGCATAGGCTTCTTGAGCAAAAGGAAAATCTGGTTCCCATTGCGTTCTAATTTTCAGAAACCCATCCTCAACGATGACATTATGCGGTGCAAATTGCGAAGGTGCACGACCTTTCCAAATATAGTAATTCCCCTCATGACCCTGCACGAGCCATTTAGAGTGGTCGATTTCGCCGCCATTAAATTCATCACTGATATTTGTATTCAAGCGCCAACCCCCAGTATTTAAGGGATCAGAAGCAGGCGTAAGATCAGAACTCACGAGGTGATCTGGAAGGTGCATCGCAAATGGCGAATTTGTATCGACAACATTTAACCCAGCATCATGATCTGGCAAATCGGCGTTTGAACATGCTGCGAATACGCCTGCCGCCACCAAAAAACCAGCTTGTTTCAGAGCTTTCATTCGACTGCCCTCCAATGATAATCAGATTTCAAATTTAGGTATACGTAGGTCAGCCTTTTTCGAAGATCAACACATACATCATATGTTTAGATATATTATATTTTAAATGCAGCTTGATGAACGTCACTCATTGCCAGCCACCACTTTAATTTAGAGGCTCAGGGATTAGCGGGCGCATACCTTAGGCCTGATTGATTATACTCTCTGTGTCACATATTGATTATCCGCTTTTACAACCACGTCACCTCTTGCGCACAAGGTTTTCTATAAAGTCCACGTCATAAATACAGGCTCAGGATTTTAGATAAAATCACATAGCAGGCTTATCCAATTTTATCCCACGTTTGTAATTTTCCATCATGATGCGCCCGACTCTGTGGCCTGAATGAACGGCGGCCTGTATAATGCCTGGAACAAGACAATCGCCAGTGGCCATTATTTCCGTTTCAGGCAGTGATTTCTGAGCGTCATAGAAAAGTGAGTTATTCGGCGTTTTCGCGCCTACAAAAACTAAAGTCTCACATCGTAGTTTTTGAGGCCCATCAAGACTATGCACATTTAAAATATCGATATCCGAAGCCGAGGACGCGACCAAGGATGAATTGACATATAGCGGAACTCTCAATGCCTTTAGACGCGTAATAATTTTTCTTTGCTCAAGCGTGTGCACTGTCCAAGCCGAAATACTGGCCGCAGGCGTCACATAACTGACCTCGCAGCCTTTTGCTTTGAGCGCCTCAACGATGAGGCTTCCCATGTAGAAATTATCATCATCGTAAACGACAACAGGACCCTTTGGGATTGCGCCCGACATGATGTCATCGGGCGTCAGGACAGTCATGCCTTCTTCCCATGTCAGGGCATCAAAATTTGTACTACCCACACCATCAGCTCGCCAAGTTGAGCCCGTCGCGATAATAATTTTTTCGGCTCCAAACTCCGCCAAATCGTCGACACCTAACGGGCTGGAGGTGTAGATGTCGACATTGGCCATTTGCTGTAATTGATATTCACGGTAATCGCGGACGCGGCGCCATGCCGCCAAACCTGGCAATGCGCTTTCTTTGTTAATGCGTCCGCCAACTTCCTCGGATGCCTCAGCCAGAGTGACATGATGCCCCGCCTTGGCTAGCGTTAAGGCACATTCCAACCCAGCAGGACCCGCTCCGACAATAAGCGTATTATGCTCATGTTTGTCTTTCGGAATAATTTCTGGATGCCAACCTCGTCGCCATTCCTCGCCAATTGTGGGGTTTTGCGTGCAGCGCAACGGGACGCCGTAAGAGTCCATACTGACGCAGATATTGCAGCCTATGCACTCGCGGATATCATCAATTTTATTATCGCGAATTTTATTAGGAATGAACGGGTCTGCAATAGAAGGCCGCGCCGCGCCGATTAAGTCGAGCTTACCAGAACGGATCAAGGAGGCCATTTTATCTGGCGATGTAAACCTCCCAACGCCGACAACAGGTTTGGTCGTGACCGTTTTGACAAAGGACATAAAGTCCAGCTGATAGCCTTCTTCCGAAAAGCGGGATGTAGAGGAATCCGCTGACCAGCTTGATATGTTTACATCCCAAAGATCTGGGAGTTCAGCCAGCATTTCAACGACCTCTCTACCCTCGCCGTCATATGTCATCGCCTTTTTGGCCCCAACTTCGTGGACAGCAAATCGCAATGCGACCGCACGTTCTCCACCAGCGACTTCCAACGTATCTTCCAGAACTTCGCGCAAGAGACGGGCGCGGTTTTCAAGGGACCCACCATATTCATCATTGCGTTGATTGGTCCGGCGCGACAGAAAATGTGATAAGATTGAAATGTCGTGAGCAGCATAGACATAAAGGATATCATAGCCGGCCGCTTTCGCATTTATGGCCGCCTGCTTATGTTTTTGGCGAAAAACTTTGATGTCCGCTTTGTCCATAGCGCGCGCTTGAACGGGGATTTCAGCTCTCAATATGGGTAAATCTGATGGTCCAATGACAGGAACACCCGTTGAGAAATTTCGTGCCCGCATACCGCCATGCGCCAATTCAATGGCGGCTAAAGCGCCATGTTCTTTAATAGCTTCTACCTGACGGATATGTTGATCAATATAGACCTCATCCCAAATCCGCTCAATCGGATGATTGGCCATATCAGAATCATTGCTGACCTCGGTGATCTGGACTGCGACGGTCCCCCATCCGCCCTCGGCTTTCATGGCACGGAGGGCTTGGGAGCCTTGTGGCAATGCATATCCATGCCCGGTTGCATGAGGTGCAGCATAAAAGCGATTTGGGGCCGTGACTGGCCCAATTTTCACAGGTTCGAATAAAATATCGTAAGGTGATTTGCTCATGATGTCCCTCTGACGCGCATAGTCATATATCGCTTAAAAAACGAAGCCTCAGCTAACGCAAAATAGTTTCATTGACAACGAAACTTTATGGCGGCATTTTAGCAATTTCAATAAGAAGTGCCCGCTAAAGCGCAATCCAAGCCGATTTCAGATTCAGATATTTATCAAAAGCATGAAGAGATTTATCGTGCCCATTTCCAGATTGCTTTACTCCGCCCAGCGGCATGGATACTTCGGCCCCACCATAAGTATTCACATGAACAACCCCCGCTTTGAGCCTACGCGTGACCCTATGCGCTCGCGATAAATTAGACGTCCACAACGCAGACGATAATCCAAAATCAGTGTCATTTGCTTTATGAATGGCCTCGTCTTCAGACGTGAATGTGGAAACGGCCAAGACGGGTCCGAAAACCTCCTTCTGGCAAAGATCGCTGGTCTGCGACACATGCGTGAAAATCGTCGGTTCCATATAAAAACCGCCGGTATCTTTGTGGAGTTGATGACCGCCTGTAACTAACTCACAGCCTTGCGTCTTTGCGCCATCCACAAATTCTAAATTCTGTTTGAGTTGAACGGCGGAGGTTACGGCCCCTATATCATTGTTCAAATCAAGCGGGTCTCCGACCTTCAACGCCTCTGCGTGTTTGGCAACTTCACTGATAAAATCATCATGTATGCTCGCCTCAACGAGCAAACGGGACGCGGCGATACAAACCTGTCCCGAGTTCCTAAAGATCGCGCTCGCAGCAGTCTTGGCGGCCAAAGCGAGATTTTCCGTATCAGCAAAGACGACCTGAGGGGATTTCCCGCCAAGCTCTAGATAGACACGTTTCAAATTGGACCGCGCAGAATATTCCAGCAATCGCCGACCGACCCCGCCAGACCCCGTAAAGACCAGTACGTCCACATCCATCGACAAAGCAATCGCTTCACCGACAACGGAGCCCGCCCCCGTCACGACATTCAATACGCCAGGCGGCATACCTGCTTCGAGGGCAAGCGCAGACAATCGCAGCAATGACAGAGACGCAACCTCGGCAGGCTTTAATACGACTGTGTTACCTGCCGCCAAAGCAGGCGCTAGTTTCCACGCCCCAATCATCATTGGGAAATTCCACGGAACTATAACGCCAACGACGCCTACAGGTTCTTTATGGATTAAGCCCAAACGATTAGGAGCAGTCGGCGCAATTTCGCCGTATAATTTATCTAAGCTTTCCGCGTAATAACGGATTGTTCCAGCAGATGATCCTGGCTCTGCCTTTAGCGCCATACCTATCTCAGTCCCATTATCACGAACGCCCAAAACGGCGAGTTTCAGCGCTTCGGCTTCGACCAACTCCGCCCATTTCAACATAATTTTTTTACGGTCTTTGGGCGCCATGTCAGACCAGACACCTGAGTTAAAAGCCCGCCGTGCCGCGGAAACAGCTGAATTGGCATCTTCACGCGTACCCGCAGCCATTGTCGTGATTTTCTTGCCGTCAATCGGACTTATAACGTCAATCTCGCCCCCATCAGAGGCAGGAGCCGCTTTCCCGTCGATCAAATGAAACTGCGGCGAAATCGTTTGCGCTTTGATGTCATCAATAAGATTCTGTTTCATAAAAATTTGCCTCGTCGGTTTAATTATTGAACCAATGGCTCATTATATGATTGACAGGTGACACATAAATCCTCAATCTGCAAGTCAGATCAGAAGGCAAATCTTTATGGGTACTGTTTCAAAAGCCATGTCTCTGCTGGCTTTATTTAACGAAAGTCGACTTGAGCTTGGCTTGAGTGACATTGCCCGTATTTCCAAAATGGACAAGGCAACCGCCCACCGCGCCCTAAATGCGCTGCGTGATGCGGGCCTGCTAGAACAATTTGGCCCAGATAAACTTTACCGTATTGGCCCCGAAGTCCTGCGTCTCGCCAATGTGCGAGAGGCCGCCGTCCCGTTCCTTGCCAGTGCGCGCACAGCCGTTGAAGCCCTTAGTGATCAAACACATGAAACAGCGCATATCTCTCTTTTACGCGGGAAGAGCCTCATCAGTGTCGCGCATCACTACAGCCGCAAAAATGCGATTGGCATTATGATGGGGAGTGAAGATAGCCACCCGCTACATGCAACAAGCTCTGGTCTAGCAGTCTTAGCATTCTCCCCGACCAACTTTGTAAAGACGATCACTTCAAAACCTCTCACACGTCACACAGACCATACGATAACAGACCCAGATATTATCAGAGACAGGCTAAGCGCCGTCCAAACTCAAGGTTACGCTGAGTCCGTTGGCGGGTTTGAAGAAGGCGTTCATTCCTTTTCCGCCCCCGTCTTTAATCGATCGGGGCAAGTCGTTGGCGCGATTTCAATAGCCGCCCCAACAACGCGTATATCCGAAGCGGATTCTCAAACTTTGCCCGCTCTTGTTATGAAGGCTGCCACTGACCTCACCCACGATACCGGCGGCGTCTTACCGCAGTCATTTTCAAAACTACTCTTAAAGGCGGCTTAATCCGCATCATAAATACAAACCCTAAGGATCGTGCCATGCGAGACAATAATTTCTTAAAAGCCAATAATGCCCGTTCTGTTTGGCACCCAATGGCGCATCCCGGCGACAGTCTGAAAAACCCACCAACCATAGTGACGGGCGGACAAGGCGTGCGGATTACGGATATTGATGGCCACGAAGTTGTAGATGGCGTTGGCGGACTTTGGAATGTCAACTTGGGCTATTCCTGCGACCCAATCAAAGAGGCCATCGCAAAGCAACTGGAATCCCTGCCCTATTATTCCATTTTTCGCGGCACGAGCAATGATGCCGTCATTGAATTGTCAGAAGAGCTAAGAGACTTCTTTGAGCCAGACGGCCTGTCCCGCGCCTTTTACACCTCTGGCGGCTCGGATAGTGTTGAGACCGCGCTACGTCTCTCTCGGCAATATCACAAAATCAAAGGTCATCCGGGACGCGTGAAATTCCTGAGCTTGAAATATGGCTATCACGGCACACATTTTGGCGCGGCTTCGGTCAATGGCAACGCTAAATTCCGTACGGCCTATGAGCCACTTATGGCGGGCTGCCATCATATTCCGGCCCCGTTTACATATCATAATCCGTTCAATGAAACCGACCCTGAAAAACTGGCGCAACTTTGCCTAAACGCCTTAGAGGCTGAAATCGCGTTTCAGGGCGCAAACACAATTGCGGCTTTTGTTATGGAGCCTGTCTTGGGCGCTGGCGGCGTTATTGTACCTCACAAGAGCTTCATGCCAGGCGTTCGGGAGATATGCTCTAAACACGGCATCTTACTTATCGCCGATGAGGTTATCACAGCTTTTGGCAGGACAGGCAGTTGGACGGGGTCACGTCACTGGGGCATGAAACCAGATTTCCTATGCTCCGCCAAAGCCATTACAAATGGGTTCTTCCCGTTCGGTGCTGTGATGATTTCAGATGAAGTCGCGGAGGCTTTTGAAACAGATAAGACAGGAGCCGCCGCAATTGGCCATGGCTATACCTATTCAGGTCACCCGGTTGGGGCCGCTGCTGCCCTCGCCTGTCTTCGCGAGACAAAGCGCCTGAAGGTCAATGAAAATGCGGCCGCACGCGGTAAAGAATTACTGGCTGGGTTACATACACTCTCTGATAAATATGAGATTATTGGGAATGTTCGCGGCGAAGGCTTGATGTGCGCAGCTGAACTCGTGTCAGATCGTGAGACGAAAAAGCCACTCGACAAACCGACCATCGGGACCATCGCAAAGACAGCCTATGAAACGGGGGCCATGATCCGGGTGTCCGGTAATAATATCATCATCTCGCCGCCTTTGGTTCTCACCTCTGCAGATGTCCAAACATTGTTGACCAGCTTAGATGCTGGCTTTGCCGCAGTTCAGTAGAGGGCCGAAATCATGGTAAAGCAGATATTTGGTGGAACAATAAAGCACTCTCTGACCCTAGCGGTTGCGATGGGCACGGCGGCGTGCGCGCCCAGTGAGAAGACAGATCAAACACCAGTAACATATGCCCCACCCGCATCAGCAGAACGTCCCAATATCTTGGTCATCGTCACCGACGACATGGGCATGGCCGACTTGGGCAGTTTTGGGAGCGAAATTGAAACGCCCCATCTGGACAAGTTGAGCTATGACGGCATTCGGTTGACTAATTTTTACGCGTCTCCAGTTTGTTCAGTGACGCGTGCAAAGCTACTAACAGGAGTAGATTCTCACAAAGCGGGCCTCGGTAATATGGCGGAAGACATGGCCGACAATCAAAGTGGGCAGCCAGGCTATGAGGGTTACCTGAACACGGATGTCGTGACGATTGCCAGCCTGCTAAAAGACTCCGGCTACAACACCTATTTATCCGGCAAATGGCATTTGGGCATGACTGCGGAAACAGCACCCTCGCAACGAGGCTTTGAACGCAGCTTCACGCTACTCTCTGGCGGAGCCAGCCATTTCAGTGATATGCTGCCCGCCTACCATCCTGACCCAAAAGCCGTAGCACCCTACCGCAGGAATGGCGAGAAACTTGAAAAACTGCCCGAAGGCTTTGAATATTCAACGCAATTTTATGTCGATGAATTAATCGACCATATCGAAGCAGATGAAGATGAAGACAAACCCTTCTTTGCGGTCCTAGGCTATACTGCTCCGCATTGGCCGCTACAGGCACCTGACGCCACAATCGCGAAATATAAAGGGCGTTACGACAAAGGCGCGGACCACCTTCGCAAGGCACGCCTTAAACGCCAAAAACAGCTAGGTATTATGCCGCTAGATGCTGAGGAAAATACGGCGCCCCCCAAAGGTAAGGATTGGACGACATTAAGCGCATCTGAAAAAGCGACCGAAATTCGCGCCATGGAAATATATGCCGCCATGATTGATGAAATCGATCAGCATACGGGCCGCCTTATCCAAACGTTGAAAAGTAAAGGCGAATTTGACAATACGATGATCATCTTCCTGTCCGATAATGGGGCGGAAGGTCACGATATGGAAGAAACATGGCCTGCCGATAAATACCCAAAAATTCGAGCCAATATAGATTCCAAACATGACTTTAGCTTTGAGAATATGGGACGACCTAACTCTTATGTTTTCTACGGCCCCAATTGGGCACGAGCTGGCGCGCCAAGTTTTCGTATGCATAAGGGCTTCCCGACCGAAGGCGGCATAAGAGTGCCTGCCTTCGTGCATTACAAAGGATTTGAGCAAGAAGTTGTTTCAAATCGGTTTTTCAATCTGCAAGATATTGCGCCGACGATTCTGGATGTAGCAAACGTAGATCACCCCGCCCCGATGTATAAAGGCCGCACCGTGCACGCAATGACAGGTCAGTCTCTAGTGCCAATTTTCACGGATGCCGAGGCGCTCGTAAAGAACGGACATCGCCTTTACGCGGGTGAAGTCTTGGGAAAATACTTCATCCGTAAAGGACCTTGGAAGATGGTGAACATGCCTCCACCAGCAGGAACGGGTGAATGGCAACTTTATAATATAGAAACCGACATTTCGGAGAAAAATGATTTGTCTGCGCAAAGCCCGGAGATCAAAAGCGATCTCATTACAGAATGGGATAACTACGTTAAAGCTAATGGCGTTATCCTACCTGACTGGGTTTCAGGGTATTAGTATTAGAGTAACCAAATCGCCGATGAACAGGCGTCACAGAAGATGTTATCGCTGAAACCATAAAACACCCTCCACAGGGAGGTTATACCTGCGTCCGTCTTGGCGGGGCCTGTGACCGTCACAAATCTTTATTGAAAACTCTACGACTACTTTTTTAAAACGAGTAAGAGGCTGGCAGACCTAAACCCTTTACTGCTCGCCCACCCTAAAACCAAACCTTC
This sequence comes from uncultured Caulobacterales bacterium, assembly GCA_938003545.1. Lineage (GTDB taxonomy): Bacteria > Pseudomonadota > Alphaproteobacteria > Caulobacterales > Maricaulaceae > Litorimonas. The sequence goes on from CALKXY010000016.1 coordinate 32,126, forward strand.
CTTAGGCATAAAAAAACCCAGACATTCGTCTGGGTTTTCAAAGTTTAAATATCTAAAGCGATTTAGAACTTGCCGCTTACCGTAATACCATACGTACTTGGGCGAGCATAAACATCATTGATAAAGGGTGCTGGCGCGCCTGCAACGTCAAGCGAGTAAACACGATACTCAGTGTTCGTCACATTTCGCACCCAACCTGCAACCGTAATGTCATTCTCAAGGGCGTAAGCGATGCGTACATTTCCTACGAAATACCCGTCCTCTTCAGCTGAAGCAGGGTTCGTTACCTCTAAGAATTGCGACCCATTGTAGTTACCATCGACCTGAAAGGATAATTCACCACTGCCGATTTCAAATCCATATCTCGCAAGACCGTTTAAAGACACTGAAGGCGCATTTGGAAGCTCTGTATCAATGACGGAGCCATTTGGCGTCACAATCCCTTTGACTTCACTGTCAATGAAAGAACCACCAAAGAGAAAATCTAAGCCTTCTGCTGGGTTCAAGGCTAATTCGAACTCCGCACCCAATACTGACGCATCATTATTGGTGATGTTTTGTACAAAGTTTGTGAGAGAGAAGGCCTGGTAATCATCATAGTCATAATAGAAAGCAGCCGCGTTAAACCGACCGATACCATTGGCAAAGGAGTGTTTGAAACCAGCCTCATATGACCACAGTGTTTCCTCGGTGTGCGCAAGACTTTCAATACCATTAGCACGTGCCGAATCTGGGAAGTTAGGCGCAGCCCAATTACCACCTTTTGTCCCGCGATTAATACCCGCGTATAAGAGAGAGCCAGCATTCGTTGTATATTCTAGCTGCAATTTACCAGCCCAATCCGTGTATTCAAAGTTAGCACTTGGATCAGCTGCATCATCGGCGCAGCGCGTGTCTACTTCAACAGAATAGCAAATTGGCGCGAAACCAGACAAGAATGTTGCAGGCACGGGCTGCTCTGGGAAATCCGGGAAATCCGATCCATCAGCAATTTGCAGAACATCAATAACTGGAGCATTCGCCCCGCCAACGCCTGAGGCAAGATTTGAAACCGTTGGATCAACCTCTTGATATCGAATGAATGAGTTGAATGTCTTATCGTCATTTACAATGCGCAAACCTGCAACGAGTTTGAGGTTATCCGAAAGTGCGTAATCACCTTGAGCGAATACCGAAATTGACTTTGCATCAAGATCAAAGTCGCTTCTTGCTTGCGACGTAAAGCCTTGGCCCACACCAGGGTTAAAGGTGTCTGGATTTGTAAAGAGCGCAGCGAGTCCCTCAACAAGGGCAAAGTTGTTTTGCTGAATGTCTAAGTAAAAACCACCTGCCTGCCATGACAGTTTTTCGGTATCACCAGAAAACCTTATCTCTTGCGAGAATTGTTTGAAGTCTGAGTTGGTCGCGAAGTTAAAGACACCGAGTGAATTAAAGTCGTCAAAGGCTGGCCCAAACCCAATGATATCTCCAACTGTTAAATTCCGCCCTTCTGAATCCTCAAAGTAATACTTATCCATTTCCTGATAATTGGTTATGGACGTTAGCTTAACGGAGTCATTGAAATTATGCTCCACCTTGGCCGTTAAACCGAATATTTCGCGGTCAAACCGGCCTTGCGCATCTGATGAATGTGAAAATGGATCTGCAGGTGTTCCAACTGCGATACCTAAACCCGTCGTCGGATCTTGTGCCGCTTCTACACGTACATATGCTCCCGTTGGAACATCACTATCTTTTGACCAATAAGGATTAAGCAAAAGCGTCGTTGAGGCCCCAGCATCTATTTCCAGAAAGGCCTTAGCCGCGGTTGAGTTCTTACCATAAGCGTCTCTAACATCTGGATTTGTAGACTCCAAATAACCATCCTCTTTGGTGTCGACAGCCGCAATCCTGGCACGAATATTATCGGTGATAGGGCCACTTATTGACGCCTCGACTTCATGGTAATTGTAAGAGCCAAAAGAAGCTGAACCGCGAGCTTCAAATTCTTCTGTTGGTTTGCGGCTGATGTAATGGATAAGGCCGCCCGTCGCATTCCGCCCATAAAGCGTGCCCTGCGGACCTTTTAGAACTTCAACTCTGTCAACATCATAAATCGGCTGATTTTGCGCACCAAGGGCACTGACATAACCGTCGTCAATGTAGACAGCGATAGGACCTTCAAGATTATCAGCAAAGCTGTTCTGTGAAACGCCACGAATGTTGTAGACTGTGATCGTTGGAGAAAATTCATAAAGCTGCAAGCCAGGCGTCTGATAAACGATGTCAGTGGTGTTCTGAAATCCTAAAGCTTCAATCTGCTCACCTGAGTATGCCGTAACCGCAATACCGACGCTTTGTAGGCTTTGTTCTTTTTTCTGAGCTGTAACAATGATTTCATCCGTTACAATTTGCGCCTGCGCAATCCCGGCACTACCGACCAATGCTGACGTCATCAATAAAGACAAAACTCTTTTTTTATTCAATGACTTAGATTGCCTGTAATTGTTATTACTTATTATTGTAGACATAGCTAATTTCCCCTTAGTATTGTTTCACACGATACTAATTAACTTAAAACAAGTTAACACGCAAGCCCATTGAGGCCTCCATCAGGGAAAATGGAATTACGTTGCAATAATACAACAACAGATCAGATTAGGCCGGAGGCATGTCTCGACTAAAAGTCGATGGAATTTTCCGTGCGCGTATGCAGCTTGCTCAATATGCTATGCAGAGCGACCTGTTCCGCCGGACTTAGAGCATCCATAAGCCAGTTTTCCCGGCGTATAGCCTCAGGTACGATTTCCTCGCACATCTCCCGCCCCTTTTGAGACAGTCCTAGCATTTTGCGACGACCATCATCTGGATTATCCACGACAGTCACAAGCCCCATATCCGATAGGCGCCTTTGCGCTCGACTTACGCGCGCTTTATCCATTGAGGTTTTCGCTACGATTTCATTTGGCGCGAGACTTCCATCTCTTTCCAACGTGACCAAAATTCGCCAATCTGGAATTTGGAGTCCATATTTTTCATCAAATATCTTACCGACCATATATGAAACGCGGTTAGCAATAACCGCCAATTCAAAAGGCAAAAAGGTATCCAAGTTCAGGCTAGGGCTTTTAGACTTAGACTTGTCTTGAAGTGGCATAGATCGGATTCCTTATCAGCCTCACAATCATATCCACTAGACTAACAAAATCAATATAGCACAATCGCAACAGACAATATGACTATATTTCAAAACATAAAAGACCACACCATCATAAAGACCGTAGTTTTACATCAAGCTCTAACAAGTAAGTCCCAAGCCTCGTCACATATGGCCTTTGGGATTCTAACATCAAAATAAATCGCCTCCATACCATAGGCTAATGAGCCTTCGACATTACGAGGCTGGTCGTCGAGGAAAACAGCCTTGCTTTTGGGCGTATTCAGTAAGGACAACACTTTTTCATAAGCGCGTGGGTCGGGCTTTAAAATTTTCGTGTGAGTTGCATCCACCATTGCGTCCATCTCCTTTAGGACGCCTACTGAATCCATAGCTTTTTTTCCGTAAAAGAGCTCAAGCTCGTTGGAAAGCACCCCTACTTTTGCGCCAGCGGCTTTAACTCGACCAATCAAATTTTTGATTTCAGGACGGATATCATCATTGATGTCATCAGCTCTGGCAGCATTCAAATAATCCAATGGTTCCCAATCCTGACCTAACCTACGACCGATATCTTTTGCCATCTCCGCCCAATATTCACGCTCTGTAAGTTTGTCCGCAAGCATATCACGCCAGAGCTCATCCGTCTCAGGCGCAGTCGGTCCCGCCCACCCAAATGTATCCCGCGGCAACCCTAATTTATCCGCGACCTCCAAACGTTTTTCAAAGATCGAGCGTGATATGACAGAACCAAAGTCAAGAACGAGCGCCTTTCCCTTAAGACACACCCCTTGAAATTCTGCTTTTCGTTCAAGTTGATCTATCACACTCATAAAATTCGACTCCATTCTGGATAGATCCAGATAATATGTATTGCATAAACACCTAACATCTTTTAATTTCGTTGACAACAAAACAATATTTTAGGAACAGGCATGTCTGACAAAAAGAGCCTCCCAGAGAAAGCCAGAATCGTTGTTATCGGCGGCGGGATTGCAGGCTGTTCCATTGCTTATCACCTTACCAAATCAGGCGAGTCTGATGTTGTTCTGTTGGAACGCAAGACTCTCACATCAGGCACGACTTGGCATGCTGCGGGCATTGTCGGCCAGTTAAGAAGTTCAAAAAACCAAACTGACCTCGCTGTTTACACTACAAAACTGTTTCGTGAACTCGAAGAAGAAACCGGACAGCATACAGGTTATATTGAAAACGGCTCCATGGCCTTGGCCCTAACCGAAGGGCGTCATGAAGATATCAAGCGCACGATTTCACGTTCGCGATATGTCGGCGTGGAGGCCCAATATCTTTCCCCTGAAGACCTTGCAGAGAAACATCCGTATTTAAAAACTGACGATGTCTTAGGCGCTTATTTCGTACCAGGAAATGGACAAGTGAATCCTGTGGACGTGACCAATGCGATGGCACGCGGCGCACGCATGCGTGGAGGAAGAATTTTTGAGAACACCAAAGTCAATGAGCTGATTATCAAAAATGGCAAGGTTCAAGGCGTTAAAACTGAACATGGCGATATTGAAGCAGAAATAGTCATCATTGCCAGTGGCATGTGGACTCGTGATTTCGGGCGTCGCTACGGCATTAACATCCCACTACAGGCGGCAGAACATTTTTACATTGTCACAGAGCCCATGAAAAACATGCCTAAAGACATGCCCGTCATCACGGTCACAGATGAGCATAGCTATTATAAAGAAGATGCAGGAAAAGTCTTACTGGGTGCGTTCGAACCTATCGCGAAGCCTATCTATATGGAGGGCATCCCCGAAGACTTTAACTTCACCACCCTCCCCGATGATTTTGACCACTTCGAGCCAATTTTAGAAAAAGCCATGGAACGTATGCCAATGCTACAAGAGGCTGGCATACAGCTTTTCTTTAATGGCCCTGAGAGTTTTACGCCCGACAATCGCTATTATCTCGGTGAAACACCGGAAGTCAAAAACATCTTCGTGGCGGCAGGTTTTAACTCTCAAGGCATATTATCATCAGGCGGCGTCGGGAAAATCACGGCCGAATGGGTTTTAAACGGGCGTACAAAAACATCTATGCAAAGCGTTGATATTCGCCGCGTTATGCCATTTATGTCCAACCGTGCCTTTTTGGGTGAACGCATCAAGGAAACCCTCGGTCTTCTGCTGTCGACACATTGGCCGGGCAAGCAAATGAAGACAGCGCGTGGTATCCGCAGACTTGCTCTGCATGATCAGCTCATTGCCGCAGGGGCCGCGATGGGCGAAAGATCAGGTTGGGAGCAACCCATTTTTTACGGCGCGCCAGGATCAAAGCCTGAGTTCGAATATAGCTTTGGCCGCCCAGGTTGGTTTGAAAACGCCAAGCGCGAGAGCCTTGCTATTCAAAACGATGTGGCGCTTATTGATAACTCTAACTTCGCCAAATATATCGTGGATGGCCCAGACTCGGTTGCCGCTCTGAATTACATCTGCGCGGGGAATATTGATAAACCTGTCGGCGCGCTCATCTATACACAATGGCTAAATGATACAGGCGGCATCGAGGCGGACATTACCGTCACGCGCCTGTCTGAGACGAAATTCATGGTTCTGACGGGCGGCCCAATGCAGGTCCGTGACTTCACGTGGCTCACTAAACATCTGCCAAAAGACAAATCTGTATGGGCCTATGACGCTACCAATGCCTGGTCCATGCTCTCCATCATGGGACCAAAAAGCCGAGACCTGCTCTCAAAACTAACGCCTGAAAGTTTGGCGACTGAGGACTTCCCATTCGGCACCAGCCAAGAAATCGACTTCGGGTTTGCGCGCGTTATTGCCAATCGCCTCACCTATGTCGGCGAACTCGGTTGGGAGCTTCTCATCCCCGTCGAATTTACGGCGCATGTTTACGAGAAGCTGATGGAAGTTGGGCCTGAGTTCAACTTAACCCATGCTGGTCATGCTGCCGTTGATAGTTGCCGTATGGAAAAAGCCTATCGTCGCTGGGGGCACGATATCGACGAAGAAGGCACACCAATGGAATCGGGCCTTGGCTTTGCTGTAGACTACAACAAATCAGACTTTATTGGACGTGACGCCGTTCTCGCTCAAAAAGAGTCGAAGGTCATGAAACAACGTTTGGTCTTGTTTCAACTGGAAGATGATAGCGACGACGCCCCTCTTCTCCATCACGGCGAACCCATCTTTGCAAATGGCGAATGTGTTGGCGTCATTACAAGTGGAGCCTGGGGACACCGTATTGGGAAGTCACTCGGCATTGGTTGGATCAGCGATACGGAAAGCATCACATTGAAGAAGATAAAATCC